>CAIKZO010000092.1 GCA_903832005.1 Enhydrobacter aerosaccus | reverse complement strand
CGACCATAGCTCATCGTCCTGGGCTGCATCTACTTCGTCTTCATGATGGTCGGCGCCACGATCGTGCGGGTGCCGGCCGCGAACTGGAAGCCGGAAGGCTATGTGCCGCCCGTGGTGGCGCAGAAGCTGATCAGCAAGAATGACGTCTATGTCTACGACGCGCTGAAGACGCCGCAGTTCTGGCTGATCTGGATCGTGCTTTGCTTCAACGTCACTGCCGGCATTGGCGTGCTGGGCCAGGCCTCGGCGATGAGCCAGGAGATGTTCCCCGGCAAGGTCACCGTCGCCGCGGCGGCGGGCTTCGTCGGCCTGATCAGCCTGTTCAACATGGGCGGCCGCTTCTTCTTCTGGGCCTCCATCTCCGACCTGATCGGACGCAAGAACACCTACTTCTGCTTCTTCGTCCTCGGCACCGCGCTCTACATCCTGGTGCCGCAGACGGGCTCGATCGGCAGCGTCGGACTGTTCGTCCTGTGCTTCTGCGTCATCCTCAGCATGTACGGCGGCGGCTTCGCCACCGTGCCGGCTTACCTCAAGGACATGTTCGGCACGCGCTATGTCGGCGCCATCCACGGCCTGCTGCTGACCGCCTGGTCGACAGCGGGCGTGCTGGGGCCCGTGCTGGTGAACTACATCCGCGAGGACCGCATCAAGGCCGGCATCCCGAAGGCCGAAGCCTACAACACCACCATGTACATCATGGCCGGCCTGCTGGTGATCGGCTTCATCGCCAATGCATGCATCAAGGCCGTCCACGAACGTCATCACATGTCGGCCGACGGTGTCGCCGGCGCGCGCGGTTAAGGGAGGATCGTCATGAACAACGGCACGTCACCGGTACAGCTCGCCCTCGCGTGGGGCCTGGTCGGCATCCCCCTGCTGTGGGGTGTCTACAGAACCCTTGATGCTGCGATGGCGCTCTTCAAGTAGCTAGGCGCCTACTTCGGCGATCATCTTCTTCAGCAGGCCGGCATCGGGATAGTCCCCGGTGCCGGCCTGAATGTTGTCGCGCATATGCGCAGGATTACTGGTGCCTGGGATCGCGCAGGTGATGGCCGGATTGGCCAGCACGAACTTCAACAAGATCTGCGCCCAGCTCGTGCAGCCGATGTCCTTGGCCCAGCCCGGCAACGGCCGCTTGGCGAGCGTGCGCATCAGGCTGCCGCCGCCGAAGGGGCGATTGACCAGGACCGCGACGCCCCGATCCTGCGCCGTCTTGAGCAGGCTGCGCTCGGCACCGCGATCGTCGATCGCGTAGTTGATCTGCATGAAGTCGAACGTCTCGCGCTTCAGCACCGCCTCGAGCTGGTCGTGCGCGCTCTCGGTGTAGTGGGTGATGCCCAGCAGGCGGATGCGGCCTTCCTTCTTCCAGGCGCGAAGCGTTTCCAGATGCACCTGCCAGTCGAGCAAATTGTGGATCTGCATCAGGTCGATGCGGTCGGTGTGGAAGAGCTTGAGCGACTGCTCCATCTGCGCGATGCCCGAGGCACGGCCCGAGGTCCAGACCTTGGTGGCGATGAACGTCTTGTCGCGCCCGCCCAGCGCCGCGATCACGTCGCCGGCGACGCCTTCCGAACGCCCGTACATCGGTGAGCTGTCGACTACCGAGCCGCCGGCGGCGTAGAGCGCCTGCAGCACCTCACCGAGCGGCTTGCGCTCGGCCACCCCGCCGCCCACGTCGAAGGTCTGCCAGGTGCCCAGCCCCACGACGCCCAGCATCTCGCCCGTCGACGGAACCTTGCGCTTGTTCATGATCGTCTCCGTTTGTGCGATCGCCGGCCGGGCAAGCAACGCGGCGCCGGCGAGCTGGAGAAAAGCGGAGCGCTGCAGCCGCATGCCTATCCCAGCGAGATCTTGAAGCCCTTGCCGTCGGGCACGACTGTCGCCGGCTTGCCGTTCAGGGTCACGCGCGGCGCCTGCGCCAGGCCCTGGATCGTGAAGTTGCGCGCCATGTCGGCGCCGTTCTGCTCGGGCTTGGGCACATGGGAGATGTCGATCTCGTGGACCCACGGGCGGTACTCGACCTTGAGCAGCGCCAGCTTGCCGTCGGCGCCCAGGGTGACGCCGTCGCGCGTCGTGAGCGTCCAGGTTTGCGGATCGGGCAGCGGATTATAGCCCACCACTGCGCCGCTCAACGGGTCGGCCTGCAGGTAGGCCTTGCGGCCGGCCTCGGTGACCAGGGTGGCGCCGTTCTTTTCGAGCTTGCCGGTCGTCCCCTGCTGCGACCAGCTGGTGTCGCGGTCGAGGCCGGGCGGCAGATAGGGCCACTGACCGTTCAGCTTGCGAGACTTGATCGCGGTCTCCTGCTGGCCGGGATCAATGCCGTAGTGCACTTCGGTCGGCTGGCTGAAGTTGGTGCCGAAGGAGGCCTCCATCAGGTCGGTGCCGCTGCGGTAGGTGACGTCGAGGCGCTTCTCGTTCTCGTTCCAGGCGTGCGTCACCTCGTTCTTCTTCATGTAGGCCACGAAGTTCTCGAAGCTGCCGTGCTGCTCGGCATCGCCCAGCTCGAGAACGAAGGCGCCATAAGTCGCGGTCATGATGCGCGGCAGGTCGAGCGCATCCTGCGCCACCGGCTTGTCGAGCTTCAGGTTGTACATCGACATGATCAGCGCCGGCGCGATCGGCGCCGTGAAGAAGTCGCCCTTGCCCGAGCCACCCGGTCCGATCTCGATCTCGGTGTCGCGGCCGAGATCGGTCGCCGACAGCGGCAGGAGCGCGAGATAGCTCACGCCGTCGTGGATCATGAGGCGCTGGCCGTACTTCATCTTGACCGGGAAGGTCGTGATCTTCCGGTCGTCGATGAACAGCTCCCAATCCGGCGACGGACTGAAGTTCCACAGGCCGATCACCGTCGCCAGCCGCGAAACCGGCGCCTTGTCGATGCCGCGGAACAGGCGGTCGCGGTTGCTGAATGGCTTGGCCACGACGATGGCGCGGTTGCGGCTCTGGTAGGTCAGCATCAATCCGGCCGGTCCATAGACGCCTTCACGCGTCGTGGCGAGGTCGGGCGTGTTGGCGTGATAGCGCAAGGTGAGCGTGCCCAGGTCCTCGACGCCGGTGGACTTCTTGGGCGCGCGCACCCACTGCGCCATCAGGTCGATGGTGCCGCCCTTGATGTCCATGCTCGACAGGCCGTTCCAGCGGCCGAGCCAGGTGCGGCGCCACAGCGGCGGCCGGAAAGCGCCGCGCGTCGTTTCGGTCGCGGTCTCCTCGAACGGCACCGGCTTGTTGTCGATCAGGCCCGACAGCCAGGCCGGCCCCCACGACGAGGGCAGCGACTGGACGCCGACGCGGCCCGGCGGGAAATCGTAGCCCCACAGCGGCATGCCGTGCACGCGCGTCTCGGCCGGGATGTCGAGCGCGTTCACCGCGCCTTCCTTGGAGAGCGTGTGCAGCGCACTGTAGATGCCGTCCTGCTCCTGCAGCGCGCCGGAAATGCGGGCGCGGCCCGACGACGACACGAAGCGCTTCAACTTGGGATGATAGAGCGTGATCAGCAGCTCCATCGTGCGGTCGACCAGGATGCGGCCCATCAGCCGGTCGATCGGCGTCGGCCCGTAGTCGGCGAACATCTTCTGCGCGCTGAGCGTGATCGACAGGTAATAGTGGTCGAGCAGCTCCTGCGTGCCGCCATCCTGGAATCCCCAAAAGCGCAGCGCCAGGTGCTCCAGCCCGTGGCGGCCGTCGCCCATCGCATATTCCGACTTGATGGTGGCGCCGCCGATCAGCGCGCCCATCGCCGCCGTGTGATTGAAGTTCTGCGTGCTGACGGCGAAATTGTAGCCGTCGCGGAAGAACGAGGCGTTGCCGCGCCAATCGTGCGTGCGGTTCCAGTACTCGATCGCTTCCTTGCTCTGCGGATGAACGAAGGAATTGGTCGCCAGGGTGGGCTGCAGCCACGCCGTCCAGTAGTTGCGCAGATGCTCGCGCGCCTGCTCGGTCAGCACGTCGTAGAAGGCGAGGTAGACCAGAAGCAGGTCCTCGACGCCCCAGCCCTCCCAGTAGCGCGGCGGGCGCATGAGCAGCAGCTTCAGCCGCTCGCGATAGTCCTTGTAGCCCTTCTCGCCGGAAACGTTGGCCCAGTCGCTCACCTGGTCGCCGCCCACCTTCAGCAGGTCGGCGATATGGGCCTGCTCCCAGGCCGATCGCGGCGCGCCCTTGATGGCGAGCGAGCGCTTGGCGCGAGCCTCGACTTCCGCCGGTGTCGGCATCACGAGGGTGGGCAGCGAGTTGTCCTTGGTGCGGCGCTGCCAGTCGCCCTGCAGCTGCAGCGGCATGACGATCGACACGCTGCCGCCGGTCGGCCGGGTGGTCAGCACCAGGCGTGGGGCTTCGAATTTGATTCCGTGGCCGCCAATCGGCATCGCCCATTCGTAGGCGTCGCCCATGTTGCGGTAGCGCGCGTCGTAGGTCTCGAGCTTGCGCAGCAGGAAGCCGTGTTGCTCCAGCGCGCGCAGCCGCTCGCCCGCCTCGCGCTCGACCACGGGCGTCGACAGCAGCTTGGTGATGTCGATGCGCGCCTCGGTCTGTTCGTAGGACAGTTCCGCCGGCTCCAGCAGGTCGAAGGCGCGGTCGCGCTGCGGATCGCTGGCGCCGTAGCGCGCCCAGTAGCGCATGCCGTTCACGCTGGCATTGAACGTCGGGCCGGTATCGGCGGCGGCGGCCCACGGCTGGCGCAGCGGTGCGGCCAGCACGTGCCAGGTCGGCTTGTTCTCGGTCCATGGCTTGCGGCCGAGCCCGTCGCGCCAAGTGTAGCCTCCCGGCAGGATCTCGTAGCCGGCGTAGCGCATCACCAGCTCAGCCTTGGCCAGCACCCGGCCCAGACGCAGGAAATCGGCGATCTCGTCGCCCGCCGTCGGGAAGCGTAGCAGCACCGAGCGATGCACGGCGTCGAACGTGTCGCCGCCGACGATCGGCGTGTCCCACTGACGGCCGTCGATCGTGGCGGTCTCGTTGGTCTTGATCTCGAGCACATCGCCGCCGCGTTGCGCGAAGGCGGTGGTGGGCAAAGCGCCGAGCGCTGCACCGCCCAGCAAAAGGCGGCGTCTTTCGATCGAGGACGACATGGCCCGGGATGTTACGCTCTCCGGCAGGAGGAAACACGATGATCAAGCGCACGCAGCGCATTCCCATGCGCGACCTTTCGACCTTGGCGGCAGAAGACCGCGAGGGCGTCGAGAAAAACGCCATGAACGGGCGCATTTTCAACATCTTCAAGGTGCTCGCCCATCATCCGAAGCTGGTGAAACGCTGGACGCCTTTCGCCGGGCACATACTGCAAAAACAGACGTTGCCGTTCCGGGATCGCGAGATGTTGATCCTGCGCATCGGCTGGCTGAACCAGGCCGAATACGAGTTCGCGCAGCACGAGTTGATCGCCAAAAAGGGCGGCCTCACCGACACTGACATCGAGAACATCAAGCAGGGCCCGAAGGCCAGGGGCTGGAGCGCGCACGATGCAGCGCTGATGCAGACCGCCGACGACCTGTTCGAGAACTCGGTCGTCTCCGACGCGACCTGGGCGGTGCTGTCGAAGACCTACTCGACCGAGCAGCTCATGGACGCCGTCTTCACCGTCGGCCAGTACAACTTGGTGTCGTGGGCGCTCAACAGCTTCGGCGTCCCGCTCGACGATTTCCTGCCGGGCGCGAAGAAGGCCTGACCCCATCGTCCGCGTAAGACGCGGGCACTTCCCCATATGAATGGGGAAGAATTCCTTTCCTCCCCATTCATATGGGGAGGTGTCGGCGTCTTACGCCGACGGAGGGGTCATGCTTTCAATATAACGACCATAAGTCAGGGTTTTCGGGAACGGGTATAAATTACGCGCTCAGCTACATTGGAGCCGAGAGAGCGTGAAACCGTTTATCGACCGTTTGCATCCGTTTATCGCGCGATGCTTCCGGCGAAAAAGCCGGCAAACAGAGGCTTCGTCCGATTAGCCGGTCTTCGCCACCGTATAAAAACGGTGAAAACGGCCGAGCTTTACGCCTTCCCGCTGACTCCGGCGGAGGCGAAGGTGGCCATGCCGTTGTGGCAGGCGGCGGCGGCTTTGAGGATCGGCACCGCGACGGCCGCGCCCGAGCCCTCGCCGAGACGCATGTCGAGATCGAGCAGCGGGCGCTGGCGGATCGCGTCGAGCAGGCGCTTGTGGCCGGGCTCGGCCGAGCGATGCGCAACGAGGCAATGGTCGAGCGCGTGATGATCGGCGGCAAACAGCACAGCGGCGGCGGCGGTGCAGACATAGCCGTCGAGCAGCACCGGGATGCGGCCGATGCGGGCGGCGAGCACGGCGCCGGCGATCGCGGCCAGTTCCTCGCCGCCGACGGCCGCGAGCAGGGCGAGCGGATCGCGCTGGGCGATGGCAGCACTATGAAAGGCGAGCGCCTCGTCGATCACGGCGATCTTGTTGGCAAGTGCCGCGCCCGTCACGCCGGTGCCGGGGCCGGCCCAGTCGGCGCCGGTGCCGCCGAACAGCGCGGCGCACAAGGTCGCAGCGGCGGTCGTGTTGGCGATGCCCATCTCGCCCAGGCACAACACGTCGATGCCGGGCTCGGCCGCCATCATGCCGTAGGTCATGGCATTGGCGGCACGCGTCTCGCTCATCGCCGGCGCGGTGGTGAAATCGGCGGTGGGATGCGCGAGGTCGAGTTCGTAGATGCGCAGGTCGGCGTCGATCGTGGCGGCGATCTGGTTGATGGCGGCGCCGCCGTCGAGGAAGTTCTTCACCATCTGCGCGGTGACTTCCGGCGGAAAGGCCGAGACACCGCGCTGGGCGACACCATGCGCGCCGGCGAAGACCGCGATGCGGGGCCGCTCGACCCGTGGTGCTGCGCGGCCTTGCCAGGCGGCCAGCCACTTGGCGATCTCCTCCAGCCGGCCGAGCGCGCCGGGCGGCTTGGTGAGCTCGGCGTCGTGGCGCACGACTTCGGCGTGAGCGGCCTTGTCGGGTCCCGGCAGGTCGCGCAGGATCCGGCGGATTTCGTCGAAAGAAGCTGGGGTCGGGGCGTTCATAGTGGGCGCGGACCATCCTATATTCCTCCCATCATGACCAGTCCCAACGACCTTCACGACGACGTTCCCGACCAGCGTCCCGCGTCGTTCGACGAATGGCTGCAGGCTTTCAAGGAACAGGTCTCCTTCTTCACGGGCCTGAAACTGACCGATGGCAGCATGCCGCGCTGGCCCCTGGCCGACGTGTTGCCGGTGCTGCCGGTCGTGGGCGCGGGCGTGGGCCTCGCATCCGGGCTGGTGTTCGCGATCGTGCGCGGCGTGTCGGGACCGGGCTGGCTGGCCGGCGCGCTGGCCGTCGGCGCCGCCGTGCTGATCACACGCGCCCTGCATGAAGACGGGCTGGCCGACACGGCCGATGGGCTGGGGCCGCATGCGCTGGAGACGCCGCGGCGGCTCGAGATCATGCGCGATAGCCGCAACGGCACCTTCGGCGTACTGGCGCTGGCGCTTACCGTCGTGATCAAGGTCGCGTGCCTGGCGCAGTTCGGTGGCGGCACGGGGCTCGCCGTGCTGATCTCCGCGCATGCGATGGCGCGCGCGGTGCTGGCCTATCCGCTGCTCGCCTTTTCGCCGGTGCGCGGCGATGGGCTGGGCGTGCTGGCCGGCAAGCCGACCGACACCGACGTCTGGCTGTCCGTGGGCATTGGCGCTGCGATTTCGTTCGTGCTGTTGCTGGGCCACGGCTTCTTCGTCGCGATCCTGGCGCCGCTCGCAGTGATGCTGTCGGCGTGGGTCGGGTCGCGCTGGATCGCCGCGCGTATCGGCGGCTACACCGGCGATACGCTGGGGGCGATCGAGCAAAAGGCCGAGCTGATCTTCCTCGTGGTCGCCGCGCTTTTCATCGCGCACTGAGTTTCTAGAGTTCAAGGAGCAGTCATGGCCCTCGCGCCCAAAGATACCGGATCGGTCACGCGTTGGTGGTGGGTGCGGCATGCCCCGGTGCCCAATCCCGAGGGCCGCTGCTACGGCCAGTTCGACAAGGATTGCGACGTGAGCAACGAGGCGCTGTTCAAGCATCAGGCGAAGCTGCTGCCCAAGGGCGCGGTCTGGTATTCGTCCAATCTGCTGCGCGCGCGCAAGACGGCGGAGCATCTGGGCAAGGCCGGTGCGGAGTATGGCGAGCTGGTGATCGATCCCGATCTCGCCGAGCAGTCGTTCGGTGAATGGCAGGGCCTGACCTACGGCGAGATCACGGCCAAGCCCGGCAACGGTCATCTCTTCTGGTTGGCGCCGCCGGAGTTCCGGCCGCCGGGCGGCGAGAGTTTTTCCGACCTGCGCGATCGCACGGTGCGCTCGATCGAGCGGCTGACGGCGAAGTATCGCGGCCGCGATATCGTGGCGACGGCGCATGGCGGCACGATCCGCGCGGCGCTGGCGCATGCCTTCAACATGCATCCGGAGGCGGCCGTGCGCTTCGAGATCGAGAATGTGTCGGTCACCCTGATCGAGCATTTCGAGAATGCCGACAAGGCGCATGCCTGGAAGGTCGCCTTCACCAACTACATGCCGCGCGAAATCGTGATGGCGCACGCGGGAGGCAGCAAAGCATGAAGACCACGGCGGAGCTCGCGGCCGACCAGGCCGCTTTCTGGAACGGCCCCGGCGGCAAGTCCTGGATCGCCTCCTATGAGCGCATCCAGAAGAGCATCGCAGGCTTCAGCGAGTCGGTGCTGGCGGCGGCCGCGGCCAAGCCGGGCGAGAAAGTGCTCGACGTCGGCTGCGGCACCGGCACGACGACGGGCAAGCTCGCGGCCGCCGTCGGCGACAAGGGCCATGTGCTGGGCGTCGATATCTCCGAGCCACTGGTCGACGTGGCGCGTGAACAAAAACTGATGAACGCGACCTTTGCGGTCAGCGATGCCGCGACCTATCCATTCGATCCGGCGACGTTCGATCTCGTCTTCTCGCGCTTCGGCGTGATGTTTTTTGCCGATCCCGTGGTGGCCTTCAAAAATCTGCAGCGGGCGCTGAAGCCCACGGGCCGCCTGGTATTCGTGTGCTGGCGTACGCCACCGGAGAATCCCTGGGGCCTCGTGCCGATGCAGGCGGCGTTGCCGCACCTGCCGCCGTATGAGAGGCCAGGTCCGGAAGATCCCGGCCAATATGCGTTCGGCGATCGTGCGCGGGTCGAGCGTATCCTGAAGGCGGCGGGTTTCGGCGTGCCGACCTTCGAGAAGCTCGACCAGATGACCTTGATGGGCAAGGACGTGCCCGAGGTACTCGACAATCTCGGCAAGTTCGGACCGCTGGCGCGGCTGTTCAAGGAAGCGACGCCTGAGCAGGTCGCCGCGGCCAAGGAGTCGATCGGCAAGGTACTGGTGCCGCATGTCACCGCCGACGGCGTGAAGCTGGCGGGTGCCTGCTGGCTGGTGAGTGCCGCGCAGCACTGATGGAACACGCCGCGACGTTTCCTTTGCCGCCGGTCAGCCTCGTGCTGGGCGGCGCCCGCTCGGGCAAGAGCACCTATGCCGAGAAGATGGCGACGGGCACCGTGTTTGGCGGCACACCGCGGCCCGCGCTCTATATCGCGACGGCGGAAGCGGGCGACGTCGAGATGGCGACCCGCATCATGGTTCATCGCACACGGCGCGGCTCCAACTGGACCACGGTCGAGGCGCCGCTCGCGCTCGACGAGGCGCTGCTGGCCAACGCCGAACGCGGCCGGCCGGTGCTGGTCGATTGCCTGACGCTCTGGCTGTCGAACCTGATGCATGCCGAGCGCGACCTCGACGAGGCGGCGGACGAGCTGGTGCACGCGCTCGAGGAGTATGCGGCGCCGGTGGTGTTCGTGAGCAACGAGGTGGGGCTGGGCATCGTGCCCGAGACGCCGCTCGGCCGGGCGTTCCGCGATGCCCAAGGCCGGCTCAACATGCGCATGGCCGAGCGTGCCGACCGGGTGATTTCGATGACGGCGGGGCTCCCGCTGGTGCTGAAGGACCGGCCTGCGATCAGATTGTGACGCCCCAATTCGGCCCCGAATGGCCGGCCGAAGTGTGATATAATGACCTTTCCGTGGTCAAAAGAGCGCTGCCCCCTCTAGAAGCGCCGGCCGCCAAACAAGGAGCAGAGTATGAAGCTCGATCGTCGATCCGTTCTCGCGGGCAGTGCCGCCGCGTTCGCCGCGCCCTTTCTTTTTGCCGCCACGCCCAGCCGGGCCGATGCCAAGCGCCAGTCGCTGGTCGATCAATGCGTTTCGTCCGCCCGCAAGGTGCTGACTGGCCGGGATTATCCCGACGCCACCCGATACATGGGCAAGGCCCGCGCGGTGCTGATCATTCCGGAGCTGGTCCAGGGCGGCTTCATCATCGGCGCGGCCGGTGGGCGCGGCGCGCTGTCGGTTCGCACCGGTGCCGGCAACTGGAGCTATCCCGCGTTCTACGACATGGGGTCGGGCAGCCTCGGCCTGCAGATCGGCGGCAAGGTCTCGGAGATCGTGTTCATGATCATGACCGAGAAGGGCCTGAACGCGATCCTGAACAGCAAGTTCAAGTTCGGCGCCGAAGCGGGCGTCACCATGGTCGCGGTCGGCACTGGCATCGAAGGCGCCACCACGGCGGCCGGCGGCGCGGATATCATGGCCTACTCGAATTCGAACGGCCTGTTCGCCGGCGCGTCCATCGAGGGCTCGTTCCTCGATGCCGATGCCGACTGGAACGCGCTCTATTACGGCCAGGGCGCCACGGCGCGCGCGATCGTGATCGATCGCCGTTTCACCAATCCCGGTGCCGAACCGCTGCGGCAGTTCCTCTCGCGGTGGTGAGTTCGCGCAATTAGCGCTACCCCGCTACCGGTGCGCTAGGCGACCTTCAGGTCGGCGGAGATCGAGAGCTTGGCCTTGGTCTTGGCCTTCACTTCGTCGACGGTGACGCCGTCGGCGAGCTGAAGCAGGGTGACGCCACCGGCGCCTTTCTTGTCGACGCCGAAGACGCCCAGTTCGCTGATCACCATGTCGACCACGCGGCGGCCCGTCAGCGGCAGGGTGCATTCCGCCAGGAGCTTGGAGGCGCCGTCCTTGGAGACGTGCTCCATGGTGACGATGACCCTCTTCACGCCGGCCACGAGATCCATCGCGCCGCCCATGCCCTTGACCATCTTGCCGGGGATCATCCAGTTGGCGAGGTCGCCGTTCTCGGCCACTTCCATCGCGCCCAGGATCGACAGATCGATGTGGCCGCCGCGGATCATCGCGAAACTGTCGGCCGAGCTGAAATAGGACGTGCCCTTCACTTCGGTCACGGTCTGCTTGCCGGCATTGATGATGTCGGCGTCGACTTCGTTGTCGTAGGGGAAGGGACCGACGCCCAGCATGCCGTTCTCGCTTTGCAGCGTGATGTCGACATTCTCCGGCACGTAGTTCGACACCAGGGTCGGGATACCGATGCCGAGGTTCACGTAGAAGCCGTCCTTCAGTTCCTTGGCGGCGCGCGCCGCCATCTGATCGCGGGTCCAGGCCATGGTGTTCTCCTTAAGCCTTGCGAACGGTGCGCTGTTCGATCTGCTTGTCGTAGGGCGCGCCGCAGAAGAGGCGCTTCACGAATACGGCGGGCGTATGGATGTGATCGGGATCGAGCTGACCCACTTCGACCAGCTCCTCGACTTCGGCGATGCACATCTTTGCCGCCGTCGCCATCATCGGATTGAAGTTCCGCGCGGCCTTGCGATAGATGAGGTTACCCGACTTGTCGCCCTTCCACGCCTTGATCAAGGCGACGTCGCCGAACAGGCCGCGCTCCATCACATAATCTTCGCCGTCGAAATTCTTGATCTCCTTGCCTTCCGCCACCAGCGTGCCGACGCCGGTCTTGGTGTAGAAGGCGGGGATGCCCGCACCGCCGGCGCGCACGCGCTCGGCCAGGGTGCCCTGCGGATTGAACTCGAGCTCGAGCTTTCCGGCGAGGTAGAGCTGGGCGAAGGTCTTGTTCTCGCCGACGTAGGACGAGATCATCTTCTTGATCTGACCGGTCTCCAGCAGCAGGCCGAGGCCCGCGCCGTCGATGCCGGCATTGTTGCTGACGCACGTCAGATTTTTGACACCCGAGTCGCGCACCGCATGAATCAGCTTGTCGGGAATGCCGACGAGTCCGAAGCCGCCGCACATCAGCATCTGGCCGTCCTTCAGGACGCCTTCGAGAGCCGACTTCGCATCCGCATAGACTTTGTTTGCCATGTCACTCCGCCTTCAGAGCCGTGTCTTAAGCGGCGGCGGGGGCGGAGGCAACCTTGCTATGATGACTATGGAGCTTGGCGCCCAGGACACGCCGAATATCGTTGAATTCCGGGCTCGCCACGTCGCGCGGCCGGGCCAGTTCGAGGGCGTTATCGCTCTCGATCCGGCCGGGACCGGGCGTCATCACCACCACGCGACCGGCGAGGAAAATCGCCTCCTCGACCGAGTGCGTCACGAACACGACGGTGAGTTTCGTGCGCTCCCAGATCTCCAGCAGCTCGTCCTGCAGCCGCTCGCGCGTCATGGCGTCAAGCGCGCCGAACGGCTCGTCCATCAGCACCAGCTCGGCATCGTTGGCCAGCACCCTCGCGATCGCGACTCTCTGCTTCATGCCGCCCGAGAGCTGGTGCGGATAGGCGGTGGCGAACTTCTGCAGGCCCACGAGATCGATGAACTTGTCGACGGTCGCCCTCACCTCACCGCCCGACAGGCCGCGCGCGATCGGACCGAAGGCGATGTTGTCGCGCACCGACAGCCAGGGAAACAGTGCGTAGTCCTGGAACACCATGCCGCGGCTGGGGTCCGGTCCACCGATCGGCTTGCCCCACATCAACGCCTCGCCGGACGAGGGCTTCTCGAAGCCCGCCATGATGCGCAGCAACGTCGACTTGCCGCAGCCCGAGGCGCCGATCAGGCAAATGAACTCGCCCTTGGCGATCGAGAGGTTCGCGCCCGAAAGCGCCGTGATCGTCTGGTCCTGCAGCTTGAAGATCTTGGAGACGTCCTTGATCTCGATAATGGGAGACTCAGCCATGGTGGTTCGGGCTCCAGCGCAGCAGGCGATTGCCGATCGCCACTACGACCCGGTCGGAGATGTAGCCCGCGACGCCGATCACGATCATGCCGCAGATCACCAGCTCGGTGCGCGACAGCGTGCGGCCATCCATGATGACGGCGCCCAGTCCCTGCGGCACGCCGGTCATCTCGCCGACCACGATCACGAACCAGGCGAGGCCGAGGCCGAGACGAAGCCCGGTGAAGATCGACGGCACGGCGGCCGGCAGCACGACCTTGTAGAACTGTGCGTTGCCGCGGCAGCCCAGCATCGAGGCGGCTTCGAACAGTTTCGGATCGACCGCGCGCACGCCGAAGATCGTGTTGAGCAGGATCGGATAGAAGGCGCCGAGACAAACCAGCGCGAACGCCGACTTGGCGCCGAGGCCAAACAGGATCATCGACAGCGGCAGCCACGCCGTCACCGGGATCGGCCGCATGATCTGCAGGAAGGGATCGAGCAGCATGCGTGCGACCGGCAAGCGGCCGATCAGGAGACCGATCGGCAAGGCGAACAGCGCCGCCAACGCAAAGCCACCATAGACGCGACTCATCGAGGCCAGCAGGTGCGTGAGCAACGTGCCGGAATAGGCATCGTCGTAGATGCCACCCACCGCGAAATCGACCATGTACTCGCCGACCTGATAGGGCGTCGGGATCAGCAGGGTCCATTGATTCGTGGTCGCCACCTGCCAGAAAGCCAGCAGGAGCAACGGCACGATCAGCGCGAGCGCCGTCGGCTTGAGGCGGCGCCAGAGCATCGTCGGCCCTTACGCGCTCGCGATTTCGTTCGAGAACTTCGGATTGAGGAAGGTGTCGAACTTCGGCAGCTGGCGGATCTGTTTCAACTCCAGCATCTGCTGGGCATAGGTCTTGGCCTGGCCCAGCACCTTGTCGTCGAGCTTCCAGACGAATTCGACGTTGTTGGCGCCCAGCGCCTGGTCGACCGCGGCGCGATTGGCGCCGAGCTTCGCCACCGTCATGTCCGTGACGGCGGCCTTGTTGGCCATCATGTATTCGACGGCCGCGCGGTGCGTCTTCAGCATCATCATCACCAGGTCGGGCGACTTGGCGGCGGTGTCGGCGTGGGTCGCGAAGATCATGTTCAGGCCGCCCATCGGTGTGGAGTAGGGATACTCCACGAGCTGTCCCTGGCCGGTGGTGATCGACAGGCCCGGGCCCGGTTCGGCGCCGACATAGGCGTCGATGTCGCCGCGCGCCAGCATGGTCGGCATCTCGCCGAACGGCACGCGCACCGCGGTTACGTCCTTGATCGACATTCCCTCCATGCGCAGGCGCTCCATCACGAAGACCTCCTGGGTCGAGCCCGGCCAGATGCCGACCTTCTTGCCCTTGAGGTCCTTCAGCGTCTTCACGTCGGAGCCGGCCTTGGAGATGATGCCCATGCCCTTGTTGGACAGCGCGCCCACGACGGTGACGGGCTCACCGGCCGCGGCGCCCAGGATGCCGGCGGCAATGCCGAAGGTGCCGAAGTCGACCGACTTGGTGACGACGGCGTTCTTGCCGTCGGTCGGGCTGTCGAACACGATGATCTCGATCTTGGTCCCGGCCGGCGCGAACTTCTCGTAGAAATAGGGCGGCATCGAATGGACCAGGCGCAGCGCGCCCATCTTCACGGTCTTGCCCTGTGCCCGGACGATGGCAGGCGCGGCGAGCAGGCTGGCGGCAAAGCCCGCGCTGGCAAGAAGACGGCGACGTTGGATCATTGGAGGCCTCCCTTAGGCAGGGAGGACTCGCAACTCGCGTGCCAAGCTACAGCGGCAAAAGGGCCAACTGCTTGATCAACTCGCCGTCGGCGCGCAGGGCGTCGAGGATCGTGAAATGGTTGGCGCCGGCCACCGGGACCAGTGCGCCGGGCAGGTGCTCCGCGGCGCGGCGGGAGTGCAATTTCCGCGAGTCGTCGACCAGCGGCGACAGCTCTGCCGTGCCATAGGCGATCGCCAGCGGCTTCTTCACCATCGGCAGACGCAGCGGCGAGAGCTTCACCAGCTCGTCCTCACTGAACTGCATTTTGTCATTGAGATAGGTGTCGCGGATCGGCCCGAGTTCAAACACGCCCGAGATCGAGAGGCCCGCGCTGACGCGGCGATGGCCGAAGCACTGTGCCGTCAGGTGACCGCCGGCCGACCAGCCCGACAGCACGACCTTGCCGTTGATACCGTGTTTGCCGCCGTTGGCGCCGAGCCAGTCGAGTGCCTGGTTGATCTCGTCGACGATCTCCGTGAGCGTCGCATCCGGCGCCAAGGTGTAGCCCGGCAGCGCCGCCGACCAGCCGCGCGCGTGGGGGCCGGCGATCAGGCTCGCGAACTGGTCCTTGGAATTCCGCTGCCAGTAGCCGCCATGGATGAACACAAAGCAGGGCGCGTTGGGATCCTTTGCCGGGAATAGGTCCCAGGTGTTTCGTTCCTTGGGCCCATAGGCCAGGTCGAGATGGTCAGGATGCGCCTTGCGGAAGGCGGCGGAGGCCGCGATGCGCGCTTCGTTCAGCGCCGGGCTGTTCTTGACCGCGTCGCTGTTGTTGTAGGCCGCGTCGCGTTCCGCGCGGCTCATCATGCCCCAGTTCTTCATGGGGCATAGACTAGAACGAAGCCTCCATGATGACGAGCGACATGTACTGAGGATCGGAGCAGCGGGGGATCAGAGCAGCGGGCCGATCATGGCAATGCTGTTGTTCCAGAGGCGCCGCGGGGTCGACCAGGCGTCCACCATCTCCCGAGTGACGCGATGCGAGCGGGCGAGATAGTCCTGCTGCCGGCGCCGGACCTCGGCGGTCAGGGCCGGATGGTAGAACAGGATGTTGTTCTCGTAGTTGAGGTCGAAGCTGCGGCGATCCATGTTGGCCGAGCCGATGAAGGTCAGTTCCCCATCGACCGTCAACGACTTGGTGTGCAGCAGGCCGCCTTCGTACTCGTGGATCTTGACGCCGGCGGCGAGAAGATCAGCGTAGTAGCTGCGGCTGGCCGCGCCCACGATCCAGGAATCGTTGCGCGCGGGAAAGATGATCGTCGTATCCACGCCGCGCCACGCCGTCGTGCAGAGGGCGGCCAACAGCGCTTCGTTCGGCACGAAGTACGGCGTCGAGATGACGAGTTCGCGGCGCGCCGTGAACATCAGGGCCGCGAACATCTCCGGCATCGCCGAGTGGCGAACGGTCGGTCCCGAGGCGACCACCTGGGCGATCACGGGGGCGATCACGTTCCCGGCCCCGGGCGTCTGCAGCGGCTGCCCGAGGCAATCGATCGGATCGTCGGGCACGTAGGTCATCCAATCGCTGGCGAACAGGTACTGGTTCTGGCGGGCGATCGGACCTTCGAAGCGCATGACCGCGTCGACCCACGGCGCGAATTTCGCCTTCACGAGGAATTCCGGATCCGCACAGTTCTGGCTGCCACAATAGGTGATGCGATTGTCTATGACGACGATCTTGCGATGATTGCGGAGGTCGATTCGTCCGACGAAGGGTCGCAACAGCGGATTGCCGATCGGCAGGCCGGCGGCGATGCGCACGCCGGCAGCTCGCATGGCCGGCCAATGAGGCGAGCGGATCATCGTCCGGGAGCCCAGGTCGTCGGCCATGGCGCGGCAAGTGACACCGCGCTTGGCGGCCCGCTTCAGGGCCCCGACGATCTTGCAGCCGTTGGTATCGGGCAGCCAGATGTAGAAGAGCAGGTGGACATGGTCCGTGGCGGCATCGATGTCCGCCACCATGGCGTCTATCGCGGCATTCGAATCCGCTGTCAGTGTGGCGTCGTTGCCCGCGACCGGTTCGAAGCCGCTGATCGACTGCCCGAGGCGGAAGGCGTGGCGGAACCGTTCCGGCACGGTGTCGTCGGCGCTCGGCGGGGCCTGGAAGCAGGGGCTGTCGGTGGAGGGCAGGCGCGCCAGCGCCGCCTTGAGTCGTGCGACACGGCCGCGGCCGATGTTGGTTTCACCCATCAGGAGATAGGCGACGATTCCGGCAAACGGCAGCGACGCCACGACCACGATCCAGGCAATGCGCGAGGCAGGATCGCGATTGGGCCTCAGCAGGATCCGTCCGAAGACGATGAGGACGAGCGCCGCGTGGACGGCGAGCGCGATCAGCGAATGGTGGACGAAGTTCAGCATCAAGGACCGAGGAGACTAGTGCATTTGGCGTCTTGTGGGATCAAGATCGACAAAAATAAGCTCTGGAGGAAATCCCCATGCCGAATCGTCGAACCGTGTTGGAGGCTTCATTGGCTTTTGTCGCTACCGCAGGTCTCGGGGCCGGTTCCGCGCGCGCGGACAGTGCTCCCGAAGTCACGACGTCGCACGGCAAGGTGCGCGGCGCCACGATCAACGGCGTGCATGCCTTCAAGGGCATTCCCTACGGCGCCTCGACCGCGGGTGCGAACCGCTTCATGCCGCCGCGCCCGCCCGAGCCGTGGACCGGCGTGCGTGACGCGCTCGTCTATGCCGGCCGCTCACCGCAGGCGCCGGGCAGCCCGCAGCGCCCGGAACTCGCCACCGTGTGGGGACCGGTCGACAAGCTGCCGGTCGGCGAGGATTGCCTGACGCTCCATGTCTGGACGCCCGGCCTCGACGCCGCCAAGCGGCCGGTCATGGTTTGGCTGCACGGCGGCGCCTTCTCCTACGGCTCGGCCAATTCACCGCGCTACGACAGCACGAACCTCGCCAAGAAGCACGACGTCGTGGTCGTGGCGGTCAACCATCGTCTCAACATCTTCGGCCATCTCGATCTGTCGGGCGTGGGCGGCGATAAGTTCGCCCAGTCGGGCAACGTCGGCGTGCTCGATCTCGTGGCGGCGCTCGAATGGGTGCGCGACAACGCCGCCAACTTCGGCGGCGATCCGGGCAACGTCATGATCTTCGGCCAGTCGGGCGGCGGCGGAAAGGTGAGCGCGCTGCTCGCCATGCCGAGCGCCAAGGGCCTGTTCCACAGGGCCGTCATCGAGAGCGGTGCCAGCGTGCGCTTCGCCGAGCGCGAGCGCACGACGCAGCTGGCCGACGCGGTGCTGAAGCATCTCGGCATCGCGCCCAACCAGCTCGATGCGTTGCAGCAACTGCCGATGGCCAAGCTGCAGGAAGCGATTGGCCCCGCGCAAAAGACGTTGCCCAAGCCGCGCTATCCGCTGCTCGACCGCTACAACTTCGGCCCGGTGATCGATGGCCACGTGCTGCCCGCACAGCCCTACGATCCCGCCGCGACAGCCCTGTCTGACGACGTCCCGTTGCTGATCGGCGGCACGCGCACCGAGTCGGCGATCTTCATGGCGCCCGACGACGCGGTATGGAACCGCACCATCACCGAGGACGACCTCGCCAAGCGCGTCAAAGCGCTGGCTGGCGACAACGCCGATGGCCTGCTGGCCTATTACAAGCAGCACTATCCGACAGCCTCTCCGACCGATCGTTTGCTCTACATGACCACCGGCTCGAACTTCGAGGTGCGCTCGATGCTGCTGGGCGAGCGCAAGGCGGCGAAGGGCAAGGCCTCGGTCTGGATGTACCGCTTCGACTGGGAGACGCCCGCATACGACGGCAAGCTCAGGTCGCCGCATTCCATGGAAGTCCCCTTCGTCTTCGACACGCTTGCCGTGATCGGCGAGCAGCATCACAAGCCGGGCGACCAAGCGTTGGCCGACAAGGTCTCCGCGACCTGGGCGACCTTCGCGCGCACCGGCAATCCGTCCCATCCGGGACTGCCGGTGTGGCCGACTTACTCGGCCAACCAGCGTAACACGATGCTGTTCAACGACACCTGCCAGGTCGTGGTCGATCCCGACGGCGAGGCCCGCCAGCTCTGGAGCAAGGCCGCCACTGTCTGAGGTCGGTCACCTCCGTGAGCGGTCGAGAATCACCGTGGCGATGCCGGCCAGCACGAGGGTTGTGCCGAGCGCCAGCGGCAAGGTGATCGGCTCCCCCAGCAGGAAGACCGAGGAGAGGATGCTGAGCAGCGGCACGCCCAGCATGCCGAGCGACGCGGTGAGTGGCGGCAGGGCGCGAGTCACCGACACGGCAGCCCAGGTCCCCGCCGGGCCGACCAGGACGCCGATGTAGAGAAGCGCCGCCCAGAGCTGCCACTTGCCGGGCTCGAGATAGCCCTTTGGATCGGCGACGAGCGCCAAAAACCAGAGGAGCAGTGCGGCGACGCTCATCTGCCAGGGCAGCACGTCGAGCGGCGAGGTCCGCCAGCGATGGCGGCGCGTGTGCAGCATGGCGAGCGCCCAACTGAGGCCGGCCATCAGGAGATAGAAGTGGCCCATCAGCACTTTGCGGTCGTGCCAGTCGAAGCGCGTCGGATCGACCAGCACCACCAGCCCGCCGACGCCCAACGCCACGCCAAGAAGTGCGCGCCAGCCGATCTTTTCGCCGACGGCGAGCGACAGCGGCACCATCCAAAGCATGGTGGTATAGGCCAGCACGCCCGAACGTCCTGCCGGCACGCTCTGCACGCCGAGATTGGCCAGGGTGAAGAAGCAGCCGAGTTGGAACACGCCGACCGACAGGATCACCGGCCACTCGCCCCGCGGCGGAAGCTTCGCGCGCCCCAGCACCGCCAGCAGCGCAAAAGCGGAAAGTGCCGACAGGGTCGCACGCCCGGCCGCCAGCCAGACCGGCGTGCCGGCGGCGAGGCCGATCTTCATCACCGGCCAGGTGAGGCCGAACAGCACGATCGTGGCCGCAAGCTGCAGCCACGCCGCGCGCGGGATGCGCGCGACGGTCATAGGCGTTCCTCTCAATGCGGCGGGTTAGGCCCGCTTTTCTTTTACCGACGACAGCGGCTGCGGCAGGCGTTGCAGCATCTCCTTCGGCACGACTTGCCAGAACTTCTCGACCTCGCGATCCCAGTCGTTGAGCAGACGTGCGCCCAACGGCGATTTGGTCTCGGCCACATGTTCCTCGACCATCGCCTTCAGGAGCGCGTCCCAATGCGGAT
Source organism: Enhydrobacter aerosaccus (assembly GCA_903832005.1). GTDB lineage: Bacteria > Pseudomonadota > Alphaproteobacteria > Reyranellales > Reyranellaceae > Reyranella > Reyranella aerosaccus_B. The sequence goes on along the minus strand of CAIKZO010000092.1, from coordinate 10,092 downwards.
GGTCGACCCGCTGCCACACCACTGTCTCGGGATTGACCTTGAGGGCGAAGGCCTCATCGGGATCGTAGACGAAGGCCATGCCGCCGGTCATGCCGGCGCCGAAGTTGATGCCGACCTTGCCCAGCACGACGGCCGTGCCGCCGGTCATGTATTCGCAGCCGTTGGAGCCCAGTCCCTCGACCACCGCATCGGCGCCCGAGTTGCGCACGGCGAAGCGCTCGCCGGCGGTGCCCGAGGCGAACAGCTTGCCCGCCGTCGCGCCGTAGAGAACCGTGTTGCCGATGATCGCGTTGTGCTCCGGCACCAGCGGGCTCGAGACCGTGGGCTTCACCACGATCGTGCCGCCCGACAATCCCTTGCCGACATAGTCGTTGGCGTCGCCGAACACTTCGAGCTTCACGCCGCGCACGGCGAAGGCGCCGAGCGACTGGCCGGCACTGCCGCGCAGCCGCACCGTCACCGTGTCGGGCTGCAGTTCGGCCATGCCGTATTTGCGTGTGATCATGGCCGACAGGCGCGTGCCCACGGCGCGATGGGTGTTCCGCACGCTGTACTGCAGCTGCATCTTCTCGCGATGGGTGAACAGCGGCTGGGCGTCACGGATCATCTGCGCGTCCAGCGTGTCGGGCACCTCGTTGCGGCCCTTGACCGTGCAATGCACGGCACCCGAGCCGCCGTCGGCACGCGTCAGCAGCGGCGACAGGTCGAGGTCGTCGAGATAGCGCGCGCCGCGGCTCACTTGCCGCAGCAGGTCGGAGCGGCCGACGATCTCGGTCAGCGAGCGGTACCCCAGCTGCGCCAGGATCTCGCGTACTTCTTCAGCCACGAAGCTGAACAGGTTCACGACCTTCTCCGGGCTGCCCTCGAACTTGGCGCGCAGCTTCGGATCCTGCGTGCACACGCCCACTGGACAGGTGTTGGAGTGGCACTGGCGCACCATGATGCAGCCCATGGCGATCAGCGAGGCGGTGCCGATGCCGTATTCCTCGGCGCCCAGCATGGCCGCGATGACGATGTCGCGGCCGGTCTTGAGGCCGCCATCGGTGCGCAGCAACACCTTCTCGCGCAGGCGGTTGAGCGTCAGCACCTGGTGGGTCTCGGAGAGGCCCATTTCCCACGGGATGCCGGCATACTTGATCGAGGTCTGCGGGCTCGCCCCGGTGCCGCCGTTGTGGCCCGAGACCAGGATCACGTCGGCCTTGGCCTTGGCCACGCCCGCCGCGATCGTGCCGATGCCGGAACGCGCCACCAGCTTCACGGTCACGCGCGCTTCGGGGTTGATCTGCTTCAGGTCGTAGATCAGCTGTGCCAGATCCTCGATCGAATAGATGTCGTGATGCGGCGGCGGGCTGATCAGGGTCACGCCCGGCGTCGAGTGACGCAGGCGCGCGATCATCTCGCTCACCTTCATGCCCGGGAGCTGGCCGCCTTCGCCGGGCTTGGCGCCCTGGGCCACCTTGATCTCGAGCTCGCGGCAGTTGTTGAGATACTCCGCCGTGACGCCAAAACGTCCCGACGCCACCTGCTTGATCGCCGACGAGGCATTGTCGCCGTTCGAGCGCGGCGTGTAGCGCGCCGGATCCTCGCCGCCTTCACCCGAGTCGGACTTGGCGCCGATGCGGTTCATTGCGATCGACAGCGTCTCGTGCGCTTCCGGACCGAGGGCGCCCAGCGAGATGCCGGGCGCCACCAGCCGCTTGCGCAGCTCGGTGATCGATTCGACCTCGTCGAGGTTGACGGGCTTGCGATCTGTGCGGAAGTCCAGCAGGTCGCGCAGGTTGATCGGCGGCAGGCCGCGCACGGCCTCGCTGTACTTCTTGAACTTGGCGTAGGACTCGGTGTTCACCGCGTCCTGCAGCATGTGGATGAGGTTGCCTTCGAAATTGTGCCGGTCGCCGCCGCGGCGCGTCTTGTAGAAGCCGCCGATCGGCAGCGCGATCACTTCCTCGTCGAAGGCGTGCGCATGCTGGCGCGCGATCTTCTCCTGCACGCCGCGCAGCCCAATGCCCGAGATGCGCGAGGGCATGCCGGGGAAGAATTCCTGCACCAGCGAGCGCGACAGGCCGACCGCCTCGAAGTTGCAGCCGCCGCGATAGGACGACAGGACTGAGATGCCCATCTTGGACATGGTCTTGAGCAGCCCGTCGTCGAGCGCCTTCTTGAAGTTGGCCAGGCACTGCGAGAGCGTGAGCTTGCCGAACAGGCCGCGCGCATGGCGGGCCGCGATCGTCTCCTCGGCGAGATACGGGTTCACCGAAGTGGCGCCGACGCCGATGATGACGGCGGCATAGTGGACGTCGAGGCATTCGCCCGAGCGCACGTTGAGCGAGGTAAAGGTGCGCAGCGACTGGCGCACCAGGTAGGAATGCACGCAGCCCGCCGCCAGGATCATCGGCAGCGCCGCACGGTCGGCGTCGATGTTGGCGTCGGTCAGCACGATGTGCAGGCAGCCCGAGCGGACGCCATCCTCGGCTTCCTTGCAGATGCGGTCGAAGGCTTGGCGCATGGCGTCGAGGCCGCCCTTGGGATCAAAAGAGCAGTCGATGCGGCAGGCGGTGTCGCCCATGTACTTGCGCATCGCCTCGAACTCGGCGTTGAGCACGATCGGCGACTGCAGCGACAGCATCTCGCTCTGCTCGGGCGACTCGTCGAGGATGTTGCCGAGGTTGCCGAGACGCGTGCGCAAGGTCATGACCTGACGCTCACGCAAGCTGTCGATCGGCGGGTTGGTCACCTGGCTGAAGTTCTGGCGGAAGTAGTGGTGCATGCCGCGATAGGTGTCCGACAGCACCGCCAGCGGCGCGTCGTCGCCCATCGAGCCCACGGCTTCCTTGCCGTCCTCGCACATCGGATGGAGGATCATCTCGAGATCCTCGATCGACCAGCCGGCGGCGAATTGCCGGCGGCGCAGATCGTCGGCCGCGAAATGCTCGCTGTGCGGCGCGTCCTGCTTGATCAGCGAATCGAGCTCGACCGTGCGGCCGATCCAGTTCGCATAATCATGCGTCTCGGCCAGCATGTCCTTCAGCTCGCGGTCCTTGTAGAGCTGCGGCTGGTCCATATCGACGGCCAGCATCTCGCCCGGGCCAAGGCGGCCCTTCTCGACGATCTTGGCCTCGTCCTGCGGCACCATGCCGGCCTCGGAGCCCGCGATCAGCAGCTCGTCCGAGGTGCGCACGAAGCGCAGCGGGCGCAAGCCGTTGCGGTCGAGACCGACCAGCGCCCACTTGCCAGCGACGGCGGCGATCGCGGCCGGGCCGTCCCACGGCTCCATCACGCCGTTCACGTAGTTGTACATGGCGCGGTGCTTCGGCGGCACGTTCGGGTTGGTGCCCGAGGCCTCCGGGATCATCATGCACTTCACCATCGGCAGGTTGCGATGGCCGCGCACCAGCAGCTCGAACACGTTGTCGAGCGCGGAGGAGTCGGACGCGCCCGGCTGCACGATCGGCTTCAGGTCCTCGATCGCGCGGCCGAAGCCCTCGTGCTCGAGGCGCGCCTCGTGGCTCTTCATCCAGTTGACGTTGCCCAGGATGGTGTTGATCTCGCCGTTGTGCGCCAGCACGCGGAACGGCTGCGCCAGCTTCCACTGCGGGAAGGTGTTGGTCGAATAGCGCTGATGGAAGATCGCGAAGCGCGAGGTGAAGCGCTCGTCCAAAAGGTCGGGATAGAAGGCCGACAGATGCTCGGCCAGGAACATGCCCTTGTAGACGACCGAACGGCACGACAGAGAGCAGACGTAGAACTCGTTGATGTTCTCGGCGATCGCGGCCTTCTCCATGCGCCGGCGCAGGATGTAGAGCTGCTTCTCGAACTCGCGGTTGTCGAGCGCGGGGTCGCCGCGGCCGATCAGGATCTGCTCGATCTCGGGGCGCGTCTCGTTGGCCTTCTCGCCGATCACGGAGATGTCGACGGGCACCTGGCGCCAGCCCAGGATCTGGTGGCCGAAGCGCAGGATCTCGGTCTCGACGATGGTGCGGCAGCGCTCCTGCGCGCCGAGATCGGTGCGCGGCAGGAAGACCATGCCGACGGCAACGCGGCCGACCTGCGGATACTCGCCGATCGAATCGCGGATGTGCTCGCGGAAGAAGTCCTGCGGGATCTCGACGTGGATGCCCGCGCCGTCGCCGGTCTTGCCGTCGGCGTCGACCGCGCCGCGATGCCAGACCGCCTTCAGCGCATCGATGCCCGCCGCCACCACGTCGCGCCGACGCTTGCCGTCGAGCGCCACGACCAGGCCGACGCCGCACGAATCGAGCGCTTCGGCGGGGTTGTAGCCGTAGGCCTCCGTGAGCTTGGCAGTGCCTTCGATGTACTGGCGGACGAATTCTTGTGCGGACATGGCAGTGGTTCCTCGAAATCTTTGACCCCCTCCGCCCCGATTACGGGGCACCTCCCCCGAAGACGGGGGAGGGACAACGCCTCATAACCCTACCCCGTCTTCGGGGGAGGTGGCGCCGTCATACGGCGACGGAGGGGGTCATGAACTCATGAATCGGAGAAGAGCTTCCCGGCCTCGGCCCAGTTCTCTTTCTTGATGTCGGTCAGGATGATCTGCACGGCATCGGCCGGGCAGCCGAGCGCGCGGCAGGTGCCGTCGGTGATCTCTTTCACCAGTTTGCGGCGCTGCTCGAGCGTGCGGCCTTCGAACATTTCGACGTGGATAGTCGGCATGGTCTGTCTCCCTCAGTGCTTATGGTCGATCGTGACGTGGCCGGGCCGCGCCTTCACGCGGGCCAGCCAGGTGGTGATGTGCGGATAGCGCGACAGGTCGAATTCACCCTCGTGCGCCACGTGCGTGTAGGCATAGAGCGCGATATCGGCCAGGCCGTAGCGGTTGCCGACGAAGAAGGTGTGGGACGCGAGATGCCGCTCCATCACGTCGAGCGCGGCGTAGCCCTTGCGCATGATCTCGGGCAGGCCGGCTTCCTGCTGCGGCGTCAACTTGTCGAAGAAGTGCTTCCAGAAGCGCGCCACGGCGATATAGGGCTCGTGGCTATACTGCTCGAAGAACATCCACTGCAGCGTCTCGGCGCGCTCGAGCCGGTTGGCCGGCGCGAAGGACGTGCCTTCCGCGAGGTACCAGAGGATCGCGCCCGACTCGAAGAGGAACGTGCCGTCTTCCAGCTCGAGCGTGGGAATGCGCCCGTTCGGGTTCTTCTTCAGGAACTCCGGCGTGCGCGTCTCGCCCTTCAGGATGTCGCGCTCGATGTGCTGGTAGGGCAGGCCGAGCTGGCTCATCAGCAGCCACGTCTTGTAGCCGTTGCCTGATCCGGTGAAGTCGTAAACCTTCAGCATCGGTTACTCCGCCGCAATCTGCTGGGCGGCAGCAGCCTTGCCCGCGAGATAGGTATGGATGCAGTCGGCGGCGTCACGGCCGTCGCGCACCGCCCACACGACCAGCGAGGCGCCGCGCACGATGTCGCCGGCGGCAAACACGCCGTCGAGGCTGGTCATCATGTTCTTCCAGTCGATCTTGAGCGTGCCCCAACCGGTGACGCCGAGATCGGGCGCGGCGAAGGCCGTGGGCAGATCCTCGGGATCGAAACCCAGCGCCTTCAGCACCAGGTCGGCCTCGATGTTGACGTGGCTGTTGGGAATCTCCTGCGGCGTCTGGCGGCCGGTCGCATCCGGCAGGCCGAGATGGATGCGCACCGAGCGCACGTGACTCACCTTGTCCTTGCCGAGGAACGCCTGCGGCGCGGAGAGCCATACGAACTCGACACCTTCTTCCTCGGCGTGCTTCACCTCGCGTTGCGAGCCCGGCATGTTGGTCCTGTCGCGGCGATAGAGGCACTTCACCGACTTGGCGCCCTGGCGCACGGCGGTGCGTACGCAGTCCATCGCCGTATCGCCGCCGCCGATCACCACGACATGCTTGCCCTTGGCGTCGAGCTCGCCCGATTCGTGCGCGGGCACCGTGTCGCCGAGTCCGGCGCGGTTGGATGCGGTGAGGAAGTCGAGTGCCGGCGCGATGCCGGGCAGGCCGACGCCGGGCGCGCCAATGTCGCGCGCCTTGTAGACGCCGGTCGCGACCAGCACGGCGGTATGGCGCTCGCGCAACTGCTCCAGCGTGACGTCGCGGCCGACGTCGCAGTTCAGATGGAACGTCACCTTCGAGTCGCGCAGCAGCTTCTCGCGACGCTGCACGATCTCCTTCTCGAGCTTGAAGTTCGGGATGCCGTAGATCAGCAGGCCGCCGACGCGGTCGTAGCGATCGTAGATCGCCACTTGATAGCCCTTGCGACGCAACTGCTCGGCGGCGGCCAGGCCCGCGGGACCCGCGCCCACGATGCCGACGCTCTCGGCCCGCTCGCGGCGCGGCTGGATCGGCTTCACCCAGCCCTGCTGCCAGGCGGTGTCGGTGATGTACTTTTCGACCGAGCCGATGGTGACCGAGTCGAAGCCCTTCTCGATCACGCAGTTGCCTTCACACAGCCGGTCCTGCGGGCAGATGCGGCCGCAGATTTCGGGGAAGTTGTTGGTCGCCGACGACAGTTCGTAGGCTTCTTCGAGCCGGCCCTCCGACGTGAGCTTCAGCCAGTCCGGGATGTTGTTCCCGAGCGGGCAGTGGATCTGACAGAAGGGCACGCCGCATTGCGAGCAGCGCGCGGCCTGCTCAGACGCCTTGTCGCGGGCGTAGGCGCTATAGATTTCCTGGAAGTCGTGACGACGCTCCGCAGCCGGCCGCTTTACGGGCATGGCTTGCGGCGTTCCGACGAACTTCAGCATCCTCTCGGCCATAAGGCCCCCAACCAAACTGTGTAATTTAATTACGCAACACGCGCGCCAATCGCGCCAAAGCTGCGTGCCGGATAGCTTTTCATCACGCTCCGCACCTTAAGTCAATAAAGCTGACCTAATTCGAGCATGAATCTTCGATGGACTTCTATGTGAGGCAACCAGTGACTCTCAAGTCGCATAAATAATACCGGAAAAGGACTATATGACTTAAGCGAGGTGGTTACTCGTTGGTAACGCTTTAAAAAAGCCGAATCTAAGGGGAAAGGCTCCAGAGGTGACACGACAAGGGGAGTTTACGCGCACTGGCGTAAAACCCTTATTACGGTCGTTACTGGCCCTGACGGACCGGCAATCAGGCCGGGGCGTGCTGGTTGTAGCGGCCGCCGTGACGGAAGCGATCGAGATAGGTCGGCAGGATGACCTCGGCGGCGGTCGGCTGGATGCCGAGCGAGGCCAGGCCGTTGGCACCGGGGCGCACGACATTGTCATGCAGCATCAGTTCGACCTGGTCGGCGGTGAGCTGCGGCACGAGGCCGAGCATCGCGGCCTGCTGGGCGAAGAAGCCCGCGATCTTCATAAGGCCGGCCGGTACGCCGACGATCCGCTTCTGCCGATCGATCTCGCGCAGCACCAGCGCCGCGATCTCGCGGTAGGTGTAGACCCGCGGGCCCCCCAACTCGAACACGCTGCGCGCCGTCTCGGGCTTGCCGAGCAGCGTCGCCACGGCTTCGGCCACGTCACCCACGAATACCGGCTGCACCTTGGCCGACCCGTCACCGGCGAGCGGCAGGAAGGGCGCCATGCAGGCAATGCGCGCCAGGCGATTGAACATCACATCGCCCGGACCGAACACGACACTGGGGCGCACGATCGTGGCATCGGAAAATCCCGCGATCACGGCATCTTCCGCGCCCACTTTCGATTGCACGTAGGCGTTCTTCGAACTGCGCGCGTCGGCGCCGATGCCCGAGACGTGGATAAATCTTTTTACGCCGAAGCCGCGGCAGGCGTCGGCCAGTGTCCTGGTGCCGTCGACATGGACCGATTGATAGCGCTGGCGACCGCGCTGCCAGCCGATGCCGGCGGCATTGACCACGGCGTCGCTGCCGGCAACCGCGCGGGCGACCGAGGAGGCGATGCGGAGATTGGCCCGCACCAGCATGACTTGGCCGACTTCGCCGGCCGTCTTGACCGGCTCGGCAAGCTCGATCCGCCGGGCGGCGACCTTCACCAGATAGCCGCGTTCCGCCAGCGCCCGAACGATGGCCCGGCCGACGAAACCGCTGCCCCCAAAAACAGTGACTTGTTTGATGCTCATGGTCTTGCCCTATAGCTCACCGTTGACATCTGTGCGAGCCCGCCGTACCTGACGCCCCGCAGCCCGCATGCCGTGCCCTGGTGGCGGAATTGGTAGACGCACTAGTTTCAGGTACTAGCGCTGAAAGGCGTGGAAGTTCGAGTCTTCTCCAGGGCACCATGCGCGGCTTGCGAGGCTTTTCCCAATGACAATCCATCTTCATCACGGCGACCTTCCGGCCGACGTGTCGTTTGGCGCTACCGTGGCCATCGACACCGAGACGATGGGGTTGAACCCGCACCGCGACCGGCTGTGCCTGGTCCAGCTTTCGGGCGGCGACGGCAACGCCCATCTCGTGAAGATGGCTCGCGGCCCCTACAAGGCGCCGCGGCTGGCGGCCCTGCTGGCCGATCCGAAAGTGTTGAAACTCTTTCATTTTGGTCGCTTCGACATCGCCGTGCTCGAGCATGCGCTGGGCGTGCGCTGCGAGCCGGTCTACTGCACCAAGATCGCGGCCAAGCTCGTGCGCACCTTCACCGACCGCTACGGCCTCAAGGATCTCTGCAAGGAACTGCTCGGCGTCGATCTCTCCAAGCAGCAGCAGACCTCCGACTGGGGCGCCGACACGCTCAGCGACGAGCAGATGACCTACGCCGCCTCCGACGTGCTCCATCTCCACGGGCTGAAAGCCAGGCTGGACGCCCTTTTGGAGCGCGAGGGCCGTACCGAACTGGCCCAAGCCTGCTTCCGTTTCCTGCCGACCCGGGCCCGCCTCGATATCGCGGGCTGGCCGGACGTCGACATTTTCGCACACTGAAATAACGGTAGTGTCTTAGTTTGAAATCCGCGGCCGATAAGCGCCACGGACGGCGGGGGCCTTAGGCATCCCCAGCGCAGCAATCTCCTCAAGCGACCACACGTGATCCGCGACACCTGCCGCCATCGCTGGCGTAACGCGAAGGGTCTTGTGAACGCGTCCGAAGTTGTAGTGCATCATGTGCAAGGCGATCGCGTGGGCGTGATTCTCGACCTTCTTTGAGAAGGCGTTCGTGAGGCGAGTGAAGCGACGGCAACCCATGCGGAGCGTGAGGTTGCTGCGCTCGGCGTATGACGTGCTGATATGGGCTTTGTCAGGGCGTCCGCTGATAATCTCGTGGCTCACGCCCACCACTTCGGCCGGGCTGTATTTGCGGGCGGCATTCTGGCTCTCCGGAACTGGACCGTAGTGCTTTACCAGCATCGCGTAGTCGACCTTCCAGTCAAAAGCCCGCTCGACGGCGTTCACGTAGACCTTGTGGCCGTCCGAGGTCAGCTGGACGCGGTATGCAAGGCGGTCCGCCAGATCCTGAATGAAGATGTTCCCGGTGCCGGCATCGCGGCCGCCGACCATCCACGACGGGATGATCTTCGTGTCAGCGCAGATAGCCGTCCACGTCCATACATCCCCAGCGATGCCTGCTGCCTTTTGGTCGGCGGTCGCATTCTTGTTCTTGGCGCCGACGAAGGACCAGATTTCGTCGACTTGGATGCGCTTGCAGGGAAGATTAACGAATGTGGCGTCCTGAAATTCAGACGCAGCGCTACCAACGTCGATCAGGAGTTTGGTTACCGTGTTGATCGAGACGTCAGCCAGTCGCGAGGTGGCGCGCATCGACATGCCTTCGCACAGCATTCCAACGATTTGGGCGCGCTTGGCGAGGGGCAGGCTATTCATGTCAATCACGGTATCTCCCCAAAGGGAGTCAGTCAAGCATTTAGTTCAGTTTGGATTCCGTAAAGACACCAATCAGACAAGCCATTGATTCCCTTGCATTTTCTACTTGCAAGGGCTTGCTTAGGCGCTATTTTAGAAGCGCTAGATAAGAGGCCCCGACTGGATTTGAACCAGCATCTGAGGGATTCCATTCCGCACGCTCTATCCAGTTGAGCTACGGGGCCAAGGGGAAGTGCAGGGCTAAACCCTGGACGTGACCATGTGCTGCATGGCTCTCAATCTCCTTTCTTAGTTAAGCGCCATTACTTGGACCCCGGCGTCTCACCGCCGGGGTTCT
>CAIKZO010000091.1 GCA_903832005.1 Enhydrobacter aerosaccus | reverse complement strand
GGGGTTACGCTGTGGCGGCTCTAGGGCCTACATCGGCGGCGTGAGGCCGTCCTTGCCGACGTTGAGGCGGGCCGCAGACAGGACGCCATCGGCCCCCTTGGAAGCGCCCACGAATATCTTGGCGCCAACGGGCTCACCGCCCTGAAGTGGACCGGTACCGGCCAATGGACCCGAGCCATCAAAGGGACCGGTCCCGAGCAACGCGCCGGCGCCCTGGAGCGGGCCGGCACCAAGCAACGGGCCAGCGCCCTGGAGCGGACCGGCTCCGAGCAGAGGGCCAGCTCCCTGAAGCGGGCCTGCGCCTTGCAGTGGACCGGCACCTTGGAGCGGACCGGTGCCCTGCTGCGGACCGGTGCCATCGTTCGCACCGTTACCCTGAAGTGGGGTGCTGTCGGCAAGAGCGCCGCCGGATCCACCCGTGCCCGGTCCATTCTGCTGGCCATTACCTTGCTCCTGGCCACCGCCATTCAGGCCGTTTGAAGAACCGCCCTGGGCGTTCTGCTCGCCATTGCCCTGCTGACCTTGCGGGTTGCCGCCGGTCAGAGCGTTGGAAGAGCCACCCTGCGCGTTCTGCTGGTCGCCGCCCTGCTGGCCGCCGCCGTTCGGCCCGTTGGAAGAGCCGCCCTGGGCGTTCTGCTGACCGTAGCCCTGCTGACCTTGCGGGTTGCCGCCGGTCAGAGCGTCAGGCGAACCACCCTGCACATTCTGCAAATCGGTTCCCTGGTCGTCGCCACCGATCTGCCCGTTCGAGGAGCCACCGCGGGCGTTCTGCTGGCCGTTGCCCTGCTGCTGGTTGCCGCCGGTCCGCGCATTGGGAGATCCCCCCTGCGCGTTCTGGCGACCATTGCCCTGCTGCTGGTTACCGCCGGTCAGCGCATTGGAGCCACCCTGCGCGTTCTGAGGGCCGTTGCCTTGCGGCTGGTTAGCGCCTGTCAGAGCGTTGGGAGAACCACCGTTTTGCTGTCCCTGCAGACCGCCGAGCGTCGGCCGGGCGCCGGTCAGTGCGTTGGGAGCGCTGCCCCGTTGATCCGCGTCGGTTTGTTCGCCGCGCACTGCACCATTGTTCGGCTGCCCGCCATTGAGCGCGTTCGGCTGGCTCTGGGCGAAGGCTGCACCAACATAGAGAATCGAGACAGCGGCGATTAGACCCTGCGTTCTAAGTGCAATTTTATTCATAAACTTCACCTAGTCCCCTGCCCCTTGGAGAGCATCCCGAAACGGCAAACTCGCAAATCTGACTTGGCCACGCCCGACGCCCACGGGTCGTTCCTCCCAAATCTGCACTCAAAATACCGAAACTTTCCAAACATTCCAAGCTGTCAAACGCCGCAGCACCCTCTCAATTGTTTCACAGCCGCTGTCGCGGCAGCGCACAATGGTCGGGTCGCTGATACTCCTACGCAGGCCGGGGCTGGAAAGATTTGCCGCTCCGGTCGGCCAGTTCCTCGAGAGAAACTGCAAGGGCAGCAGGGTCTCCACAGGAGATCCGCCAGTAAGGAATCTTCGCTCTGCGAGAAAGGAGATCGACGTCAGAATCCGCGCTACCCACGAAGATTATGGGCTTTCCCGAGTCGATACAGGCATAGACCTTCGAGGGCATGACAAACCCCACGAAGCCGTCCTTCAAGGTGACGAGATGTGCATCCGGCGAAACCAGGAGCGCCGGAAGCCGTTCCAAAGGCACCGGCCCGGAGCGGTGAAAGGGCAGACCCGCGGCGGCAAAACGCCGAACGAGTTCTTCGGTTCCCGATCCTGCGGCACTGAGCCACAGTCGAACGCGCCCCGTACCGTCACGATGATGGCGCAGGTACCCCTCGAAGACCGTCTCGACCTCGTGGGCCACTCCATAGTTGCCAGAGTACAGCAGGATACACGCAGAGGCTAGGTCGGCGGGAATTGGGTACGGTTCCTGGATTGCGCCGAACGTCACCGGCGCGCCATCCCGCACCAGCACGATCCGCTCCTGCCGTATTCCGGTCGCCCGCAGGCGCCGCATTTGGTCCTCGCCCAGGACCTCGAAGCCATCGACCCGACGCCGCCAGAAATTGGTCAACGACAGCAACGACAGAAGCATCCGCGAAGGACGCTCCTGCGCGGCGATCAGGCATTCGGGGTGAAAGTCGGTGATTCGGTAGATCAGCTTGCCCTTCCACAGGAACTTCAGCGGCACGAGCAAGTGGATCAGGAACGGTGGTGAGCCGGTGAACAGGATACCGTCGGCGGCCCGCAAATATCCCAACGCACCAAACACCAGGCGCAGGTTCGTCCAGATCGTCCAAAGCAGACGACCAGCGAGCGAGCCGCGTGGCACCGGCCGCGCCGCAAAGCGAACCTCGGTAAGGCTGCCCGACGCAATCGTCTCCCGATAGATCGAGGATTCCTTCGACGAAAGGCCAACCAGCGTTAAGTCATGCCCCTGCCCGGCCAGCGCCCTGGCGCGCATCTGCATATACTGACCGACCGCGCCAAAATCCGGCGGCAGCCAATCGGCGACGATGACGATCCGGCGCTGGGTGGCCGGGTCGAACGGACTACGTTCCAACAACTCGGTCATGCGGTTGCGTCTCTCGTCTTACTTGCCCCGAGCACGGTGCGATAAAGATCCTCCATGCGTTGCGCGACAGCCTGCCAACTGTAATTCGCGATCACATGGGCCTGCCCCGCCACTCCCATCCTGCGGCTTTCGCCGGGATCGGCCAGTAGCGCATTGAGTCCCTTCGCAATGCCGGCAGGCGACGGATCGACAACCACGCCCGCCGAGATCTCGCGCACGATCTCCGACATGCCGACGTCGGGCGTCGCCAGTACCGGTACGCCCCGCCGCATCGCTTCGAAGGCCGCCAGGCCGAAGTTCTCCGAGAGCGATGTCATGGCAAAGACCCGCGCCGCCCCGAACAGCGCTTCCTTGTCGGCGCCGTCGATGAAGCGCGCCAGGAGAGTGACGCGGTCGGCAACGCCGAGGCGATGCGCCTCGCTGGCGAGATGAGCCGCCTGACCATCGGCATCGCCGCCCGCGATCACGACCCGTGCCGAGGCCACTTGCGGCAGGGCGGCAAGCAGCCGGTCCAGCCCCTTCTCCCAGCTGATCCGCCCGAGGGCCAGGACGATCGGGCCGCCTGAAATGGCTGCGGCGACATCGGCTGTCAGCGCGCACTCCGGCAGCGATGGCGGATCGTCGACGCCGTGGGGAATGGTCGCCACGGGCGGCAAGGCCCAGCCGAACGACTTCAGATGCTCGGCTTCTACCGTCGACGTGGTGTGAACCGCGGCTGCGGCCTCGATATTGCGGCGCTCGATCAGGGCGATCCAGGTCCGCTTGATCCACCGGCTCTTGCGGCGGATCAGTTCGGGCACCAGCATTCCCCTCGGCGAGAGGACATAGGGTCGTCGGAACGCGCGAGCCGCCCGGCCCGCCTTCCATGTCGGCCAGAGGTAGATGGCATGGACATGGACGACATCGAAGGACGCCGTGCCGGCCGTCACGGCCCGTCCCAATGGGGGCGACCAATACAGGCGACGCAGGAGCGTGCTCGGGAAATAGGTCACCTGGACCCCCTCGACATCGACCGGACGACCGAGCGGGACGGCGCTGTTGCCGGGCCCGTCGACGTTGGTCGTGTATACGTGGACATCGTGCCCTCGGACCGCCAGTTCCCGGCACAGCGCATGGACCGACCGAATCGGACCGCCGTAGCGGACCGCGGGCAAGTAGGTCGGCACGACATGAAGAAGGCGCAAAAGCTTGTCCCAGGCTTGAAGTTCGTCCAATTTCAATAGCATAGGTAGAAGACGAATGGCTCCGAAAGCATGGCGCGAGGCAAGGAAAGCGTGAGCGACAAAGTCTCGATCGTAGTGCCGACCCGGAACCGTCGCGACATCCTGCGTTACACCTTGCGCAGCGCGCGATCGCAGTCGTGGCCGAATATCGAGATCGTGGTTGTCGACGAAGCCTCGACCGACGGCACCACCCGAATGCTCGCCGCGGAGTTCGCTGACCTCAAGGTTGTGCGCCACGACGTCCCGCACGGACCGGGCGGCGCGCGCAACGCGGGCATCGCGGCCAGCCATGGCGACTGGGTTCTGTTCCTCGACGACGACGATCTGCTTCACCAGGATCACGTCAAGGCTCTGGTCGAGGCCGCGCACGAACTTCCCGAAGGCAATGTCGTCTCGGGGCAGTGGCGCCGCTTCGTCGAGACGCCGAGTGGCATCCAGCTCGGCCCGATCATGTGCGCGCCCGCCAGCCGCCCGGCGATGGAAACGCTCGCCGAGTTCCTCGAGCCACAGGGCGAAGGCTCGGTCTGGACGTCGTCCGTGCTGTGGCCCCGCAGCGTCTTCAGGACGGTCCTGTGGGACGAACAACTCTTCACCAACGGCGACGTCGATTTCTTCGGCAGTGCGGTGTTGTCGGGCGCGCAGATCGTCGGCCGGCCGGTGGGCATGGCGTATTATCGCGCGCATTCTGGCCAAAGGGTCGCCGGCAGCGGCACCTTGCGCAGCCTGCTGTCGGCCGCGCGCTATCGCCTGAAGTGGTCGCAACTGCTGCTCTCGCATCCCGGACACCAGGTCTGCGCCGAGGCCATGCGCAACGGCTTCATGACCTTACTGATCGGGCTTGCCGGCGTGCCCGACGCCCAGGAACTCATGCCCTTCCTGCTCGACGCCTATCGCATGTGGGGCGGCAAGGGCTACTACGTCTCCAATCCGCCGCAGCATTCGCTGAAGCGCTGGATCGCCCGCGGCGCTCTCAAGGTCGGCGGCCTGACGGTCCTGCACTGGCTGCTGAAGCAGGCCTCACGTCCGCGTCGTGTCCAGCAATCGGATATGGCGCTCTACGGCACGCCGGCAAGCGAGGCCGATCGATCCGACGTCGCCACGATCCGCGAGCTCGACCAGGCCTAGGCGCGCGGCAGCGCGGAGGCGAAGAAGTAGTCGTGCTCGATCGAGTGCACGAGCGTCGCACCGCGTTCGGCGAACAGATCCGAGAGGTACTTGAGGCGCCTCTCCTTTTCGATCTGCGGCGTATCCCAGATCTCGATCTGGATCACGAAGCTGTTCTTCGCCAGAAGGTTCGCCATTCCCGCAATCGTCTCGAGCTCGTGCGACTCGACGTCGACCTTGGTGACCACGAGCGTGTCCGACAGATCGACCAGGCTGTCGACCGTGCAGCCCCGCACAGCTCCGGCGCTGCCGTCGGCGGCATCGATGACGCGGGTGTGCCCCCGGTTGTACGGGTTCATCTGGAACAGTGAAAAGCTGCGGTCGCGGTCCGTCGCCGCGAGTTGCAGCGCGCGGATCCGGCTCTCGGCAGCGTTGAGGAAGAGATTGGCCTGCAGCTGGGCGTAATTCTGCGGGTCCGGCTCGAAGGCGACGATCTGCTCGAACAGGCCGCTTTGCCGGGCCTTCAACGCGTAGAGGCCCCAGTGTGCGCCGATATCGAGGAAGACCGCGCCATTCTTGCTGTAGGGAAGCCGCTGCTTGGCCAACTCGAGCAGCTTGGTGAGTTGCGGCCTCTCCCACTCGCCCGACAGCAGCAAATGCCAGTCGATGGCATTCTCGCGGTCGAGCAGCAGCAGCAGATCCATGCGCCGTTCGATCGAGTAGCGCCCCTTGAAGACACGGGAGTATGCCGTGATCAGAAGCCGGACGACCCCCCGCACGATAGGAACGCGGGAGATATAGATCGGGATATGAATCATTCGAAGCGGCGCCCTATCAACGTCCGTAGCTTCTTGCAGTAGTCATGGCAATCAGGCCGGGCCGAAGCGCCGGGCGAGCGACACATATTCCGCCGCGCACTTCTCGACCGTCAGCTTCTCGACGACGATCTCGCGCGGGGCGAAGGTGCCGTCCTCGACGCCTCGCCAGAAGACATCGAACGCCGGGACGACGTCAGTGCCGTCCCGAAACTTGATCCCGCACCGATCGTCCCAATACGGCACCGAGGTCACGGGCTGGAACTTCACTTCGCCCGGATAGTATTTCGGGTCCTGCCAGAAGCCGCCCTCGTCCCACGCGAACAGCGGCACGCCGGCCGCGAGCATCTGAAGCGCGGCAATTCCCTGCGTCTCGTGGCGGCTGAGGAACACCATCGCGCGCGCGCGCTTGCTGAGCGACAGCAGCTCTTCCGCGCGGTAGCTGCCGTAGCGCAGCGTCTTCACCCGCAGTCCCCGGCGGTCCAGCTCTGCCTGGAGAGGAGCGATCAGCGTCTGCTCGTAGTGTTCCCGCTGCCAGGCGATCTTGTCGTAGATCAGGACGTCGACATCCTTGGCGGCCCGCTCGTCCGGCGCCCACAGCGCGGTGTCGATGCCGACGGGCCAGACGGAGACCATGCCGGGCCACACGGCCTCGAACATGCGCTGCACCCATTCGCTCGGCACGAGCACTTGCCGGATGTCGCGCTGCCGAGGCAAGCCGGGGTTGTCGAGGGGATGGCTGTAGATCGACGTTCCGAAGAGAATCGGCGTCGCCGGCGGCACCTTGTCGAGGATGTGCGGCTTACCGAACACGCAGGCGAGTTCGCCGCGATTGGCCCGCAGCCGCCGGTAGTCGTTGATCCGGTAAGGCTGGCCCAGCCGATCGAGCCCTTCGACCAGATTGAGGAACGCCCGCAGGGTGCCGCGCGGTTGCGCCTCGCCGCGGAGCAACGTCCTGATCATCCGCCTCGGATAACGATCGAACGCAAACCAGCGATCGGGATCCGGCTCTTCGTAGAAAAGATTCAGGGCCGGCCCCTGGTTCATGCCAGTGCGGCTCGCTCGTCGAGCCAGTTCCAGACGTAGTTGAAGCCGAACTTGATCATCATGATGTACACGATGAAGAACATGACGGCGGCGCCGATCAGCTTCGGCAGAGACACTTCGAGCCCGGTGTTCCCGCACGTGTAGATGAATGCCATGACGATTGCCTCGCGCACCATCCACGGCAGCGGACACATCATGAAGTAGCGGGCCATCGAGCCGATCATCACGGCCAGCACAAAGATGCCCACGAGCATGCCCGGGAAACCGAGATCGGCATAGTTCTCGGCCATGTAGCCGACGCTGATCGACGTTCCGCCGCGCATGATCTCGTCGGCGTTGCCGAGCGCCAGACGGGCGAACACCTCGGTATCCGACAGCTGCGCCTTGTCGGGAAACAGGAACCGCGGCTTGGTGATGTGCTCGATCGCCTCCTGCCACTGGCGTGGATAGGAATTGACGCCGCCGGGCGTTACCTCGTCGACGCCGATCACCGATCCGAAGATCTCGACATAGGCCAGCCGGGTGAGCATGGCGAACGTCGCGCCGTTCCAGTCGATGCTGTCGAGCGATGCCGCCTTGTTGCCGAGATATCCGTATCTGTCGGCGGCGGACGCGCTGATCTGCTGCGATTCGTCGGATCCCGTGGCGAACTGCCGATACTCGCCCTTCACGGCCGTCCAGAACAGCGTCAGCCCCATCAACGCGGAAATCCAGATGACCAGCGCAACACCCAGTCCGCTGGTCCATCTGATCTTCGACGCCACCGCCGCGACGGTGAGGATGATGAAAACGCTCTTGAAGTCGGAAAACAAGCCGCCGAAGCCGCTGACCAATTCGAACAGGATGACGAAGACCAGGAATTTCGTGCCCTTGCCGGTCGACAATATGTTGCCGAACAAGACGAAGATCGCGACGATCTTCAGGCGCGACACGGCCTCGAGCTGCTGATCCAGGCTGGGGATCATGTTGGTGGCAGGTCCGTAGCAGAACGCGATGAACGTGCCGAGAAGATACAGGATGAAGAGATCGCTGGGCCGCCAGTTGCGATGGGCGACGCGCGCCCAGACGCCCGGGGAACGGGTATTGCCGAGCGCCAATCGGAAGCCGCCGGCGAGCGCGATCAGACTCGCCATCATGTACCAGTAGGCGCGCGCGACATTGGGCCCGTAGATACCTCCGTCCAGGGTCTCGCCGTTCGAAGAGCTCAGGATCACCTGCGCGAAGACCTCGACCCATTGCCACACCAGCAGATACGGAATAGCCGCCGGCATGTTCGGCGTGCAGGCGATCGCGAACAGGATGGCCGGCACCATCGCGCCCGCGGCGAAGGCGACCGGATCCAGCGAGAGTGGTGCAAGGAACAGCAGCACCAGGCCGAAAACCAGCGCGCCACGCCGCAGCAGCGCGTTGTCCAGTCTCAGGACCGCGCTGTCACCGTTGATAAAGACAGGTCTGGCGTCTGCTCGAATTGGCACGTTGCGACCGTCAGGTCATTTCAATCGGCTGCACTGGCTTTCCGGACGAAACGCGGCAATTCGGTCCGCGCTTCATGCCCCGCCCGTCCCGCGCTCCTGCGCATGACGGCCGAGATACTTGAAGATGTGGGGGAAGCCCCATCTCGCCATGATCGACCAAACACCCAGCGACATGTACATGGCGCCCAGAATCTTCGGCAGCGAGATTTCGACGCCGTCATGGCCGATCGTATAGATGATGGCGAGCACCGTTCCCTCGCGCACCATCCACGGCAATTGTCGGGTCATGAAGTATCGACAGATACCCGCGACCATGACGCCGATGGCGAATATGCCGGCCAGCATGGTCGGGAATCCCATGTCCACGTAGTTCTCCGCCACGTAGCCCACGCTGATCGAGGTGCCCGAACGGAAAGCCTCCGAGGAGTTGCCGCGCGCGAGGCGGATGAAGACTTCGGTATCCGACAGGGCCGGCTTGTTGGGGAATAGGAAGCGCGGCTTGGCGATGTGCTCGAGGGCATCCGACCACTGGCCAAACACCCGCGCCTCGGGCGCCACCTGCTGGACCCCGATCACCGAGCCGAAGATGTCGACATAGGACAGGCGCAGCATGAGGGCGTATGCGGCGGCGTTCCAATCGATCCCGTCGCCCGTCGCCTTGTTGCCGAGATAGCCCACGCGGCTGCCCAGATCCGTCTTGATGCTCTGCGAATCCGACGACGCCGTGGCGAACTCACGGAAGTCGGTTTTGACCGCCGTCCACCACAGCGCGAGGACGATCATCGCGACCGCGCCGACAGCCGTCACGAAGGCAACCGTGCCGGTCCAGCGCACGCGCACGGCCAGCGCGGTGATCCCGAGATAGATGAAGGCGCCCTTGAAATCGGAGAACAGCCCGCCGAAGCCGGACAAGACCTCCAGGATGAACACCGTGATCATGACGTTGCGCCCCTTGCCCGTCGCCAGGACGGTCGAGAACAGCATCGTCATCGCCAGGATCTTGAAGTGGGCAGCGGCCTCGAAGGGCTGATCGAGCGCGGGAACGGCCTTGGCGCCAATGCCGCAGATCATCGAGAAGATGAGTCCGCCGATGTACAGCATCAGCAGATCGCGCAGCTGCCAATGCTTGTGGGCGTCAGCGAACTCCGCCTTCGGTTGCTTGAGGTTTCCGAGCACGAGCCGAAACGCAATGGCCAGGGTCACGGTCGAGGCCAGCGTGTACCAATAAGCGTCCTCGACAGTCGGACCGAAGATGTCGCGCGACATCGATTCGCCGTCGATCAATCCCTGCAACGCGCGCGTGAACGACTGATTCCACTGCCACAAAAGAAAATACGGGATCGCGGCGGGCATGCGCTGCGTGCTGATGATCTTGATGATCACCCACGGCGCGGCGCCACCCGCGGCAAACGCAACCGGGTCGGGTGAAAAGCCCGAGCCGAGCACCGCGAAAACGCCGAAGACCATGAAGAAGCGCTGCAGCAGGCCATAGTCGATCCGGCCGTGCCCGACCTTCCTGGGCGCGAACGCCGGATCCATCGCTGAAATATTATTGCGCATTGGGTCTAAGTGTTTCGCCCTTGAGCCGGTGCCGCCAACACGGCCGCAGCCTCTATCATACCCTTTGCAGCCCCATATGGCGAGTAAACTTGCATTCTAGCCGCAAGCTGTTGACGAATTGTCGCGATATCCAAAGAAATTGCAGTCTCCAAAGCCGATGCGAACGCCCTGATCTCGTCCATCGGGAAGACCGCACCGGTCACGCCCGGCTCGACCAGATCAGGACCACAACCGACAGCGTCCGAAACAACTGCTGGCACGCCACAAGCCATGGCCTCGTTCACCGCGAGGCCCCAGGTTTCCCGCCCGTCCGAGGGCAAGACGATGACATCCGCTGCGGCGTATACGGCCGGCAACTCGCTCTGGTTCACGAAACCAAGGAACGTCGCCGGCACGCCGAGCACTAGGGCATTTTCGCGCAGGGTCGCTTCGAGCTCACCCGATCCGGCGAAAGCGACTTCGACCGGCATCCTCTCGCGCAGCAGCGCGGCCGCGCGCAGGACATCGAGCGGCCGCTTGCGCTCGAGGAGCTTGCCCACGAACAGAATACGCTTCGTCACGGACGCGACTCCGCGCGGGGCGGAGGCTTGCCGCGCCGCGTCGGCCGCCGTCGCGAAGGCGGCGTTGTCGACGCAGTGCGGCGAAAAGAACAGACGATCCGCCCGGGCGCCATAGTGACGGAGATAGTCACGGTTCCTCTGCCCGACGTAGAGGAAGCCATTGAAGCGGCGCAGCAACCGCGAGAAGGCGAGCGACTTGGCGATACGCAGCACGGTGCGCCGCTGGCCGACAAGCTGGGAATCTCCGCGCACGAACACCGGAACGCCGGCGCGACGGCAGGCCGTTACCGCCTGCAGATAGCTGCGCAGTGCCCATCCCGGCACGATGAACGCATCGAAATGGCCCTCGGCGATCTCGCGCGCGATGCCGGGCGTGTCGCAGCCGGAGAACCGGTCGGTCGACGGCTGACGGGCGACATTGTCCAGGAACTTGCTGCGGTAGCCCGACATCAGGTCGATGTCCCACTCGAACGAGACGCCGAAGCCCGCCCGCGCCTGCTGTTCCGCCGTCTGACGGTGCGCGAAGAACACCGTGAGGTCGCACAGGCCGGCCAGCTCGCGAAAGATCGGCGTGTAGTACTGGATCGGATGGCTGATCAAAAAGCCGATACGAAGGGTCATGGTTTTGCCCCGGGATATCGCGCGCAGGCGAGGTCGAGGGCTTCGGCCAACGCGCGCGTGGATTCGCGCGCTGAAAAACTCTCGAAGTCCGCCGCGTCGATCTTGGAAGGATCGTACGTCTCACCGACCAGGGCTCCCAGTCCGGCGGCGATCGCTGCTGGAGCCGGCATCGCCTCTTCCGTCAGGGTCAGGACCCGCCCGGCCCCCGCCTTGGCGATCATGCCGACCGCCGTGCTCTCGGCATGCAGCATCGCGAACACCGGCCGCTTGGACAGGATGGCCTGGAACACCTTGGACGGCGTGTAATGGCGCTCGGTCGAACCGAGCACGAGCACGGCATCGCACTGCACGAGATGATTGAGCGTATCGACATAGCCGATGCGATGCGGATGCTCGCTGATCATGTCGGCGACGCCCGCCTGCTCGGCGCGCGGCAGAACGCGATGGCCTTGCGGATCGTCGGGCGAGGTCCCGGTGCCGACGAAATGCACGCGCAGACGCGCGGCGATTTCTGGCGCGGACTGCCGCAGCGCGCCCAGGCCCGCGAGGAAGGCATCGAGCACGACGATGCCCGCCGGCAGCAGCGCACCCGCGTAGATCATGTGAAAGCGACCGTCGCCCGGCTGAAACAGGAACGGCGGCCGGTGCAACGTGCCGACCAGTTCGAAGTCTTCCGGCGCACTGCCCATCGGCATGTAGGCGATCACGGCACCGCGGGCGACGTCGGGATTGCGCTCGAGCATGCCGGCGACATAGCCCGGCGCCATTCCGGTGACGAGCGTCGCGCCCTTTACCGCCCATGGCTCGAGAAGATTGGCCAGACGGTACGACGCCCAGGCGCGCGTGAACGGTTTGTCGACGCCAGGCCACCGGTTGACCCACGGATCCTGGTAGTCGATGCCGAAGGGCAGATCGTAGCGCATGTGGATGAGGCGGCCGACCGGCGCCAGGAAGTTGGACGGGATCGTCACCAGCACGAAATCGATCTCGCGCCGGGCGGCGAGGCCTGCCAGCACCTTGTAGCAACCGCGAAAGGCGCGCACGCCCACGTCGCCCACCAGCCGCACCGGCTTGGTCGACATCGTCGGCGCGTGGATGATCCTCAAGCCGGGCGCCACGAGCGGCATCAGGTCGGGATCGGGCCGTTCTTCGTATTGCTCCGGATCGCCGGTGACGACGATCGGCTCCCAGCCGAACTCCGGCAGATAGCGCGACCACAGACGCGCGCGATGCGCCCCCACGAGATTGCTGGGCGCGAAGTGGCCGCTCACGATGGCCACCCGCCGGGTCATCGCGTGGCGAGCCCCGCCTGCGCGCGCGCGTAGAGGTCGAGATAGCGGTCGACGACGACCTCGGGTGAATAGGCGTCCTCGGCCCGGCGGCGGCAGGTCGCACGATCGATCGTGCCGAGCTTGCCCACCGCGTCGCAGCCCTCCTCGATCGAGCGGATGAGAAAGCCGTCGACTCCGGGCCGCACGATCTCCGTCAGCGAGCCGCGCGGGCAAGAGATCACCGGCGTGCCGCAGGCCAGCGATTCCGCGAAGACGATGCCGAAGGGTTCGTTCCACTGGATCGGCACGATCATGGCGCGAGCCTCGCCGAGCAGCTTGTTCTTCTGCGCATCGTTGACCGCGCCCACGTACTCGACGCCGTCATGCCCGATCTCCGGGACGATCTTCTCGCGCCAGTACTCGCCCTCCGGCCCGCTGTCCGAATGATTGCCGGCAATGATCAGGCGTTGTCCCGTGCGGCGCGCGATTTCGATCGCCCAATGCGCGCCCTTGATGTGCTCGACCCGGCTCAGGAACACCAGCGGCGCATCGGGCGCGACGGTCGGGCTGAAGTACAGCGCATCCATTTCCGCGAAATTGGGAATGCCTTCCCATTCACCGCCGACCTGGCGGCCGAGGCCGGCGATATAGTCGCTGCAGCCGGTGAACCTCAGCACGCCCCGCGCGGCAAGCTTCACGCCGAGACCCACGGTGCGCGGCGTGGGATCGCGCTGGTAGCTCATGACGATCGACGTACGGCCCCGCAGCAGCGGCGTGAGATAGGCGATCCGCGAGAAACTATGAATGACGTCGGGGCGAAAGGACCGCACCGCCTTCCGCAGCGCCCACGCGTTGCGCAGACTGTCGGCGGCCGACAGCGAACTGGCGCCCGGCCAGGGATAAAACGCGTCGGTCGGACACTCCGATCCGGGCTTCGCCACCAGGCACACCTGGTGACCGCGCGCCCGATAACGCTTCACCAGCCCGTCGACCACGCGCTCGATGCCGCCATAGAGCTTGGGCGGGACCTCGATCTCGGGATCGGCGGTGATGACGATGCGCATCAGCGCCGGGCTTCCATGTAGAGCGAGTAGACGCGGTGTTGTTCGATGTCGATGCAGCCGCCGGGGAAATTACCCTTGCGCCAGTCCATGACCTCGATGTCGCGGAAGCCGGCCTTCTTGAGGAGAAAGCCGAGATAGTCGGTGTCGTAGCCGCCGAAATGCTCTCCCGACTGCAGGAACGTGTGGTTCACCGCCTGGATCTTCTGGTCGTATTCGTTCTCCGGCACGTAGTAGCCGCCGCCGAGCTCGTTCATCTTCGACCAGCCGGGCGCGACATACGCCTCCATGAACTTGCGGCCGTCGGGGACGATGATGCGCAGCACCCCGCCGGGCTCCAGGCAGCGCAGGCAATCGGCCAGGAACTGCGGTCGCTCGACATGGAATTCGAGATGCTCGAAATAGTGCTCGACGTGGATGCCGCGGCAGGACGCATCGGCCATCGGCAACCGTCGCCGGCAGTCGAAGCGGACCGTGACCCCGGGTGCGGCGAAGAGATCGATATTGACCCACCCGTCGAGACCGGTCGGTCCGCAGCCGATGTTGGCTAGCACGTTGCGGCGCTTCTTCACCGCCCGCACCCGCGCAATCTGGCGCGGATCGATATGGCCGCGCAGGCGAATCCAGGCCGCCCTGATCTCGAGCCACAGCATGCGGAAGACCTGCGGATTGATGGCCAGGGTTTCCGTCAGATAAGCGCCGAGGCGCCGCTTCGGGGTCATTTCCATCAGCGGCTCCTGTCTCGTCGGTCGAAGGCCGAGGCGATGGTCTCGAGCATGGTCTTTTTCTCCTCGTCCCAATTATAGCGCTGTCGGCCGAGCCGCGCGGCAACCGACTTCGACCGGGTCAATGTCGATGGTTCTGCCAGCCTGTCGAGCGCGGCAGCCATCCCCTGCGGATCGGCCAGGGACACCAGGGCGGCCGCCTCTCCGAGATCGGGGGCAAGCGCGCTCTGTGCGGGCGTATCGCTCAAGACGACCGGCACCCCCGCCAGCAAATAGGTGAATATCTTGTTGGTCAGGCAAAGCCGACGGCTCTCGGTGACATCCGTTTCCAGCGACAGGCCCAAATCGTACGACGCCGCCAGCCTCACCATCTCGTCGGGCGGCGCCATCGGCAACAGATTGACCCGCTCGCCGATCCCGAGGTCGCGCGCCATGGACACGAGCGTGTCTCCGTGTCCCCACCGGTTGCTACCCCTTATGTCCAGCGTGACCACGGCGCGCGTGCGCGCCATCGCAGCGACGAATTCCTGCAGGCCACGGTCGAGGCCGATCGTCTGCGAGAACCAGTAGGCGCGAAGCGGGCCACCCTTCTCGGTCTGGACGTCCGGCGCCAACGCGGGCGCCATGCTCATTGGAAAGACGTTGAGGATCGTCGTCGGCGACGCAATCCCGTAGCGATCGGCATAGGCGCGACCGATCATCGGTGAGGCTGCGGTTACGTAGGCGCACCGCGGGAGGATAGTACCCTCGATCCGGCGGACCATCGCCATGCGCAGATCGTCGTCGCGGCCGCCGGCACCTTCCCCGGCATGAAAATCCTCCGCATCGAAGCCCAACATCGCGCCGCTCCGGTGCGCCGCCGCAGCCGCAGCCGGTAAGGACGGAACGTAGTGCGCGATATAGAGATCGGCGGCAATCCGTCCGGTCGCCCGGCGCAGTGCCCTCGCCGGGCCGCCATAGGCCTCGGCGGCAATCGCGACCGGCGGATCGATACCCATCCGGCCGAGCATCCGCGCGGCGATCGTCGCAGCCCGGCTCGTATAGCGTCCCAATCGCGGTCTAGGCACGCGCCGCACCGTCCAGGGTACGCTCCGCACGATGGCGTCGTCTGCCGACCGCAATGCATCCGTGTAGTCGCAGGCCACCGCGGTTACGTCATAGCCGGCGCCATGCAGTGCCTCGGCTTCCTTCAGCAGCCGCGGATTGGAAGCGAGACTGCCGGAACCGACGATGCAGACTTTGCGCGGCATCGCCGGATTAGCCGGCCTGGTCGGAAAGCGGCTTGAATTCGATCGGCCCCGCTGCCGTCATTGCGAGGGCACCGGTGCCCAGCGCCTGCCTGAAATTGAAGGCAATCGATCCCGGACTGCAGGTTTCGACCATGAACTGCACCGCGTTGCCCACGGAGTGGTCCGTGCTCACGTTCGTGTTCGCAGTCTCCACATCGACCGAGTACTGGCCGGCTGCCAGGAATTGGGACTCCAGCGTGATCACGCACTCGAAGCGGCCGGCCCGCTGCGGCAACGCGACCTGATTGAAGATTCCCGCTGAGTAGAAACCGATCGGCAGCCCGAGTTCGTCACGGAAAACGAGTTCGACGCACATGCCCGGCAGGCCCGACGTCTCCACGGCGACCCGAAGGCGCAGCGGCGTGCCCGGAACGTAGCGCCCCGTCGGCTTACCCTGCTCGTCGATCAGATCGGCCGCCAGTAGCGTCGCGTCCTGTCCGCGTCCCCAGTTCGCCCGATTGGTGACCTTGCCGATCCCGGCGGTGTAATGCGTCAGCGCGGCCTGTACGGGCCCATCGAACGTCAGAGAGCCTGCGTTCAGCACCATCGCCCGCTTCGTGAGCGCCGTCACCGCCGCGAGGTTGTGGCTGACGAACAGAACCGTTCGGCCGGTGCTGGCCATGTCGGACATGCGATTGAGGCAGCGCTCCTGGAACTCGGAATCGCCCACGGCGAGGACCTCGTCGATGACGAGGATCTCGGCCTCGAGATGCGCGGCCACGGCAAACGCCAGGCGCGCGTACATGCCGATCGAATAGCGCTTGACCGGCGTGTCGATGAATTTCTCGACGCCGGCGAAGGCCACGATCTCGTCGAAGCGCCGGCGCACTTCCGCCCGCGTCATGCCGAGGATCGCGCCGTTGAGGAACACGTTCTCCCGCCCGCTGAGCTCCGGATGGAAGCCGGTGCCGACCTCCAGGAGACTCGTGACGCGGCCGTTGATCTCGATGCGTCCCGTCGTCGGCTCGGTGATGCGCGACAGGATCTTGAGCAAGGTCGACTTGCCCGCGCCATTGTGGCCGACGATGCTGACGAGTTCGCCGCGCTTGATCTCGAAGTTGACGTCGCGCAGCGCCCAGAATTCCTCGAACACGTCCCCCGTGACGCCCGGACCGCCCTTCAACGCGGCCTTGCCCTTGCTGAAGAAGCGACGGGTCGCGTTGACCATGGCGTCGACGAACAGCCCGTTGGTCTCCACACGATGGCCGATGACGAATTTCTTGCCGACGCCCTTGGCGCTGATGACGATGTCGCTCATGTTTACATCAGGTCCGCAAAAGCGCGCTCGATGCGACGGAAACTGCCGACGCCGATCCACAACATCACCGCGATCACGAACAGGCTGAGCGCAAATCCCGGCAAATAGATCGGGCTGTCGCCGCCGACGATGCACCACCGGAAGCCGTCGATGATGCCGACCATCGGATTGAGGTTGTAGAGCAGGCGCCATTCCGACGGAACGATCGCGCTCGAGAAGCCAACCGGTGAGGCATAGAGGCCGAACTGGAGCATGAACGGCACGACGAAGCGGAAATCCCGGTACTTCACGACGATCGCGGCCGCCCACAACGCAGGGCCAATGCTGGCCAGCAGCGCCAGCACCACGAAGACCGGCAGCAGCAATATCTGCCAGCCGGGAAGGAAGCGGTACCACACCATCAGGCCGACCAGGATGATAAGGCTCACCCCGAAATCGATCAGCGCGACGACGACCGTCGACATCGGGACGATCATGCGGGGGAAGTAGACCTTGCTGATGAGATTGGCATTGCTCATCACGCTCGCCGAGGCATCGCCGAATACCGAAGAGAACAGCGTCCATGGCAGCAGGCCGCCGTAGACCATGAGCGCATAGGGAGTGACGTCGCCACTCGACAGACGGGCGATATGGCCGAAAACGACCGTGAACACGACCATCGTCATGAACGGCCGCACGAAGGCCCAGGCGAATCCCACGACGGTCTGCTTGTAACGCACGGCGACATCGCGCCAGGCCAGGATGAAGAACAGCTCCCGGTAGCGCCAGATGTCGTGCCAATATTGACGATCGGCGCGGCCTGCCTCCAGGACGAGTCGCGCGGTCGGTGTCTGGTCTGACGAACTCATGATCCGCCTCTAATACGACGTGGGCGCACCTGGAGGCGAGCGAGGAGTAGCCGGGCGGCAGCGGCAAAATGCGACCTCCGGTAGGGATCGACGGCGGCCTGGTCCGCTTTTCCCTGCCCCAGCAGCCGCGTAACCGCCTCGACCAAGGCGTTTTTGTCCTCCGGATCGACCAGAACGCCGATCCCTTCGTGGGCCACGGCGTCGCCGCTGCCGCCGCCTTGGCCCCCGACCACCCTCAATCCGCACGCCGCGGCCTCGAGGTAGACGATGCCAAAGCCCTCCTGGCTGCTCGGCATCACGTAGAGATCGGCAAGCCGATAGAGATCCAGCAGGTCCTCCTCGGGCACGAAACCCAGGAAGCGCACCGCTCCCGTATCCCCCGCCAGCTCGCGCGCCCGGCCCTCCAGCCGCGCGCGATCATCACCGCTGCCGGCAACGACGTGGACGATGGTCGGGAAACGCGCGCGCAAGTCTGGCATCGCCGCGAAGATTTGTTCGTGACCCTTGTAGCGCTCGGTGGCGGACAGCCGCCCGACCGTCAGCAGGAGTGGCCCGGGACCGAGTTGCAGGCGATCCGCCAGAGCAGGCGACCGCGGCCCGGGCTGGAAGACATCGCGCACCGTATCGGGCAGCACACGAACCCGCGCCGGCGCGAGATCGGCCCACGCCATCAGGATGTGCCGTGTGCCGCGGCTGACGGTCGTCACCATGTCGGCCGCCTCGATCGTGCGGCGCACGATGTTGCGCCGACCGACCCAGGTCTCGGCACCATGGGTCTGCACCCACAGGCGCGCCCGCGCCACGCGCGCAACAATCCACGCCAGCGGCGCCATGTAGACATGGCCGCAGAACACGACATCGACCGGCCGATGGCGCCACGCCGCGACCAGGGATGAAAAGAGAAACGCAAGGCGACCGAACACCGGCGGCAATTGGCGGATACGGTCGGGAAGCGCGATGCCTGTCGCATCGCCGAGGCGCGGCACGATCAGGATATCCGCATCGCCTTCGGCCAGCGCCTCGAAGAGATCCTGATTGTAGCGGGCGATGCCGCCGGGACCTCCATAACAATCGCCGACCAGAGCCAGGATACGCGTCACCATGCGCCTCAGGTCACCGTGGAGCCGGTCCAGCCGGCCTGCCACACACGCCGCAGCCACGCGCGCGACGCCGTCGAAAACGAGCCGTCGTCGGCGACACCCGCAGCGTCGCTCAACCAGCGACCGACCGGCGTAACGAAGCCGGTCTTGCGCCGGTCGCGGCTGGCGGGCGGCAACGGCGGCTTCGGCACATCCGCGACCGCGGCCTTGGCATTGAGTCCGCCCAGCACGTCGCCCGGTGGCAAGGCGGCGAGGAAGAACGGATCAACATAGGGAACGCGGATCTCGATGCCGTGCGCCAGCCCCGCCCAATCGGCATCGCGCAGCAACTGGTTGCGCATGTAGAGCGACGTCTCGAGCGTGGCGACGCGATCGAAGTCGCCGAGGCCTTTGCCGCCGTGCAATTCGCGCGCGATCCGGCTCAAGGGCGCGAGCCGGCGAAGCCCTTCCGCGAGCAGTGCCGGATCGAGAAGATCATCGAGTTCCCACGGCATGTAGACGCTGCGCCGCAGGAGATAGGCGCCGGCCCAGTTGCCGCCGTACTCCAGCACGCCGGCCGTCTTGGGATGCAGACCGAGCGCCGATCCGACGCCCGACGTCAGCAGGCGTCGCGCCAGCGTACCGGCTCCCGGCAGGAAATTGAACGGCCGCAGCAGATGAACACTGCGCGGCACATCGACGAACGACGGATAACCGCCAAAGCATTCATCGGCGCCGAGACCGCTCAACGCGACCTTGATGCCAGCCTCGCGGGCGGCCTTGGCGACGAACCAGGTATTGATGCCGTCGGTCGACGGCAGGTCCATGGCATCAAGGATGGCCGGCAGATCCGTCTCGAACTCCGCCCGATCGACGGTGCGCACGACGTGACGGGCGCCGTAGCGCGCGGCGATCTCGGCGGCGAGCGGTGCTTCGTCGAGCGGCTTGCCGCGAAACTCCGCGAACGCCAGCGTGACGGCCAGGGTATCGCGCGCGCCGAGTTCGGCCATCGTCCCGAGCAGCGCGCCGGAATCGAGTCCGGCGGACAGAAACACCGCGACGGGAACATCGGCCACGAGATGGTGCCGCACTGAATCGTGCACGGCCTCGCTCAACAACGCCCGCGCGCGCGCCGGGTCCCTCTCCGTTCCCGCGGCACGGCGGCTCAGCGCCTGGGCCACGGAATAATAAGGCCGCGGCTCAGTGGGACCGGTGGCGTCGACCGTGACGGTGCAGCCCGCCGGCACGGACCGGATGTCCTGCCAGACGGTGAAGGGTTCGGGCACGCTGCCGAAGAGATGAAAGCCGACGATGCCCGCAGGATCGGGATCGCGCGAGACCGCGCCGCCCGCCAGCAAGGCCTTGGCCGTCGACGCGAAACGCACCGTCCAGCCGTCGTCGGCATAATAAAGCGGCCGGATGCCGAGTGGATCGCGCGCCATGACCAGCCGGCGCTCGCGCGAATCCCACAGGCCGAAGGCGAACATGCCGCGCAGCGCTTCGACCATCGAAGGCCCGCGGTCGCGATAGAGCTGCAGCAGGACTTCGGTGTCGGAGTGCGAGCGGAAGCTGTAGCCCTTGGCCAGCAGCTCGTCGCGCAGCTCGCGGTAATTGTAGATCTCGCCGTTGAAGGTGATTGTGAGCGTGCCGTCGGCGCTGTGCATCGGCTGCGCGCCGGCGTCGGACAGATCGATGATGGCGAGGCGCCGATGGGTGAAGCCGACCTTCTCGTCAGGCGAGCACCAGTCGCCGCTGCCGTCGGGCCCGCGGGGCGCGAGGCGCGTGTTCATCCGCGCAAGCTCGCGCCGGTCGACCTTGGGGGCGACGTCGAGGTAGGCGTAGAGGCCGGCTATTCCGCACATGACGATCGATTTGTCCGAAGGAGGATCAGCGTGCGCCGGTGCCGCCGACGACGACGGCAAAGGTCCGGAGCACGATCACAAGGTCGAGCCAAAGCGAGCAGTGCTTCAGGTAATAAAGGTCGTATTCGAGCTTCGACCGCATCGCATCGGCCTCGTGGGCATAGCCCTGGTTGATCTGCGCCCATCCGGTTACACCCGGACGCACGATGCCACGCAAGGCGAAATGCGGGATATCGCGGACGTATTTCTGGTCGAGAGCGGCGGCCTCGGGGCGTGGACCGACCCAACTCATGTCACCGCGCAGGACGTTAAAGAGCTGCGGCAGTTCGTCGAGTCGGGAACGGCGCAGGAAATGGCCGATCCTGGTGACGCGCCGATCGTGCGTCTCGGTGAAATCCGGGCCGTCCGCACCATGGTACATCGTGCGGAACTTGATCATGCGGAAGACCCGTCCGCGGCGGCCGACGCGCGGCTGCACGAACAGGATCGGCCCTGGGCTGGTGACCCGCACGACAATGGCGAGGACCGCGAGGATCGGCAGCAGCAACGGCAGCACCAGGATGGTGAGCGCGAACTCGATCGCCCGGCGGATGACGAGGTATTGGCGCGACGGCAGCAGCGCGCCGAATTCGTTGGGCGTCAGGCCGCCGAGCGGCGTCCGCCCCGTCATTGTCTCCATGACGTAGCGCCGGTCGAGAACGGGCACGCCGGCAATGGCGGCGCTGGCCAGCGCCGAGACCTGCTGCTCGCTGAGATCGGCGGCGAGGTCGGTGACGATCGCATCGACCCGCACATCGTCCCGCCCCACCTGCTCGAAGTCGAGCCAATGGCAGGTCTTCAGCCGGGGCATTGTCGCGGCGAGGGCTGCGGGGATGAGGGCGTAATTGCGGATCAGGTAACGCGCGCGCAGCTGGGCCACGAACGCCATCCAGAGCACGGCGAGCACGCCGCTGCCGAACAGCTGGACGCGCGAATAGTCGGAGCGGATCAGCAGCAGGATCACCGCGATCGTCGAATAAGCGATCGCCGCGACTGGCGCCACGTAGCCCAGGTTGCCCTGCAAGGTGACGCGCGGAAACGCATCGAGACGCCGGCCGCAGTACCAGACGATGGCGTAGGCCACGACCGTCGACAGGATCGTCTGCTCGGTCGCGCCGATCCCCTCGGCGAACGGCTCGCCCGTCGCGTAGATCGGAACCGGCAGCACGACGCAGAAGAAGAACCCGCCGACCGCATCGAGCCACGTTTCGATGAACCGTTGGGGCGCCGAACGGATCACCGGCGCGCTTTTCGCCTGCTGGTTCCCAGCGGAAGGTTCGGCTTCGGCCGGAATCGCTTCCCGCAAGATCAAAATCCTTCCAGAAATCCCAAGGCAACAGACGACCGTATCCGCCAGGAACAATCCTGTCGGGCGAACAGTCTACGGCTGCAGCTTCCCATCCAACATACGCAAGTTGCGTAATTTACACCGACGGTGAATATAGTTGATTTAGCGATCTGTGGCAAAGGTACGTTGAGATTTCTCTGTTGGACTAAACGCTTGCGCCCACCCGAGCCCGAGGAAGGCGCTCACAACGAAGCCGATCGCCGGCATCTGCAGGCTGAAGTCGATGGTCGAATGCAGGATGGCCACGCCCGCGATCGCAAAGGCCGCCGCCGGCAGGAGCCGTTGGCGCCGCCCGCGCAATCCTCCCAGG
Organism: Enhydrobacter aerosaccus; assembly: GCA_903832005.1. Taxonomy (GTDB): domain Bacteria; phylum Pseudomonadota; class Alphaproteobacteria; order Reyranellales; family Reyranellaceae; genus Reyranella; species Reyranella aerosaccus_B. The sequence goes on along the minus strand of CAIKZO010000091.1, from coordinate 7,322 downwards.
AAGCAGACGCCCCAGGGAATCAAGCAAGCCGCGATCGCCGGCACTCCACCGATCAGGCCCACTTCGACCAGGAACTCGATCGGCGTCGAATGCGCCTTGTCGTTGGGCAGCGTGATCGTGATCGGCTGATGGACGGTATAGATGTCGGCGTAGTTGCCAAGCCCCCACCCAATCCAGGGGGATTGGGCGAAAGCCGCGAGCGATACTTTCCAGATGACGACCCGGTTCAGGTTGCCGACGTCGAACAGCCGCGAACTCTTCTGCAGGAACACGCCGCCGGCCAGGATCAGGATGAAGACGCCGACGACGATGCCGCTGATCATCGCCCACCGGCGCGCCTGGCGAGAGCGGCCGCGCAGCAGCAGCGCGGCCAGGGCCATAATGCCAATCACGGTTGCGGCCGCACCGGCGCGTGATGCCGACAGCAGCAGGCCGCCCAGGAAGAACAGGGAGAAAGCCGCCGCAGTGACGCGGCGCCCCGAGAACCATTCGGCGATCGGATTGGGCTCTTCGCCGTATTCCAGCGTCTCCTGCTCGCGGCGCCCGGACCGGCTGTCGAACAGCAGGGCGAGTGCCGCCACCAGCGCCATGCCGCAGAAACAGCCGAAGTTGTTACTGCCGACGAAGGTGCCGGACATCAGGCAATGGTCGGTGGCAGGGATATAACCGCCTTCTTTCTTGAGATAGCTGCCGAGGTAACAGGAGTGCGTCGCGACGGCCATATAGACGGCGTAGGTCATGACGATCGCGGCGCTGAACACGAACACGGCCAGCAGCAGACGCGCCCACCGCGGATCGTGAAAGAGCACGCGCGCGATCATGAACATCGCCGCGCAGCCGAGACACTTCAGCAGCGCGTCGCGCGTGACGTCGACGGCCAGCGTCGGCACCGGAATGACCGTCTCGTGGAGGAGCTCGCCCGCTCTGGCGTAGAAGGCAGAACTGGCCGTAGCAGGCGCGAACCCCGACATCTGCAGGACGACGACCGCGACGAACACGAGGAAGCAGACGATGAGCACCAAGAGCGGCGTGCTCTCCTCGGTGCGGACCCACAGCCCTTCGCGCCCCGCAAGACCGAGCGCGCACAGCAGGACGAGAATGCCGATCACGACGACCATCGGCGCCCAGGCCCAGTCGCGATTGCCGCCCATCGGAATGGGCGCTGCAACCACGAGCAGGAAGAACAGGCCGAAGACAACGAGACCCCCGATCTGTCCCGCCATCTGCCGGACGTCGATCGACAGCGCGCGCGACTCCCCCGCTTCGCGGCTGCGGCTGGAACCGGAGTTGCGACTGGAACTGCTGCGGCGGCGACGCCGTCGCCGCGGCTGGTCTTCGCTTACTTCGCCAGGATCCATTTCGTGAGTATCTCCTGGGCGCCGGGCTCATCCTTCAACAGATTGCGGATGATGACCTCGTCGACCGGGCTGAGGACGTTGGAGCCGAAGAATATGTGATCGTGCGAGTGGCGCCACATTTCGACGACGTATTTCCGCATCTCATCCTTCTGGGCATCGGAAAAATAGGCCCAGTTGTCGAGGATGAGTCGCAGGCGGACAGAAAATGCCGGCTCGAGCCAGGGCCCGGTCCGGATCGACATGAGCAACGAGCCGACGACTTCGCGGGACGCACCGTCGAGACCCTGTTGGGTCACCGCCAGCCGCAGCCAGTCGATCGACCGCACCGGCGCGTGCGTCAGGCCCAGTTCGAGGTCGGCCTTGGCACGCCGCAGCCATAGCGTGCGGTAATTGATGCTGATGTTGAGCGTCTGCGTTAGCGCGGCGCCGCCTTCGAGCTCGGAGCGCAGTAGATAGCGGCTGGCGACCGGATTGAGGACGACGGCGCGGTTGAGCGCTTCGATGCCGGCGGCGGCATCCGGCACCGTCATCTGAATGACGCGGCGGAGCTTCATCACCACGGCATCGGATTTCTGCGCCTGAAAGGCAGCCAACGCCACCGGCACACCTTCGTACACAAGAACAATGCCGCCGATGACCATCAGGCCACGCAGAAGCCAGCTCATCAGAACCGACAGGACGTTTTCTCCCCTTTGCCGCGCCATCGGCGCGCGCCCCCACTCCACCGCTCCCGCAGCCTAATGTCAAAGGCGCCAGGCGACGCACTCAGTGCAATTAAGCAGGAGACTTGACCGGCGGCGTCTCCAGCGGCGCGAGTGTGTGCACCTGGACATCGACGATGGCGTTAATGCCGATGCCGGCGGCGCCCAGGAACGATCCCTTGATCGGCATCGCCTGATCGGGATCGCGTCCCACCGCGACACGAATCAGCCGCTCAGAGCCAACCATGCCGTTGGTCGGATCGAATTCGACCCAGCCCGCGCCCGGCAGATAGGCCTCGAGCCACGCGTGCGGATGCGCCGGCGTCGCGGCCGCACCTGGCGCCGTGTCGAGTGCCGGATCGTAAAGATATCCCGTGACGAATCGCGCCGCGAGGCCGAGCGAGCGTACGCCTTCCATCATCAGCAGCGCATAGTCGCGGCAGGTTCCGGAGCCGGTCTCGAGCGTGTGGGCCGGCGGCTGGGTGCCGATCTCGAAGCGCATGGCGTACTTCAACGTCTTCTGGATGCCCAGGCACATGCGTTCGAGGACGGCAAAGGTCTCGTTGCCATGCTCGCCCTCCATGAACTGCTTGGCCCAGGTGCTGATCATGGCGTTGGGGTCGGGATAGGCGCGCTCGACGCAGCGCTGCAGATCCGGCGCCTCCTCCGCGAGATAGCTGAACGGCAGGTTGTGGGCATAGTCCTCGATCGGCGCGATATCGGGCTGCACGCCATAGTGCTCGAGCCGGGTCGTGCTCACGAACTCCAATGCCGTGACCGGATCCTCGGCGAACGAGGCGATCGCGATCGAATTGCCGAACGGATCGTGGATGTAGCGCACCCGCGCTGCCGGCTCGATCGTGAGCCCGGTGTGCAGCAGCCTGAGGTCGTGGCTGTCACGTGGCCGGAACATCAGCCGGTATTCGCCCAAGGTGACGGGTGCCGCATACTCGTAGCGGGTACGATGGACGATCTCGAGTGTGCGCATTGCCGTCCATAATGCCCCATGCCGCTCAAGGTTGCAGCACGGACCGGGCAAACCCTCTCCCGTCGCTCAAGCGAACGGATAAGGCCCCGGAAAAGCGCCGATCGGCACCAGGTGCGTCACCAATCCGACACCGGGCGCCAGTGATGCAGCAGCATGGCCGGCGGCTCCCGATGCGACGCAGGCTCCGCTTCCGGATGTAATCGAAGCGCAATCGCCGTTGTGGTCGAGGGCGCCGTGCACACCACGGTGCCGGCAAATCGCACCTGCATGAAGCGGTGGACGTGGCCGCACACGATGCGCTCGACATTGGGATATCGCGAGACGACCTCCGCCAGACGTCCGCCGTCGCGGCAGAGATAGGCATCGAGATAAGGCACTCCCGATTCGAACGGCGGCTGATGCATCATGACGATGGTGGGACGCTGCGGTTCAGCCGCGAGCGCGGCATCGAGCCAGCGCGCGCCAGCTTCGTCGACGGCGCCGTGGTGCAGGCCGGGCAAGGTCACATCGAGCGCAAGGATGCGCACCGGACCATGGTCGCCCGCGGCGTAGTTCAGCGGACCCGACTCGGGCAGATAGGGATGATCGTCGAACGCGGCACGAAACGCTTCGCGCTCATCATGATTGCCGGGGATGACCAGCACCGGCACCTCGAGCGCCGACAGCAGTCGCTTCAGCATGAGGTATTCGGGCGCGGTGCCCTTGTCGACGAGGTCGCCGCTCAACAGCACGAGGTCGGGCTTGGGATGGAGCGCGTTCACCTGCGCGATTGCCGCCGCAAACATCGCGTTCGAGTCGACCACTCCCTGATACAGCACGCCTTCCGGCCGCACGTGCGGATCGGAAAGCTGCGCGATCAACATGTGCGCAACCAGGCCGCGCTGGGGAAATGCCCCGCCTCGCCGGCGCGCAGCCCGTCGACCTGGCCGTTCGGCCGATATTTCGGGATCAGCGCGCGCAAGGCGTCGGGCTGCGCGTAGTGGATCATGCTGAGGCTCGCCTCGACCTTGAAGTGGTCGTTGCCGGTGAGGAAGGCGTAGAGCAGCGAACTCTCCTGCGGGAACAGCATATCGCCATCGAGCGTGTCGCGCGTGTAGTCGTAAGGAAAGTAGATGTCGTGGAAGTGCACCCACACGCCGGGCCTCAGGCGCGGCAGCACTTCGTGGATCAGGTAATTCACTTCGCTGCCGGGCTTCACCGCATGCGTCGAATCGATGAACAGCAGGTCGCCGTCCTCGAGAGCGGCGATCACATCGTAGTCGACAGTCTGCGCGAACTGCGCGACCAGCCGGATCGAGCCTTTTCGCGCGGCGTCCTGCAGATACGCGCTGGGATAAGGCTCGAGGCAAACGATGTCCGGCTTATAGTTCGCGCGCTCCGCCGCCGCGAGGCAGATCGCCGTGCTCACGCCGCAGCCGACCTGGGTGATCCGCTTCGGCTTGTTCGTGGCCACGAAGCCGAACAGCACCTCCGCTTCGATCTCGCCATAGCCGCCGTCGGCGCCGCCGCCCACGAAGGCATCGCGATGGACCGACCGGCTCTGCAGCACATCGGCATGGGGCGACAGCCATGAGCCCAGCAACGCCATTTGCGCATCGACATCACGCGCGGCGATGCCGTGCATGGAACGCGGCTTGCGCCAGTCGGTACGGCCTTCGAGATCGCGCAGGTTGGGCACGCCCGAATAGAAATGCTCCGGCAGGAAGTTGATGCCGGCGCGCTGCAGGGCCCGGAACGACCGGTGCCATCCGCGCTTGGCCAGCGTCTTCAGCGATCTCACACTCACGTCGCGTCCTTCCAACCGTGCTGTACCAGGCCCTCGCGCCCCTTGGGCGTCAGGCCGTAGATGCCGCGCTCGACCCGCTCGAACCAACCATAGTGGTCCGCGCTCAGGATCGCCGCCGCCTTGGGTGCCTCGGCCTTCTCCCGCAGCAGCGCCACCTTCATCGGGCCATTGGTCGCAAGAAGCCCGGCGCATCGCAAGGCCTGCTGACGATAGGCGGTCATCAGCGGTACTTTTGTCGACGAGCCGCCGAGATTGGGATCGCCGACGCGACGCGCATGCTCGCCCAGCAGCCGGCCGATCCGGCGCTTGTTCTTGGGCGGCTTGTAGGGACCGGGATCGAGCAGCACGTCGACCCGCTCATCGACCACGACCATCAGGCCGAAGTTCAGGCGCCGGCAGAGCTTCTTCACGTCGCGCATCTTCTTGGGCCAGGTGCCGACGGCCAGATAGATCGTGTCGGAAACCGCCAGGCGGTTGACGCCCTGCAGCACCAGCCCGATGCCGAAGACGCGCTTCAGTTCGACAATGACCGGCGGCTCCTTGCCGCGCACGGCCACCACGTCGCAGCCCAGAACCTCGCCCTTGACGCTGTACCCCTGCTTTTCGAGCAGCGCCTTCACCGGTTGATAGAGATCGCTTTCCAACGCCATGCACGACTATAGCATTATGACTTTCCGTCGGCTCACGCGTCGGCCCAACACGGACGCCGCTTCGCTGCGAGAGTTGGGCCGACGCGAGAAGGTAAAGTCATAGTGCTTTAGCGTATCATGCGGGCCGGAGTCGAAGCTCAGGGGAAATCGTGATGACCGAGTTGCTGGATCAGGGAGCCGCCGCCATTTCAGCGGCCGTGCGGACGGGCAGGACCAAGGCGCGCGACGTGGCCGAAGCCGCGATCGCCAGGGTCGACGCCCGCAACAAGGAGCTGACCGCGATCGTCGACTTCAATCCCGCCGAAGCGCGCGCGGCGGCCGACGCCGTCGATGCACGACGCAAGCAGGGCTTCGACGGAGCGATCCTGGGCGTGCCCTACACGGTGAAGGACACGACCTGGGTGAAGGGCCGCCGGGTCACCAACGGCTCGCTGCTCTACAAGGATTTCCTGCCGCCGCGCGACGCGGTGGCGGTCGAGCGGCTGAAGGCGGCGGGCGGCATCTTCCTCGGCATGACCAACACGCCCGAGATGGCCGCCAAGGGCCACACCGAGAACAAGGTGTATGGCCCCTCGCGCAATCCCGCCAACACCGCGCTCACGCCCGGCGGTTCTTCAGGCGGCGCTGCCGCAGCGCTTGCCGCCGGCTTCACGCCGATCGCGCTCGGCACCGACGGGGGTGGCTCGGGCCGCCGGCCGGCCGGCCTGTGCGGTGTCGTCGGCTTGAAGACGTCGGCCGGCGCCATTCCCAGCGTCTACGGTTTCGGCGGCGCCTATGGACCTCTTTATGGCGTCACCGCGCCGATGGGCCGCTCGGTCGCCGACGCCAAGGTCGCGTTCGAGGTGATGGCCGGTCCCGATCCGCGCGATCCGCATTCGGTGGCGACGCTCGACATCCCGCCGCCCAGCAGCCCGCGCATCGCCGTCAGTCCGCGGCTTGGCCTCAACGTCGCTGTCGACGTCGACGTGATGTCGGCCTTCGAAGCCGCCGTCGCCAAACTGCGCGCCGCCGGCTGGCGCATCGAGGAAGCCGACATCACCTGGCCCGAGGAAACCAGCGAGACGGCGTTCGGTGCGGTGAACGCAGCCGCCTCCGCCCTGCTCTACGGCGAACGCGAAGCCGTCGACAAGGAACTGTTCGGCGACAATGTCACCGCGCTCATCACGCGCGGCCGCACCACGCCCGGCACTGATGTCGTGGCCGCCTTCCGCTTCGCCGACGCCTGCGCCCGCGCCGTCGGACAGTTCTTCACCGAGTACGATTACCTGCTCACCCCGACCTCGGCCTGCGTCGCCTGGCCGGTCGAACAGGTCTATCCGAAGGTGATCGAGAACAAGCAGGTCGGCCCGCGCGGCCATGCCGCCTTCACGCCGCTGTTCAACCTGGCCCTCACCCCCGGAATCTCGATCCCCTGCGGAGTGGGCCGCGACGGCTTGCCCGTCGGCCTCCAGATCGTAGCCCCCCGCCTCCACGACCGCCCGCTACTCGCGATGGCACAACGCGCGGAGACCGCGCTGGCCGGCTGATCCCCCTCCCTACTCCCCTTCAGAATCCCCTCCCCCGGAGGGGGAGGGTTAGAGAGGGGGATCGCGGAGCCAACACAGAAGTATCCGTGATCGAAGCAATCGTCTCGGCGATCGCGCATCTCGACTGGCGCAACATCCCCCTTCCTGCCCTCCCCCTCCGGGGGAGGAATTATGATCAGAATTCCCTCCCCCGGAGGGGGAGGGTTAGGGTGGGGGATCGCAGAGCCAACACTGAAGTATCCGTGATCGCAGCGATCGCGCATCTCGACCGGGATCAACATCCCCCTCCCTACCCTCTCCCTCCGGGGGAGGG
>CAIKZO010000090.1 GCA_903832005.1 Enhydrobacter aerosaccus | reverse complement strand
TTAAGGCTTCAGGAACCCGACGATCTTGTAGGTCTCGGCCAGGATCGGCGCAGCAATCGCGCGGGCTTTCTCGGCGCCTTCGTGCAGGATCTTGTCGACGTGGCTGGGGTCCTTCATCAGGCGCTGCATCTCGCCACCGATCGGTCCGAGCTTGCTGACGGCGATATCGGTCAGCGCCGACTTGAACTCGGAGAACTGCTTGCCGGCGAACGACGCGATCACCGCGTCCTTCTCCTGGTCGGCCAGCGCTGCATAGATGCCCAGCAGATTGTCGGCGTCTGGGCGCTTCTCGGCGTCCGCGGCGGTGTCGGGCATGGGCAGCGGATCGGTCTTGGCGCGGCGGATCTTCTGGGCGATCGCGTCGGCATCGTCGGTGAGGTTGATGCGGCTGTAGTCCGACGGGTCGGACTTGCTCATCTTCTTGGTGCCGTCGCGCAGGCTCATCACGCGCGTGGCCGCACCGAAGATCAGCGGCTCGGTGATCGGGAAGAAGTCCGTCGCGTGGAAGTCGTTGTTGAACTTGATCGCGATGTCGCGCGTCAGCTCGAGATGCTGCTTCTGGTCCTCGCCGACCGGCACGTGCGTTGCCTTGTAGATCAGGATGTCGGCCGCCATCAGCGCCGGATAGGCGTAGAGGCCCAGCGAGACGTTCTCGCGGTCCTTGCCGGCCTTCTCCTTGAACTGCGTCATGCGGTTCATCCAGCCGAGCCGCGCCACGCAGTTGAAGATCCACGCGAGCTGCGCGTGTTCGGGCACCATCGACTGGTTGAAGATCGCGTGCTTGCTGCCGTCGACTCCGGCGGCAAGGAAGGCCGAGGCGATCTCGCGCGTCTGGCTGCTCAGCGCCGCGGGCTCCTGCCACACGGTGATGGCGTGCATGTCGACCACGCAGTAGAGGCACTCGTAATCGTTCTGCAGGCGCGCGAAGTTGCGGATCGCGCCCAGGTAATTGCCGAGATGAAGATTTCCGGTGGGCTGTACGCCCGAAAGGATGCGGCCCTTGAGGCCCTTTGCGGCGTACTGCGCCAGATGGGGATTGGGCGCGGGATTAGACGCAACCGGGTCGGTGCTGACGTCAGGCATGGATGTGGACTCCGCTCACTGTTTCAGAGGCGCGGGCTTTGGACCTCCGCGCACCCCGCCGGTGGAAGGCTAAGGGCGCGCGGGTATCGCGCACCGGCCGGACGGAATCAAGGCGCCAAAATCAGGGCGGGAGATCGGCGGCCATGCGGTCGGCGAGCTGGCCCAGCAAGGTACTGAAAGCGCGCGCGGTTTCGGCGGGAGTCTGGCCGCCGGCGGTGCGCAGCTCGACCCAATGTGGCGTGGGCGCCGCGCCGTCCTCGGGGCCGAAGGCATAGGTCGCCGTCATGGTGGCGTCGCTGCCCGCGGTGCCGAACGACAGGATGGCGACGGTCGCGCGGAGCCCACCCGGTCGTGCGGCGGAGTCGGGCGGCAACACCGCGCCGGACGGCAGGCGCTGCGCGAGATCGAGGATCAATGCGTTGCGCGCCAGCATGCCGAGCGGCGCGGACCAGTGCACGAGATCCTCGACCTTCATCTGGCCGGGGCCGGTCTGGCGCGCGAACTCGACCCTATCGAGTTCGGGCGGCACCTGAACCGAGGGCACGCGTACCGGTGCGCCGCGATGGCTGGCGGCGCTCGTACCGGGCACGGGATCGAGTGTCAGGAACTGCGTTTCCGGACTGTGGCCGCAGGCGGCGAGCATCAACACAGCGGCGAAAGTGGCGAGATGGCGAATCATCGTGCGTCCTTCGTCTTGCCGCCGATCAGCGCTTCGGGATGGCGGCCGAGATAGTCGGAAAGGGCGCGGATCGAACGCGCCATCTGGTCGATCTGGCGGATCGCGTCGGCGAGGCTCTGGTCCTGGTTGGCGCCCGCGCCACCCAGCACGCCGGTCGCCGCGGTCGCCGCGCCACCCACCTGGTCGACGGATTTGTTGAGGCGCGCGATCAGCGGTCCGATCGTCTTGTCGATCTGGCGCAGGGTGCCGTCGAGATGGGTGAGACTGTCCTTCAGCTCAGGCGAGCCGGTGATCTGGTCGAGATGCGCCGTGAGCCCGTCGAGTTGCGCGCCGATGGAGGCGAAGGGGATCTGGTTCACCTTGCCCAGGATGTCGTTTGCCTGACTGAGCAACTGGTCGGTGTCGCTGGCGGACACGGCGCTCGGGATGCGCGGAAACTTGCCCTGCAGGCCCAGAGTTCCGCCGCGCGCCTCGGAGTCGGGGCCGATCGCGATGGTGCGGCTGCCGATCAGCGGCGGACTTTGCGCCAGCCGCGCCCGGAAGCCCTGCGCCAGCAGCCGGTTGATCACCTCGTCGGACGCCTTGCGCCAGGCATCGGCCTCTTTCTCTTCCGAGCGGTCGACATGGAGTTCCGCCGGGTAGATCACGATGGTCGCGAGAGTCGAGGGCACGTCGTCCTCGGGTAGCACGAGCTTCACGTCGCGCACCTCGCCAACCTTGACGCCAAGCAAGGTCACCTTCGCACCGTCGGCGAGATCGCCCGCCGAGCCCTTGAAGGCGACCTCGTAGGAGATCGGCGGCCCGAGATCGCCTTGCACCGCGGCTGCCTGGCTCGCGAACAGGGTGAAGACAGTGTCCTTGGGGCTGAGCAGAGCATCGCGGGCCGCATCGGGAAGGTCGAATTGGATCAGCCCCTGCAACACATTGGCCGCCGGCGACAGGCTCGCCTGCAGGCCGTTGTCGCCCAGGGTCAGCGCGAACGGACTGCCGGTCCAGAACTCCGCGCCTTTGCGCACGAACTGGTCGTAGGGATCGTAGACGAAGATTTGCAACTGGAAGGAGTTCAGCGCCAGCAGCTTGGTGGCGACGACCTTGCCGATCTCCTGGCCGCGATACAGGATCGAGGCGCCCGGCTGGACCGACCCAAGCGTCGGCGTCTTCAGGAAATATTGCGTGCCCTTGGTGCCGGGTGTGATGGCGGGCGGTTCCTGCAGGCCGATGAAATGTGTCGTCGGCGTGCCGCCGGTCTGCGGCGCCATGCCGATCGATAATCCGGCCACGGCGGCGCGCAGCGATGAAAGATCAGAGAAACTGGGCTTGGCGCCGATCAGCCAGAACTGGGTCGCGGTGTTCAGCGCGGCGCTCTCGTGCGGATCGAGCCGCAAGGTCACGTCGACATGCAGCCCGTCTTCCGCCACGCGCACATGCGTGACGTGTCCCGCCTGCACGCCCTGCACGATTACTTTGGTGTCGCCCGGCGTCACGCCCGCCGCCGATTCGAACGTGACCACGACATCGATGCCGCGCTCGGTGATGGCGCTGAGGCCGAGATATCCCACGACGATCAATGCCGCGAGCGGAACCGCCCAGATCAGGCCGGGCCACCGGCGATGGATGTTGCGCGCCTTGGGCAGGCCAGCGGCGTTGTCTTCCCTGGGGTCGCTCACGACTTGCTCCTTGCGGCATCCCACATCAAACGCGGATCGAAGGTCTTGGCGCTGAAGACCGTGAGAATGACGACGGCCGTGAACGGCAGCGCGGCCGGCCCGGCGCCGCCATGGATCAGCGAGTTGTAGTTCAGCACCGGCGCCAGGCAGCCGATCACGAACGGGTCGACCATCGACCATCGGCCGATCTCCTCGACGATGCGGTAGACCCGTGTCTTGGCGACCAGATGGCGGCGCGAGCGCGTCAAGACCGAGAGCGCGCACCAGCCGAGGCCGACCAGCTTCAGGATGGGAATGACGAAGCTCGCGGTGAACACCAGCAGCGCCAGATCCCAGAAGCCCGCATCGTCAAGATCGATCACGCCGCCCAGCACGGTGTAGCTGGTGGGCCGGTAGTGAATCGGCAGGGTCGCGATCGGATAGAGGTTCGCCGGGATGTAGAGCAGCAGCGCGGCGGCGGTCAGGGCAAAGGTGATGGGAATGCTCTCGACCTGGCGATGACGCAGGATCGCCGCGCATCGCGGACAGGGTGTGTCGACGAGAGCGGCGTCCACCAGCAGATCGCATTCGTTGCAGGCGACGGCGGTGAGCGGATCCGTCGGCGCCTGATCCGGCGCGATGGCCTGCCAGACGGCCGCCTTGTCGAGCACGGCGCGCGTCAGCAACGCCAGCACGCCCGCCACCATCAGGTAGATCGCGCCATCGCCGAGATGCACCGAGATGACATCCTTGATGCGGACGTAGGTGACGGCCAAGGCCAGCAGGAAGACGTCGGGCATCGCCCAGGTCTCGAGACGGTTGGCCCAACGGAAGGCGCGTCCCAGCCACGGGCGGTGACGGTCGAGATAGAGATGGCCGAGCACCAGCGTGAGCAGTGCGAAGCGCAGGATCGGAAAAACGACGACGAGCAGGAAGATCGCGAGCGCCAGCCACGGCCAGCCGCCGTCCAGGATCGCGCCCGCGGTCGAGGAGAGGTAACTATGCCGTGAAGCGCCGAGCGCTTCCGTCATCAGGAACGTGTCGACATTGGCCGGGATGAGCAGGAGCAGGGTCGCGCCCGCGCAGCACAGCGCCGCTGTCAGGCTCTGCCCATAACGCCGCTCGAGCGGCGACCGGCAGGTGACGCAATAGAGCGTATCGCCGAACCCAAGTGGCGTCAGCTCCTGACGCGTGCCGCACTCCGGGCAACCAACGACGGCAGCGGCTGTTGCGGCAGTCGTCAGGCTCGGGCTCATCGGGTCTCCAAGGATGGGGCGCGCTTCTTCCAGCAAAAGACCGCCGGATTTAAGGCGGGCTGCGCGAACCCGAACAACGCACGACGCCGCGGTCAGTTCCCAGGCGTGCTGCGTTTGCAGACGTGTTGTAGGGTGGGCGGCTTCCTTGCGCGTTGGGTGATGAAATGCCGAGTGACGGTCCTGGCCGGTACGACCTCGCGGCCCTCCTTGCGCCGACGGCCATCGCGCGCCTGGGCGCGATCGGTGTCGCCGTTGCTGCGGTGGCCGTCGCCTTCGCCTGGACGGCAGGCTGGCTCTCGCCCGAACGTCTCACGCAGGCCCGGATGATCGACGCTTTCGAGGTCGACAATGGCCAGCACGCCGGCTTCCGCCGCAATCATGCCAAGGGCGTCTGCCTGTCGGGTTGGTTCGAGGGCAATGGCGCGGGCGTTAAGCTTTCCAAGGCGACGGTCTTCAAGTCGGGCCGCGTGCCGGTGTTCGGTCGCTTTGCATTGGCCGGCGGCCTGCCGATGATGCCGGACGGGCCGAACGCCGTGCGCAGCCTGGCGCTCGATTTCAGCCTGGCCGACGGCGAGGTCTGGCGCACCGGCATGAATGCGATCCCGGTCTTTCCGGTGAAAGATCCGCAGGCCTTCTACGACCAGCTCGTTGCGGTGAAGCCGGTCGGCACCACCGGCAAGCCCGACCCGGTGCGCATCAAGGCGTTCTTCGACGCCAACCCCGAGTCGGCGCGCGCGATTGCCGCCATCAAGGCCTCCGAATTCTCGTCGGGGTTTGCGAACGCTGCCTACAATAGCCTGAACGCCTTTCGCTTCGTCGATGCGGCAGGTGTCGCGACTGCGGTCCGCTGGTCGATGGTGCCGATCGACGCCTTCGCGCCCGAGCCATCCGATACGCCGCCAGACAAGAACTACCTGTTCGACGCGCTGGCCGCGCGCCTCAAGCAGGGACCGGCGCAATGGCAGCTGATGTTGACGATCGGCCAGCCGGGCGATCCCACCAACAACGCGACGCAGGCGTGGCCGGCCGGCCGCCAGACGATCGATGTCGGCCTGCTCTCCATCGTGGCGCTCCAGAGCGAGGCGACGGGTAATTGCCGCGACGTCAATTTCGATCCGCTGGTGCTGCCGTCGGGAATTGCGCCGTCGGACGATCCGCTGCTGTCGGCGCGCTCGGCCGCTTACTCCGAGTCCTTTACGCGGCGCGTCGGTGAGCCCAAGACACCGAGTGCCGTGCAAGCCGGCAAGGGAGGCTGAGGCGATGGCGCAAAGATTCACGCTCGTCGCGCGTCTTCTCCATTGGACGATGGCCGCGGCAATCCTGGCCATGCTTTTCATCGGCGTGGCCATGGTGGCGTCGCTCACCGACTATCACCGGCTGGTCTCGATCCACGAGCCGCTGGGTCTCCTGATCCTCGTGCTGGTCGCGCTCCGGCTGGTCTATCGCCTGTTCCATCCCGCGCCGCCGCTGCCGCGCGGGATGCCGGGCGTCCTGCGCTTCGCCGCCAAGGCCTCGCATGTCCTGCTCTATGCCCTGATGTTCGCGCTGCCGCTGGTCGGCTGGGGCATGTTGTCGGCGGCGGGCTATCCCATCGCGCCCACCAGTTGGCTGCATCTGCCCGCGATCCTGCCGCAGAACGACAAGCTCTATGCCGTGCTGCGCCCGACGCACACGGTCCTCGCTTTCGTGCTGTTCGCCACCTTCCTTGCCCACTTCGGCGCGGCGCTGACGCACGCCTTGGTCTTCCGGGACGGCGTGTTCCAGACCATGGCTTCCTGGCGGCGCTAGGCAACGGATTGCAGTAACGACCGTAATAGGGCCCTGGCGCCGAGAGGGGCTATAGTACCGGCCAATCGCGTGATCTGTACCCGGGCGTAGGGCGAGAGCCCCGAAGCTCTCTCGTTATTCTCCCGTTTATTAAACGGGAATCGCCGTCCGCCATCCTGTTGCACGCATCTTGCAAGGGGAGAGCGGGATCGTTGGGATGGGGGTTCAAAATGGACGCACGTGAAATTCAGGGTCTGATCGACCGGGTGAAGTCCGGTGGCATGTCTCGTCGCGGCTTCGTGAAGCGGCTGGCGGCAGTGGGATTGAGTGCGCCGATGGCGGCGCAGATCCTGATGGCTTCGGGCGTGGCGATGGCCCAGTCGCAGCCGGTCTACAAGCCGACCAAGCGCGGCGGCGGCGGGCTGCTGAAGATGCTGTGGTGGCAGGGACCGACCCTGCTCAATCCGCACTTTGCCACCGGCACCAAGGACCAGGACGCCTCGCGCCTGTTCTACGAGCCGCTCGCGGCCTGGGACAACAACGGCAACCTGCGTCCGGTGCTGGCGGCGTCGGTTCCCGGCCGTGAGGACGGTACCCTGGCGGCCGACGGCAAATCGGTCACCTGGAAGCTGAAGCAGGGCGTGAAGTGGCACGATGGCAAGCCCTTCACCGCCGACGACTGCGTCTTCACCTGGGAGTATGCGAGCAATCCCGCGACGGCGGCGACGACGTCGGGTTCCTACAAGGACGTCACCGTCGAGAAGATCGACGATTACACCGTGAAGGTGAACTTCAAGCAGCCGACGCCGTTCTGGGCCGACACGTTCGTGTCCTACACCGGCATGATCCTGCCCAAGCATATCTTCGGCCCGTACATCGGCGACAAGTCGCGCGACGCGCCGGCCAATCTCGCGCCGATCGGCACCGCCGCCTACAAGTTCAAGGAGTTCAAGCCGGGCGATCTCGTCACCGGCACGATCAACACCGATTATCACATGGAGAACCGGCCCTATTTCGACGCGATCGAGATGAAGGGTGGTGGCGATGCAGTGTCGGCGGCGCGCGCGGTGCTGCAGACCGGCGAATATGATTTTGGCTGGAACCTGCAGGTCGAGGATGAAATCCTCGTCAAGCTGGAGAAGGGCGGCAAGGGCAAGGTCGTGGTCGTGCCGGGCGGCGGCATCGAGCACATCCAGATCAACTTCACCGATCCCAACGTCGAGGTCGATGGCGAGCGCGCCAGCATCAAGACCAAGCATCCGACCTTGCAGTATCGCGAGGTGCGCGAAGCCTTGTCGATGCTGGTCGACAAGGATTCGGTGCAGAAATTCATCTACGGTCGCACCGGCCAGGCGACCGCGAACTTCATCAACAACCCCGAGAGGTTCCGGTCCAAGAACACCCACTACGAGTTCAGCATCGACAAGGCGAGCGCGCTGCTGGAGAAGGCCGGCTGGAAGAAGGGGGCCGACGGCGTCCGCGAGAAGGACGGCAAGAAGCTCAAGTTTATCTACCAGACCTCGATCAACCAGCCGCGCCAGAAGAACCAGGCGATCGTCAAGCAGGCCTGCCAGAAGGCCGGCATCGACATCGAGGTGAAGGCGGTCGTGTCGTCGGTGTTCTTCTCGTCCGATGTCGCGAACCCGGACACCTATCCGCACTTCTATGCGGATCTGCAGATGTACAACAACGGCATGGCGCAGCCCGACTCGGAAGTGTTCTTGCGCCAGTTCTGTTCCTGGGAGGTCTCGCAGAAGGCCAACAAGTGGCAGGGCCGCAACATCACCCGCTGGCAGAACGAGGAATACGACGCCACGCACAAGGCCGCCCAAACCGAGCTCGATCCGGCCAAGCGCGCCGCGCTGCTGATCAAGTGTAACGATCTTGCAATCATGAACTTCGTCGTGATCCCGGTCGTCGCCCGTCCCACCACCACCGGCATCAGCAACAAACTGACCGCCGAACTGACCGGCTGGGACAACAACACCTGGGATATCCAGAATTGGTTCCGCACCTGACGAACGAGGGGTGATGCTTGCGGCCCCGACCTTCGCTATAGGAAGGGGAACTGGAGGCCGCATGTCAGACAATCCGCCGATCGAGTACGCCTTTCCCGAACTGCGCAAGTGGGAGAAGGGGGCCGCCCCCTACATCCACGTGCGCGAGAGCGGCAAGCCCGGTCCGACCGTGATGGTGACGGCGCTGACCCACGGCAATGAGGTCTCCGGCGCCATCGTCGTCGACACCCTGCTCGAGCGCGGGCTGAAGCCGCGCACCGGCACGCTGATCCTGTCGTTCGGCAACATCGAGGCCTATCACTCCTTCGATCCGCGCACGCCGTTCAAGTCGCGCATGGTCGACGAGGATTTCAATCGCGTGTGGGGCCGCCTCGACCAGCCGGCCAACACCGTCGAGACGAGGCGCGCGCAGGTGCTGAAGCCGTTCGTCGAGCGCGCCGATCTGCTGCTCGACCTGCATTCGATGCATGACGACGGTGTGCCGTTGATGCTGTCGGGCCCGCTCGCCAAGGGCTCGGACCTGGCCAAGAAGGTCGGCGCGCCGGTCGACATCATCCGCGACGCGGGCCATGCCGCGGGCATGCGCATGCGCGACTACGGCGGCTTCGGCGATCCCAAGAGCCCGAAAAATGCGCTGTTGATCGAGACCGGCCAGCACTGGCGCGCTTCCTCGGTCGTGGTCGCCAAGGATGTGGCGGCGCGCTTCCTGGCGGAGACGGGCGTCGTCGAGGCGGCCGATCTGCCGTCCGACTGGAAGCAGAAGCCGCCGCCGTCACAGCGCGTCGTCGAGGTGACGCACGCCATCGCCACCAAGCGCGGCAACTTCGTGCCGGCGCGCCACTTCGAAGGCCAGGAAGTCATCGCCAAGGCGGGCACCGTGCTGGGTCACGACGACGGCGAGCCGGTGACCACGCCCTATGACAACTGCGTGCTGGTGATGCCCTCGTCCAACCGTCCGCTGCGCGGCGGCGTTACGGTGGTGCGGCTGGGCCGTCTGATGTAGGGCGCTGGCGCCGGAGCGCGGTCTTGAGTTCGCCGAGCCGGACCACGCCCAGCGCCATGCCGAGCCCGCCGTAGACCGCGCCGCCCAGCACGATGATGGCGGCCAGAGCCACGACGCCGGTCAAATCTGGCTTCGACAGCGGCATCTTCAGCATCGAGAGGCCAAGCCACAGCGCCACGCCCATGCCGATCGTGGCAACGGCAATCCACAAGGTGCGTACGAGGAGACGCGTATCGGGCCGCCAATGGCCGCGCCGGCGCAGCACCACCGCCAGCAGCACGACGTTGAGCCAGCCCGAGATCGACGATGCGAGCGCGATGCCAACCCAAGCGAGCGGCGTTCCCAGCACGAACACCGCGTTCAGCGCGACATTGACCACGATGGAGATGACCGCAGTGTAGAGCGGTGTGCGTGTGTCCTCGCGCGCGAAGAAGCCCGGCGTCAGCGCCTTCACCAGCATGAACGCGGGCAGGCCGACCGAATAGGCGACCAGCGCGCCCGCGGTGCGCATCGTATCGTCGGGGCCGAATTTTCCATGCTCGAACAGCACACGGATCATCGGCTCGGCCAGGATCCAGAGCGCCGCCGTCGAGGGCAGGCTGAACAGCAGGCCGAACTCGATGGCGCGATTCTGGTTGGCCATCGCGGCCTCGTCCTGGCCCGCGCGTAATTGGCGGGCGAGCAGCGGCAGCAACGCAGTGCCGACGGCGATGCCGATCACGCCGAGCGGCAGCTGGGTGATGCGGTCGGCATAATAGAGCGCGGAGATCGAGCCCGCCGGCAGCAGCGAGGCCCAGACCACATCGAGCATGGTGCTGACCTGCTGCGCGCCTCCGCCGATCGCCACCGGAGTCGCGAGCTTCACCAGCTGGCGCACACGCGGCGTGAGGCGCGGCCGCACCAGCTTCATCGAGACGCCGTCGCGCCAGCACGAGTAGAGCAGCCACAGCCATTGCAGCACGCCTGCCAGGGCGACGCCGATTGAGGCGGAGTAGCCGGCATCGGGCAGCATCGGCGTCAGAAACAGCACCGAACCGATCAGGGTGATGTTAAGCAGCACCGGCGTGAAGGCGACCTCGGCGAAGCGGTCGATGCCGTTCAGTACGCCGCCATACAGCGAGGCGAGCGAGATGAACACGAGAGAGGGAAAGGTGATGCGGCCGTAGGTGACGGCGAGGTCGAAGATTGACTGCTCACCGGTGAACCCTGGCGCCATCACCCAGATCACCGCCGGCATGGCGAGCATCATCAGGATGGTGAACGGCACCAGGATCATCAGCAGGCAGGCATGCGCCTGACGCGCGAAGACGAGCGCGGCGTCGCGGCCTTCGCCCTGCAGCTCGCGCGCGAACAGCGGTACGAAGGCGGCCGAGAAGGCGCCCTCGGCAAAGAGGCGGCGAAACAGATTGGGCAGCTTGAGCGCCACGATGAAGGCATCGGCGACGGGGCCGGAACCAAGCACGGCCGACTGAACTACGTCGCGCACGAAGCCGAAGATGCGCGACAGCAGCGTGAAGAAGCCGACCGTTGCGATCGAGCGTCCCAAACTCATAAGATCACTGCCACATTGCTGTCATCATCGACGCCTATATAACTCTCGGTGGCGGCCGGTGATGTAATGACCGGGTCCAACCGCTACCACGGCCGGTCCTGACAAGGGCCGGTTTTTTATTGTGCATTCGCCTTCGCCAGCTTGAGCAGGGTCTCGCGATCCTGCGCCACGAGCTGCTTGTAGTCGGCGACGATCTTCTCCAGCTCCTGTGGCGGCAAGACGGCATCGAGGTCGGTGAAGCCCTGCGGCGCGCGCTCTTCCACGATGTCGAGCATGATGTCGATGCCCTTGCGGCGGTTGCTCTCGACGATGCGCGCCATCGGCGGCAGCCGGCGCTTCTCGTAGCGCTGCAAGGCCACTTCGGGATCGTCGCCCACCGCCAGCTCCTGCGTGATCGCCTCGCCGTCGATGATCGCCTGCGAGGCGCCGTTCGAACCGATCGGATACATCGGATGCGCAGCGTCGCCCAACAGCGTGATGCGGCCATGGCTCCAGCGCGGCAGCGGATCGCGGTCGACCATCGGGAATTCCAGGATCGTGTGCGCGCTCCGGATCACCTCGGGCACGTCGAGCCAGTCGAACTTCCAGTCCTTGAAGCGCGGCAGGAAGTCTTCGAGCTTGCCCGGCCGGTTCCAGTCCTCGCGCGGCAGCATGGCACCGTCGCCCATGTGGAGGTCGCAGATCCAGTTGATCAGCGCCTCGCCCTTCTCGGCATGGGCACGGCTGATCGGATAGCAGACGAACTTCTGCGTGTGATGACCGGCCTGCACCATCGTATTGCCGCCGAGATACGGCTTGCCCACGGTGACGCCGCGCCACATCAGGATGCCCTGCCACTTGGGCGGGCCTTCGTTGGGATAGAAGCGCGCGCGCACGGCGGAGTGGATGCCGTCGGCGCCGATCAGGATGTCGGACTCCGTCGTCTCGACCGTGTTGCCGTCGCGATCGACGAAGGTTGCCACGACTTTGGCGCCCTTCTGCTCGAAGCTCGAGATGCGGCGGCCGAACTTGATCTTGTCGGCACCGACGATCTTCTTTGCCGTCTCGAACAGGATCATCTGCAACTCGCCGCGATGGATCGAGAACTGCGGCCACGGCAGGCCGGCATGACGGCCGCGCGGATCGGCCCAAATGGTCTGGCCATGGCGGTTGGCGTAGCGCAGCTCGCGCGTCTCGATGCCGGTCGCGGCCAGCGCTGGCTCCATGCCGAGGCTCGACAGGATGCGCACGGCGCCGGCCTGGATGTTGATGCCGACACCCAGCGGCCGAAGCTCGCTCACGGAGTCGAACACCTCGACATCGAAACCCGCGCGCTTCAGGCACATCGCGGCGGTGAGGCCGCCGATGCCGGCGCCGGCAATGACGATCTTCATGGTCTCACTCTCTTGCCTCAGGGGTCCCGGCTCAGGCCTTTGAACAACAATGCGGCCTGGTAGGCAGCCCACTTCTCGGTCTGCGTCTCGCCAAGTTCGTGCAGGTACGACCAGCTGTAGATGCCGCTGTCGTGCCGGTCGTCGAAGACGATGCGGATGGCGTAATTGCCGACCGGCTCGACGGTGACGATCTTCACGTGCCGCCGACCCGACACCAGCTTCTTGGTCGCGGGGCCGCCGTGGCCTTGCACTTCGGCCGACGGGCTCTCGACCCGCAGGTACTCGGCCGGCAGGCTGAACTTCTTGCCGTCGGAGAAATCGATGTCGATGCGCGCGCCTTCCTTGAAGACGCGCAGCTCGTCCGGCCACGGCGCGGTCGCGGCCTCGTAGCTGCCTTCGTCGGGGGCGGCCTTGGGAAAATCGGTGGTCACGAATTGCCCCCGAGTGGACGGGCTTCGCTCACCAGCATGATCGGGATGCCGTCGCGGATCGGATAGGCGAGGCCTGCCTTGCGGCTGATCAGTTCGCCGGCCGCCGCATCGTATTCCAGCGGACCGTGCGTGGCCGGGCAGACCAGGATTTCGAGCAGTTTGGGATCGACGCCGGAACGGCGCGGGGCTTCGTCGGACATGCCCCTTTATAGCACGCCGCTAGTTCGCGCGCTGGGGCGTGTCGGGCGGCGAGCCGAAGGCGGTCATTTCGAGGAAAGCGACCAGCAGCTTGGCACGGGCCGTGGTGTCCGCTGCCTCCAGCAGCGCCTGCTTCTCGGCCGGACCGAAGGGCAGGACCATGGACAGCGAATTGACCAGGTTGAGGTCGTCGGCGTTCTTCACCGCATCCCAGTCGGTCGACAGGTTCTTGCCGCGGAAGAAGGCGGCGAGGCCGGCCATGAGTCGCTCTCGATCCAAGGCGACCATCTCGTCGGCATGGTCGAGATCGGCGCGGTAGGGCGAGAACAGGGCGGAGACTCGGCGGTAGCCGCCCTGGGCCATGTCGAGTTCGCGGCTGATCTGGAAGCGGCAGACGCCGGACAGGGCCAGCAGCAGCCGGCCGTCCTCGGTTTCGTTGAAGCTGACCACGCGGCCGGCGCAGCCGACCTGGTGCACCTTGGGCCGTCCGTCATCGCCCGGCAGACCATCGCCGGCGTAGCCGCCGGGCTGGATCGGCTGGACCATGCCGATCATGCGGTGTCCGGCCAGCGAATCGAAGATCATCGAGAGATAGCGCGGCTCGAAGATGTTGAGCGGCAGCTTGCCGCCGGGCAGCAGCAGCACGCCCGACAGCGGGAAGATCGGCAGCGTGTCAGGCAGCCGCTCGAAGCTCGGATCGAACGGGTTCCTGTCGCTCACGAGAACAGGATGGTCGAGAGCCGCTTGCGTCCGTCGACGGAGAGCGGATCGGTGAAACCCAGCGCCTCGAAGAACTTCAACAGTTGCTGGCGCGCGGCGCCCTCGTTCCAGGCACGGTCGAGCTTGATCATCGACAGCAGCTCGTCGATCGCTTCCTGCTTCTGTGCGCCGGCCCAATAGGCCATCGCAAGATCGAGGCGCGACTGGAAGTCCTTCGGGTTGGCCGCGGCCTTCGCCTTGAGATCGTCGACCGGTCCGGCTTCCTTGGCCTTCTCGGCGAGATCGATCGCGGCCTGGGCCACGACGACGTCGGGGTGGTTCTTTTCCTTGGCCGGAATCTGGGCCAGCAATTCCTTGGCCTGCTCCATGTCGTCGATCGAAACCTGGTAGCGCGCCAGACCGGCGAGCGCGGTCACGTTGGTGGGCTCCGCGCCCAGGATCTCGCTATAGATCTGCGCGGCGGTATCCATGTCGTTCTGCGCCACGGCGGCCTTGGCCTGCTCCAGAAGCTCGGCGACCTGTACCGCGGCGGGATCCTCGGTAGCGCCGCCGGACGCCTGGATGAGGCGATCGACGAAGCCCTTCACTTCGCTTTCGGGCACGGCGCCCATGAAACCGTCGATCGGGCGGCCGCCGAAGAAGGCGTAGACCGCCGGGATCGACTGGATGCGCAGCTGCTGGGCCAGCATCTGGTTCTTGTCGATGTCGATCTTGACCAGCTTGACCTTGCCCTTGGCCTCCTTGACGACCTTCTCGATCATCGGCTGCAGGGTCTTGCAGGGTCCGCACCACGGCGCCCAGAAATCGACGACCACCGGCACGGTGCGCGAGGCTTCGAGCACGTCCTTGGCGAACTTGGTCTGGTCGCTATCCTTGATCAGATCGGCGGGCACAGCTTGCGGCGCAGCGCCCTGCAGCATCGGTTCCATGGGTCCTCGGGAGATTTCGCGGTAGCCCCCAATGTGGCTCCCGACCCCCGAGGACGCAAGGGGGGAGGCGAGAGGCTACCGGTTGTCGACTTTGTCGACGGTGCGATGGACTTCCGCGGCCGTGAAGACCGGCAAAGAGCAGGTGCCATTGGCGCAGGCAAAGGCCGCCGCCTGGGGCATCTCGGGGTATTCGACATCGGCCGCGGGCAACGGTCCCTCGCGCGGGTCGAGCCATTCGATACGCAGGTACCGCGTCGGATAGGTGCGGGCCGCCGCATAGAGCGCCTGCGCCTCGGGATCGTCCTTGGCGCCGACGATGGTGACGTGGGCCGGCTCGCGGCCGAGTTCGCGGTCGGCGACGAGCGCGCCCGGCACCACGAAGTCATTGGCCGCGAGTTGCAGCAGAAAGCGCATGCCATGCTCGGCATCGCCACGGAAGCTGGCCTTGCCGGTATTGCGCGCCAGCAGGTTGAACAGGCGGATCGTGGCCACGTTCTCGTCGATCTGCTTCACCGGCTTGGCCAGCACGCCCTTCGCGCCGGGCTCGGGGGCGCGCACCATGTAGCCGCCGGCCGGGTCCTTGTGGTCGCGCGCGATCACGTTGGCGAAGTCGGTCGCGTTGGCGAGATAGCGCCGCTCGGCGATGCTGCGATAGAGCGCCATCGCCGCTTCGGCCATGGCGAGCGTGTCGCCGAGATGGGTGTCGTCGTCCGCGGCGCGGCTGTGACCGAAGCCACCGTTCGGCGCGCGGCGATTTGCCAGCACCCAGTCGTAGGCGCGTTGAGCAGCCTCGAGCAGCTTCTTGTCGCCGGTGACGTCAGAGAGCATGGCGAGGCTGGCAACCGCCCAGCCATTCTCGCGCGCATAGGAGTTCTTGTCGATCGGCGGCTGCGCGCCGGCGCGGCGCTGGGCGTCGGGCTTGGCGTAGAACACGTCACCATGTTCGCCCGCGGCCACATCGGCATCCTGGCTGGTGTAGAAGGCGCCGCTGTCGCTGCGCATGAAATCCATCAGCCAGCGGCCGATATCCTGTGCCGCCTTGAGGTCGGCAGGATCGTGGCCGATCTCGTAGGCCAGCACGTAGCTGCGCATGGCGTCGCGCTGGATGTTCAGCAGCTTCTCGAAGTGCGGGCCCGACCAGTCCATCTTGTCGGAGTACTGGAACATGCCGCCCCACACCGGATCGACGATCTTGCGCGCGCCGGCGAGCGTGCGCGTGGCGACGTCCTGCCAGACATTTGTATCGGTATTGCGCTTCAGGGGACGGCTGCGCTCGAGCGCCCATTCGATCGTGTCGGCCTGGATGAAATGCTGCGCATCGCCGAAGCCGCCATGCTGCTTGTCGTAGCCCTGCAGCAGCGCCGCCTCGATGCTGGCGCGCCGATCGGCGCTGAGGCCCACAACGTTGGGATCGATCGCGGCCGTCTTGTCCAATGCCGGCAGGGCCGACGGATCCTCGATCACCGCGACCAGCAGCTTGGCGAACAGCTCGGGCGGGATATAGCCGCGGCGCTTGAAGATCTCGTTGCCGTCCTTGTCGAGCATGATGGTCGCGGGCCAGCCCCAATCCTCATAGCGGTAGCTGAGCTCGGGATCGGCGTCCTGGTCGACGCGTACCGGAATGAACTTGTCGAGGATGGTCTTCTGGATGGCGGGGTCAGCGTAGGTCGTGCCTTCCATCACGTGGCACCAGTGACACCACACCGCCGCCATATGCAGCAGGATGTACTTATGCTCCTTGCCCGCCTGATCGAGCAGCGCGGGGTCCCACTTCTTCCAGGGCAAAGAAGGAGTCTCAGCGTGCGCGACGCTGGAGACGAAAAGCAGCAGGAGGACGAGCAGGCGTTTCATGGCCTGTCTACGGCGTGCCGCTACAGCCGGATTTGATGCCTCATCAATTCGTGACCGAGGCGTCCGGTCAGGAAGAGACCGCACATGCGGTAGTCGCTGACCAGGGACCATACCGGGGCTTGGAATGTAGCGGGCCGGTTCTTCTCGATGAAGAAGTGGCCGAACCAGGCGGGCCCATAGCCAAGGAACGGGACTGCCAGGAGTAGCCACCAGTTGCGAGTGGCGACTGCCAGGATCAGCATCGCGACTGAAGCGATGCTGCCGACGTAATGCACGGCTCGGGTCGACGGCTTGCGGTGCTCGCCGAGATAGAATGGCCAGAATTCTGCATAGGTCGAAAAGCGGGCCGCCATGGCCCCGAGTGTCCGATGTTTAATGCTCGCTGTCATCAGGGAGGCATTCGATGAGAAGGCTGATTGCGCTTCTGGGTCTTGCCGTCGCGTTCCTCCCCTTCGCTGCTTGGGCCGCGGACCCTGTCGACATGCTGCTGGTGCTCGCCGCTGACGTCTCGCGCAGCGTGACCGAGCCTAAGTTCCGGCTGCAGCGCGAGGGTGCGGCCGCTGCCCTGGCCGACGCGGATGTCGTGCGCGCCATCACTTCCGGCCCGAACCGGCGCATTGCCGTCTGCTTTGTCGAATGGGCGACGGCCGGCGTGCAGAACGTCGTCGTCGACTGGACGGTGATCGACGGTGCCGGTGCGGCGCGCGGCTTCGGTGACAAGTTGATCGAAGCGCCGCGCTCGTCGATCGGCAGCACCTCGATCAGCAGCGCCATCGACTATTCGGTGCGTCAGATCGAGAACGCTCCCTTTGCGTCGGAGCGCCGCGTCATCGATATCTCGGGCGACGGCAACAACAATTCCGGCCTGTCGGTCATCGATGCCCGCGACCGGGCGCTCGAGAAGGGCATCACGATCAATGCGCTGGTGATCATGACGCCGGCCGAAGAATCATTTCGCCCCGAGCACACGAACCCGCCGGGCGGCCTCGAGAAATATTTCCAGGACAATGTCATCGGCGGTCCCGGGTCCTTCACCGTGATCGCCGAAGGACACGAGTCGTTCGGCCGCTCATTGACCAAGAAGCTGATCCAGGAGATCGCCGGCCTCAGCCGAGCGCGCCAGCCTTCTTGAGCCAACTGTCATCCTGAGCGCAGCGAAGGATCTAAGGCTTCGACCAAAGGCGTTGTTGAGAGCTTAGGTCCTTCGCTGCGCTCAGGACGACAAGATGGACCGAGCGCGACAGGTCACCCCAACGCGCCAGCCTTCTTGAGAGCGGCGATCTCTTCGTCGTTGTGGCCGAGCTCGCGCAGGATCTCGTCGTTGTTCTCGCCGATGGCGGCGGGCGGGCCGGAGACGCGTGGCTTGGCGAAGCCCAGGCGGATCGGGTTGTTGAGGGTGCGTGGCACCTCGGGATTGGTCGTGTCGGCGAAGATGCCGGCGTGGCGCGCCTGCTCGTCGTCGACCACGTCGGCGACGCGGCCGATCACGCCGAAGGGAATGCCCGTCTTCTCGAGAGCGTTCACCCACTCGGGATAGGTCCTGCTGGCGAAGACCGGCGCCAGCACGCCATGCAGTTCGAGCGCACGCTTCTTGCGTTCCTCGCGATCGATGAAGCGCGGGTCGGTCGCGAGCTCGGGCCGGCCGATGGCAGTGCACAGCGTGCCCCACAGGCGATCGTCGCGGACCACCAACAGCTGCAGCCAGCGATCGTCCTTGGTGGCGTAGAGATTGGTGAGCGCGTTGCGCGGCCGGTCGGGCGGCTGGCGCGGCGGGAGCTTCGCGCCGATCGCGGCGCCGGCGACCGTCGTGCCGTTGGCCCACGCGCCGTTGGCATAGAGCGAAGTGCCGACCCAGCCGCCTTTGCCGGTCTGGTCGCGGCGGCGCAGGCCAAGAAGAATGGCAGCAACCAGCGTCATCGCGGTCGCGCGGTCGCCTTGCCCGGGCAGCGAGATCGCGGGCGGCGCGCCTTCGTAGCGGCCGGCATCGAGGATGCCGGAGCGGCCGAAGTAGGCGGTGATGTCGAAGCCCGGCCGGTCGCGGTCCGGCCCGGTCTCGCCGTAGCCGGTGAGCGAGCAATAGACGAGGCGCGGGTTGATCGGCTCGATGTCTTCCCAGCGCAGCTTCAGCCGCTCGCGCGTGGGCGGCGGGAAGTTGGCGATCAGCACGTCGGCGCGCTGGATCAGCTTTTCGAGGATCGGCCGCGCCGCGGGACTCTTGAGGTCGAGCGCGATCGAGCGCTTCAGGCGACCGTCGAGTTGCCACGGGAAGTTCACGTTGGCGCGCGGATAGCCGACGTTCTTCCAGTTCTGGCGATGCGGGTCGCCGTCGGGCGGCTCGATCTTGATCACGTCGGCGCCGAAGTCCGCCAGCACCACCGCCGCGACGGGCGCGGCGATGAACGAGCTGATGTCGAGGACTTTTAGTCCTTCGAGCGGCAACGGCTCCGTTACTGGCTCCGTCACTGCGCTGCTCCGCTTGCCTTCAGCGCGGCGATGTCGGCGGCCGACAGTCCCGCCTCGCGCAGAATCTCGTCGCTGTGCTGGCCGAGCGAGGGCGCCGCGTGCGCGACCCGTTGCTCGGCGAAGCCGAGGCGGATCGGATTGCTCAAGGTGCGCGGCATGTCGGGGATTGCCGTCTCGACGATCGCGCCGCAGGCCACGGCCTGCTGGTCGTCGGGCACGTCCTGCGCCCGGCCGATCACCCCGAAGGTGGTGCCGG
This sequence comes from Enhydrobacter aerosaccus, assembly GCA_903832005.1. Taxonomy (GTDB): domain Bacteria; phylum Pseudomonadota; class Alphaproteobacteria; order Reyranellales; family Reyranellaceae; genus Reyranella; species Reyranella aerosaccus_B. The sequence goes on along the minus strand of CAIKZO010000090.1, from coordinate 60,958 downwards.
CCTCGGCGAGCACTGCCAGCCAATGCGCATAGTCGCGGGACGCGATGGCATCGCGCAGGATGGTCGCGAGCGCCGCGGAGTTCTTGCGTCGCTCGGCCGTGACGGCAAAGCGCGGATCCTCGATCAGATCGGGCCGCTCGATGGCGCGCGCCAGCGGCGGCCACATCTTGTCTTCCTGCACGATGGTGAACTGCAGCCAGCGATCGTCGGCAGTGCGGTAGATGTTGCCCAGCGCCGAGCGCGGCCGATCGGGCGGCGGGCGCGGCGGCAGGAAGGCACCCACGAGTGCTGCCTGGGCGATCACGCCGCACGACCACAGGCCGTTGCCCAGCAGCGACGTGCCGACCCACGAGCCCTCGCCGGTCTTCATGCGATGGACCAGCGCCATCAGGATCGAGGAGACCAGCGCCATCGCGGTGGCGCGGTCGCCTTGCGCCGGACCCGGCACGCCGGGCGGGCCGCCTTCGTAGCGTTGCGCATCGAGGAGCCCTGAGCGCGCGAAGTAGGCGGTGGCGTCGAAGCCGGGCCGGTCGCGGTCGGGACCCGATTCACCGTAGCCCGTCAGCGAGGCATAGATCAGCTTCGGATTGACCGCCTTCATGGCCTCATAGGTGAGCTTGAGCTTGTCGCGCACCGGCGGCGGGAAGTTGCAGATCACGATGTCGGCGGTGGCAATCACCTTATCGAGTGCCGCGCGCGCGTCGGCCTTCTTGAGATCGAGCACCAGCGAGCGCTTGTTGCGCGAGTCCATCTGCCACGGGTAATTGACCGCGCCCTTCGGGTAGTTGGCCGAGTCGGTCATGATCCGCCGGTTGGGATCGCCGTCGGGCCCCTCGATCTTGATCACGTCGGCGCCCCAGTCGCCCAGCACGACGGCGGCCGCGGGAGCGGCGATGAACGAACTGATATCCAAAACGCGCAGGCCTGCCAGCGGCAGAGCGGACTCGGTCATGCATTGTCCTCGTACAGAAGAACGTGATTAAACGCGTTCCGGCACGCGCCGTGCAAGGGACCATACATGCTCCGACGCTCCTTACTTGCCGCTTTCTCGATGCTCGTTTCGAGCAGCGCGACGATGTCTGCGGGGGCACAGACGTGGCCCAGCCGGCCGATCCGCCTGATCGTGCCGTTGGCGCCGGGTGCCACCGCCGACATCATCGCGCGCATCTACGCCGACGAACTCGGCAAGGCGCTGGGCCAGAACATCTTGGTCGACAACAAGACCGGCGCGGGCGGCACCATCGCGACCGCCGAAGGCGCGCGTTCACCGGCCGACGGCTATACGATCATGTTCATCTCGCAGGGCACGGTGGTGTTCAACATCGGGCTCTATGCCAAGCCCGGCTACGATCCGGTCAAGGACTTCGCGCCGGTGGCGCTGGGCGGTTCGGTCTCGAATATCCTGGTCGTCAGCCCGACCAATCCCGCGAAGACGGTCGCCGACGTCGTGGCGCAAGCCAAGATCAAGCCCGGAGAGATGACCTATTCGTCGGGCGGCACGGGCACCAGCCAGCACATGTCGACTGTGCTGTTCGAGCGCGACACCGGCATCAAGATGCAGCATGTGCCGTATCGCACGACGCCGGCCGGGATCATGGGCGTCGTGAATGGCGAAGTGGCGATGGGCTTCTACAACACGCCGACCGTGATCAGCCTGATCCAGAGCGGCAAGCTCAAGGCCATCGCCATCACCAGCGAGCAACGCTCGCCGCTGATGCCCGAGATCCCGACCATGCTGGAGCAGGGCATCAAGGGCTTCGTCTTCAATACCTGGATGGGATTTGCTGTCCCGAAGGCCGCGCCCGATCCGATCGTCGCGCGGCTCAATACCGAGCTGATCCGCATTTCCCAGCTTCCCTCCGTGCGCGAAAAGCTGGGCGCGCAAGGCATCGACCTGATGCCGCCGGATTCACCGGCACAGGTCGACAAGCTCGTGAAAGACGAGCTGGCGCTGTGGGTGCCGATCATCAGGGCATCGGGCGCCACAGCCGAGTAGTAGACGGGGTCGGTAAACGAGCGTATTGCCTGCCTCCTTCAAATCAGGAGGCTGCTTTGGGCTACAGAGTCGCCGTCGTCGGCGCGACCGGCAATGTCGGGCGCGAAATGCTGCAGATCCTGGCCGAGAGGAATTTCCCGGTCGACGAGGTCGTGGCGCTTGCCTCGCAGCGCTCGTCCGGCCGCCAGATCTCGTTCGGCGACAAGGCCGTCCTCAAGGTCCACGATCTCGCCAAGTACGACTTCAAGGGCATCGACATCGTGCTGAGCTCGCCCGGCTCCAAGGTGTCGGCCGAACACAGTCCGCGCGCCGCCAAGGCGGGCGCCGTGGTGATCGACAACACCTCGTTCTGGCGCATGGATCCGGACGTGCCGCTGGTCGTGCCCGAGGTCAATCGCGAGGCGATCAAGGGCTACAAGGCCCGCGGCATCATCGCCAACCCGAACTGCTCGACCATCCAGATGGTGATGGCGCTGAAGCCGATCCACGACGCCGCGACCATCAAGCGGGTGGTCGTCTCGACCTATCAGTCGACATCGGGCGCCGGCAAGGAAGCGATGGACGAGCTGATCAGCCAGACCAAGAGCTTCTTCGTGAACCAGGACCTCGAGCCCAAAAAGTTCGCCAAGAACATCGCCTTCAACGTCATTCCCCAGATCGACGACTTCATGGAAGACGGCTCGACCAAGGAAGAGTGGAAGATGATGGTCGAGACCAAGAAGATCCTCGACCCCAAGATCAAGGTGCAGGCCACCTGCGTGCGCGTGCCGACCCTGGTCGGCCACGGCGAGGCGGTGACGGTCGAACTCGAGCAACCGCTGGACGAGGTCCAGGCGCGCGCGCTGATGGCGGCGATGCCCGGCGTCCTCGTGGTCGATCGCCGCGAGTCCGGCGGCTACGTCACGCCCAAGGAGATCGTGGGCCAGGACGCGGTGTTCGTGAGCCGCGTGCGGGTCGATCCGACGGTCGAGAACGGACTGTCGATGTGGATCGTGAGCGACAACCTGCGCAAGGGCGCCGCGCTCAACGCCGTGCAGATCGCCGAGGAACTGATCAAGGGCTACATCTAGAGGTATTTTCGGCGCCTCTGAAGTTTCTGGATAAGCATTTTCTCGCAGGTGCTTAAGCGGAATCGCTGATGTAGACTTCGAGCGTGAACGACACGACGTCGATCCATCCCCTGCGCTCCGAGTCGGAAGCTTCTTCCGGCGCAACCCCGCTGTTCGGCAGCGAGGCGGACAGCTTCGTGCAGCAGATGCGGCTGGCGGCGCAGGCCCATCGCGCCGGCCGGCTCGACGAGGCGATCGCCTCTTACCTCCGCCTGCTGGCCCTTCGGCCCTATCACGCCGAGCTGCACAACAATCTGGGCGTCGCGCTGCGGCTGGTCGGCAAGCTCGATGCCTCGGTCTCGCATCATCGCCTCTCGCTCTCGGCTGATCCCGCCAATCCGGCGCTGCATTCCAACCTCGGCAACGCCTTGCGCGCGGCCAACCGGCTCGACGAGGCGGTGAAGCATCACTTCCAGTCGATCGCGCTCAACCGCGACTACACCGAGGGCTTCTTCAACCTGGCGCTCTGCTTGCGCGACCTCGGCCGGCTCGACGAGGCGGTGGGTTGCCTCGGCCGTGCGTTGGCGCTCAACCCGGACAACCGTCGCGCCCGCACCGAGCTTGCCATCACTCTCTTGATGCGAGGCGATCTCGAACAGGGCTTCACTGCCTACGAGGCGCGCAAGCGCCTGCCCGAGACGCCGACGCCGGAATTCTCGCAGGCGCCATGGGACGGCGGCCCGATCGAGGGCCGGCGCATCCTGCTCTATCCCGAGCAGGGGCTGGGCGACGTGCTGCTGTTCGTGCGCTTCGCCCGCGAGCTGAAGCGGCGTGGCGCGGTGGTGATCGTGCTCTGCCAGGCGCTGCTGAAGGAGCTGCTGGCGGAGATCGACTTCATCGACGATGTCGTGGCCGAGGGCGAGCGGTTGCCGCCGTTCGACGTGCACGCCTCGCTGGTCTCGCTGCCGCATCTGCTCAAGGTCGACTTCGCCGCCGTCGCGGCCGAGCCGCCTTATCTCAAGCCGCCGCAGACCAGCCGCATCAAGCTCGGCCGCATCGAGAAGGCGAAGCTGCGCATCGGCATCTATTGGGCGGCCATGCCGGGCCAGCCGCAGGACCGCCAGCGCTCGGCGCCGTTCCCGCATTTTCTCGCACTGGCCGGCGATCCGGAGCTGCTGGTGTTCAGCCTGCAGGGCGGCGCACACCAGAAGGACATCCAGCAGTTCGGTGCGGGCGGCCTGGTGCATGATGTCGGCCGCGGCATTTTCGACTTCGCCGAAGCCGCGACCGCATTGTCACAACTCGATCTGTTGATTTCGATCGACGCGCCGATCGCCCATTTGGCCGCGGCGATGGGCCAGAAAGTCTGGGTGCTGCTGCCCAGCGTCGCCGACTGGCGTTGGCAATTGGGCGGCACCGACGCCCCTTGGTATCCGTCGGCGCGCGCGTTCCGCCAATCGAAGGCGGGCGACTGGGACTCCGTGTTCGCCAAGGTGCGCACGGAACTCGACACGCTGAAGCGGCAGGTTGCCGAGCCGTAACAGGCTTACGTCTCTGTGCATGTGCACGCGGCTCGACCGCGTCCTCAACCTTCGCTACGTTTCGCCCCTGACCTGAAGGGGACCTTATGCTCGACAAGAAAGCGCTCGATACCATTCTTCGCGATGCGCGCACGCACAACGGCTGGCAGGACAAGCCGGTGACCGATGCGCAGCTGCGCGAAATCTACGACATCATGAAGTGGGGCCCGACCTCGGCCAACTCGCAGCCGGCGCGCCTCGTCTTCGTGCGCACGAAGGAGGGCAAGGAGAAGCTCCGTCCGGCGCTGAGCGCGGGCAACACCGAGAAGACGATGACCGCGCCGGTGACGGCGATCATCGCCTACGACACCAAGTTCTACGAACACCTGCACAAGACCTTCCCGCACGACAAGACCGCGCCCTACTGGTTCAGCGGCGAGGGCAAGGAGCAGGTGGCTTTCCTGACGGCCTTCCGTAACGGCAGCCTGCAGGGCGCCTACCTGATGATCGCCGCGCGCGCGGTTGGTCTCGATGTCGGCGGCATGAGCGGCTTCGACAATGCGAAGGTCGACGAAGCGTTCTTCCCGGACGGCCGCTTCAAGACCAACTTCCTGTGCAATCTCGGCTACGGCGACCACGGCAAGCTGTTCAACCGCAGCCCGCGCCTGGAGTTCGAAGAAGCCGTGACTCTCGCCTAAAAGCCGAGCGCCCGTTCCATCGGGTGCCACGGCAAGGGCAGGAGCGACACCAGCGCGACCAGCCCGAAGGCCAGGATGATCGCGCCCGAGATGCGGTTGAGCCAAAGCATCCCGGTGCCGGTGAAATGGTGGCGGAGCGATACCGCCGCCGTGCACAGGATCGCCCACCACACCAGCGCGCCGGCGAACACGCCGGCGACCAGCGCCGTGGCGTCGGCCAGGCTCGAGGCAACGCCCGCGAGGTTGCGGCCGGCGAAGGCCGCACCGAACGCCATCACCGTCAGCGGATTGAAGACAGTGATGAAGAAGCTCGAACTCGCGAAGTGGAAGTGTGTCGCCACGTTGTGATCGCGGTCGTGCGCGACCGGATCGCCGAAGCTGCGCGGCCGATGCCGCATGGTCGTCCATCCCATGACGCTCAGCACCACGCCGCCGATGCCGCGTAGCCAGCTCTCGTGCGCGGCCACGAACTGCTGCACGAAGTTGAGGCCGAAGGCTGCGACGGCGCCGAACACCGAATCGCCCAGTGCCGCGCCAATGCCCGTGAGATAGCCCGCCGCCGCGCCGATGCCGACCGAACGGCGGATGCATAGCGCTGCCGCCGGTCCGACGGGCACCGCGATCAGGAAGCCGATCACGCCGCCTTCGATGACGAGCATCAGAGGGTTCATCGTGTGATCAGAGCCGTTCTGCCGTGAACAGGCGGGGCGGCGTCACCAGCCGCTCTTGCGCCGCGACCAGCTGCAGCTCGCGCTCGCCCATCGCCGCCGTCTGCTCGAGCACGGCATAGATCGAGGAGGCAGCCGTGCCCAGCGACCCGGCGATATCGCCGCTGGTCAGCCAATGGGCGGTGAAGAGGGCCGCGATCGCATCGCCCGTGCCGTTGGGCGCGATCGGAAAGTCGATCAGCGGCGTCGTGATCCGCCAGGCCGCGTCCTGGGTCACGGCCAGCATCTCGATCCGGTCGGCGGGGCCATCGGCGCGGCGCAGGCTGGTGACCAGGGCAAGGCGCGGTCCATTCAGCAGGTCGCGCGTCGCGGCGAGCGCATCGTCGAGCGTCGTCACGGGCCGGCCGGTAAGATGCTCCAGCTCGAAATGGTTGGGCGTGATCAGGTCCGCCGCGGGCAGTGCGCGCTCCTTGAAGAAGGTGTCGATGCCGGGCTTCACGTAAATGCCGGTGTCGATGTCGCCCAGCACCGGATCGCAGCACCAGATTGCCTTGGGGTTCGCGGCGCGGACGCGGCGGGCGGTGTCGAGCACCACGTCGGCCAGGGCGGCATCGCCGACATAGCCGGTCAGCAGCGCATCGCAGGTGCCCAGGACTCCCAGCGCTTCGATGCCGTGCACGATCTCTGCGACTTGCTCCGCGGGCACGGCCCGACCCTTCCACGCGCCATAGCCGGTATGGTTGGAGAACTCGACGGTGTTCACCGCCCAGACCTCGTGCCCCAAACGTTGCAAGGGAAAGACGGCAGCCCGATTGCCGACATAGCCGTAGGCAACGTGGCTTTGGAGCGAGAGAAAACGCATGGCCGTCGCCACCTTGCCACAAGGTCGCCCCTCATTATAGTCCGCCGCGATTTCGCAGGAGTGCCAGATGCAGAGCAAGGTCCGACCGCGCCGCAGCGTCCTCTATATGCCGGGCGCCAATACGCGCGCGCTCGAAAAGGCGCGCACCCTGCCGGCCGACGCGCTGATCTTCGACCTCGAGGACGCCGTCGCGCCCGACGCCAAGCAGGCCGCGCGCGCCAATGTCGTGGCCGCGGCCCAGAGCAAGTCTTATGGCAAGCGCGAGATCGTCATCCGCTGCAACGGGCTTGGCACCGAATGGGGCAAGGCCGACGTCGCTGCCATCGCCACGTCGGGTGCCGACGCGATCCTGGTGCCCAAGGTCGAGAGTGCCGCCGATGTCGGAGCGATCGTGTCGTTGCTCGACGCGTCGGGCGCGCCGAAGTCGATGGCGGTGTGGGCGATGATGGAGACACCCAAGGGAATCCTGCGCGCCGAGGAAGTCGCGGGCGCGCACGAGCGCCTGCAGCTCTTTGTCATGGGCACCAACGATCTGGTGAAGGACATGCGGGCGCGACACACGCCGATGCGCCTGCCGATGGTGACGGCGCTGGGCCTCGGCATGCTGGCGGCACGTGCCTATGGCCTCACCATCCTCGACGGCGTCTACAATGACATCCAGGACACCGACGGCTTCAGGGCGGTGTGCCAGCAGGGGCTCGAAATGGGCTTCGACGGCAAGACCTTGATCCACCCGTCGCAGGTCGAACCGTGCAACGAGGTGTTTGCGCCCTCGTCTGCCGAACTCGAGATGGCGGGCAAGATCGTGAGTGCCTTCAAGGCGGCCCAAGCCGACGGCAAGGGCGTGGTGACCGTCGACGGCCGCATGATCGAGAACCTGCATGTCGAACAGGCCGAACGCGCCCTGGCACTCGCGGCCGCGATCCAGGAACTGCAGGCCGCGTGATGAGCAAAACCCCATCGAAGACAAGCGCCGGCAACTTCTTCGAAGACTTCAAGGTCGGCCAGGAATTCCGGCACGCCACGCCGCGCACCCTGACCGAGGCCGATGCGGCACTGAACATCGGCCTGTTCGGCATGCGCTTCGCGATCAACTCGTCGGACGAATTCGCCTGCAGGCTCGGCCTGCCGCGCGCGCCGCTGGACGATCTGCTGGTGTTCCATGTCGTGATCGCCAAGACGGTGCCCGACATCTCGATGAACGCCGTGGCCAACCTGGGCTACGCCGAGTTCCGCTGGGGCGTGCCGGTCTATCCCGGCGACACTGTGTCGGTGCGCTCGACGGTGCTCGGTCTGCGCGAGACATCGGATCGCAAGAGCGGCGTGGTCTGGGTGCGCTCGACCGGCACCAACCAGAAGAGCGAGATGGTGCTCGATTACGTGCGCTGGGTGATGGTGCACAAGCGCGATCCGAACGCGACGGTCGGCCCGGCAGTCGTACCGAAGACAGCGGCCTCGGTGGCGGCGGCGGATCTGATCGTGCCGGAGGGACTCACGCTCGACGGCTACGACGATGGCGCGGCGGGCTCGTCCTATCGCTGGGAGGATTACGCCGCGGGCGAGCGTATCGACCATGTGAGCGGCTACACACTCGAGGACTCCGACCACATGTTCTCGACGCGGCTCTACCAGAACAACGCCTGGGTCCATTTCGACGCCGTAAAAGGCAAGACCACGCGCTTCGGACGTCGCCTGGCCTATGGCGGCCACGTGATCTCGCTCGCCCGCTCCTTGTCATTCAACGGCCTCGCCAACGGCTTCAAGGTCGCCGCCTTCAATGCCGGCAGCCATGTCGGCCCGACCTTCGGCGGCCACACGATCTATGCCTGGTCGGAGGTGCTGGAGACCGCGCCGCTGCCCGGCCGCTCCGACCTGGGCGCCTTGCGGGTCCGCACGATCGCGGCCAAGGACCAGCCCTGCGCCGACTGGCCGGGCAAGGGAGCCGACGGCAAATACCACCCCTCGGTGGTGCTCGATCTCGATTACTGGCTGTTGATGCCGCGGCGCGCCTGATGCGAATCGCTCGCAGCTGAATTTCGCTGCGAAATCCGAGGGTTAACCCTTACGCAGGGCCGACATTCGTTGACTTGAGGGCGGCGCGCGCTAAAAACGCTGATGCCCCAGGCTAAAGAGGTTTTCACGCGATGAGCGTCGCCAATCGGCCGACAAACCGGCCGCTCTCCCCGCATCTGCAGGTCTATCGGCTGCCGATGCTGGCCATCCTATCGATCCTGCACCGTGCGACCGGAATCGCACTTTCCATCGGCGCCCTCTACCTGGCGACGTGGGTTATGTACGCGGCCTCCAATCCGCACGCCTATTCCCTGTTCCAGAGCTTCAACAGCTCGATCGTCGGCCGCATCGTTCTCGGTGGCTGGCTGTTCAGCGCCTTCTTCCATCTGTGCAACGGCATCCGCCATCTCTTCTGGGATGCGGGCTACGGCTTCGAGCTGAAGGACGCCGACCGCAGCGCCTGGATCGTCGTCGTCGTCTCGCTGGTCGCCACGGCGGCCTCGTGGGTCGTCGGCCTGCGGTTGATGTGAGGAGGGCACGATGAACGACACCCGTACTCCCCTTTCCCGCGCCCGCGGCCTCGGTTCGGCCAAGGAAGGCGTCCATCACTGGTGGATGCAGCGCATCACCGCGATCGCGCTGATCCCGCTCGTGGTGTGGTTTGCCATCTCGCTGGTCATGATGAGTGGCGCCGACTACGCCGTCGTGCGCGCCTGGATCGGCTCGCCGCTGGTCATGGTGCTGCTGATCCTGACGATCGGCATCGGTCTTCATCACGGCCAGCTCGGCCTGCAGGTCGTGTGGGAGGATTACACCGACGGCGGGCTGCGCGTCGCGATGATCGTCCTCACCAAGTTCATCGCCGTGCTGTTTGGCCTCGGGGCCATCGTGGGGATCATGCGTATCGGTTTCGGAGGCTAGTCATGGCCGAACAAGGCAAGAGCAACGGCCAGGGTAGCGGATCTGCGGCCGGCACGGTCAATATCGGCGGTCGCGCCTACACCATCATCGAGCACGAATACGACGTCGTGGTCGTCGGCGCCGGCGGCGCTGGCCTGCGCGCCACCTTCGGCATGGCCAACAAGGGCTTCAAGACCGCCTGCATCACCAAGGTGTTCCCGACCCGCAGCCACACGGTCGCTGCCCAGGGCGGCATCTCGGCGGCGCTCGGCAACATGGGACCAGACGACTGGCGCTGGCACATGTACGACACGGTCAAGGGCTCGGACTGGCTGGGCGACCAGGACTCGATCGAATACATGTGCCGCGACGGCATTCCCGCGATCATCGAACTCGAGCATTTCGGCGTGCCGTTCTCGCGCACGGCCGAGGGCAAGATCTACCAGCGCCCGTTCGGCGGCATGACCACCGAATACGGCAAGGGCATCGCCCAGCGCACCTGCGCCGCGGCCGACCGCACCGGCCACGCCATCCTGCACACGCTCTACCAGCAGTCGCTCAGAAATCACGCCGAGTTCTTCATCGAGTATTTCGCGCTCGACCTGATCATGGACGAGGGCGTCTGCCGCGGCGTCATGGCCTGGAACCTCGACGACGGCACGATCCATCGCTTCCGCGCCCACAAGGTGGTGTTGGCGACCGGCGGCTATGGCCGCGTCTACCAGACCGCGACCTCGGCTCACACATGCACCGGTGACGGCGGCGCGATGGCGCTGCGGGCGGGCTTGCCGCTGCAGGACCTCGAGTTCGTGCAGTTCCATCCGACCGGCGTGTTCGGCGCGGGCTGCCTGATCACCGAGGGCGTGCGCGGCGAAGGCGGCTACGTCACCAATGCCAGCGGCGAGCGCTTCATGGAGCGCTACGCGCCGTCGGCCAAGGATCTCGCCTCGCGCGACGTCGTCTCGCGTTCGATGACCATCGAGATCCGCGAAGGCCGCGGCTGCGGTCCCAACAAGGATTACATCGAGCTGCACGTCGAGCATCTCGACCCGAAGGTCATTCACGAGCGCCTGCCGGGCATCGCCGAAACCGCGCGCATCTTCGCCGGTGTCGACGTGACGCGTCAGCCGATTCCCATCCTGCCGACCTGCCACTACAACATGGGCGGCATTCCGGCGAACTATCACTGCGACGTCATGACGGTGAGGGACGGCGATCCGTTCGCCACGGTCCCCGGCCTGATGGCGCTGGGCGAGGCCGCTTCGATCGGCGTCCACGGCGCCAATCGCCTGGGCTCGAACTCGCTGCTCGAGCTGGTCGTGTTCGGCCGCTCGGCCGCCAACCGCGTCGCCGAGCAGATGACGCCCGGCATGCCGCATAAGCAGGTCGCCAACGCCGGCGAGAACGCGATCGCCCGCCTCGACAAGGCACGCCATGCCAACGGCGGCACGCCGACGGCCCAGCTGCGCGCGGCGATGCAGAAGACCATGCAGAACGACTGCGCGGTGTTCCGCACCAGCAAGACGCTGGCCGAGGGCTGCGCCAACATGGACAAGGTGTTCGCCGGCAAGGACGACATCAAGGTCAAGGATCGCTCGATGATCTGGAACTCCGATCTCATGGAGACCCTGGAGTTCGAGAACCTGATCGTGCAGGCGATGGGCACGATCTACTCGGCCGCCAACCGCCACGAGAGCCGCGGCGCGCACGCGCACGAGGACTTCCCCGATCGCGACGACAAGAACTGGCTGAAGCACACGGCCGTCTGGGTCGACTGCGACACCGGCAAGACCCGGATCGACTACCGTCCGGTCAACCTGCAGCCGATGAGCAACGACGTGCAGTCGTTCCCACCCAAAGCGCGCGTCTACTGAGTTCGAGAGGAAGCGATGGCTGAGTTTGCACTGCCCGCCAATTCCAAGATCGGCGTCGGCGAGACCTACAAGGCGGTAGCCGGGACCAAGAACATCAAGAAGTTCAAGGTCTATCGCTGGACGCCGGACGACGGCAAGAAGCCCAGCGTCGACACCTACGAAGTCGACATGGACACCTGCGGTCCGATGGTTCTCGACGCGCTGATCAAGATCAAGAACGAGACCGACAGCTCGCTCACCTTCCGCCGCTCGTGCCGCGAGGGCGTGTGTGGCTCGTGCGCGATGAACATCGACGGTACCAACACGCTGGCCTGCACCAAGTTCATCGCCGATGTGAAGGGCGACGTGAAGATCTATCCGCTGCCGCACATGCCGGTGGTCAAGGACCTGGTGCCCGACCTCAACGTGCCGTACGCGCAGCTCGCCTCGATCGAGCCGTGGCTCAAGTCGACCACCGCGCCGCCGACGCGCGAGCGCATCCAGTCGCCGGAAGAGCGCGCCAAGCTCGACGGCCTGTGGGAATGCATCCTGTGCTTCTGCTGCTCGACCTCGTGCCCCAGCTACTGGTGGAGTGGCGACCGCTACCTCGGCCCGGCCGTCCTGCTGCAGGCCTATCGCTGGCTGGCCGACAGCCGCGACGAGGGCAAGGGCGAGCGCCTCGACAATCTCGAGGACCCGTTCCGGCTCTACCGCTGCCACACGATCATGAACTGCACCAAGACCTGCCCGAAGAGCCTCAATCCCGCCAAGGCGATCGGCGAGATCAAGAAGATGCTGGTCGAGCGGACGATCTAGTCTTCCGGGACCGCGGGCCTCCAGGCCCGCCTTACTTGTAAGAAGAGATCTCGATCAGGCTGCCGTCGGGATCCCGGCAATAGACAGACACGATTGTGCCCTGGGCGCCGCGCTTTTCACCCGGGCCCTCGGCGATCGCGACACCGCAGGCGTGCAGGTGATCGACCACTTGTTGCGGCGTCGAGCCTGTCAGGAAGCAAAGATCGTCACTGCCCGCCTGTTCGTGATCCGCGGTGAACCAGGCCTTCTTGCTGGCGGAGATCGGCCGCAGATTGATCTTCTGACGTCCGAACCGCACCGTCGTCACGGGACCGTGCGGCGTCGGCACGTCCTCACGGACCATGCCCAGCACGCGCTGGTACCACGCAGCAGAGACCTCCACGTCGCGGACATTGGCGACAAGGTGATCGATTGCGTCGACGACAACGGTCATGGGCGGATCATAGCCTGCTCGGGCGGGCCCGTCTTTTGCTACGGTGGCCCCAGGTCATCAAGAACCGGGGGCTTCCAATGTCGTTCAAATCCGTCGCCGCACTAGCGGCGCTCGCCTGGCTGGGCGCGCTGCAGGCCACTTCACCCGCGTCAGCCGGCCAGACCTTCGATGCGGTGAAGGCCAAGGGTTTCGTGCATTGCGCGGTCAACACCGGGCTCGCGGGCTTCTCCTTCGCCGACAGCAAGGGCCAGTGGACCGGCCTCGACGTCGATCTCTGCAAGGCGATCGCGGCGGCCATGTTCGGCGACGCCGAGAAGGTGAAGTTCACGCCGACCACGTCGCAGCAGCGCTTTGTGGCGCTGCAGTCGGGCGAGGTCGACGTGATCACGCGCAACGCCACGCAAACCCTGCTGCGCGACACGCAGTTGGGCTTCAATGGCGCGGGCGTGAATTTCTACGACGGCCAAGGGTTCATGGTGCCGGCCAAGTCGGGCATCAAGAGCGCCAAGGAGCTGAACGGCGCCACGATCTGCGTGCAGCCCGGCACGACCACCGAGCTCAACCTCGCGGACTATTTCCGCCGCAACAAGATGACCTTCAAGCCGGTGCTGATCGATAAGCTCGACGAGCTGCTGCAGGCCTATGCCTCGGGCCGCTGCGATTCCTACACGACGGACTCCTCGGGCCTCGCGGGCGTGCGCGCGGGCCAGCTCTCCGACAAGGGCGAGCAGGTGATCCTGCCCGAGCGCATCTCCAAGGAGCCGCTGGGGCCGATGGTGCGCCATGGCGACGACCAGTGGTTCGATCTCGTGCGCTTCGTGCTCGACGGCATGGTCGAGGCGGAGGAGCTCGGCATCAGCCAGGCCAACGTCGACGAGATGGCCAAGAGCGACGATCCCGTCGTCAAGCGCTTCCTCGGCGTGACGCCAGGCTACGGCAAGGCGGTCGGCGTCGACGAGAAGTGGATGTACAACATCGTCAAGCAGGTCGGGAACTACGGCGATAGCTTCGAGCGCAACGTCGGCAAGGCGACGCCGCTCAAGCTCGACCGCGGCCTGAACGCGCTGTGGACGAACGGCGGCCTGATGTACGCCATCCCGTTCCGCTGAGAATCGGCCGCCTCGTCCGCGCAATATTATTCCGCGGAGGGAGGGGCGGAATCCGGTACAAAACGCCTAAGAGCCTTACGCCATCGGCATCGGAGATGCCCCAGGAAATTGGTGCATCTCGCGTCATTTTTCTCAGCCGGTGCGTTCGAAGCGCACGTTCTTGAGGCGGCCGGTCGAGACGACGAGGGCGGTAATCTTGCCGGCCTTGTCGCGTTCGAGATGGGCAAGCTGAGTCGATTTGATCCAGGCGCCGGGCGAGATGATCTCGACCGTGTCGGCGTCGATGCCGGCCAGCGTCCAGGCAGCGCCGCCGCTCACCAGTGGACCGTAGACGGCCATCGTGTAGTCCGCGCCGCCCCGGCGGATGTGCCAGGTGGCGCCGGTGTCGGGCGAGGCGAAGATGCCGGCGATCGCCGCGGGCACGACTTTGCGCTTCGTCACTTTCTTGAAAGTGAACACACGGCCGGCGCCGAGATCGACGCGCAGACCGCCCTTGCCCGGCTTGAGCATCAACTCGGTCAAGCCGTGCTCCGGGCCGAACCAGCCACCGGCCACTCTGAAGATCGCGAAGGATTGGCCGTATTGCGTCACTGTGGCTTCGCCATTCTTCCAGGCCAGGTCGAACAGCGACGGCTCGTCGGCGTTGAACCAGGTGCCGGCGATCGGCTTGATCTCGGCCTCGGTGATCGGCGGCAGTTCGGGCTTCAGCCGTTTGTCGCCGGCCAGCGCTTCGCCTGCGATCGTGTGCGAGAGCCGCTGCGGATCGATGCTGTCGACATTGGCGATCACCACGACGGTGAGGCCGGCCGCCGGCAGGCGCAGGAAGTGTGTACGGAAGCCCGGCCACAGCCCGCCATGGCCCACGGTCTCGAAGCCGCGGAAATTACCGACCGTGACGCCGCGGTGATAGCGATTGGGGTGTCCGCCGGTGAGCGGTGTGGCGGCGGTGAGTTGCGCCGGCAGGGTCTTGCCCAGCACCGGCTCGTCGAAGTGGCGAGACCAGATGAACAGATCCTCGACCGTCGAGGTGAGGCCGCCTTCGCCGCCCTGCGGATAGCCGTGCGCGGCGCGGCGGAACCCCTGCTCGGGCGTGGCGAGATAGGCCGTGGCGAGATTCGGAATCACCGTGCCGATGTCGGCCGCCAGCATGGTGTTGGCCATGCCGAGCGGCTTGAAGATGCGCTCCGCCAGGACGTCGCCCAGCTTCTGCTTGGTGAGCGTCTCGATGATGCGGCCGAGCAGCAGGAAGTTCGAGTTGCTGTAGAGAAAGCGGCTGCCCGGCTTGAAGTTGAGGTCGCGATTGAGCACGCAAGCGGCATACAGGTCTTCCGGCCGCGCCGGCTTGTCGAGGCCATGGCCGCCCATGCGCAGTAGCTCGAGGAAGTCGGGCCAGCCGCTGGAGTTACGCATCATCTGATCGATGGTGACCGGCAGCGGCGCCAAGTCCTTGAGGTATGTGTGCGGCGGATCGGAGAGCTTGAGCTTGCCTTCGGCCGCCAGCATCAACGCCGCGGTCACCGTGAACTGCTTGCTGACCGAGGCGATGCGGAAGCGGGTCTTTGGCGTGATCGGCACGCCATGCTCGATGCTGGCTAGGCCATAGCCCTTGCACAGCTCGATCTCGCCGCCCCGCATGACGCCCACGATGGCGCCGGGCGAGCCGGGCTGGGTGTAGCGGGCGAACAGCGCATCGACGCGGCGTTCGAGGGCGATGGATCCGATGGTCTGGGGCATGGCGTGCAGTGAACCCAAGCGGCTCGCGCTTGTAAAGGCGAGGCGGTAGGGTTCGCGGAAACCGGGGAGAGACGCGCGATGGAACGGCGCTTCGTCAAAGTCGAGAAAGGCCTCGGACCGCAGGGTCGCATCGCTGTCGTGCGCTTCGATCGGGGCGACAACATCAATGCGCTCAGCCAGCAGGCGATGCGCGAGTTGCGTGACGTGCCGCGCGACTTCGAGGACGATCTCGAGACCTCGGTCGTGATCCTAACGGGCTCGGCCAAGGCCTTCTCGGCAGGCTTCGACCTCAAGGATCCCGAGAGCCGCGGCCGCGAGGATCTGCCGGTCGGCGAGCGCATCCAGCGCCAGCGCCTCGGTCCACGCATGTGCAAGGCCTGGCAGGACATGGATCAGGTGACGATCGCGGCGATCGAGGGCCATTGCGTCGGCGGTGGTGCGGCGCTGGTGGTGGCGCTCGACTTCCGCTTCTGCGGGACGGGCGCGCATTTCCGCATTCCCGAGGTCGAGCTCGGCATGAATATGAGCTGGGGCTCGATCCCGCGCCTGCTGGCGTTGATGGGGCCGGCGCGCACCAAGCAGGCGGTGATCCTGGCCTCCGACCGGATTGATGCTGCGGACGCGCTCGACTGGGGTCTGGTCGAGAAGGTGGTCAACGACGGCCAGGTGCTGCCGGCGACTATGGCCTTTGCCGAGCGCATCGCGCTGCAGCCGCCGATCCCGGTGCGCATGACCAAGGCATCGGTGAACCGGCTGACGCATGCGCTCGACGATCTCGCCGCGCACATGGACGCCGACCAGAACGTGTTGACGGGACTGACCGAGGACTACAAGGAAGGGACGACCGCGTTTCGCCAGAAGCGCAAGCCGGTGTTCAAGGGACGTTAGTCTTCTGGGGCCGTTAGCTGAGCTTCCGGCCCTTCAGTTCGCCCACGATCCGCTGCCGCTCGGTCTCTTCCATCATCTGCCAGCGGCCGATCTCGTCGATCGTGCGCTTGCAGCCGAGGCAGTAGGGACCGCGTGGGTCCATCATGCAGATGCCCTTGCAGGGCGACAGCGTGCGCCGCACCGGCGAAGGCGTCGGCGCAGACATGGTTTCAGGACTTCTTGCCGAGCTGCGAGAGCTGGCTCTGCAGTTCGTCGAGCTTGCGCTTCAGGTCGTCGATCGCTTCCTCGCTGGGAGGGCCGGCGGGAGCCGCGACATCGGTCTTGGGCGGCTCCGCGGCGCCATTGATCGGGCTCGGCATGATCTGGCCGTTGGCGGCGAACGGATTGAACAGGCGCATGGCGTTCTCGAACATCGCCATGTTCTGCTTGCCCATCGATTCGAACTGCTGGAATGGGTTGAAGCCGAACGCGTTCTGCAGGTACTTGCGCATCTGCTCCTGGTTGCGCGCGAACTGCGACATCGACATCTCGAGATACTGCGGCACGACGCCTTGCAGGCTGTCGCCGTAGAACGAGATGAGCTGGCGCAAGAAAGGGATCGGCAGGAGCGTCTGGCCGCCCTTGCTCTCTTCCTCGAAGATGATCTGCGTCAGGACCGGGCGGGTGATGTCCTCGCCGGACTTGGCGTCGTAGACCACGAAATCTGTTTTATCCTTCACCATCTGCGACAGATGATCGAGCGTCACGTAGGAAGACGTGGCGGTATTGTAGAGCCGCCGGTTCGCATATTTCTTGATCACCACCGGAGCGGGCTTGGGCCCACCCTCGGGTACTGCCTGATCGGCCATTACGCTTTGCGCTCCTCTCGCCCCCGCGACACGCTAAACGCCCGTTTACACACCGTTCGTCACAGTAGCGCCGATGCCGCAGTGCGACAAGGCACGCTTTGCGCCTGCGAACAACGGTTTTAACAACGATGGTCTATACTACGCGCATGGCTACCGGAAACGACGACCCCACAGGCTCGGACAAGGGCGACTTCGACAGACTGGCGCGCCGTTATCTCGACCTTTGGCAGAACCAGCTCTCGGGCCTGGCCTCCGATCAGGCACTGACCGAGCAGATTGCGCGGTTGTTCGCGGCCGCGAACGCCCAGGTTGCGTCTGCAATACAAGCTGCCCAAGGTAGGTCGCATGCCGCACAGCCAGAGACTGGGTCCGCGTCCTCTGCCGCTCCATCTGGGAACGGCGCTGATGACGTTGGCGAGCTCCGAAAGCGCGTGGCGGCTCTCGAAGCAAGGCTCGCCGAACTCGAAGCCCGACTCGCCGACAGGCTCGCCGGAAAGCTCGCCGATCACTGAGTTGCTGGCCGGGATCCCGGCCGGCGGGGCTGAGCAGTTCGAGGCGGCGCTTCATCGCGAGATCGGCCGGCGGCTCGACCGGTTGGCCGCGGGCGTGCTCGCCTATCGCGATCATCCGGTGCACCGCGATCTCGAGGATCCGCCGGTCGTCTGGAGCGAGGGCAATACACGGTTGCTCGACTACGGCGCCACCCATCGCAGAGCACGGGTGCGACGGACGCGCGCGGTGCTGGTGGTGCCGTCGTTGATCAATGGCTGGGAGGTGCTCGACCTCACCGCCGAGAAGAGCCTGTTGCGCACCATGGCGGCCGAAGGCTTGCGACCGTACCTCGTCGATTGGGGCACGCCGAACGACGAGGAGCGGCGCTTCGACCTCACCGCCTATGTCGAGCGCCTCGAACGCGCGCTGGCCTTCGTCGGCAAGCGCGCGCGCCGCTCGCCGGCGGTGATGGGCTACTGCATGGGCGGCACACTGGCCGTTGCCGCGGCGGCCCGCCGGCCGCGCCGGGTGGCGGGGCTCGCGTTGCTGGCGGCACCGTGGGACTTCCATGCCGACAAGACCGGCCGCGCCTTCCTGCTGTCGGCCGGGCCGATGCTGGCCAAGCTGGCCGAGACCGCGGGCGAGCTGCCGGTCGACATCCTGCAGACGCTCTTTTGGTCTCTCGATCCCTGGCTTGCGGTGAAGAAGTTCGGCCGCTTCCTCGGCATGGACCAACAAGGCGAGCACGCGCGCGAGTTCGTGCTGCTCGAGGACTGGCTGAACGACGGCGCGCCGCTCGCCGGCCCCGTCGCGCGCGATTGCCTGATCGGCTGGTACGGCGACAACCTGCCGGGCACCAACAAGTGGGTGGTGGGCGGCAAGCGCATCGTGCCGGCGAAGATCAAGCGGCCGGCGCTGGTCATGATCCCATCGGGCGACCGCATCGTGCCACCCCTCTCGGCGGCGGCGCTCGTCGATCCCAAGCGCGGCCTCAAAAACGCGACGCGTCTCGACGTCCCGCTCGGCCATATCGGCATGATGGCGAGCGGTCGTGCGCGCGAGTTGTGCTGGACGCCGCTGATCGACTGGCTGAAGGCGCGATGACCAAGCAGAACAGAGCATGGCGCTGGGCGGGGCCCGCGATCTGGGCCGCCATCCTGATCGTCTCGTGCGTCACGCAGTCGTACATCACTGTCGCGGATGACGCGCGGCGCGGCGACATCACGCCGTTCGCACGCTCCTTTGCGATCCAGGCCACCAGTCATCTGGTGATCGCCGCGCTCATTCCCGCCGTTTATTGGATGCAGCGGCACTTCCCGCCGAACCGTCCGCGCAACATCGTGGCCCATCTCGCTGGGCTCGTGATCTTCAGCGTGGTGCACACGGTGGGCATGGGCGCGCTGCGCTATCTCTGGTTCGGCGCCATCCTGGGCCAGCCGTTCCACTTCCCGATCACGCTCGATCGGCTGGGCTACGAATTCACCAAGGACATCTTCACCTACTGCACGATGAACCTCGGTGTCATGGCGATGCGCTACCTGCGCCAGCGCGAGCAGCCTGTCGTTACCGCGGCGCCGGCGCCCGTCGCGGCGACGCCCGAGCGCTTCGCCGTCCGCAAGCGCGGCGGCAGCGAGGTGATGGTTGAGGTGGCCGACATCGACTGGATCGAGGCCTCCGGCAACTACGCGATCCTGCATGTCGGCGGTGAGACCTTCGAGATCCGCTCCTCGCTCGCCAGGCTGGAAGGCGAACTCGACCCCAAGCGCTTCGTGCGGGTCCACAAGTCACACCTCGTGAACATCGCCCGGGTGGCCGAGGTGGTGCCCTGGGTGAGCGGCGACTGGCGGATCCGGCTGCAGGACGGCGCCGAGGTGAACCTCAGCCGCCGCTACCGCCAGCGGTTCGAGGCCCTGGCGCCCGTCAGAAGCTGACCGTTCGTCCCGGTAGGCGCGCCGGTCGTCCCACCGGCATCGCCGGTCATCACAAAAGCCACTCAAATCGGTGAGTTGGCGGGTAGCAGACGGGTGCGCCACACTCTGCTCGGGAGAGCCTCATGAACCGTCGCCGCCTTCTCCAGACCGCCGCCTGCCTGCCGCTCCTGTCCGTCCCCGCGCGGGCCCAGACCTCTTTCAAGCGCGTCCGGCCGGGCGAGCCAGGGTGGCCGTCAGACGCCGAATGGCAGGACCTCGGCCGCAAGGTCGGCGGCCAACTGACGGCAGTCCGCTCGCCGATCGAGGCCTGCAAGGGCGCCGACGCTGCGACCTGCGAGACCGTCTTCAAGCAGTTCAAGAACCCCTACTTCATTCGCGACAACGTGGCCCTTACGCAAACCACCGGCTGGGCCGAGGCCTGGGCCTCCAAGCCCAGCGCCTACGCGATCGATGCCCGCAACTCAGCCGACGTCGCCGCGGCGGTGACCTTCGCCCGCGAGCACAAGCTTCGCCTCGTGGTGCGCGGCGGCGGCCACTCCTATCAAGGCACCTCCAATGCGCCCGACTCGCTGCTCGTGCGCACGCGGCCGATGGACTCCATTGAGATGCACGACGCTTTCGTGGCCCAGGGCTGCACGAACGCCGCGCAGCCCGCGGTGTCGCTCGGTGCCGGCAACATCTGGCTGAAGGCCTATGCCGCCGTGACCAAGGCCGGGCGCTATGTGCAGGGCGGCGGCTGCTGTACCGTGAACGTCGCAGGCCTGATCCAGAGCGGCGGCTTCGGCAGCTTCTCCAAGAACTTCGGTCTTGCCTCCGCCAGTCTGATCGAAGCCGAGGTCGTGACGGCGGATGGCCAGATTCGCATCGCCAACGCCTGCACCAACTCCGATCTCTTCTGGGCACTGAAGGGCGGCGGAGGCGGCAGCCTGGGCGTCGTGACGCGGGTCACCTTGAAGACGCATGCCTTGCCGAACTTCCTGGGCGGCGCCTTCGGCACGATCAAGGCCCACTCGCCGGAAGCCTTCCGGCGCCTCATCGCGCAGTTCATGGGCTTCTATCGCGACAGACTGTTCAACCCGCACTGGGGCGAGTCGGTGCGTTTCCGGGCCGACAACCAGCTCGACATCGAGATGGTGTTCCAGGGCCTCGACCAGGAGACGGCGCAGGCCACCTGGAAACCGTTCATGGATTGGGTGGCGGCCGCGCCGGCGGACTACACGATCGCCATGCCGGTGCGCGCGATCGCGGCGCCCGCGCATTTCTTCTGGGACGCCGAGTTCCTCAAGAAGAACATCCCGACCGCGGTGAAGTCCGACGACCGGCCGGGTGCGCCGGCCGATGCGATCTACTGGGCGGGCAATGTCGGTGAGGCGGGCTGGTTCCTGCACAATTACGAATCGGCGTGGTTGCCGCAGTCGCTGCTCGACGACAAAGCACGCGCCAAGCTGGTCGACGGCCTGTTCGCAGCGTCGCGCAAATGGTCCCTCCAGCTTCACTTCAACAAAGGATTGGCGGGTGCGCCGCCGGAAGCCATCGCCGCCGCGCGCGACACGGCGATGAATCCCGCCGTGCTCGATGCTTTTGCGCTCGTGATCATCTCGGCCTCGGGCGCGCCAGCCTTCGCGGGCATTCCCGATCACGAACCGGACCTGGCGCGAGCGCGCTATGAGGCGGCGGCGGTCAGCGCCTCGATGGCAGAGGTGATGAAGCTTGCGCCGGACAACGGCGCCTATCTCTCGGAGTCGAGCTACTTCCAGAAGGACTGGCAAACTGCCTATTGGGGCGGCAACTACGGCCGTCTGCGCGCGGTGAAGCAGAAATACGACCCCGACGGGCTGTTCTTCGTCCATAACGGGGTCGGCAGTGACGACTGGAGCCCGGACGGCTTCACCCGGCTCACCTAGCGATTGGGCCTCTTCTTGCCGGCCGTGGCGGCGGGTCTATAACATCCCCATCTAAGGACGGCAGGGCAGGTAAGGAGAAGTTCAAATGGCATCCGATATCGTGATTGCGAGCGCTGCGCGCACGCCGGTCGGCTCGTTCAATGGCGCCTTCGGCCACGTACCGGCCCATGACCTGGGCAAGATCGCCATCACCGGTGCGCTCGAACGCGCCCACGTGAAGCCCGAAGAAGTAGACGAAGTCATCATGGGCCAGATCCTGACCGCGGGTCAGGGCCAGAACCCGGCCCGCCAGGCCGCGATTAATGCCGGCATCCCGGTCGAGAAGACCGCGCTCGGCATCAACCAGCTCTGCGGCTCGGGCCTGCGCGCCGTCGCCTTCGGTTGGCAGGCGATCCGCAACGGCGACGCCAACATCATGGTGGTCGGCGGCCAGGAGAGCATGAGCCAGGCTCCGCACGTCGGCTTCATGCGCGACGGCACCAAGATGGGCGACCTCAAGATGGTCGACTCTATGATCAAGGATGGCTTGTGGGATGCCTTCAACGGCTACCATATGGGCAACACCGCCGAGAACGTCGCGCAGAAATACCAGATCACGCGCGTCGAGCAGGACAACTTCGCGGCCTCCTCGCAGCACAAGGCCGAGGCGGCGCAAAAGAGCGGCCGCTTCAAGGACGAGATCGTTCCGGTCACGGTGAAGACCCGTAAGGGTGACATCGTGGTCGACACCGACGAGTTCCCGCGTCACGGCACGACCGTCGAGACGCTGGCCAAGCTGAAGCCCGCCTTTGCCAAGGATGGCTCGGTGACGGCCGGCAACGCCTCGGGCATCAACGATGGTGCCGCCGCGATGGTGCTGATGACCGCCGACGAGGCGAAGAGGCGCGGCATCACGCCGCTCGCCCGGATCGTGTCGTGGGCGACCACGGGCGTCGATCCGTCGGTCATGGGCATCGGCCCGGTCACCGCCTCGCAGGCCGCTCTCAAGAAGGCCGGCTGGACGGTGAAGGACCTCGACCTCGTCGAGGCCAACGAAGCCTTCGCGGCCCAGGCCCTCGCCGTCGGCAAGGAACTCGGCATCGATCACAGCAAGCTCAACGTCAACGGCGGCGCCATTGCGCTCGGCCATCCGATCGGCGCCTCGGGCGCCCGTGTGCTGACCACGCTCCTCTTCGAGATGCAGAAGCGCGACGCCAAGAAGGGCCTCGCCACCCTCTGCATCGGCGGCGGCATGGGCATCGCGATGTGCGTTCAGCGGGACTAGCGATTAATAGCCGGCGGTTGCCGGATAGAGACGAAGACGGGGGCTTCCTAGGTTCGGGACAACGAACACAGGAGCCCCCCAATGTCTTTTCAGAAGCCGGACGACGTGCTGCCACCGACGTTCAATCGTCTCGCCTGGTCGAATCTCGTCGCGCAATCGGCGGAGCAGGTGGCTCTGGCGGCCGCGCCCATCGTGGCCGTGCTGCTGCTGGGCGCCGGTGAGGGCGAGACCGGTCTGTTGCAGACCGCACTCACCCTGCCGTTCGTGCTGTTCGCCATTCCGGCCGGTCTGATGGCCGACCGCATGGCGCGGCGCCGGTTGATGGCGAGCGCGGAGGCGTTGCGGGCCGGCGCGCTGCTTGCCGTGCTGGCGCTGATTGTGACCGGTGGACTCACCTTGCCATTGCTGGCGGTACTGGGCTTCGTCGCGGTCTGCGGCACGGTGGTCTACAGCGTGGCGGCTCCCGCTCTCGTGCCGGCCCTGGTGCCGTCGCAAATGCTGCCGGCCGCCAATGCGCGCATCGAGCTGGCCCGCACGATCGCCTTCGCCGGCGGCCCCGCGATCGGCGGCCTGCTGGTCGGCTGGATTGGTGCAGCACCCGCCTTCGGCTTTGCCGCGGCTCTGTCGATCCTCGCCGTGATGCTGCTGGCAGGTTTGCACGAGCCGTCGCGCACCTTGCCGGCACGGCGCCATCCCTGGCAGGACATCAAAGAGGGCGCGGCCTTTGTGTTCGGCCACGATCTGCTGCGGCCGGTGTTCGTGACGCAGTTCATCTTCAACACCGCCTCCTTCCTGATCCTGGCCGTGTTCGTGCCCTATGCCGTGCGCTCGCTCGGTCTCACGGCGGCCGGTGTCGGTCTGGTGATGGGCATGTACGGCGTCGGCATGGTGTTCGGCGCGCTGTTGGCCACGCGCGTGATGCGCTGGATGGCATTCGGCAATGTGATCGGCCTCGGCCCGGTGGCGGGCCTCGCCGCAGCCGGTGTGATGGCGCTCACGACCGTGATCCATACGCCGATACTGGCGGGCCTCAGCTTCTTCCTGCTGGGCGCCGGCCCGATCCTCTGGGTGATCAGCACCACGACGCTCCGTCAGTCGGTGACGCCGCCGCGCCTGCTGGGCCGCGTTTCGGCCATCAACATCATGGCCTATGGGGCGCGGCCGCTCGGTGCCGGCATCGGCGCTCTGGTCGGCGGAATCTACGGCGCCGAGGCCTGCCTCTATCTCGCAGTTGCGGGATTTGCCCTCCAGGCATTGGTCATCTGGATGTCACGCGCGGTCAGCCTGTCGCGGCAGCCGGAGATGGCCTGCGACTGATTTCCGGCTAGAGTGTCCTCTCGAGTAAGGGAGGAATAAAAATGGCTGGACGTATCGCACTGGTGACGGGTGGAACGCGCGGTATTGGCGCCGCCATCTCGAGGATGCTGAAGCTGCGCGGCTACACCGTCGCTGCCAACTATGCCGGCAACGACGTTGCGGCGTCGGCCTTCAAGGAAGAGACCGGTATCGCCGTCTACAAGTTCGACGTCAGCGACCACGCTGCCGTCACCGCGGCCGTCGCCCAGATCGAGAAGGACCTGGGTCCGATCGAGATCGTGGTGAACAATGCCGGCATCACGCGCGACTCGACCATGCGCCGCCTCAACCGCGACATGTGGGACGCCGTGATCGATACCAACCTCGGTTCCTGCTTCAACGTCAGCAAGGCGGTGTGGGACGGCATGAACACGCGCGGTTTTGGCCGCATCGTGAATATCGGTTCGATCAACGGCCAAGGCGGCCAGTACGGCCAGGTGAACTATGCCGCGGCCAAGTCCGGCATCCACGGCTTCACCAAGGCGCTGGCCCAGGAAGGGGCGCCCAAGGGCATCACCGTGAACGCGATCGCGCCGGGCTATACCGACACCGACATGGTCTCGGCCGTGCCGGCCAACGTGCTGGAGAAGATCGTGGCCAAGATCCCGGTCGGACGGCTGGGCAAAGCCGACGAGATCGCGCGTGGCGTGCTGTTCCTGATCGCCGACGATGCCGGCTTCATCACCGGCTCGACCTTGTCGATCAACGGCGGCCAGCACATGTACTAAGGCGCGGTTCACACTCAGAGGAGGCAGCCATGGCCAAACTGGTCGAGTACAAGGACATGGCGCCCCGCGCCAAGGCCGTCGTCGATACCATCGCGCGCGGCCGCAATATCAAGCCCGACGAGATCAACAACGTCTGGAAGGCGCTCGCTAGCCATCCAGACGTGATGGAGCGGTTTGCCGAGGAGCTGAAGCTTGCCATGGGACCGGGCAAGCTCGATCCGCTCACCAAGGAGTTAATTTATCTCGCTGTATCGATCGCCAACGGGTGCGACTATTGCATCGCATCGCACACCGCGATGGCCGGGAAGAAGGGCCTGACCAACGAGATGCATGAAGAGTTCATGTCCGTCGTGCTGGCGGCGCAAAAGGGCAACAAGATCGCCCAGGCCTATCGCGTACCGGTCGATAAAGCGTTCGAGGAGAAGTAAGTGCCAGATACCGCCAGGACAGCGTCCACCAAGTGGGATGCCAATCTTTACCTGAAATTCGCCGATGCCCGCATGCGGCCGGCCATGGACCTGATGGCCCGTCTCGATCCCGCCAATGGCGCACGACCGGGCCACGCGATCTACGATCTGGGCTGCGGCGCGGGCAACATCTCGCGCATCCTGGCCGAGCGCTTTCCCGAAAGCCCGGTGATCGGCGTCGATTCCTCCGAGGACATGCTGACCAAGGCGCGCAGCCAGACAACTATGGCGCGCGTGACCTTCGAGAAGGGCGACCTCGCGCGTTTCAAGGCGAGCACGCCGCCCTCGATCCTCTACAGCAACGCCGCCTATCAGTGGCTGCCGGGCCATATCGATTTGTTCCCCGGCCTGCTGGAAGCGCTGCCGTCGGGCGGCCAGCTCGCGATCCAGATGCCGCGCAATCTCGATGCGCCCTCGCACTCCCTGATGCGCCAGGCGGCGGAAGCGGGCCCGTGGCGCGACAAGCTGAAGAACGTGGGCGGCGTCATTCGCGTCGATGAGCCCGCCAAGTATTACGACAAGCTCAAGCCGCTCTGTGCCGATCTCGATGTGTGGGAATCGATCTACCAGCAAGTGCTGACCGGCAAGGATCCGGTGGCGCAGTACACCGCCAGCACCGGTCTGCGGCCCTACATGGAGGCGTTGGAAGAAGCAGAGGGCAAGGCCTTCTACGAGACCTATGCCGGCATGCTCGCCAAGGCCTATCCGATGCGGGCCGACGGCATCACGCTCTTCCCGTTCCGTCGCATGTTCATCGTGGCCCGCCGCGCGTGAAGCGCCTCTGCGTCGCCGTCACTCTTGCGCTGCTGATCGGCGGCGCGGGGAGTGCGCGCGCCGAGCCGCAGCAGATGGTGGCGGCCGCGCATCCTCTCGCGGTCGATGCCGGCCTCGAAGTGCTGGCCCGCGGTGGTTCGGCGATCGATGCCGCCGTAGCCGTGCAGATGATGCTGGGTGTCGTCGAGCCGCAGGCCTCGGGCGTCGGCGGGGGCGGCTTCCTGCTCTATTACGACGGCGCGAGCCACGCGATCACCGTCTACGACGGCCGCGAGACCGCGCCGGCTGGCGCCACGCCGTCTCTGTTCCTGGGCGTCGATGGCAAGCCCTTGCCGTTCCGCCAGGCCGTCGTCTCGGGCAAGTCGGTTGGCGTGCCCGGCGCCGTCTCCTTGCTGGAGCTTGCGCACAAGGAACACGGAAGGCTGCCCTGGAATAGCCTGTTCGCGACGTCGATCGATACGGCGCGCAAAGGCTTTCCGGTTTCCTCGCGGCTTGCCGCCTGGCTCGAGCTGGTGAAGCCGTTCGGCAACGAGCCGGCCGCCCGCGCGACCTATTACAACAGCGACGGCGCGCCCAAGAAGCAGGGCGATGCCGTCGTCAATGCAGCGCTCGCCGACACGATGCAGTCGATTGCCGACAAGGGCAGCAGCATCCTGCGCGAAGGCCCGATCGCCGAGGAAATGGTGCGGCGCGTGCAAGGCCATCTCCGGCCCGGCACGCTCACGCTCGCCGATCTCGCGCAGTACCAGCCGGTCAAGCGCGAGGCGCTGTGCGGGCCCTATCGCGTCTGGACGATCTGCGGCATGGGCCCGCCGTCGTCGGGCGGGCTCGCCATCCTGCAGGCGCTGGAGATTCTCGAGCCGTTCGAACTGTCGCACGATCGGCCGAACGATCTCAGGTCGCTGCATCTCATCGCCGAAGCCAGCCGCCTCGCCTTTGCCGACCGCGGGCAATACGTCGACGATCCGGCCTTCACGCCGGTGCCGGTCGAGAAACTCCTCGCACCGGCCTATCTCGCCGAGCGCCGCAAGCTGATCCGGCTCGACAAGAGCATGGCGCCACCGGGGGCCGTCCCGCCGGGCTATGTCGAACACGGCACCAGCCACATGACGATCGTCGATCGCCAGGGCAACGCCGTCAGCTTCACCACGACCATCGAATCGCCCTTCGGCTCGCTGATGATGGTAGGCGGCTTCATCCTGAACAACGAACTCACGGATTTCTCACCGGAACCCGAGCACGACGGCAAGCCGGTCGCCAACCGGGTCGAGCCGGGCAAGCGGCCGCGCTCCTCGATGTCGCCCACCTTCGTCCTGAATAAGGACGGCGGCCTGGTCCTGTCGGTGGGCTCGGCGGGCGGCCAGCGCATCATCGGCGACACGCTCCAGGCCATGATCGGCATGCTCGACTGGAATCTTTCTGCACAGGCCGCGCTCGATCTGCCCCGAATCCTCAATATGAACGGGCCTACGGAGCTGGAAAATAAGGGCGATTTGCCCGCGCAGGCAGACCGCTTGCGCGCGCTGGGCCATGAAGTACAAGTCCGCGCTCATGAAGGCGGCCTGACCGCCATCCGCCGCGAGGGGGATGGCTGGGGAGGGGGCGCCGATCCGCGGCGCGACGGCGTCGCAAAAGGCGACTGAACGTCGCTGAAGGAGACGAACGTGACCGGTAAACTCCCCAGTGTGCTGCTCAAGGCCGGCGAGGATCGCCGCGTGCGCTCGGGCCATCCGTGGGCCTTCTCCAACGAGATCCTGATGGACGCCGAGACCAAGGCGCTGCCGGCGGGGTCGCTGGTGGTCATGCGCGCGCCGGGTGGCCAGGCGATCGGCGTCGCCACCTTCAATCCGCACTCGCTGATCGCGGCGCGCATGCTCACCTCCAATCCCGAGGCGAACATCGATGCGCTGTTCCTCGGCAAGCGCATCGCCAACGCCGTTGCCCTGCGCGACAAGCTCATCGGCGTGCCCTACTACCGGCTGATCCATGCCGAGGCCGACGGCCTGCCGAGCGTGATCGTCGATCGCTTCGGCGATGCGCTGGTGGTCCAGGTCAACAGCGCCGGCATGGACGCGCTGACGCCGGTCCTGCTCGAGGCACTCGAAGCGGAACTGTCGCCCAAGACCATCGTGCTGAAGAACGATTCGCCGGTGCGCGAGCTCGAAGGGTTGAAGCGCGAAGTGACCGTCGTCAAAGGTGACGGCGAGGGCGCGATCGAGCTGATCGAGAACGGCGCGAAATTCGTGGCCGATCTATCGGGTGGCCAGAAGACCGGCTGGTTCTACGACCAGCGCGACAATCGCCGTTTCATGGCGCGCCTCGCGAAGGGCGCCAACGTGCTCGACACCTATTGCTACAGCGGCGGCTTCGGCGTGTTGGCCGCCAAGGAAGGCGCCAAGGCCGTGACCTGCATCGACCGCTCGGCCGCGGCGCTCGATCCCGCGCGCGAGGCGGCGAAGCTGAACGGCGTGGAGAACATCGTGTCGTTCGAGAAGAGCGAAGTGTTCGATGCGCTCGAGAAGTTGAACGGCACGCATCTGCGCAAGTTCGGCGTCGTGATCTGCGATCCGCCGGCCTTCGTGAAGAGCCGCAAGGACATCAAAGTCGGCGTGCAGGGCTATCGCAAGCTGGTGCGGCTCGCGGCGCCGCTGGTGTCGCGCGGCGGCTTCTTGTTCGTGGCCTCGTGCTCGCATCTCGTCGATCCGCCGGTCTTCGCCGATCAGGTGCGGCGCGGCCTGCGCGACTGCGAACGCAACGGTCGTATCCTGCGCACCTCCGGCGCCGCGCTCGATCATCCGGTGCATCCCGGCCTGCCGGAGACGGCCTACCTCAAGGCGCTGACGCTACAGCTCGACTAACGATGCTACGACCCGGCCCGCGCAATCTGATCACCGACGTGGACGGCATCCTGGTCGGCAATGCCGAAGATCATCGCCTGCGTTCCGGCGTCAGCGTGATCCTGTGCGAGACGCCGTCCGTTGCCTCGGTCGACGTGCGCGGCGGTGCGCCGGGCACGCGCGAGACCGACCTGCTCGATCCGTCGTGCCGTGTCGATCGCATCGATGCGATCTGCCTGTCGGGCGGCTCGGCCTTCGGGCTGTCCTCGCCCGACGGCGTGATGCGCTGGCTCCGCGAGCACGGCAAAGGCATTGCCATCGCCGACATCGTCGTGCCGATCGTGCCGTCGGCGATCCTGTTCGACCTGCTGAATGGCGGCGACAAGGATTGGGACTGGCCACCCTATCGCGAGCTGGGCTACCAGGCGACGGGTAATGCGAGCCGCGACTTTGCGCTGGGCAATAGCGGCGCGGGCCTTGGCGCCAAGGCCGGCAATCTCAAGGGCGGTCTCGGCAGTGCGTCGGCCGTCGATACGACAACGGGCATTCAAGTCGGCGCGATCGTGGCGGTGAATGCGCGGGGCTACACGACCATGGGCGACATGCCGCAATTCTGGGCCTGGGCGCTTGAGCAGCAGGGCGAGTTCGGTGGCCTGCCGCCACCCGCGCGTGGCCTCGGCCTGCCGGTGTCGCATGACCGCGCGGACCTCACGCATGATCCGGCCGATGTCGCGCGAAAAGATCCGCGCGCCAACACGACGGTCGCCGTGGTCGCCACCAATGCGCGGCTCGATAAGGCTTCTGCGCAACGGCTGGCCGTGATGGCGCAGGACGGACTCGCGCGTTCGATCCGGCCCGTGCACACGCCGCAGGACGGCGACACGGTGTTCTCCATCGCCACCGGCAGGCATGATCTCGGCAACGATCCGCTGGCACTCGCTGAATTGGGAACGCTGGCGGCAGATTGCCTGGCCCGTGCCGTGGCACGCGGCGTCTACAACGCCGCCACGCTCGGCGCGGCGCGCGGCTGGCGGGACGTATTCGGCCGCTGATAAAGTGCGACCTACAAGACGGAGGATCTTTCAGTGACAGTTCTTCATCGCCGCCATCTTCTGGGCGCCGCGGGCGCGGTTGCGACCGTGGGCTTTTTCGGCCCGGATGTCTGGGCGCAAGCCAAGGACCGGCTGGTGATCGGCATGTCCCTCGAGCCGCCCGTGCTCGATCCCAACAAGAATGCCGCCGCTTCGATCCGCGAACTGACCTGCCCTAACGTCTTTGAGAGCCTGGGCCGCATCGATCGTACCGGCGCGATCGGGCCGGGCCTGGCCGAGAGCTGGACGATCTCGCCCGACGGCAAGGAATATGTCTTCAAGCTCCGCACCGGCGTGAAGTTCCACGATGGCGAGTCGCTCAACGCCTCGGTGGTGAAGTTCACGCTCGACCGGTTGTTCGCCGCCGACTCCGCGGTGCCGGCGAAGTCGCTCTACACCGGCATCGACAAGGTCGAAGCGGTCGATCCCGCGACGGTCAAGGTGACGCTGAAATCGCCCGACTCCTACCTGCTCTACAATCTCTCGATCGGCGATGCGGGCATCATGCATCCGAAGTCGGCGGCGACCAATGACAAGCAGCCGATCGGTACCGGTCCGTTCATGTTCAAGGAACGCAAGGAAGGCGATTCGATCTCCTTCGCCAAGTTCCCGGGCTATCGCGACGCCGCCTCGATCAAGCTCGGCAGCGTGATCTTCAAGGTGGTGAAGGATCCGTCGGCGCAGGTGAATGCGCTGCTGGCCGGCGACGTCGATGCCTTCCCTGGCTTCCAGGCGCCCGAGCTGGTGGCGCGCCTGAAGAAGGACTCACGCTTCGCCGTTGTCGTCGGCACGACCGAAGGCGAAGTCGTCATGGCGACCAACAACGGCAAGAAGCCGTTCAACGACCTCAAGGTGCGCCAGGCGATGGCGCATGCGATCAACCGCGCGGAACTGATCGACGCCGAATCGGGCTTCGGCACGCCGATCGGCAGTCACTTCCCGCCGCACAACAAGGCCTATGTCGACCTGACGGGGACCTATCCGTTCGACATCGCCAAGGGCAAGGCGCTGTTGGCCGAGGCGGGCTATCCCAACGGCTTCGAGGCCAGCCTCAAGCTGCCGCCGGTGGGCTACGCCCAGCGCGCGGGCGAAGTGCTGGCGAACCAGCTCGGCAAGATCGGCATCAAGGTGGCGATCACCCAGCTGCAGTGGCCGCAGTGGCTCTCCGAAGTGTTCAAGGAGCGCAATTACGACCTCTCGATCGTGGCCCACACCGAGGCCAACGACCTCGATCGCTATGCGCGTGACGGCTACTACTGGGCCTATGACTCGGCCGAGTTCAAGGCCAAGTGGCGTGAGGTCGTGGCGGCCACGGACTTCGCCAAGCGCGACGAACTCTTGAAGGACTGCCAGCGCATCGTGGCCCACGATGCCGTGAACGGCTTCCTCTACCAGCTCGCCAAGATCGGCGTGTGGAAGAAGGAGCTTGTCGGCATGTGGGAGAATGCGCCGACGCCGTCGACCGATCTCTCCGGCGTTTCCTGGAAGGCGTGATCGACTTTCTATCCCGACGGCTGGCCGCCGCGCTGGTCACCCTGTTCCTGGCGACAATCGTGGTGTTCGCGGTCGTCGAGGTGCTGCCGGGCGACCCGGCGCTGGTCATGCTGGGCACCGACGCGCGGCCCGACACCTTGGCGGCGCTCCGCGCGCAGTATGGCTTCGACCAGCCGCTGGCGGTGCAGTATTTCCGCTGGATCGGTGGGCTGCTGACCTTCGACCTCGGCGCCAGCCATGCCTATGGCACGCCCGTCGCCAAGCTGATTGGAGATCGCTTGGCCGTGACTCTGCCGCTCGCGGGTTTGGCGCTCGGTTGGGCGCTGCTGGTGGCCATCCCGCTCGGTGTCTTCGCCGCCTGGAAGCAGGGCAGGATCGGCGACTGGGGCGTCATGGGCTTCACCCAGATCGGCATCTCAATCCCCAATTTCTGGTTCGGCATCGTGCTGGTGCTGCTGTTCGCCGTCAGCTGGCAGATCTTCCCGGCCGGCGGCTTTCCCGGCTGGGCCGAGGATGCGCCGCGTTCGCTGCTGTCGCTGGTGTTGCCTGCGATCGCTTTGTCGTTGAGCGAGATCGCGATCCTGACGCGCGTCACACGTTCGTCGATGCTCGACACGTTGCGCGAAGACTACATACGGACAGCGCGTGCCAAGGGTGCGTCCGAGAGCACCGTCCTGTTCCGGCACGCGCTGCGCAATGCGCTCCTGCCGGTGACGACGGTGGCCGGCCTCATCGCGGGCTTTCTGGTGGCGGGCGCGGTGATCATCGAGAGCGTCTTCCGCCTGCCGGGTGTCGGCCAGCTGGTCTACGACTCGATCAACAATCGTGACCTTGCTGTGATCAAGAACGTCGTGATCCTGTTCACCGTGCTGGTGCTGGCCGTGAACCTGCTGGTCGATTTCGCGCAGGCCTTGCTCGATCCCCGCCCGCGGGTGACGGGATGAGCGGCTTCTGGTCTCGCGCGCGCCGCCATGTCGGCTTCCAGATCGGCGCGGTCCTGCTGTTGCTGTTCATCGCGACGGCGCTGGTCTCGTTTGCCTGGACGCCCTACGCGGTCGATGATCTGCAGATGCGGTCCAAGCTCCTGCCGTCCTCGCCCGCGCACCTGCTCGGCACCGACCATCTTGGCCGGGACGTGCTTTCGCGCATCATGGTGGGCGCCAAGACCTCGCTTGCGGTGGGCCTGATCGCGGTTGGCCTCGGCATGTCAGTTGGCGTGACCTTGGGCGCCTGGGCAGCGGCGCGCGGCGGGTGGGTCGACGAGGCGCTTTCCCGCACCTCGGATCTGATCTTCGCCTTTCCAGCCGTGCTGACCGCCATCTTGATCACCTCCGTGCTGGGGGCGAGCGCGGTGAATGCCATCCTGGCCATCGCCATCTTCAATGTGCCGGTATTCGCGCGCGTGACGCGCTCGGCGTCGCTGGCAATGTGGAGCCGCGATTTCGTGCGTGCCGCCATTGCGCTCGGCCGCGCGCCGTTCGGTATCACCTTGCGCCATGTGATGCCCAACATCGCCAGCGTCCTTATCGTCCAGGCCACCATCCAATTCGCGGTAGCGATCCTGGCCGAGGCGGGCCTCTCCTATCTTGGCCTGGGGGCGCAGCCGCCCACGCCGTCCTGGGGCGGTATGCTGCGCGATGCCCAGACCTATATCTACCAGGCGCCCGAACTCGCGATCTGGCCGGGATTGGCCATTGCCCTGGCCGTGCTGGGCCTCAACATGCTGGGAGATGGGCTGCGCGATCTGCTGGATCCGCGTTTGCGCCTTCTGCGTGTCGGGTGACGCATCCAAGGCGGGTTCCGGGCGTTGTCTTTCATAGTGTTGCCATGTTCGCCGGCCTAACAGACATCGTGCAACGGCGAACCGGATTTTCCTGGATCGGCCGTCTCGTGGCCGTGCTCATCGCCAGCAGTTTCATGGCGGCGACGGCGCATGCCCGCACCGGCGAGATTGCTCTCACCATCATCGGTGACCAGCGTATGACGGATGAGTTGAAGAAGCTTTCCGAGGACCTCGACAAGGACGAGCCTCTGTCGGGCGACAGCCTGGCGCTCCTGCAGGCGGCACAGGCGCGGCGCGCCCGCATGGTTTCGGCGCTGCGCTCGCGCGGTTTCTACGATTCGCGCGTTGTCGCCACCGTGGCCGGCCAGCCGATCGAGGAGGCCTCGGCGCTCGATGCCCTGGACAGCAAGCCCGAGCAGGAAAAGATCAGCTTTGCTTTCAACGTCGCGACCGGGCCGGTCTATCGCGTGACCTCGATCGATATCGACGGGCCGCCCTCCGTCGTGGGCTATCCTGCGCTCGATCGCAGCAAGCTGGCGCTGCTGACCGAACAGCCGGCGGATGCTGCCGTCATCCTGGCCACCGAAAACCAGATCGTCGACCAGGTACGCGAGAACGGCTACGCCCTGGCCAAAGTGGTACGGCGGGAAGTGGTGATCGACCACGCCACACGGTTGGCGCACATCGCCTATCACCTCGAGACCGGGCCAACAGCGACCATGGGACCGGTAAGTTTCTCCGGCACGGACAAGGTCGACACCGTCTATCTGCAGAGGCGCGTGCCGTTCAAGGAGGGCGAGCCCTACAAGCCCGAGAAGGTCGAGGGCCTGCGTGACCGGCTGACTGCGCTCGGCGTTTTCAGCGCCGTGCGCATCAAGCCGGCCGAGCAGCTCACGCCGCAAGGCGAATTGCCGATCGCCGTCGAGCTGAAAGATCGCCTGCCGCGCACCATCGGCTTCGGTGTGAGTTACGAGACGATCCTCGGCGTCGGCCTGAACGCCTCATGGCAGCATCGCAACCTGTTCGGCGAGGCCGAGAACCTGAAGTTGACGGCGTCGGTGAACCACATCGGCCAGGGCGCGATCCCGTCCGATCTCGGCTATTCGCTCAAGGCCGATTTCCTGAAGCCCGATTGGTGGATGTCGGGACAGGACGCGACCGCATCGACGCAGGTGCTGCGCGAGGTCTATCCGGCCTATACGCGCTCGGCGGCGCTGCTCGCCTTCGGCTTGAACCGGACGCTGTCCAAACAGTTGCGCGTTTCGGTTGGCGTGAGCGCGGAGACCTCGCAGATCCTGAAGTACGGGATCACGAACTATTATAAGCTGGTCGGCCTGCCGATGTCCGCGACCTTGAACGAGGCCGACAGCGATACCGAGCCAACCAGGGGCTACAAGCTCGCCGGCAACCTCACGCCCTATGCCGACGTCAATCACGACAACGATCTGTTCGCGATCATCAAGCTGGTCGCGACAGGCTATGTGAACGTGAGCGGCGATGGCCGCAGTGTGATCGCCGGCCGCGCTGCCTTCGGCACCATTCCGGGCGGCACCAACGAATTCATCCCGCCGGACAAGCTGTTCTATGCCGGCGGCGGCGGCTCGGTGCGCGGTTACACTTACCAGAGCGCGGGCCCGCGCGACGCCTACAACAACCCGTTGGGGGGCGCCAGCCTGGTCGAGACCAGCATCGAGTTCCGCCAGCGCATCGGCAAGTCGTTCGGTGTCGTGGCCTTCATCGACGCCGGCAATGCCTATCTCACGACCCTGCCGAACTTCGCCGAGAATTCGCCGCGCGTCGGTACGGGCCTCGGCGTGCGCTACTACACGGGCTTCGGGCCGGCGCGGCTCGATGTCGGCATTCCGCTGAACAAGCGCGACGGTGATGCGCCCTTCGGCATCTACGTCAGCCTGGGACAGGCCTTCTGATGCGCGCGTTACGCATCCTCGGCTGGACGGTGGGCGGGGTCGTTGTCGTCGTCGCTGTTCTTTTCGGCTGCCTGCAGACCGGCCCCGGCAAGCGTTTGCTCGCCTCGGCGATCTCGTCGTCGACGCTCGACGTTACGGGCATCACCGGCCTCGTCCCGACCGATCTGCGTATCGCCAAGGTCGAGATGCGGGACCAGCAGGGAACATGGTTGGCGGTCGACGATGCCCGCGCCAGCTGGTCGTTCGCTTCGCTGTTCACTGGCCGGCTGCGCATCGATACGGCCGGTGCGCGGAAAATCGACGTGCTGCGGCCGCCGCTTCCCTCGGACACGAAACCTTCCAGCGGCGGCGGCTTCAGCCTGCCGATCGGTATCGATCTGGGACAGCTTGCGGTCGACGATCTTCATCTCGGCGCTGCCCTCGGCGGCGGAGTGGATTCGCACTGGAAGCTGGATGGCTCGGCCTTGCTGACGGCGCATGAGCAGAGCCGCCTGAAGCTCGACATGGCGCGTACCGACGGGCCGGCGGCGAAAGTGGTGGCGGACCTCGGCTTCGACCTCGATCACTTCACCGTCGATGGCACGATCGACGCCGAGGAATCGTCCAAGGGCGGCGTGGTCGCGGCCCTGATCGGCCGTCCGGATCTTGCGGCCGTGTCCTTCAAGCTGGTGGCCAAGGGCGGCCAGGAGAAGGGCAATGCCACGCTTACGGTGGCCGCGGGCGATGTGATGAGCTCGACCGGCAATGCGCAATGGCATCGCGAGCAGGGCGCGACGGCGCTCTCGCTCGATGTCTCCGCCGTGGCGCCAGGGCTGCCGGACAGTCCGATCGCGCGCCTGCTGCGCAAGCCTGTGACCTTGACCGGGGCCGCGACTCTCGACGATGCAGGCGTGCTGGTGGTGAAGACGCTGACCTTGACCGCCGATCCCGCGAAGCTCGATGCCTCCGGCCGCTACGACACGAAGCATGACACGCTCGACGCGACGACAGTCGTCACCACAGCCGAGTCGGGCCCGCTCGCCGATCTGGCCGGCGGCGTGACCTGGCGCAATCTGCATGTCGAGACCAAGGCCGCTCTGTCCGGCCTGTCGCGCAAGCCGCAGGGCACCGTCACGATCCGCGGCGGGGTCGACGATCTCACAGCGACCAGCCTCGATCCGCGCGCGCCGCCGCCAGGCCATGTCGATCTCGCCGCCGACATTGGCCTCGAAGCGAGCGGCCGCATCGTCGTGAAGTCGTTCGAGACATCGTCGCCGCTGGTCGGTCTCAAGGGGAGCGCCGATTACACGCCATCGTCGCAAGCCACCAACGCCAAGCTCGCGATCGACCTGGCCGACATCTCGCGCTTCTCCGCGTTGGCCGGCCTTTCCCTGGCGGGCCGCGGCCATCTCGATCTCAACCTTGCGGCACAGCAGGGCGCGGCGAAGGTCGATTGGCAGGGCTCGCTCGACGATCTCAACGTACCTGACGTCCCGCCCGACCTGCAGAGCCGCACGGTCAAGCTGGCGGGCAGTGCCGCGCTGCAGCCCGATCGGTCGTGGCGCCTCGATGGCGTGAAGATCTCGACCGATCCGCTCACGCTCTTGCTGTCCGGCCGAGGCCACGAGAACACGAGCGCGTTCGATCTCGATCTCGACATGCCGAAGCTTGGGCAGCTCAAGGTGGCCCTGGGCCTCGATAACGCAAAGGACGGCTTGCAGGGCAAAGTGAAAGCCGATGGCACTATCGCCAGCCAGGCACTGGCGCTGGCTGGCAGCTTCGCGCAGCAGGCCGATGGTGGCGTGCGGGTGCCGTTCCTGCAGGGAAGCTGGGCGAGCGCGTCGGTCGACGTGAAGGATCTCTCGGTCACTTCCAAGGGTGCCACCGGCAGTGGCCACCTCAAGATGGCGAAGCTCGAGGACCTGAAGGCCGTTCTGGGCGCCGACCTTGGCGGCGCCGTCGATCTCGATATCGCGACGTCGGACGATCCCGCCGGCAAGGTCACGATCACTCTCCATGGCGACAAGCTGCGCAGCGGCCCCACCGGCGTCGGCACCTTGCAGGTCGACGGAACCGTGACCGATCCGCTGGGCGTCGCGACGACAGAGGCTACGCTGAAGGCGGAGCGGCTGAGTGGCATCCCGCAGGTCAGCCAGGTCAATGCCACGGTGAAAGGCGACCGATCGGCCTTCGATCTCGGCCTCAAGGTCGCGGGCCTCACCAACGCCAGCCTGTCGGCGCGGATCGAGCCGACGCCGGGCGAGATCCGTATCGCGCTTCAGAAATTCGATGCGCGCTACCAGGGCATTCCGATCGCGTTGAACGCGCCGTCGCATCTCAAGGTGGTCGGCTCGCGCGTGGCGATCGATGCCGCATCGCTTCGGTTGGGCGGCGGCCGCGTCGACATTCGCGGCGTGGTCGATCCGGCGGCCAGCGACTTGACGGTGGATGTGAGCAGCCTGCCGATGACCTTGATCGACAATTTCGCCCCGGGCACGGGCTTGCAGGGCAGCTTGCAGGCCAAGGCCCATGTCACGGGGGCGCTCGCGAATCCCAAGGTCGACGCGAGCTACGCGGCGAGCGGCCTCAAGATCAAGCGGCCGGAGACGGCGCTGCTGCCGGCGTTGGCGCTGAAGGGCAGCCTGGCGATGTCCGACCATCAGGCGACGTTCGACTCCAACCTGTCGGCCGGCAGCGGCACGCAGCTTGGGCTCAAGGGCAAGGCCACGCTGCCGCAAGGCAATGGAGCTGTAACGGCGACCGTCACGATCAACGGTTCGACCAGCCTGGCGCCGTTCTCGCCCGCGCTCGGCACCAGCGTGCGCAATATCGCGGGCACGGTGCAGCCCAACCTTACCTTGACGATCAACGGCGAGAAGATTTCCGGCAGCGGCACGATCACGCTCGCCGGCGCGTCGGTCTTCCTGCCGGCGAGCGGCATGCGGCTGACCGGCGGCCAGGCCACCCTGGCGCTGCAGGGAGAGACGCTGCAGCTCGAGAAGCTCAGCTTCCAGACGGCGCGCAGTGGCGAAGTCTCGGCGACCGGCACGATCCAGCTCGATCCGGCCCGCGGCTTCCCGATCGACATGACAGTCACGACGAAGAACGCGCTGCTGGCCAACCGGCCGGACATCCTCGCGACCGTGTCGAGCAACATCAAGATCACCGGCTCTGCCGCCGACGGGGTCGACGTCACCGGCCCGGTGACGATCGATCGCGCCGAGATCGGCATTGGCGTCAGCCAGGCGGCCAACTATCCGACCCTGCAGGTGCGCGAGGTCAACGGCGGCAACGCGCCCGACCCGCAGGCACCGAAGCCACCCCCGCCAGGCGCGGGCGGGAAGAAGCCTCCCAAGCCACCCGACACCGTGCGCCTCGATCTCACCATCAGCGCGCCCCAGGCCGTGTTCGTGCGTGGTCGCGGCCTCGAGGCCGAGGTCGGCGGTCAGTTCACCGTGAAGGGCAATCCCGAAGCCCCGCAGGTGATCGGCAATCTCTCGCTGCGCCGGGGCAAGTTCGACCTGCTGGGGAAGCAGCTCGATTTCACGCGCGGCAATGTGGCGCTCGCCAACGTGAACGAGATCGATCCCGATCTCGACTTCGCCGCCACGACGACGGTCGATTCGACCACGATTGAAGTCGATATCACCGGCAGCTCGCGTGCGCCCAAGATCTCGATCACGTCCTCGCCGGAACTGCCGCAGGATGAGGCGATGGCGATGCTGCTGTTCGGCAAGTCATCGTCGAGCCTCAGTCCGGTCGAATTGCTGAGCGCTGCGCAAGCGCTCGCAGACCTGACCGGCGGCACGCCCTCCGGTGGCGGCTTCTTCGGCCGCCTGCGGCAGACTCTCGGCCTCGACAATCTGTCGGTGAATTCCAGCTCGACGACCAACGCCAACGGCACCACGTCCAGCACGACAGGCCTGCAGGGCGGCCGTTACGTGGCGCCCGGCGTCTATGTCGGCGCCCAGCAGGGCGCGTCAGCCGATTCGAGCCGCGGCATTGTCGAGATCGAGGTCTTCAAGCACACCAAGATCGAAGGCGCGATCGGCACCGACTCCAACGACAAGATCGGCGCCAAGATGGAGTGGGACTACTGACCCTCAGGGGTCGAACTCGGCGTCCTTCTTGGGGATCAGATCGTACGGCGGCTTGAAGCCGGGCATCGCCATGATGCGCTCACGCCAGGCAGCGAGGTGCGGCCGGTTGTCGGTCGACATGCCGCCTTCGGCCATGAACACGCTGCGGCCAAAGCAGCCGAGATCGCCGATGGTGCAACTGTCGCCCACCAGCCACTGGCGCCCTGCAAGACTCTTGTCGAGGAAGTCGAGCGCCGCCTCGGCGCTGGGCCGGAAGTAGTTCACGATGTCCTGCGAGATATCGGGACGGAAGCGCGCGAAGTGGCGAACGCGCGCCACGTTCTGGATGGCGTCGTTTTCCCAAGACAGCCATTCGCGGGCATGGATCTTGTCCTGCTCGTTGGCGCCTTCGAACTTGCCGGTCGTGCGCGCAAGATAGTCGAGGATCACGTTCGACATCACCAGCGTCAGGCCGCGATGCTGCAGCACAGGGACCTGGCCGTAGCGGTTGATGGCAAGATGCGGAGGCAGCTTCTGCACGCCGTTCTTCAGATTGACCGTGCGGAACGAGAAGGGCAGGCCGCTCAGTGCCAGGAACAGCATCGGCTTGTAGGACGAGCTGGAGGTGAAGCTGCCGTGCAGCACCAGACGATCGGGCGAAGTTGTCATACGCGCATCTTGCCCATCAGACCGGCGTGTCGCCACTGATCTGGATGCGGCGCATCAGCCTGCGAAAGGGTCCGGTATCGCCTAGCGCAATATGCTTCGCACTGCGGTTGTCCCAGAAGGCGATCGATCCTTTTTGCCAGCGGAAGCGGAAGGTGAATTCCGGCCGGTTGCCGTGCTCCATCAGGAAGTCGAGCAGGGGCTTGCTCTCGGCCGCGGTCATGCCCTCGAAGCCCACGGTGTAGGATTTGTTCACGAACAGCATCTTGCGGCCGGTCTCGGGATGCGTGCGCACCACGGGATGGAGGCTCTGCGTCTCGCGCCAGTCGGCGCCGTCGCGATGCTTGGTCGAACGGCCCTTGTTCTTCCCGGCTTGCGGACCCGCCACCATGATATCGCTGTGCACGGCGCGCAGGCCGGTCAGCATCTTCTTCATCGCGTCCGATAGCGCGTCGTAGGCGAGATACTGGTTGGCGAACATGGTGTCGCCGCCGTAGGGCGGCACGTCGATGCCGTAGAGGATGGCACCCATCGGTGGCTCGGGCGACATGGTGGTGTCGGCATGCCAGTCCTCGCCGACATAGCCGGTGTCGCCCGGTTCGCGCCGCACCATGACGATCTCGGGATCATCGCCGGTGCCTTTGTAGTTGGGGTGGATGAAAATCTCACCGAAGCGCCGGGCGAAGGCCTTGTGCCGCGCGACGTCCAGGGTCTGGTCGCGGAAGAAGACGACACAGTGCTCGTTCAGCGCATCGCGGATTTCGCCGATGGTTTCATCATCGAGCTCCTGCGCCACGTCGACACCGAAGATCTCGGCGCCACCGGCACCGGAGAGCTGACGAACCTCGAGACGGCTGTTGCGCATAGCCTCCTCCTATTCCGCGCGGATGTTGTTGGCGTCGATCACCGCTTTCCAGCGAGCCTGCTCCGCGGCGATGGTTTTGGCAAAGGTAGCGGCGCCTTCGTAGCCCGGCGTCAGCCCATAGTCGGGCAGCCGCTTCTGCAGGTCGGGATCGGTGAGGGCGGCTTCGGTTGCCTTCTCCCACCAACGGATCGCGGACGCCGGCAATCCGCGCGGACCGCAGACGCCGACCCAGCCTGTGACGACGTAGCCCGGCACCGTGGCCGAGGCCTGCGTCGCGTCGGGGAACTGCGGCGAGCCGATGTCGTCGATCAAGGTCAGCACACGCAGTTGCCCCGCCTTGGCCTGACTCGAGAAGTCGCCGAGGCTGGTCACCACGAGGTCGATGCGGCCGCCCATCAATTCCAATATGGCGGGACCGGTGCCGCGATAGGCGACGCCCTGCATCTTGATGCCGGCCTTCACCGCCAGCCACTCGGCCGCGAGATGCTGAAGCGAGCCGATGCCGGAATGGCCATAGTTCAGCGCGCCAGGCCGCTTCCGGGCGTCGGCGATCAGGTCGGCGAGCGTCTTGTAGGGCGAGTCCTTCGGCACGGCGATGCCCCAATTGGCCTGCACGAAACGCGCGATCGGCTGGAGGTCGCGATTCATGTCGATCGGCAGCACGAGACCCGGCAAGACCGGGCTGACGCCCATCGGGCCGGTCGTGCATTGGACGAGAGCGACTCCGTCGGCCTTGCCCTTGGCGCTCGCTTCGAAGGCGATCATGCCGTTGGCGCCGCTGCGGTTCTCGACGATCACGCGCTGGCCCAACCGCTTCTGCACGGCGTCGGAGAACAGGCGCGCGACCGTGTCGCCGATGCCGCCGGGCTGGAAGCCGACGACGATCTTCACCGGCTGGTTGTCGGGATTGAAAGCTTCAGGATCCGCTGCACGCGCGGCCGCCGGCAGCGCTGCCAGGAGCAGCGCCATCGCCCAGTACCTCAAGACGTTTCCTTTCCCTTTTCGGGGAAGGCTAGTTGTTCGCGGCGGACTCGTCGAGGACCTTGAAGCTTTCCTCGAGCTGCGGCGAGATCGGCACGTTCAGCTTCTCGCCCGTTGGCAGGCGTGACACGAACCACTTCTCGTAAAGCGGCATCAGGTCGTGATTGGTCGCGAGCTTGCGGAAGGAGCGTTCCACCGCCGCGGCCAGCTCGGGCTCGCCCTTGCGGAACATGATGCCGTAGGGATCGTACGACAGGTAATCGCCCACGACCTTCATCTTGTACTGCGACTTGTGCCGGGCGATCAGGCCGTAGAGCAGGATGTCGTCGGTGGCGAAGGCATCGGCCTTCTCCGTATCCAGCATCTGGTAGGACTGCTCGTGATCGTCGGCGGTGACGATCTTGAGGCCGAGGCGGAACTTGCCGTCTGCGGTCCGGATCGCCTGTTCGTTGGTGGTGCCCTTGGTCACGACGATGGTCTTGCCGGCAAGGTCGTTGATGCCGGTGACCGTCGATCCGCGCGGCACCATCAGCTTGGTGCCGGCCACGAACATCAGCGGTGAGAAAGCGACCTGCTTGCGCCGCTCGAAGCTCGCGGTGGTCGATCCGCATTCGAGGTCGATCTTTTTATCGACGACGGCCGGGATGCGGTCGTCCGACGTCACCTTCACGTACTCGATCTTCAGGTCGGACGCGTCGATGGCGACACCGATCTCCTCGACCACGGCCTGGCAGAGCTCGAGGCTGTAGCCGATCGGCCGGTTGCTCTGGTCGAGAAAGGAAAAGGGCGTCGAGCTTTCGCGGAAGCCTAGTCGCACGGTGTGCGTGCGCTTGATCGTCGCCAGGGTGGCGCTGAGGCCGCCCTGTTGAGCGGCGATGTCCTGGGCGAAAGAGGCCCCAGGCGTCAGTGTCGCCGCGAGCAGCCAGCCCGCGGCGATCGCCCAGTTTGTCGTTCGCCGCCTCATCAGGCGTGCACCGGATCGCCGGGCAGGGAGCCCGGGGGCACAGCGTCGTCGGCGCTCGGCGCATGCTCGGCGCCGAGTTCGCCTTCCCACTTGGCGACCACCGCCGTGGCCAGCGAGTTGCCGATCACGTTGGTGGCGCTGCGACCCATGTCGAGGAAGGTGTCGATGCCCATGATCATGAGCAGGCCCGCCTCCGGGATGTTGAACTGACCCAGGGTGGCGGCGATGACCACCAGCGAGGCGCGCGGCACGCCGGCCACGCCCTTGGAGGTGATCATGAGCGTCGCCAGCATGGCGAACTGCGTCCCGAGCGTCATCTCGATGTGATAGGTCTGCGCGATGAAGATGCTGGCGAAGGTGCAGTACATCATCGTGCCGTCGAGGTTGAACGAGTAGCCGAGCGGCAGCACGAAGGCGGAGATGCGCGAGGAGGCGCCGAACTTGTTC
This sequence comes from Enhydrobacter aerosaccus, assembly GCA_903832005.1. Classification (GTDB taxonomy): domain Bacteria; phylum Pseudomonadota; class Alphaproteobacteria; order Reyranellales; family Reyranellaceae; genus Reyranella; species Reyranella aerosaccus_B. The sequence goes on along the minus strand of CAIKZO010000090.1, from coordinate 17,541 downwards.
AGCCCCTCCAGGGTCTTCGGGTAGGCCGCTTCCGAGCTCGCCGTCGAGAAGGCGATCATCAGCGGCTCGCGGATCAGGCGGAGCAGGTTGCGGTAGCGCGGGCCGATCACGATGAAGCCCACGACGACCAGGATGCCCCACAGGATGAACAGCGAGAAGTAGAAGCCGCCCATGAACACGACCAGCTTCCACAGCACCAGCAGGCCGTTCTTGGCGACGGTGGCGGTGATCGCCGCCCACACCGCGATCGGCGCGAACAACATCACGTAGCTGGTCACCTTCAGCATGATGTGACCGAGGTCCTCGATCAGCTCGAGCATCTTCTTCGAACGCTCGGGCATCGCACCCATGGCAACGGCGAAGAACACGGCGAACACGACGATCTGCAGGATCTCGTTGGTCGCCATCGCGTCGGCGATCGATGTCGGGATCAGGTGGGTCAGGAACTTCTCGATCGAGAAGGCCGAGACCGGCAGGCCGGTCGACGCGCCCTTGTCAGGCAGCGTGCCGGGGAAGTTGGCGCCGGGCTGCAGCAGGTTGACCATGATGAGGCCGAGCAGCAGGGAGATGAACGAGGCCGAGATGAACCAGCCCATGGTCTTGGCGAAGATGCGGCCGAGCTTGGAGCCGGTGCCCATATGGGCGATGCCGCCCACCAGGGTGGCGAACACCAACGGCGCGATGATCATCTTGATCAACCGCAGGAAGAGCATGGCGACGAGATTGACGCTCGCTGCGATGTCGTTGCGATCGCCGGGCAGATAGGAATAGATCAGCGCGCCCATGACGACGCCGAGCGCCATGGCGATAAGGATGTAACGCGTAAACTTGTTTGACATACGATCTCCCCCGAGAGCGGTTGATCAAAGTATGCCGGGAATGACGGTCGTGTGACAAATCCTTGCGGTGATCATTCCGTGTGCAATTAACGGGCAATCAGGAGCACGGGTGTACGGATCGTACGCAGTAGTGCGGCGGTGCGCGGTCCGAGGAACTTCGTCTCGCCATGCCGCAATGACGTCCCAAGCACGACCAGGTCGAAGCGGCCGCCGCGCAGCGCGCGCCTGATCTCGCCTTCGGGCCGGATGTTGGTCGCGGTGAGGCCCTTCACCGGCACGCCGCTGCGCTTGCCGGCGCGGTGCACGTCGACCAGCACCGACATGCCGGCGCGCCGTCCACGACCACGCAGGAGCACCGTGTCGGCCTGGGGATCGAACACGTGCAGTGCCGTCACATGGCCCTTGGTGGCACCCGCCAGTGAGAGGGCGATCTCCGTGGCCAGTCGTGCGTCCTGGGTGCCGGCGGTGGGCAGGAGTATGTCGAGCGGCACATCGGCCGGCCCTGCGGCGCCCATGCCGTTGATGGCGATCGCGACCGGTCCCTCGAAGGCATTGACCAGCTTCTGCAGCCTGTCCTCGAACTTGAGCTGCGATTCGGCGATCGGCCGGTCGATGCCGACGAAGGCGATGTCATATCCGCGTTCGATCTCGCGCTCGATGGCGTTGTCGTGGCTGCCCGGTCGCTCCATCACGAGTTGCTCGATCGCGGGCTTACGGGCTTCCGGCTCGGCGTTGGCGTGCACGGTCTGCGCCGCCTCGGTGAGATGTTTGCGACGAGCCGCTTCCTCGACGCTCTCTGCATCGGTGGCCTTGGGCTGCAGCACCGTCGCCAGCATCTCCTGGCGCGCCGCGAACAGGCCGGCCAGGCGTGATGCCAGGCGTCCGTTCGGACTGTCGTCGGCATAGACCAGCGCACGCTCCATCTTGGGAAGCTGCTCCAGCGCCTCGGCCTCTTCCTTTTCAAGCCGCTTCGCCTCGTCCTCGCCGAGCGGCACGTGTTGCATGATCCAGCGCAGCATCGGCGGCATCGCCATGGTCGTGGTCACCGCCATCGCCACGATCATCGTGTAGAGCTGGTTGCTGAGTGCGCCCATGGCGAGACCGATGCTGGCGATGATGACCTCGGTCGAGCCGCGCGCGTTCAGTCCTACGCCAAGGGCGAGCGACTCGCGCCCGGTCAGGCCGCCCAGCCGGCCTCCCAGCAGGGCGCCGGAGAATTTGCCGACCGAGGCCACGAAGATGATGGCGATCGTGAACACGGCCAGGGTGGAATCGGCCAGAGTGCGCAGGTCCATGCCGAGGCCGGCGACGGCAAAGAACACCGGGCTGAAGAAGGCGAAGACGAAGCCGCGGATCTGGTTCTCGATCTGCTCGGTCAGGATCGGCGAACGGCCGACCAGGATGCCGGCCACGAAGGCGCCCAGCGCCGTGTGCACGCCGATCAGCTCGGTGGTGAGCGACATCGCCAGCATGATGACGATGATCGCCGTGATCACCGGCACGTCGATCGTCATATGGTCGTTCACCCAGACGATGATGCGCGCCACCACGCGCTGGCCGACGGTCAAGCTGAAGGCCAGGAAAATCGCCGTGCCGGCCAGGCTGCCGCCGATGGTGGCCAGGTCGACACGGCCGTGGGCCGCAATGCCGGCGATCACGGCGATGATGATCCAGGCGATCGTGTCGTCGAGGATGGCGGTGGAGAGGATCAGCTGGCCGAGGTCGCGGCGCATCGCGCCGATGTCGATCAGCACCATCGCCACGATCTTCACCGAGGAGATCGACAGCGCCGTGCCGAGGAACAGCGCCGTCACCAGCTTGTTCTCGTGCATCGGTATCGCGGCACTCGGGAGGGCATAGGCAAGTGCCACGCCCAGCGCGAAGGGGACGGCAATGCCGGTCAGCGACGAGGCGATCACCGCGCGCTTGCGGCGCTGGACCATTGCGAGGTTGGTCTCCATGCCGGTCAGCAGGAGCAGCAGCAGGATGCCGATCTGCGAGATGGCATCGATCATCGTCTTCAGCGTCTTGTTGTCGGGGAAGATGAAGTGATGTGCCGCCGGCCATAGCATGCCGAACACCGAGGGGCCGAGCAGCACGCCGGCAATCAACTGGCCGAACAGCGCCGGCTGGCCGAACCGGTTCATGACTTCGCCCAGCAGCCGTCCTGTCAGCAGCAGCAGGATCAGCTCGGCCGCAAAAATCGCGAGCGTGTGGTCGGCTTCCAATCAGGTTCCCCCGGAACGCATTCCCCAGTGCGAATGGTGCCAATAGACTCTCTGGCACTATTCGTGCTGACCTTCGTAACGGCGAAAGCGTGGAGAGGATGCGTCTTATGGACAAGGAAATTATCGAGATGCTCGCGCGCCGGGCAGGCTTGCAAAAGGCGCTCGCCGAGTTCCCCGAGGATGTCGCAGCGGCTGCCAACCAGGCGGGCGACGTTGCCGCCAAGATCAAGCCGGTCGATCCTCGCGCCGAACCCTGGCCGCCGATGCGCGCAGGAGAAGAGCTGTGAGCGAGCTGCACTGGCTTTCCGTCACCAAGGCGGCCGAGGCGATCGCGGCCAAGGAAGTGTCGCCCGTCGAGCTGATGCAGGCGCTGCTCAGCCGCGTCGAGAAGCTCGATCCGCGCCTCAATGCCTTCATCCGGGTCGATGGCGACCAGGCCATGGCGTCGGCCCAAGCTGCCGAGACCGAGATCATGGCGGGCCACAGACGCGGGCCGCTGCATGGCGTGCCGGTCGGCATCAAGGACATCATCGACGTCGCGGGCCTGCCGACGACCTGCCATTCGAAGGTACTGCAGGACAATATGGCGACGGACGATGCCGTCTGCGTGAACAAGCTGCGCGGCGCGGGCGCCATCGTGATCGGCAAGCTGTCGACGCACGAGTTCGCCATCGGCGGCCCGAGCTTCGACCTGCCGTGGCCGCCGGCGCGCAATCCGTGGAATCCCAATCATCATCCCGGCGGCTCGTCGTCGGGCTCGGGTTCCGGTGTTGCCGCCGGCCTTTTCCCGATGGCGTTGGGCACCGACACTGGCGGCAGCGTGCGCAATCCGGCGAGCTGCTGCGGCATCGTCGGGCTGAAGCCGACCTATGGGCTGGTGTCGCGCCGCGGCGTCTTCCCGCTGTCCTTCACGCTCGACCATATCGGCCCGATGACTCGGACCGTGTCCGACAACGCGCTGATGCTCGAGACGATCGCCGGCCACGACCCGCTCGATCCCGGCAGTGCGCCGTCGCGGATCGGCCACTACGGCGCGGCGCTCGAGCGCGGCGTGAAGGGTTTGCGGATCGGCTTCGTCCGTCACTTCCATGAGGTCGACACGCCGGCCACGCCCGAGGTGACCGCGGCACTCCAGCACGTGGCTCTCACCCTGCAGATGGCGGGTGCCGAAGTGCGCGACGTCACTCTGCCGACCCTGGGCGAGTTCGGCGCCGTCAATCGCGTCATCCTGCAAAGCGAGGCCTGGTCGATCCATTCCAAGTGGCTGCGCGAACGGCCGGGCGACTACGCGCTGTTCTCGCGCCGCCGCCTGATGGCCGGCGCCTTCATGAGCTCGGGCGACTATGTGCTGGCCCAGCGCCGCCGCCGCGAGATGATCGCCGCGGTCGAGGACGCGTTCCGCGAAGTCGACGTGCTGCTGTGCGCCAGCTCGATGGATCCGGCCTGCCGCATCGACGACACGCCGGAAGTCGAGCGCACCTACCCGCGCCAGGCGCGCACGCCGTTCAACACGACCGGTCATCCGGCGCTGGCCATGATGTCCGGCCTGTCGTCGGGCGGTCTGCCGCTCTCCGTGCAGTTCGTCGGCCGCTATTTCGACGAGGCCACGGTCTATCAGGTAGCGCGCGCCTGGGAGCAGGCGGCGGGCACCGACAAGAAGCATCCGCCGATCGTGTAGGCTTCTGTCATCCAAACGACATATCGGCCGTGTATTCGGCCGATCGTGTTTCGTTCAGCAGACCAGCCCCTCATCGATATCCGCGGCCTGACGGTCGATTTCGACACGGGCCAGCGCGTCGTGCGCGCCCTGCACGGTGTCGATCTTGCCATTACCAGTGGCGAGTCGGTCGGGCTGGTGGGCGAGTCGGGCTCGGGCAAGAGCGTGACCTGGCTGGCCGCGCTCGGCCTGCTGGGCGGCCAGGCGCGGATCCGCGGCGAAGTGCGGTTCGACGGCCGCAATCTGGTCGGCGCCCCGGCCCGCGATCTCGAGGCAGTGCGCGGTGCGCGGATCGCGATGATCTTCCAGGACCCTGCCAGCAGCCTCAATCCGGTCTACCGCATCGGCCGCCAGCTCTGCGAGGCGCTGGCGCTGCACCGCGGCCTGACCGGCACGGCGGCGCAGGCCGAGGCAACGCGCCTGCTCGACCGGGTTGGCATCGCCGATGCACAGCACCGACTGCGCGACTATCCGCACGAACTGTCGGGCGGCATGAACCAGCGCGTGATGATCGCGATGGCGCTCGCGGGCCAGCCCGAGATCCTGGTCGCCGACGAGCCGACGACGGCGCTCGACGCCACCATTCAGGCGCAGATCCTCGAGCTGCTGCAGGAAATCCGCCGCGACAGCGCGATGACCCTGGTGCTGATCAGCCACGATCTCGGCGTGGTCGCCGAGAACACCGACCGCGTCTGCGTGATGTATGCCGGCCGCATCGTCGAGGACGCGCCGATCGATGCGATCTTCGATCGTCCCGCGCATCCTTATACGTCCGGCCTGTTGGCCGCCCTGCCGGAACTCGAAGGGCCGCGCCGCCGGCTGGTGGCGATCCCGGGCGTCGTTCCCGAACCGTGGAACCTGCCGCGCGGCTGCAGCTTCGCGCCGCGCTGCCCGCGAGTCGAGACCGCGTGCGAGGCCGGCATGCCGCCGTCCTTTCAGGTCGAGGAAGGCCATCGAGCGGCCTGCCTCCGCGCCGGGAGTCTGGTCGCGTGAGCGCGGGGCTGCTCGAAGCGTCCGACCTCGTGCGTCACTACCAGGTGCGCAAGGGCGGCCGGCTGTTCGGCGAGAACGCGACCTTGCGCGCAGTCGATGGCGTTTCCTTCAGCCTGCAGCCGGGCCGCACGCTGGGGCTGGTGGGCGAATCGGGCTGCGGCAAGACCACGACGGCACGGCTGGTGCTCGGCTTGCTGCCTCTAACGTCGGGCGAGATCCGGCTCGAAGGCGAAGTCCTGCCGGCGACGCAATCGAAGCGCTGGCGTGACCTGCGGCGTGTCATGCAGATGGTCTACCAGAACCCGCTGGCCGCACTCGACCGGCGCATCGAAGTTGGCCGACAAGTTATGGAGCCGCTGGCCATCCATGGCATCGGCAAGAGCAAGGCCGAGCGGCGCGACCGGGCGATGGCGATCCTCGAGTCGGTCGGCCTGCAGGCCCATCACTTCATCCGCTATCCGCATGAGCTGTCGGGCGGCCAGCGCCAGCGCATCGTGCTGGCGCGTGCCCTGATCCTGGAGCCGCGCCTGCTGGTCTGCGACGAGCCGATCTCGGCGCTCGACGTCTCGATCCAGGCGCAGGTCGTCAATCTCCTGCTCGACCTGCAGGCCAAGATGGGCCTGGCCTATCTCTTCATCAGCCACGACCTGCGCATGGTGCGCCAAGTCAGCCACGAGGTGGCGGTGATGTATCTCGGCCGTATCGTCGAGCGCGGCGATCCCGACCGCCTGTTCACCGCGCCCGCGCATCCCTACACGCAGGCCCTGGTGTCGGCGATCCCGGTGGCGACGCGCACCCGGCGGCAACGCCTGATCCTGAAGGGCGATCCGCCCAATTCCGTCGACATTCCCGCGGGCTGTGCCTTCCACGCGCGCTGCCCGATGGCGGTGGCGCGCTGCCGCAGCGAGACGCCGGCGTTGCGCGCTCTGGAAGACGGTCGGCAGGTCGCCTGCCATCTGGCGGCCGCCTCATGATCGGCTTCCTCGCCCACCGCCTGCTGCGTGCGCTGCTCACCATCTTCCTAGTCGTGACCTTCGCCTTCTTCGTGTTGCGCCTGTCGGGAGATCCGGCGCTGCTGATCATGTCGGTCGACGCGCCGCCCGAGGCGGTCGCGGCCTTCCGCAAGGCCTGGGGCCTCGACCAGCCGATCTGGATGCAGTACGGCGCCTTCGTCGTGCATGCGCTGACCGGCGAGCTGGGCAATTCCATGCGCGATGGGCGGCCCGCGATCCAGCTTGTGCTGGAAAAAGTACCGGCGACGCTCGCGCTCACCGTGCCGGCGCTGGTGCTCAAGATCGCGATTGGCGTACCGGCTGGCATCTATGCAGCGCTGCGCCGCAACTCCTTCGCCGATCGCCTCACCATGCTGCTCTCGGTGGCGGGCTTCACCATGCCGAGCTTCGTGCTGGCGCTCCTGCTGGTGCTGGTCTTCTCGGTCCAGCTCGGCTGGCTGCCGAGCAGCGGCATCGGCGGCGTGGTCAACATGATCCTGCCGATCATTACCCTTGGCGCGGCGGGGGCGGCGATCCTGGCGCGCTTCACGCGCTCGGCCATGCTCGAGGTGCTGGGCCAGCCCTACATCCGTGCGGCGCAGGCCAAGGGCCTGTCGTGGCGCCGCGTCGTGACAGAGCACGCACTGCCCAATGCCGCGATCCCGACCACCACCATCATCGGCTTCATGATCGGCACCTTGATCGCGGGGGCGGTCGTGGTCGAAAGCGTCTTCGCCTGGCCCGGCATCGGCCGCCTGCTGGTGGTCTCGGTGGCGAGCCGCGACCTGGCCGTCGTGCAGACCATCCTGCTGCTGGTGGCGGCCACCATGGTCGTCTCCAACATCGTGGTCGACGTCGTCTACGGCTGGATCGACCCCCGCATGCGGACGGCGCCCAAATGACAGTCCAGACCTCCTCGCTTCGCGCCACGCCGACCGTGCCCGCCGCGCCCGTACAGCGCAGCCGCCGCTCGCGCTTCTTCGAAGCCTGGCCACCGCTCACGCTCTTCGCGCTGGGCTGGATCGGGCTGATGCTGGTCGTGGCGTTGGGCGCCGACTTTCTCTCGCCGTTCCACTTCGCCGCCCTCGACCTGCGCGCGCGCCTGCAGCCGCCGGTCGGCTTCGGCGGCGACTGGCGGCACGCCATGGGCACCGATGAACTGGGCCGCGACGTGCTCTCGCGCCTGATCGTCTCGATCCGCATCAGCATCCTGATCGCCTTCTTCGGCACGATCATCTCGACCACCTTGGGCACGGGCCTGGGCTTCGTGGCGGCACACTTTCGCGGCAAGGCCGAGTGGCTGATCCTGATGCTGATCGACTTCCAGGCGAGCGTCCCCTTCCTCATCGTGGCGCTGGCGGTGCTGGCCTTCTTCGGCAACTCGCTGGTGCTGTTCGTCGGGCTGATGGGCCTCAACAGCTGGGAGCGCTACGCTCGCATCGCGCGCGGCCTCACCATCTCGGCCAACGAGCAAGGCTACGCCGGCGCGATCCGCCAACTGGGCGCGTCGAGCTGGCGGGTCTACGGCCTCCACGTGCTGCCCAACATCGCCTCGACCCTGATCGTCTCGATGACCATCACCTTTCCCGAGACGATCCTGCTGGAGAGCGGCCTCTCGTTCCTGGGCCTCGGCGTGCAGCCGCCGCTCAGCTCGCTCGGCAACATGGTGGGCTACGGCCGCGAGTACATCACGCGTGCCTCGTGGATCCTGCTGTTCCCCAGCGTCGTGATCATCCTCACCACGCTCTCGATCAGCATCATCGGTGACTGGCTGCGCGACCGTCTCGACCCGACCCTGCGATAGTCAAAATGTCTCAAAATCCTGAGACACCTCCGATACCGGTGACATAAGGGTTTCTCACGATTTGTCTCATTTCTCACCACCCCCGGCCCAAGCTATCCTCGGCTGGCTTGAAACGAGTGGGTCCTGAATGAAAACCGAGATTGCCTCGCACCGCGGCGGCGCCCTTTTGTGGGCCGAGAACAGCCGGCTCGCCTTCGAGAACACCGCGCGATTGCCGGTCGAGCAGGTCGAGTTCGACGTCCATCCGACCCTCGACGGCAAGCTTGTCGTGATCCACGACGAGACGCTCGATCGCACGACCGATGGGCACGGGCCGGTCTGCGCGCACGACTGGGCCGATCTCTCGAAGCTGATCCTGAAGGGCAGCGGCGGCCAGCGCATGCTCCTGCTCGACGAGGTGATGGAGATCTTCCGGCCGACCAAGATCGTCCTGCGCCTCGAGCTGAAGACGGGGCCGGGCCATGTGCCCTATGCCGATCCGCATGCGGCCAAGGTGGTCGCGGCGGTGAAGGCGGGCGGCATGCTCGAGCGCACCGTGCTGACCAGCTTCCAGCTCGGCACCGTCGCCGAAGCGGTCCGGCACGGCCAACCGATGAACCATGTCTGGCTGGTGGCGCCGCACACCCAGATCGACATTGGCCTGGCCGGCGTGATCGCCGTGACCAAGGCTAACGGCGTGCCGATGCTCGGCCTGCGCTCCACCATGCTCGACGCGCCGACGGTCGCCACCGTGCGTCAGGCCGGCCTCGGCATCGGCGGCTGGGCATGCAACGATGCGGCAATGATCGCCAAAATGTTCGAGCTGGCCGTCGACGTGTTCACGACCGACCGGCCGGACCTGGCGTTGGCCGAGCGGAGCAAGCGATGAAGGATTACCCGGCCGCCTATCAGGCGAGCGAAGGCTCGGCACTCACCGTCGACAAGGCGTTCTACAAGCGCATCGCCGAGAGCGACGGCCGCACGCTGGTGGAGAAGTTCACCATCCCGATCCGCACCGGCCGCGCCTGGAAGGTGCCCGCGGGGCACGTCTTCCGCATCGTCACGATCGAGGGGCCGCAGGTCGGCGACCTCAACATCTGGAACGCCCACAATCCGCGCGAACGCCTGTGGGCCTCGCGTACGCGCCAGCTCCAGGCCGCGCACGTCACGACCTTCGATCGCCTGTGGTCGACGCTCCCATACCTGCGCCCGATCGCGACCATCACGTCCGATAGCCTGAAGGACTACGGCATCGACGAATTCGGTGGCCGCATCCACGATCTTCTTGGCACGCGCTGCGATCCCTACGTCAACCGCATGCTGACCGGCGAGGATTTCGACCACCATTGCCATTCCAACCTGGTACGCGCGGTGGCGCCGCACGGGCTGACCGAATTCGACGTGCACGACGTGCTGAACGTCTTCCAATGCACTGGCCTCAATCACGCCGACAAGTATTTCATGCGCGCCAGCCCGGCGAAGCAAGGCGACCATATCGAATTCTTCGCCGAGATCGATCTTTTATGCGCCCTGTCGACCTGTCCCGGCGGCGATCTCTCCGTCGCGCTGTGGGGTCCCGACGCGCAAGATCCGCTCACGGTTTGCCGGCCGCTGGGCATCGAAGTCTACGCGCTCGACCAGAATCTTCTGCGTGACTGGCGGTCGCCAGAAAGTCCTGCTTACAAGGGCGCTCACGGCATGAAACTACAGAAGCCCGACTGGGAAACGCCTGCCTAATAGGACGAATTAACTCTTCTCGTCCGGCACCTCTTGCGGGACGGACACGCAAGGGCAAGATGTTCTCCATGGCCCAGAAGAAAAAGCTCCGTCTCGGCGCGTTCATGCGTCCCGTCTCGATCCACACCGCCGCCTGGCGTTATCCGGGCGGCACGCCGGATGCGAACTTCAATCTCAAGGCGCTGATCTCCTACGCCCAGACCCTGGAGCGCGGGAAGTTCGATGCCTTCTTCATGGCCGATCACCTGGCCGTGCTGAACATGCCGATGGAGGCGCTGAAGCGCTCGGCCACCGTCACTTCGTTCGATCCGCTGACGCTCCTGCCCGTGCTGTCGCAGCACACGAAGCATCTCGGCCTGATCGCCACGGCTTCGACCACCTTCGAGCCGGCCTACACGATTGCGCGGCGGTTTGCCTCGCTCGATCATATCTCCGACGGCCGCGCCGGCTGGAACCTGGTGACGACGTCGAACCCCGACGCCGCGCTGAACTTCGGCATGGACGAGCAGATGGAGCATGGCGAACGCTATGCCCGCGCCCGCGAGTTCTACGATGTGGTGACCGGCCTGTGGGATTCGTGGGCGGACGATGCGTTTACGCGCGACGTCGAGACGGGTCTCTTCTTCGATCCCGACAAGCTCCATGTGCTCGATCACAAGGGCAAGTACCTGAAGGTGCGCGGGCCGCTCAACATCGCGCGGCCGATCCAGGGTTGGCCGGTGATGGTGCAGGCGGGCGCGTCGGACGCGGGCCGCCAGCTGGCAGCGGAAACGGCGGAAATGGTGTTCGCGGCGGGCGGGCCGATCGAAGCCGGCCGCGCCTTCTATGCCGACGTGAAGGGCCGTGCGGCCAAGATCGGGCGCAACCCCGATCACATCAAGATCCTGCCGGGCGCTTTCACCATCATCGGCGAGTCGCTCGACGAGGCGCAGGAGAAGCGGCTCAAGCTCGACAGCCTGGTGAGCTACGACAGCGGCATCGCGGCCCTGTCGATGGCGGTCGGTGTCGATGCGCGCAAGTTCGATCCGGATGGGCCGCTGCCGGAAATTCCCGAGACCAACGCCAGCAAGAGCGGGCGTGAGCGGGTGATTGCGCTGGCCAAGCGCGAGAACCTCACCGTGCGCGAGATCGCCGGCCGTCTCGGCGGTTACGGTGGCCTCGCGATGATGGGCACGCCCAAGATGATCGCCGACCAGATGCAGGAGTGGCTGGAGACCGAAGCCAGCGACGGCTTCAACGTCATGTTCCCTTATCTGCCGGGCGGGCTCGACGACTTCGTGAACAAGGTCGTGCCCGAGCTGCAGCGGCGCGGCATCTTCCGCACCGAATACGAAGGCAAGACCCTGCGCGAGAACCTCGGCCTGCCGCGGCCGGAGAATCGTTTCTTCTCGGCGACCGCGAAGGCTGCCGAATAGCTACTTGGTGATCATGCCGAGGTCGATGGCGTTGGCCATCGCGGCGTAGCCGGCGCGGTTGGGGTGGAGCTTGTCGCCCGGGCCGCCGACTGAGGAGTTGGGCTGGAACTCCGGTTTGATCTCGCCGGTCGACGCGTCGTAGGTGGCGGTGTCGAAATCGACCAGGCCGTCGAAGATCTTGGTCGAGCGGAACATCGCGTTCAGCTTTTTGCGGTTCTCCTCGACCACGGGTCGTCCGTGTGTCGGCGTGCTGTGCAGCGCCGAGGTGAGGGTGGCGATGTAGATTTTTACGCCCGGCAGTTTCTGTCGAAGAGCCGCGACGCCCTTCTCGTAGCCCGCGAACACCGCCTCGGCGGTGGCGTCCTCGGCGCCGAAGTCGTTGATGCCTTCCATCCAGATCACCGTGGCGACGCCCGGCAGGCTGGTGATATCGCGGTCGAGGCGGGAGAGAGCCGACGGACCACCATTGATTGGCTTGGCCGCATAGTCGGCCGGACCGATCACCTCGTTGCCGCCAATGCCCTGGTTGACGACGACGAAGCGGTTGGCGTTGGCGGCATGCAGGCGGCGCGACAGTACGTCGGGCCAGCGGTCGTCACCGTTGATCGTGGTCGCGGTACCGTCGGTGATCGAATCGCCGAAGGCCACGATCACCTTCGATCCGTCGCCGACCAGCATGTCGACTTCGTCGAGGAAGTACCAGGAGGTGGTCGAGAAGGGGAACGCGCCCTCGGCCTCACCCGCGCCCTTGGAGCCGCCGCCCGGTGGCGAGACATAGGAGGTGGTGAGCGCCTTGGCGTGCCAGGTCATCGGTCCGCTTTGGCCCGCGACATGGAAGGAGACGGCAAGCTTGCGGCCCTTGAGCAGCGGATCGTCAGAGGCCTTCACGAACGGCAGCGCGACGGGATCGCTGACCACACTCTCACCGGGCGCGACGGTGACGCTCTTCTGGTTCTTGAAAGTCAGCGGTTGATTGGTGCCGGCGAGGACGGCGGCGCCGCTTTCCTGCAGGCCGACGAACGCATCGTCGAAGGTGACCGGCGTCTTGCCGAAGGCGTTGGACAGGCGGATGCGCGTCTGGCTGCCCCACGCGTCGGGCTTCACGATCAAGCGGAAGCTCTGGTCGTTGGCGCCGCTATCGGGTGTCGGGAAGGCGAACTTGAGCTCGGGCTGCGCGGTCGGATTGCCGATCGGGTAGGGGCCTTGCGCGGAGCCGGTCCAGCTCGCGGCCCAGGTCTCGGCGTGTGCGGACGTGGCGGTGACGGCACACAAAATCGCAAGCAGCGGTGCAAGACGTTTCATCGGCGTTTCCCCTGAAAGTTTATTTGTTGTGCAGCAGTCTATTCGCTAGCTTCGCGACATGACATTCGAGATTTCGGTCGGCAGCGCCGACGACGTGATGCGCATGGCCGAGTGGGCCGCCGACGAGGGTTGGAACCCCGGCAACACCGACACCCAGGCCTTCTTCGCCATGGATCCCGGCGCTTTCTTCATCGGCCGGCTGGAGGGCAAGCCGGTCGCTTGCATTTCGGTGGTGAAGTATGGCGCGGGCTTCGGCTTCCTGGGCTTCTACATCGCCCGGCCCGAGATTCGCGAGAAGGGCTACGGCATCCAGGTGTGGAACGCCGGCATGAAGCGCCTCGCCGGTCGCAACGTCGGCCTCGATGGCGTGGTGGCGCAGCAGGACAACTATCGCAAGTCGGGCTTCCGCTCGGCGTGGAACAATGTGCGGTATGAGGGATCGGCTGCGCCAACTGCGCCAACGGCCGGACTTACGATGGTCGATGCGCGCAGTGTTCCGTTCGACAGGCTTGCCGTCTACGACCGCCGCTTCTTCCCGGAGCCGCGCGACTCGTTCCTGGCGCCGTGGATCACCTTGCCTGAACGAGCGTCGCTGGTGGCGGTCCGTGACGGCGAGATCGTCGGCTTCGGCGTGATTCGCGCCTGTCGTGCTGCCTCACGTATCGGCCCGCTTTATGCCGAGACGCCCGAGGTCGCGGCATCGTTGGTAACAGCGTTGGCTGCGAAGCTCGGTGCGCCGACCGTCGCCCTCGACATTCCCGACAGCAACAAGGCCGCCGTCGCGATGGCGGAGGGGATGGGATTGAAACCCGCGTTCGAGACGGCGCGCATGTACACCGGCGCCGTCCCCGCGATCGATCGTGACGGCATGTTCGCCGTCACGAGTCTCGAGTTGGGCTAGTTGGCATAGGCTGCCGTCAGATAGTCGACGATCGCCGGCACGTCCTTGGGGTCGATCGGGGCGCCGAAGACGGTGATCATCTTGGTGACCTCGGCCTGCCAGAAGTCCTTGCCGAACTTCGGGCCGCGCGGCTGCGTCTGGATATAGTCCGACGAATGGCAGGCGCCGCAATTGCCCTGCACCACGTCGAGGCCGGGTCCGGGCTTGAAGGTCGCGGTTTCCGGCGGCAGCTCATAGGTGAAGGGCTTGGCGTTCACCACGGTGACGATCGCGAGGCTGCAGACGGCGGCGGCGGCGAGAAGGGTCATGCGCTTCATGGTCATGCGCCTCACGCTGCCGTCACATTGTAGGTTTCGATCACGTTGCGCATGTAGCCGGGCGGGTTCCAGCCGGCCTTGTCGGGCTGCACCTTGCCGCCGTTGCTGGTGGCGCGGACCTTGAGCACATGGGCACCGGCGGCGAGCGTCACCGGCAGGGTCCATTCGCGGAACGAGTATTTGCCGAGGTCGCTGCCCAGCTTGGCGGGCGTCCAGCTCTTGCCGTCGTCGGTCGAGACGTCGACCTGCTTGATGCCGGTACCGCCGTCGAAGGCGATGCCCTTCAGCTGCGTCTCGCCGGTCTTCATCTTGGCGCCGTCGGCGAGGCTGGTGACGAAGGAGCGCACGTTGAGCTTGTTGATCGGCACGGTGGCCTTGGGCGCGGTGCCGGGCTCGATCACGCCATTCTCGGTATCGGGAATGCGGTAGGACGACTTCATCCAGAAGCCGTCGAACACCGTGTCGATCACGGTGATGTCGCTGAGATGCTTCACCCAATAGGTGCCGTAATAGCCCGGCACCACGAGGCGCACCGGGAAGCCGTTCAGCATCGGCAGGTCCTTGCCGTTCATCTGATAGGCCAGCATCACTTCGCCGTCGGTCGCGTGGTCGAGGTCGAGCGCCTTCACGAAGTCGGGCGTCTTGTCGATCACCGGCGTGTCGAGGCCGTTGAACACGACCTGCTTGGCGCCGCTCTGCACGCCGGCTTGTGCAAGCACGGCCTTGAGGGACACACCGCGCCAGCGCGCGTTGCCCATCGCGCCGTTGGCGAGCTGGCCGCCTGGCACCCTCGGCTCGGAGAAGCCGCGGCTGTTGCCCGAGCACTGGTTGACCGCGACGATCTCGATCGCGGGCAGGCGCTTGAGGTCGGCCATCTTGAGCTTCAGTGGCTTGTTCACCTTGCCCTTGATCTCGATCTCATGCGTGTCGGGATCGATCTCGAGCGGGATGCCAGCCAGGTGATAGCGCACGAAGAAGGCGTCGTTGGGCGTGATCACGTTCTCGTTGAACACGGCGAACGGCGTCTCGAGCTGCGGCGGCCGCGAGGTGAGGCCGATCATCGGCCGCTTCTGCGGCACCTTGACCAGCGGGCGCTCGCCGTTGCCGATCGGCAGGGTGACCGTGTCGGCGGCGAAGGCGCCGAGCGGCACGAGGCCGGACAGCAGCGCACTCGATCCCTGCAGGACCGTTCTTCTTCTCAGCATTCTTCCTCCCGAAAACCGTTATCCCAATTCTATCAAACGGTTCGGGAGGGAACCAGCGCCAGCCAGAGGGAAATCACGGTCGAGGCGATGGCCACGCCTTGAAGCAGGGAGAGAGGCTCGTGCAGGAGCACGATGCCGGTCACGATCGCCACGATGGGAATGGCGATCGAGGAGAGGGCCGCGACCTGCGTCGGCAGCAATCGCACCAGCATGAACCAGACGACGGTGCCGAAGGCCATCGGCAGCGCGCCGGTGTAGATCATCACCGCCAGGGTCGGCGTTGAGGGCAGGTGCGTCGGCATTCCGTCGATCGCGAACATGCCGGCGAAGATCGGCGGCACGGTGAAGGCGACTTGCCAGAAAGTGAGCGCCAAGCCCATGCCGCCCCAGTCGGTGCGCTTCACCACGAAGGTGCCGATCGCCCAGCTCACCGCCGCCAACAGGCCCCAAAACAGGCCGAGCGGCGCCTGCGCGTAGCTCGCGAAGTTGGGCGCCATCAAGGTCCCCACGGCGGCCGCGCCCACGATGATCGCGGCGAGCAGCCGACCCGACAGCCGCTGGCGGAAGACGATGAAGCCGAACAGCGCCACCCAGAGCGGCATCGTGTAGGCCAGCACCGAGGCATGGCCCGATGGCAGATAGAGCACGGCCATCGAGGTGGCGACGTTCCAGATGCCGACATTGGTCGCCGAGGCGACGAGCAGCGCGGGCCAGCGGCCGCGCGGGATGGCGAAGCTCTCGCCGCGGATCTTCATGATCAGCGCCAGCATGAGTGTGCCGCTCAGCAATGCGCCGCTGCGGAAGGTGAGCACCGGCAACTCGTCGAGGGCGACACGGAACAGCGCCCAGTTGGTGCCCCACATCAATGTGAGGGCCAGCAGCAACGCCGGTACCTTGAACGACGAACGATCCATTTTAAGAGGCGCTGCTCAGACCTGGTTTTCGTCGGAGGGTTCGAGATAGCAGCCGTCGATGCGCCAGCTCCCGTCGGGCAGCTGCGTCATCGGATAGAAGGCGGTGTGGCGGTGTCCGTCGGGCCCGACGATGCGGACCTTCTGCGTCGGCTTGCCGTCGCGCATCACCAGATCGGCGAAGTCGAACGCCTTGGGCCGATAGACCATCGGATAACCCTGGCGCACCATGTCCATGAAGATTTCGGGCGTGCCGAACATTTCGCGGATCATCGGCGAGGCGAAGCCGAAGGCGGCGGCGCCGTCGTCGCGCCGTAACGCGTTTTCCTGGCCCTCGATGATCGAGCGGATGGACGAGCGGTCGGCGTCGGACAGCGGCGCTTGTTGCGCGTGCGCGTATACGCTCGAAAGACTGGCGATCAGAACGAAGAGAAGGGCGGCGATGCGATGGCGCATGGACGCCAGCTTATCGCAGCTAGCGCTGCGCCGCGCTCAGTTCCGTGGGGGAGCCGGACGCGCCCGGACCCATGACGACGCGGCGCGGCATCGGACCAGGGCCGCCGCCACCGCCGGCGGGAACGCCGCGGAAGGGCGAGCCCAGACGACCAACGTTGATACCGTACGAAAGGGCCGCGAGGTTCGAGCGCTCGCGGGCGAGGAAGCCGTTCTCGCGGCCGATCTCGGCATTCAGCTCGCCGATCAGCCGGTCGACGTCCTGGATCGAGCGGCCGGATTCGCTCTCGATGGCGCGCAACTGGTTATGGTCGTCGTCGGTGGCGCCGCCGACCGAATAGGTGGCGCGCACGTTGTCGATCAGGTAGCCCGCGACCGAGGCCTGGGTGGTCACCTGGCTGGCGAGGGAATTGAGCTGGCCGACACCGAGCGTGACGGCATCGAGCTTGGCCTGCGCCTCGTTCCACTGGGTGACCAAATCGGGGTTGCCCGGCGTGGTGCCGCGCTGGAGGTGCTGCGTGATCGCCTGGACCAGCGACTGATACGACGAGGAGTCGCTCTGCATCTGGCTGCGGGTCGTGTCGAGCTGGCCGCGCTGGGTGGCGATGCCGGCGGTCAGGGCATTCTGGTCGGACCGCAATTGCTGGATCCGGCCACGAACAGTGGCTGTGCCGGTCTGGCTACTGCCGGCGGCGGACGTGCTGACGGACGACCCGAACGGACTCCCCGGCTCGCATCCACTGAGAAC
>CAIKZO010000089.1 GCA_903832005.1 Enhydrobacter aerosaccus | reverse complement strand
TCGAATAGTTCATGTTGGCGATGCCGCCTTCGTACATCAGGTCGACGATCAGCTTGATTTCATGCAGGCACTCGAAGTACGCCATCTCCGGCGCATAGCCCGCCTCGACCAGCGTCTCGAAGCCCGCCTTGATCAGCTCGACCAGGCCGCCGCACAGCACGACCTGCTCGCCGAACAGGTCGGTCTCGCACTCTTCCTTGAACGAGGTCTCGATCGTACCGGCGCGACCGCCGCCGACTGCCGACGAGTAGGACAGGGCGATCTCGAGCGCGTTGCCCGAGGGGTTCTGGTCGACCGCCACAAGGCAGGGTACGCCGCCGCCGCGCACATACTCGGAGCGCACGGTATGGCCCGGGCCCTTCGGCGCGATCATGAACACGTCGAGATCGGCGCGCGGGGTCAGCAGGTTGAAGTGCACGTTGAGGCCGTGCGCGAAGGCGATCGCGGCACCCTGCTTCATGTTGGGCGCGAGGTCGGCGTTGTAGATGTCCGACTGCAGCTCGTCCGGCGTCAGCACCATGACGATGTCGGCCCACTTGGCGCCGTCGGCCGGGGTCATCACCGTGAAGCCCGCGCCTTCGGCCTTCTTGATCGTGGCCGAGCCGGGCTTCAGCGCAATGCGCACGTCCTTCACGCCCGAGTCGCGGAGGTTCATGGCATGGGCATGGCCCTGGCTGCCGTAGCCGACGACCAGGACCTTCTTGCCCTTGATCAAATTCACATCGGCATCACGATCGTAATAGACACGCATCTTCCTGCTCCCTCTGAAATGCTCTGCTAAATCGTCGAATTGAATGTCCTAGAAAGCCGCACCGCCGCGCGTCATGGCGACGATGCCGGTGCGGCCGACGTCGACCAGGCCCAGCGAGCTCATCAGCTCGACGAAGGTCTGCACCTTGTCGGACGTGCCGGTGACCTCGAACACGAAGGAATCGGTCTTGGTGTCGATCACCTTGGCGCGGAAGATGTCGGCCAGGCGCAGCGCCTCGGCGCGCTTCTCGCCGGTACCTTTGACCTTGACCAACGCCAGCTCACGCTCGATGTGCGGGCCTTCCACGGTGAGGTCGTGCACCTTGTGGACCGGCACCAGCCTCTCGAGCTGCGCCTTGATCTGCTCGACCACCATGGGCGTGCCCGTGGTGACGATGGTGATGCGCGAAAGATTCTCCTCCGCGTCGGTCAGCGCCACCGTGAGACTCTCGATGTTGTAGCCGCGGCCGGAGAACAGGCCGACCACGCGCGCCAGGATGCCGGGCTCGTTGTCGACGAGCACCGCGATCGTATGGTTCGAAACCGTCTCGAGGGGGCTCACACCAGCACCATGCCTTCTTCGGACACCTGACGGGTGGCGCGATCCTCAGGGCCCAGCAGCATGTCGTTGTGCGCGGCGCCCGAGGGGATCATCGGGAAGCAGTTCTCCGCCTTGTCGACGGCGACGTCGACGATGACCGGGCCCTTGATCGCGATCATCTCCTTGATGACGTCGTCGAGCTTGTCGGGCTCGTGGCAGCGCAGGCCGGTCGCGCCGAACGCATCGGCCAGCTTCACGAAGTCGGGCAGCGCCTCGGAGTAGCTCTCGGAGTAGCGCCCGCCGTGCAGCAGCTCCTGCCACTGGCGAACCATGCCCATGTACTGGTTGTTCAGGATGAAGATCTTCACCGGCAGGCGATACTGCGCCGCCGTCGAGAGCTCCTGGATGTTCATCATGATCGAGGCTTCGCCCGCCACGTCGATCACCAGCGCTTCGGGATGCGCGATCTGCACGCCCAGCGCCGCCGGCAGTCCGTAGCCCATGGTGCCGAGGCCGCCCGAGGTCATCCAGCGGTTGGGCTGTTCGAACTTCAGGAACTGCGCGGCCCACATCTGGTGCTGGCCCACTTCGGTCGTGATGTAGTGGTCCTTGTTCTTGATGTGGTGATAGAGCCGCTCGAGCGCGTACTGCGGCTTGATGATCTCCTTGCCCTGCGTGTAGGCAAGGCAATCGCGGCCGCGCCAGGTCTCGATCTCGGCCCACCACGCCTTCAGCGCCTTCTGGTCGACCTTGGGCTGCTTGGCCTTCCACAGCTTGATCAGCTCTTCGAGCGCCATGCCGGCGTCGCCCACGATCGGCAGGTCGACCCGCACGCTCTTGTTCAGCGAGCTGTTGTCGATGTCGATATGGATCTTCTTCGAGTGCGGCGAGAACTCCGCGATCTTGCCGGTGATGCGATCGTCGAAGCGCGCACCGATGTTGATCATCACGTCGCAATGATACATCGCGAGGTTCGCCTCGTAGGTGCCGTGCATGCCCAGCATGCCGAGGAACTGCTTGTCCGACGCCGGGAACGAGCCCAACCCCATCAGCGTGTTGGTGATCGGATAGCCGGTCAGGTGCACCAGCTGCGTCAGCAGCTTCGACGCCTTGGGACCGGAATTGATCACGCCACCGCCGGTGTAGAAGACCGGCTTCTTCGCCTTGGCGATCAGCTCGAAGGCCTGCTCGATCTTGGCCTGGTCCGGCTTGGTCTGCGGCCGGTAGCTCTTGTGCTGCACCGGCATCTTGGGCGCCGCGTACTCGTGCTTGTTCATCAGCACGTCCTTCGGCAGGTCGATCACGACCGGACCGGGGCGGCCGGAGCGCGCCACGTAGAAGGCCTCGTGCACAGTGCGCGGCAGGACGGCCACGTCCTTCACCAGGTAATTGTGCTTGGTGCAGGGACGCGTGATGCCGGTCGTGTCGGCTTCCTGGAAAGCGTCGTTGCCGATCATGTGGGTCGGCACCTGGCCGGTCAGGCAGACCAGCGGGATCGAGTCCATCAGCGCGTCGGTGAGGCCGGTCACGGCATTGGTCGCGCCCGGACCCGAGGTCACCAGCACCACGCCCACCTTGCCGGTCGAGCGCGCGTAGCCTTCGGCGGCATGCACCGCCGCCTGCTCGTGGCGCACCAGGATGTGGCGCAGCTTGTTCTGCTTGAAGAGCGAGTCGTAGATCGGAAGGACCGCACCGCCGGGATAGCCGAAGACGACCTCGACGTCCTCGTCGATCAGGGCTTTCACCAACAGATCGGCGCCGGTCGTGGCGGACTCCTCAGGCTTCTTCACAACGGTCTCCTTCCAGACAAATGCGCCGCAAAACGGGGTTTGCGGCGGCGCGGAACATAAGGGCGGGGTTGTGGACAGGTCAACCCAAATCAGCACGAAACGTAAAGTTTCAGACCCCGATTTTGTCCAATAATTTCTCGGGGGCGCCCAAATCTGGATTAGCCGTCGGGTTGAACACAAGATCTGGTGTTATCTGATGCCGGGACCACGTCATCTGGCGTTTTGCATATTGGCGGGTGTGATCGATGGCAATCCGGCGCGCGTGATCGACGCTCAATTCACCTCGAAAGTGCCGGAAAAACTCCGGCGCGCCGTGTGCTTTCAGGCCCAGCCACGTCGGATCTGGCTTGCTGTCGAACACCCGCCGCGCCTCCTCCAGCACACCACCCGCCAGCATCTGGTCGAAGCGCAGTTCGATGCGCGCCCGCAGCCACGGCCGGTCGGGCGACAGCAGCACGGTCACGAAGCGCCACGGCGCCGGAGTGCCTTCCCCCTTCTGCCAGACGCTGAGCGGCTTGCCGGTGGCCTCCACCACTTCCCAGGCGCGGACGTGACGCTGGCGGTCGGCCGGCTTCAAGGTGGCGACGATCTCGGGATCGCGTTCGGCCAGGCGGGCGCGGAAGGCCTCGGCGCCCATCGATTCCCACTCGGCGTTGCCGCGCTCGCGGATTTCGGCCGGCACTTCGGGGACTGGCGAGATGCCCTGCATCAGGGTGCGGATGTAGAGGCCCGATCCACCGCACAGGATCGGCATTTGCCCTGCCGCCAGGCAGCGCTCGATCTCGGCCGAGGCCATCACGCTCCAGCGTCCGGCCGACAGGTTCTCGCTGAGCGGCAGCACGCCGTAGAGCGTGTGCGGCACCCGCGCCCGCTCCTCGGCGGTCGGCTGGGCCGTCAACATCGGGAAGGCATCGTAGGTCTGCATGGCGTCGGCATTGATCACACAGCCATTGCGGCGCTGGGCGAAGGCGAGCGCCAGCGCCGACTTGCCGGAGGCGGTCGGGCCGGTGACGACGAGAACGGTTTTGGGATCATTCATGATTGGACCGGCTCATTGCAAATAAGCGGCCCCGCCGCTAGAGCCGGGACGTGAAAAACATTCTTGTCCTTCTGTCCAACCCCGCCCGCCCGACGCTCGACGGCAACACGGTGCAGTCCATCGTCGAGGTATTGCGCAGCACCGGCTGCACGGTGGGCACGCCCGACTGGCTGGCGCCCGGCATTGCCTGCGACGTTCCCTTTGACGGCGCGCCGATGGAAGTGGGCATGACCGGCCTCGACGCCGTCACCGTGCCCGCCGCCAACCGGAAGAAGCGCCTGCTCGTCGCCGACATGGAATCGACCATGATCGAGAACGAGATGCTCGACGAGCTCGCGGACTATCTCAACCTCCGCGAAAAGATTGCCGGCATCACCGCCCGCGCCATGAACGGCGAGATCGATTTCGAGGCAGCGTTGAACGCCCGGGTCGAATTGCTGAAAGGACTGCCGGTCTCGACCCTCGACGAGGCGGCGCGGCGCATCGAGTACATGCCCGGCGGCGCCCCCCTGGTCGCCACGATGAAGAAGCACGGCGCCTATTGCGCGCTCGTGTCGGGCGGCTTCACCTACTTCACGAAGATGGTGCGCGAGAAGTTGGGCTTCGACTTCGACGCGGCCAACACGCTGAATGTCGACGGCACGGCACTGGCCGGCACGGTCGGAATGCCCATCCTCGGCAAGGAAGCCAAGCTCTCGACCTTGAAGCGCCTGTGCGACGAGCACGGCCTCACGCCCGCCGACGCAATCACCGTGGGCGACGGCGCCAACGACCTGCCGATGCTGCAGGCCGCGGGCCTCGGTGTCGCCTTCCATGCCAAGCCGATCGTGGCCGCGCAGGTTCCCGCCCGCATCCGCCACGGAGACCTGACCGCGCTGCTTTATCTGCAGGGCTATCGCCACAGCGACTTCATCGAAAGGTAATTTCCCATGACCGACGTCACCCAGATCGTCCTCGCCAAGCGCCCGGTGGGCGACGTCACGCCCGACTGCTTTCGCGAGGAAAAGGCCACGCTGCCGGCACTGAACGACGGCGAGCTGCTGATCGTCTCGCACTACCTCTCGCTCGATCCCTACATGCGGCCGCGCATGAGCGAGCTGCGCTCGTACGTGCCGCCGTTCGAGATCGACCGGCCGCTGACCGGCGGCTCGGTCGGCGAGGTGGTCGAGTCGAGCAATCCGAAATTCGCCAAGGGCGACACGGTAATCGGCCTGCTGAACTGGGCGACGCACACGGTCCATGACGGCAAGGGCCTGCGCAAGATCGATCCGACGGCCGCCCCGCTGGCCGCCAATCTCGGCGTGCTGGGCATGCCCTCTTTCACCGCCTGGTACGGCATGAAGCACATCTGCAAGCCCAAGGCCGGCGAGACCGCGTTCGTCTCCGCTGCCACCGGCGCCGTCGGCCAGGTCGCGGGCCAGCTCGCGAAGCTGGCGGGCGCGCACGTGGTCGGCTGCGCCGGCGACGAGCAGAAGTGCCAGTGGGCCGTACGCGAGGCGGGCTACGACGCCTGCTTCAACCACCGCACCGAGCGCGACTATGGCGCGGTGCTCGACAAGCTCTGCCCCAAGGGCATCGACAGCAACTTCGAGAATGTCGGCGGCAAGATCTTCCACGCCGCCTTCGCGCGCATGAACAACTTCGGCCGCATCGCCTTCTGCGGCGCGATCTCGGAATATCAGGACGCCGAGCCGCTCGCCGGCCCGCCCAAGATGTTCGCGATCGTGCAGCGCCGCCTCACGATCCAGGGCTTCATCGTTTCCGATCACAACGCGATGCTCCCCGACTTCGTGGCCGAGGTCGGCGGCCTGCTGAAGTCCGGCAAGCTCAAGAGCCGCGAGACGATCGTCGACGGCCTCGCCAGGGCCCCCGCCGCGTTCATGGGCCTGCTGAAGGGCGAGAATTTCGGCAAGCTGATCGTGAAGATCGGGTGAGCAGTTACGAAAAGTAACGCTTTAAATAAGCAAGATTTAAGGGAGACGGGATTTTTCCGTGCTGGCGACATGCACGGGAGTCTACGCGCAGTCGCGAAAAATCCCGACTTATGGTCGTTACTGAGTCTTCTAGGACGGCGGGCCGGGAGGCCCGCGGTCCCAAATGAAAACTACTTCGTCAGTCGCAGCGCCGCGAACCTCGGGTCGCCCTGACGTTCGACGAACAGAAGCACCGAGCGCTTTTTCTGGGCCTGCAGCTTGGCCACGATCTCGGTCACTTCCTGCGGGGTCGTGACCGGCTTCTGGTCGACCTCGAGGATGAGGTCGCCGGCCTGCAGCTGCTTCTCGGCGGCGGGGCTGTCGGCGGCCACCTTGGTGACGACGACGCCCTTGGCGCTGTCGGACAGGCCGTACTTCTCGCGCAGCTGATCGCTGATCTTCTGCAGGGTCAGGCCGAGCTGCTCAATGGTCGAGGTCAGGGCCTGGTCTGCGTCCGGCGCCTTCTTGGGAGCGGCGCCCTGGGCCGAGGCGTTCTGCTTCTCGGCCTCTTCCTGCTCGCCGATCTTCATCTTGAGCGGCACTTCCTTGCCGCCGCGCCACACGGTGATGTCGATGGTGTTGCCGACGCGGGCGTTGGCGACGAGACGCGGGAAGCGGCGCAGGTCGGGCACGTCCTGGCCCGCGAAGGACAGGATGATGTCGTTGCGCTTCAGCCCCGCCTTGCCGGCCGGACCGTCGGCCACGACGTTGGCCACCAGCACGCCACGCGCGTGGTCGAGGCCGAAGGAATCGGCGATATCGTCGGTCACGCTCTGGTAGCTCACACCGATCCAGCCGCGGCGGATCTTGCCGAACTCACGCAACTGGTCGGCCGCCTGCTTGACGATGTTGGACGGGATCGAGAAGGCCAGGCCCGCATTGGTGCCGGACGGCGAATAGATCGCGGTGTTGACGCCGATCACCTCGCCGTCGGTGTTGAACAGCGGACCGCCCGAGTTGCCCTTGTTGATGGCGGCGTCGGTCTGCAGGTAGTCGTCGAGCGATTCGTTGCTGAGCGAGCGGCCGCGCGCCGAGATGATTCCGGCGGTCACCGAATGGCCGAGGCCGAACGGATTGCCGATCGCCACCACCCAGTCGCCGACACGGGTCTTGTCACTGTCGCCGAACTTGATGGCCGGCAGCGGCTTCTTGTTCGGCGGCTCGACCTTGAGCACGGCGAGATCGACGCGGGCGTCGGAGCCGATCAGCTTGGCCTTGAGCTGGGTGTCGTCGCGCAGGATGACGGTGATGTCCTCGGCGCCCTGGATCACGTGGTTGTTGGTGACGACATAGCCTTCGCCGTCGATGATGAAGCCCGAGCCGAGCGAGGTGCCGCGGCGCGACTGCTGCTCGCCGTTCTTCTTGTCGAAGAATTCCTTGAACAGCTCCTCGAAGGGCGAGCCCGGCGGAAGCTGCGGCATGTCGCGCAGGCGCTGGCCCTGCTGCGGGATGTTCTGGGTCGTGGTGATGTTCACCACCGTCGGCATCAGCTTGTCGACCAGGTCGGCGAAGCTCTCGGGCGCGTCGCGCGCCTCGGCCGGCGCCACCAGGGTCGGCTGGGCCAATGCCAGGCCAAGAACCGTCACGGCCGTGAGAGCGGCCCTCTTCGAAAATCCGGAAAATTCCCCGAAAATCACGGCGACCTCCAACGGCGCTCAAGGCCAGTGTGAGAGGATTCGGCCGGCGCCGCGTGTTCTATGTCTGTCTACATGCCGACGGATTGTGGCGCAAATAAAGAGGCCGTTATCTTGCCGGATATTTCAGCGATTCGAGCGATTGGCCAAAAAAGAACCGGCGACGTGGCAGGACTGCCACATCGCCGGTCCAGATTTTTGCGTGCCGCAAGAAGGCTTAATTCTCGGGCTTAATTCTTGGGCTTATTTCTTTTCCGACGCCGCACTCGTGGGCTTCGAGAAATACTTGAAGAAGTCGCTGTCCGGGCTCAGCACCATCGTCGAACCGCCGGAGCCGAAGGCCTGCTTGTAGGCCTCGAGGCTGCGCCAGAAGGAATAGAAATCCTTGTCGCGGCTGAACGCCTCGGCATAGACCCGCGTCGCCTCGGCATCGGCTTGGCCCATGGTGATCTGGGCGGTCAGGCCGGCGTCGGCCTTGATCACCGCGACTTCGCGATCGGCGGTGGCCTTGATGCGCTGGTTCTCCTCGTCGCCCTCGGCGCGGAGCTGACCGGCTTCCCGCTCGCGGTCGGTCTTCATACGATTGTACACCGACTGGGAGTTGGCCTGCGGCAGATCGGCCCGCTTGATGCGGACATCGACCACCTCGACCCCCTGGTCCTTGGTCTTGGCGTTCACCCGCTTGGTGATGTCCTCCATCAGGGTGGCACGCTGCTCGGTCAGCACGGCATGCAGCGGAACGCCGCTCAGCACGCCACGAATCTCCGAGTTGATCAGCGAGTCCAGGATGCCCTGCAAGGCAGGCTCGCCGCCCGGCACGGTCTCGACGAACTGGCGGGCGTTGACGATGCGGAAGCGGGCATAGGCATCCACCACCATGCGCTTCTGGTCGCCGGCGATGATCTCGAACTCGGCCGCTTCATAGTCGAGCAGCCGGCGGTCGATCTTCACGATGTCCTGGACCAGCGGGATCTTGGCGTAGAGCCCGGGCTCGGTCTTGGGATTGCCCACCAGCGCACCGAACTGGCGGACCAGCACCTGCTTGGTGGGATCGACGGTGTAGAAAGTCTGGGACAGCAGGAAGGCCAGGATGGCGAGGCCAACCAGCCCAATGATCGAACGGTTGCTCATCGCGTGGCTCCCGTCGGGGTCGAAAGCACCGGCGCGGCCGGCGGCGGCGGCACGGTTCGCGCGCCGGGCTTCAGTTCGGGCAGTGGCAGGTAGGGCACCACGCCCGAGCCACCGTTCTTGTCGATCATGACCTTGCTCGCGTTGCGCAGCACGTCTTCCATCGTCTCGATGTAGAGGCGCTCAGCGGTGATGTCCTTGGCCTTGGCATACTGTTCGTAGACCTGGTCGAAGCGCTGGGCGTCACCTTTGGCGCGAGCCACGGTCTGCGCCTTGTAGGCCTCGCCGCGCTGGATGATCGACGACGCCTCGCCCTTGGCCCGCGGCAGGACCTGGTTGCGGTAGGTATTGGCCTCGTTGACGTTGCGCTCCTTGTCGGCGCGCGCGGCCTGGACGTCGCGGAAGGCGCCGATCACGTCCTGGGGCGGGTCGACGCGCTGCAGCTGGACCTGGGTCACCCGGACGCCGAGGCCGTATTCGTCGAGCACTTTCTGCAGCAGGTCCTTGGTGTCCTGCTCGACCTTGGTGCGGCCGTCACCCAACGCATATTGCAGGTTGGCCTGGCCGATCACCTCACGCATCGCGGCCTCGGCCGCGGCGCGGACCGTCTCCTCGCCGTTGCGCACGGCGAAGGCATACTGGAACACGTCCTTCACCTGCCACAGCACGGCGAACTCGATGTCGACGATGTTCTCGTCGCCGGTCAGCATCAGGTTCTCGGTCGAGGTGGCACGGCTGCCCCGGCCAAAGCCGGTGCTGGCGTTGTGCGAGCCGATCACGGTGCGGCGCAGGTCCTGCACGTTCACGACCACGACATTGCCGATCGGCCCCGGCAGATTGTAGTGAAGGCCCTGCTCGGCCGGCAGGCCGAACGGCTTGCCGAAGATCAGCAGGACCGCCTGCTGGTTGGGCTGCACGCGGAAGAAGCCGGTCGCAAGCCAGATCGCGATCGCGGCCAGCACGACCAGGACGATGCCCTTGACCGAGCCCATGCCGCCGGGAATGAGGTTCTTCAGGCGCTCCTGGCCCTTGCGGATGACGTCGTCCATGTCGGGCGGACGCCGGCCGAACGGATTGTTGCCGCCGCCCTTGTTGCCGCCGCCACCGCCGCCGCTCCATGGACCGCCGCCGTTGCCGCCGCCGTTTCCATTGCCGCCGCCGCTGCCCCAGGGGCCGCCGCTATTGTTATTCCACGCCATCCATCACCTCGAGGCCCGCGGGACTTTCGCTTTCAAGCCCGGCTGCATATATGTGACCGCAGGGATATCTTCAATCAAGCAGCGACATTTGCCTTGATTGAGGGCGACCCAGGGGGCGGAAGCGAGCAAACGTGGCAGAAATCACCGAATCAGCCGTTCGACGCGTTCTCGAAACGGTCATAGATCCCGCGACGGGCAAGAATGTGGTCGCTGCCGGCATGGTGAGCGGCATCGCCACCCGCGCTGGCCACGTCGCCGTCACCCTCGACGTCGACCCCGCCCAGGGCGCCGCCCTGGAGCCTTTGCGGCAGGCCTGCGAGCAGGCCGTCCGGGCGATGCCCGACGTCCTGTCGGCCACCGCCGTCATGACCTCCGAGCGCGCCGCCCCGCCGCCGCCCTCCCCAACGGTGCGGGTTTCTGGTGGCCACGCCCATAGCCATAGCCACGCGCCTGCCGCGCCCGGCGCCAAAACCACAGGCGGCCAGGGCCGCATCGACGTCCCCGGCGTGAAGCACATCATCGCCGTCGCCTCCGGCAAAGGCGGCGTCGGCAAATCGACGACCGCCGTGAACCTGGCGCTGGGTTTGGCCGCCAACGGCATCAGCACCGGACTTCTCGATGCCGACATCTACGGCCCCTCGATGCCGCGCATGCTGGGCGTGAAGGAAAAGCCCGAGTCGGCCGACGGCAAGATGCTGAAGCCAATCGAGCGTTATGGACTCAAGACCATGTCGATCGGCTACATCGTGGCCGAGGACACGCCGATGATCTGGCGCGGCCCGATGGTGTCGAGCGCGCTCGAGCAAATGCTGCGCGACGTGCTGTGGGGCGAGCTCGATGTGCTTGTGGTCGACATGCCGCCCGGCACCGGCGATGCGCAGCTCACTTTGGCGCAACGCGTGGCGCTGAGCGGCGCGGTGATCGTCTCGACGCCGCAGGACATCGCGCTGATTGACGCGCGCAAGGGCCTCGCGATGTTCCGCAAGGTCGCGGTGCCGGTGCTCGGCATCGTCGAGAACATGAGCTACTTCCTCTGCCCCAAGTGCGGCGAGCGCGCGGAGATCTTCGGCCACGGCGGTGCGCACGAGGAAGCCGATAAGCTGGGCGTGCCCTTCCTGGGCGAAATCCCGCTCCATCTCGACATCCGCACGACCTCCGACAGCGGCCATCCCATCGTGGTGTCGCAACCCGAGAGCGCGCATGCGCAGGCCTACAAGAACATTGCCGGCCGGGTATGGAAGCAGCTCAGCGCCCCGCAACGTGGCGGACGTCCGGCACCAAAGATCGTGATGCGTTAGCGCTTCTTCCGCTTGGGCTTCGGCTTGCCGATCATGCCGTGGACGCCGATCATCGAGCCGGCGACCAGCTCGAGCGCGAGGAAGCGGCGGTCCTCGACCCAGCCGGGCCATTGCATGTTGAGGCAAAGGTCGCGGCGGAAGCCGAACTGATTGTAGTACTCGGGATCGCCGACCAGGATGATCCGGCTGTGGCCCTGCAGGCGCGACTGCGCCATCGAGTGCCACATCAGCGCCTTGCCGTAGCCCAGGCCGCGCAGTTCGGGTGAGATCGACAGCGGGCCCAGCATCACCGCGGGCCAGGTCTCGTTGATCAGGATCGGCCAGTTGCGGATCGAGGCGACGAGGCGATTCTTCGCATCGAGGCAGACGAAGCAGAGATCCTTCAGCGCCGGCACGTCCTCGCGCAGGCGATAGACCGTCTTGTGGAACCGGTCGGGGCCGAAGGCCGCGGCCGTCATTTCCTCGATCGCGGCATCGTCGCGCGGCCGCTCCTTCAGCAGTCGGAGCTTGCCCGGATCCTTGGCCAAATCACGGGCGAGATCCCGCGCCACCCGCTTACTCGATGCCGAGGGAGTTCATCAGCTCGCGCCACTCGCGCGGATTGAGGCCGCTCGACTTCTGGTCGACCTTCTCGCCCCCGATCATGCGCTTGATCGCGGCTAAGCCCGTCTTCGACAGGTGCGCCCCGCCCATGCGGTATTCCAGGAAGGCGTCGTGGCAGATCGGCGTCCAGCGCTTCATCGTGTCGATCATCACGTCGGCGTAGACGCGGATCTCGTACTGCGCATGGGCGTCGGCGCGCAGCGACAGGAAATGCATCAGATTGTGGAGGTTCGTCTTCCAGTACCACTGGGTATAGAAGGAGAGCGACAGGTTCATGCGCGCCAGCTCGCGCGCCAGGCCGGAACGCTCGGGATCGAGCGGGGTGCCCGCCTCTCCTTCGTTCAGCATCTCCATGTAGTGTTCGTAGACCAGTTCGGAATCCTTCTTGAGGATGTCGAACACGCGCTCGGCTTCCTTGCCGGTCAACACCGCGTCACGGCCCTGGCGGTTGTTCGCGCTCTGCGACGCGAGCTGCTCGGGCTTCGGCATGTAGAATTCGTTGTCGAGGATCGAGTAGCGCGCGGAATATTCGTTCACGTTGGCGGTGCGATGGCGGATCCACTGGCGCGCGACGAAGATCGGCAGCTTCACGTGGTACTTGATCTCGCACATCTCGAACGGCGTCGTGTGCCGGTGGCGCATCAGGTAGTTGATGAGGCCCTTGTCCTCGCTCACCTTTTTGGTGCCGCGGCCGTAGCTCACGCGGGCGGCCTGCACGACGGCGGCATCGTCGCCCATGTAGTCGATCACGCGGACGAAGCCGTGATCGAGCAGCGGGATCGCCTTGTAGAGAATTTCCTCGAGCGCGGGCGCGACGGCCCGGCGCGTCGTCAGAGCCTCGCCGCGCGCCTGGTCGATTTCAGCCTGCTGGTCGGTCGAAAGGGGCATCGTCGTCGCTTTCCTTGGTTGCGCCGGACTCTAGGGACCGAAGGTTCCGGCCACCATGGGGAAATAAATGGGAAGGATTCACCGCTACGGCGCGCCTTCAAAATGCCAACGGATGCGCCTATATTGGTCCCGTCGGGCAACCGACTATGGCGATAAACACCGCGTGGCATAAGCGTTTCGGACCCGGGGGCAGTACCCGGCGCCTCCACCATTCACCCCAACCGTTCGCGGGCGGGGCTTGTGGGGGCGAACTAGGATCGACGGGCGTGGTAAAGGCGCGGTTTTTGCCCGGTATGGTTCCGCCGCAACGGACCACACACAAGTGCTAACGATAACACCGTTACACTCGCTGCTGCCGCCTAAACAGCGGACGTAAGCGCGGTTCGGGGGGCACCGGGCAACAGAAGCCCCCCACTTTCCTTTCGCGTCTTCGCGCGCTATTGCCAGCGTTGACTCTCCGCAACCCCGAGCCGATGCTCGGTGAAAGTTTCCGACAGGCACATGAACGATCGCTTTCATTACGACGCTCTCGTCGACGATGCGCTGCGCAGCGTGGTGAAGCGCGTGCTCGTGCAGGTCGCTGAAAAAGGCCTGCCGGGATCGCACCATTTCTACATCTCGTTCCGCAGCACCGATCCGGGCGTCGAGATACCGGACTATTTGCTCGCCAAATATCCGGAAGAGATGACGATCGTGCTCCAGCACCAGTACTGGGACCTGATCATCGGCGAAGAATCCTTCGAAGTGACGGTGAGCTTCAACAAGCAGCAGGAGCACATCAAGGTGCCGTTCATGGCGCTGTCGGCCTTCGTCGACCCGTCGGTGCGCTTCGGCCTGCAGTTCGACCGCAAGGACAAGGCGGGCAATCTCATCGAGAAGTCGGCACTGCCGACCGCGCCGACGCCTCTGCCGACGCCCGAGCCCAAGCCGAAGTCCGAGATCGCCGCGGCGGAACCGGACGCGGAGGCCAAGCCCGAGGACGCCGCCTCCAAGATCGTCAAGCTCGACAGCTTCCGAAAGAAGTAGACGAAACATCGCTTTTGCAGCATGGGAAGCGCGTTCCGCGAGGGAGTACGCATGCCCGAATTCCAGTTCCAGGAAATGTTTCCGCACGGCGAAGACAAGACGCCGTACCGCAAGCTCAGCTCCGACTATGTGAGCGTCACCAAGTTCAACGGCCGCGACGTGCTGACCGTCGATCCGAAGGCACTGACCCTGCTGACGGCAGCGGCCTTCCACGACATCTCGCACCTCCTGCGACCGGGCCATCTCCAGCAGCTCAAGAACATCCTCGACGATGGCGAGGCCTCGCCCAACGACAAGTACGTGGCGCTCGAGCTCCTGAAGAACGCCAACATTTCCGCAGGCGGCGTGCTGCCGATGTGCCAGGACACCGGCACCGCGATCGTCATGGGCAAGAAGGGCCAGCAGGTTTGGACCGGCGGCGGCGACGAGGCCGCGATCGCCGAGGGCGTCTACAAGACCTACACCGAGACCAACCTCCGCTACTCGCAGGTCTCGCCGATCTCGATGTTCAAGGAAGTGCAGACCGGCACCAACCTGCCGGCCCAGGTCGACATCTACGCGACCGACGGCGATGCCTACAAATTCCTGTTCATCGCCAAGGGCGGCGGCTCGGCCAACAAGAGCTACCTGCACCAGCAGACGCCGGCGGTGCTGAACGAGGCCGCCTTGCTGAAATTCCTCGACACCCAGATCCGCACCCTCGGCACCGCGGCCTGCCCGCCCTATCACCTGGCGATCGTGATCGGCGGCACCTCGGCCGAGATGAACCTCAAGACGGTGAAGCTCGCTTCGACGCGCTACTACGACGACCTGCCGAGCGAGGGCAATAACAAGGGCGTCGCCATTCGCGACCGCGAGATGGAAAAGAAGGTGCTGGAGCTGACGCGCCAGATGGGCGTCGGCGCGCAGTTCGGCGGAAAGTATTTCTGCCATGACGTGCGCGTGATCCGCATCGCCCGCCACGGCGCCTCGGTGCCGATCGGCATCGGCGTGTCCTGCTCGGCCGACCGCCAGGCCGTCGGCAAGATCACCAAGGACGGCATCTTCCTGGAGCAGCTCGAGCACAATCCGGCGCAGTTCCTGCCCGAGGTCGAGCCCCAGCAGCTCTCGGGCTCGGTCGTTTCGGTCGATCTCGACAAGGGCATGGCGCACACGCTGTCAGTGCTGACCCAGCATCCGGTGAAGACGCGCGTGAACCTCACCGGCACCTTGATCGTGGCGCGCGACAGCGCCCATGCGAAGCTCAAGGAACGGCTCGACGCGGGCCAGGGCCTGCCCGACTACTTCAAGCAGTTCCCGGTCTATTACGCCGGTCCGGCCAAGACGCCGGACGGCATGGCCTCGGGCTCGTTCGGCCCGACCACGGCCGGCCGCATGGACAGCTACGTCGACATGTTCCAGGCCGCCGGTGGCTCGATGGTCATGCTGGCCAAGGGAAACCGCTCGAAGCAGGTCGTCGACGCCTGCAAGAAGCACAAGGGCTTTTACCTCGGCTCGATCGGCGGCCCGGCCGCGATCCTGGCGCAGGACGTGATCAAGAAGGTCGAGGTGCTGGAATATCCGGAGCTCGGCATGGAAGCGATCTGGCGCATCCAGGTCGTGAACTTCCCCGCCTTCATCATCACCGACGACAAGGGCAACGACTTCTTCAGCGACCTCAAGATCTAACGAAGATCAGGCGGTAGCTTTCGCGACGAAGGTCACGCCCGGAAGGCCGTCGAAATGGGAGTCGCACGTTAGAAGGTCCGCGCCGTGCTCCAGGGCGGTCGCATAGACGATTGCGTCCGCCGTCGCGAGCTTGTGCCTGACGCAGAGTTCTGCGGCCGATAGCGCAATTTTAGTGTCGAGCGGAGCGATGACGCACATTTGCGTAAAGGCGATGGCCTGATCAGCCTTTTCCTCGCCGACTTCGCGGGCGAGCCATTTGGAAAGCTCGAGCTGCACTATTGTCGGCACCAGCCATTCCTCACGCGCCGGAATGGCAGACTTGAGTTTTTTGCCGGTCGGTGACGCGATCAGCCACTCGATCCAGGCCGAAGTGTCGACGAGACGCATCAAAACCGGTCTTTACGATCCCGATAGTTCCTGGGCTTTGCGCCCTTCGCGATTCCAGCGAGTTCCATGACTCCCGGAACCGGAACGAGCAGCACACCCGTTCCCTTCGGAATAAACGCGAATTCTTGGCCGGCTTTCCACTGCCGCGCCGTGCGGACGGTCTTGGGAATGGAGATTTGGAACTTCGACGAAAGAGTAGCGGTGTCTGACATGGCTTACCCTCTTTTGATCGATCAAAGTATGGTAAGAATATAGGGCAACCGAATCCAAGTCAAAGGTCTGCCCAAAAAGGAAGAACCCCGGAGGTTACCCTCCGGGGTTCCGTGCTGTCCCACGACGCTCGCTCCAAATCCCCAGATGGATCGGGCGCCGCTTCCCAAACTCTAAAAGTCGTTAGCTCCGGCAGCCTTCCGCCTTGGAGCACCATTTGTCGATCCAGGTGTTGCCCCGGCTCTCGTTGATCACCTGCAGCAGCTCGCCACGGCAACCGAGTACGCGAAACTTCATGTTGTCGTTGTCGATCGTGCCGGTGACCACGCCGATCAGGCTCGGCCGGCTATAGGTCGTGATCGTGCCGTCGACGCGGCTGTCGACCGCGAGCTGGTCGGCCGGGATCCAGCCGAACGACGGAGTCTCGATGCCATCGGCCGCGGTGTAGTCCTTGGCCGTGTTGAGCGCGATGCGCGCCCAGCCGCTCATGCTGGCGTTCATCGTCACCACCGTGGTGGTGATGTCGGTGCCCTTCTCGGCCGAGATCATGCCCAGCACCGGAGCTTCCGGCGTCGGTTGCGCGCGTACCACGATCCGGTCGCCCGGATGGAGCGTTGCGTACGCCTGTGTTGCCTTGCACGAACCGGCCTGGCCGGTGCTGGCGTCGACCGAATGCTCGAGGACAACGAAGCCCGCAAGCACGGCGACCGTGCCAATGATGGCGCGAATCGACATTGGAATTACCCTTCCCACATTTTTGGCCGGCGGATCCCCATCCGGTCGGCCCCTTCACCCACGACCGTTCTAAAACCCAATAAAGGCGGAGTCCCAACGCGCTTTGTATGGTTTGTTTCCGGCTATTCTGACGCAGGGAACGGGGATTCGAGTCACCGAATCAATGCCTTCCGCACGAGTCCTGAGATAGTTTCGGCTGCAACGGATCTGGTTTTCCACCTCTCGCGCGGGCATCGCAGCCATGAAACTCGCCAAACAGCATCTCGACGTCGGCCTGTTCTCGACGAAGCGCGAGGAGCAACTCGCCTTCTGGCAGCAGACGGTGGGCCTGCCCTACGACCACATGGGCAAGGTGGGCGGCGGCGTGCAGCAGCATCGCCATTACATGAACGGCTCGATCCTGAAAATGAACCATTCGCGCGACCCGCTGCCCGATGTGCCGCCGTCTGGCATCGTGGGGCTGGGCATCGCCCGGGAGGGCCTGTCATCTGAGCGGATGCTGAGCGATCCCGACGGCAACAAGGTAATCCTGGTGCCCAAGGGCACGCACGGCGTCGAAGGCATCGCGATCCTGCTCAAGGTCAACGATCCCACGGCGCACGACCGCTTCTGGACCCACGTCATGCAGTTCAAGCGCGCCGGCGACGGACGCTATCGCTGCGGCGACTCCCTCGTGGTGGTGACGGAGCGCGGCAAGGTCGAGCACCGCGGCACGCAATGGCGCGGGCCGGGCTATCGCTACATGACCGTGCAGATCTGGGACTGCCTGGCCGAGTACGAAGGTATCCTGGCCCGCGGCGGCGCCTCGGGAGGCGAGCCGCGCGTACTGGGCGATACGGTACGCTATGCCTTCGTCTGCGATCCCGATGGCAATCACATCGAGATCAGCCAGCGCGCAACGCTGACTGGCAGTCTCTAGAGACTGCGGGCAGTCTCTAGAGACTGCGGGCAGTCTCCAGCTACTTCTTGCGCGCCTTGCGGGCGGCGTAGCGGGCGTCGCGGACCGCCTTCTGCTCGGCGGCCGACAGCGCAGGCTTCGATACCGGGCGCTTGCCGGCGCGGATGCGCTCGGCCTCGGCCTCGGCTTCGGCAGCCTTGCGGGCAGCCTCGGCCTCGCGCTCAGCCTTCACGCGCGCCTGTTCGGCGGCCTTGGCTTCGCGCTTCTCGGTTTCGCGCGCCTCACGAATTCTGGCTGCCTCGACTCGGGCGGCCTGGCGGGCGGCGAACTCGGGATCGTTGGTCGGATCCTTCTGGCGCGCCTTTTCGAGGAGTGCCTGCTTGGCTTTTGCGGCCGTTTCGAGCCGGTCGGCGAACGTAAGTCCTTGGTTCTTCAAGTTTACTTTCCTGGTTATTCCGCCGCAGCGGAGGA
The DNA here is from genome assembly GCA_903832005.1 of Enhydrobacter aerosaccus. Taxonomy (GTDB): domain Bacteria; phylum Pseudomonadota; class Alphaproteobacteria; order Reyranellales; family Reyranellaceae; genus Reyranella; species Reyranella aerosaccus_B. The sequence goes on along the minus strand of CAIKZO010000089.1, from coordinate 37,599 downwards.
CTGCTTCTTGGCGCGCTTGCGATCCTCGTTGTTGAGGAAGCGCTTGCGCAGACGGATCGACTTCGGCGTGATTTCGACCAGCTCGTCTTCCTCGATGTAGGCGATCGCCTGCTCGAGGGACATCTTGCGCGGCGGCGTCAGCTTCACGGCCTCATCCTTGCCGGCGGCGCGGATGTTGGTGAGCTGCTTGCCCTTCAGCACGTTGACCTCGAGGTCGTTGCCGCGGCTGTGCTCGCCGATGATCATGCCCATGTACACCGGAACGCCCGGATCGATGAACATCGGACCACGCTCTTCGAGGTTCCACATCGCGTACGTCACCGCGTTGCCCGGCGCGTTGGCGATCAGCGCGCCGTTACGGCGGCCGGCGATCGGGCCGCGATAGGGGCCGTACTCGTGGAACAGGCGGTTCATGACGCCGGTGCCGCGCGTGTCGGTCAGGAATTCGCCGTGATAGCCGATCAGGCCGCGCGACGGTGCGTAGAACACCAGGCGGGTCTTGCCGGCGCCCGACGGACGCATGTCCTGCAGCTCGCCCTTGCGAATCGAGATCTGCTCGACGACGGCGCCAGTGTAGGCGTCGTCGACGTCGATCACGACTTCCTCGATCGGCTCCAGACGCTGGCCGGTGGTCGGATCGGTCTTGAACAGGACCTTCGGACGGCCGACGGCGAGCTCGAAGCCCTCGCGGCGCATCGTCTCGATCAGCACGCCGAGCTGGAGTTCGCCACGGCCGGCGACTTCATAGGAGTCGGCGTTTTCGGAGTCGCTGACGCGGATCGCGACGTTGCCCTCGCCCTCGCGCATCAGGCGCGCGCGGATCATGCGGGTCGTGACCTTGTCGCCTTCGGTGCCGGCCAGCGGCGAATCGTTGACCGAGAAGGTCATGGCGAGCGTCGGCGGATCGATCGGCTGCGACTTGATCGGCGCGGTGATCGTCATGTCGCCGATCGTGTCGGCCACGGTAGCGACCTTCATGCCGGCAATCGCCACGATGTCGCCAGCGTCGGCCTGCTCGAGCGCCACGCGCTCGAGGCCGCGGAACGCCAGGATGCGCGTGATGCGGGTCTGCTCGAGCTCGTTGCCCTCGCGGCCCAGCGCCTTGACCATCGTGTTGGGCTTGATCGAGCCCGACAGGATGCGGCCGGTGAGAATGCGGCCCAGGAAGTTGTCGGCCTCGAGCGTCGTCACGAGCATGCGGAACGCGGGGTCGGGATCGACCTTCGGCGCCGGCACGTGATTGACCAGCAGGCTGAACAGCGGGTCCATGTCCTTGTGCTCGGCCTCGAGCGAGGTCGCGGCCCAGCCCTGGCGGGCCGAGGCGAAGAGCGTCGGGAAGTCGAGCTGCTCGTCGGTGGCTTCGAGCGCCGAGAAGAGATCGAACACCTCGTCGTGCACTTCGTGCGCGCGGGCGTCGGAGCGGTCGACCTTGTTGATCAGCACGATCGGCTTCAGGCCCAGGCGCAGCGCCTTGCCGAGCACGAACTTGGTCTGCGGCAGCGGCCCTTCGGCCGCATCGACCAGCAGCACGACGCCGTCGACCATCGACAGGATGCGCTCGACCTCACCGCCGAAGTCGGCGTGGCCTGGCGTGTCGACGATGTTGATGCGCGTGCCCTTCCATTCGACGGAAGTGGCCTTCGCGAGGATGGTGATCCCGCGCTCGCGTTCGAGGTCGTTCGAATCCATGGCGCGCTCGGCCACCTGCTGGTTTTCGCGGAACGTGCCGCTCTGCTTCAGCAGGCAATCGACGAGAGTGGTCTTGCCATGGTCGACGTGCGCGATGATCGCGACGTTACGGATTTCCATTTTGTCTTCCGGAGGGGGTTAAGTGGCGGCGTATATACGCATGGCACATGACATCGGCAAGGCGGCTTGAGGGGACGTCTTGCCGCTGTCACAGTCGATAAAAGGGCCCAAAAAATGCGTAAACGCTCGGTTACCATCGACGGCCACCACACCAGCATCACCCTGGAGGACGCTTTCTGGGACGAGCTGACGGCCATCGCCCGCGACCGCGCGCTGTCGCTCAACGCCCTGGTGGCCGAGATCGACCACAAAAAGGGCGGTCCCGGTAATCTCTCCAGCGCGCTGCGCGTCCATGTGCTGGAAACGCTGCGCGGGAAGATCAGTCGAGCTTGAAGCCCTTCCGGCGCACGAAAGCGCCGAAATCGGCGCGCTCAGGCACCGAATATTGCCGGGCCTTGTCCTCCGACCAGCCGTAGTCGGCGCTGGTCCCGAACCGGTCGGTGTAGCGCTGGCTCTTGTAGGGCTGCACCGCCTCGCGCCGCTTGTCGTAGGCCGCAACCTTGTCCTTGAGACCCGTCTCGTCATAGCGGCCATGATGAATCGAGACATCGAGCCCCAGCCGCGGGGTCATCACGCCGCCGAAGGCAGGCCACCCCACCCCCAGTCCGGCCACGGGAAAAACATGGCCCGGCAGACCCAGTATCTCCGAGACCTGCTGGGCATGGTTGCGGATGGCGCTGATCGGGCAGGTCCCCAGCCCCACCCGATCGGCAGCGGCGATGAAAGTCGCCAGCACGATGCCGGCATCGACCGAAGCGTTGAAGAACGGGTCGAGATAGTCGTTCACGAACGGCCGGCCGCGCCATTCGAACAACAGCCGGTGACGCCGGTTGTTGCCGCAGAACACCATCAGGGCACCGGCCTCCTTCACCCACGGATTGTCGGGCAGCAGTGCTTCGAGCTTCGCGCGCTCGGCCTTGCCCGCGATCACGATGTCGGCCTGCTGCAGGTCCGACTTGGACGGCGCGGACAAAGCCACGGCGCAGAGCGTGTCGAGCAGCGCCGGATCGATCGGCTCGCCGGTGTAGCGCCGCATCACGCGGCGATCGGCCATGTCGGCCAGCACGTCGACGCCCTTCGGCGCCTCGGACAGGGCGGGAGCGGAACCAAAGCGCGCGCGAAGCGTCGTCAGCAATCTATCGAGCAAGGTGTCTTCCTTCAGCGGCCGAAAATGTTAGGGATCGACACCTTGGGCAAGACATTGCCGATGCCGGGGAGGATGTTGGGCACGCTGTTGGTGAGCGTGTTGACGACGCCGGGTGGATCCTTGGCGCTGCCGCGACTGACGCCATAGCTCGGGTTCGCGAGCGGCCCGTTGACGGTCGCGACGATGTAGGCCGCCGAAGGATCCTCGGCGAGCATGAAGTTCACCGTCGTCGCCGTGATCTTCTGGACCAGGTTGGTGCGGGTCACGATGTTGGCCGTGGCGCGATCGCCCGAGATCACCAGGCTCTTGTCGGTCAAGACGCCATTGGCGATGGAGAGCTGGCCCGAGATTGGATTGTCGCGATTGACGAACCGTCCGAGCAACACCGAGGCGGCCGTCAGCATGTTGGTCGGGCTGCGCTGGCCGACCGCGCCCAGCAGGTTGCCCATCGTGTTGTCGACGACACCGCCGATCGCATTGGCCGCGCCTGTGCCGAGCGCAATCAGCCCCTTGTCGGCGCCGGCGAAGACATGGCCGCCAAGCTGCAGGCCGCCGACCATCGAGCTGCGAATCTGCTCGTCCGTGCTGCCATTGGCTTTCAGCGTGATGCCGGTGGCGTTGAGCTGGCCATCGACCGTGACCCGCACGCGGCCGCCGAAGACATTGGTGCCGGAGGTCTCGCGCAGCATCTCGCCGAGATTGATGGCCTTGGCGTCGCCCTTGAGGTCGATCGCGAGCGCCGGCTTGGAACCGTCGATCGTGCCGGAAAGATCGACGCTGCCGCCGAACAGACCGCCCTTGAAATGCTGCAGGGTCAGTACGCCATTCTTCAAGGTGAGTGCCAGGTCGGCATTGTTGATCCGCAGCGGCGAACTGATCAGCGTGCCGGCCGTGAATTTCACCGAGGCATCGACGCCGCGCATCGGACCGGTATCGATCGGCGCGGACGCCGCCGGCCCGGCCGCCGCCTGGCCCCGCGCGGGCGCCGCCGGCCGGACCGGTGCCGCCCGGCTTTGCAGCTTGTCGAGATCGAGCGTCCCGGCCTTGAGGTCGGCGGTGATGCTGGGCCGGTCCGCGACCTTGACCTCGACCGCGCATTCGATCGACTGGTTGTTGAGCGCGAAGCTGCCCTTATAGCCGACCGACGACGGCGTTCCGGTCGAGGCGCCCGGCATCGAGACGACGCCCGTCACCTTCACCGTGTCGCCGCCCGACGCCACCGTCAGCTCGCGCAGGCTCATCTGTTCTTCGGTGCCGGACACGGCGCCGCTGGCCGTCACCTTGCCGAGACCGGTCGCGGTGCCGCCGAACATCACCAGGACCTTGTCGACGTCGGGCGCCTCGAAGTTGAAGGCGATGTCCGGCCGGCGGTTCGCGGCCGTAAAATCGGCGACGCTACCGCGCACGGCCAGTCGCGCGCCGGCAAGGTCGGACACGTCGGCCTGGTTGAGTTTGAACAGGCTGCCCTGCAGCGCCACATCGAGCGCGATGCCGCCGATCGTCTCCTTCTTGTAGATCGCCTTGGCGATCTTGAGCTTGAGGCCGAACGATGGCGCGCCCGCTTCCGTGCGCGCCGCAACAGCCGACTGGGGCGCGGCAGGCTTGGCGGCCGGCGCGGTCTTCTTCGCGTCGCCAGGCTTGGGCATGAAGGAATCGAGATCGATCGACTCGATCGAGATGGTGGTCACGGCCGAGAACGGCACGCTGAAGGTCGCCAGCACGCCCGCCGTGCCCTTCACGTCGTCGAGTTCGAAGGTGGCATCGGTCACCTGGACATTGCCGCTGGTCGAGCCCATGCGGCCCTTGAGACTCACCTTGGTGAGCTTATCCTGTGGCACCGACGACACATCGACGCCTAGCCAATTCAATGTCTCGCGCAGCTTCGGCCCGACCAGGCTGAAGTCGCCGCTGACCGTCGGCCGCGCCGGATCGCCGGACAGCGTCGACTTGGCTTGCAGGACGAGGTCGCCCGGCAGGCTCGCGCTCAGCCGTGGCATGGCAACGACGCCGTTCCTGGCGTCCACCTCGACCGCCACGTTACGGATCGGCTGCTTGTTCAAGATGACTTCTGCGACATCCACCGACACTTTCGCCGTGACGCCGTCGAGCAGGCTCTTGCTCGTCGACGCCTGTGTTGGCGCCGCTGCAGCTACAGGCTTGCCCGGAACGGCCGGCACTGTGTCAGGCAGTGATAGTTCGGCCAGGATCTTGTCCAAATCGAGCCTCGGCGAGGAGATCTTGCCGTCCACCACCAGTGGCTTCAGCTTCACCGAGAACGATCCCGCACTGTTGCTGCCGCCCAGCAGAGTCTTGAAATCCCTGGCGGCGAAATCCGTCTGCGAGGCTTCCACGCTGCCGTCGAAGGTGAACTTGCTGGCGAGCAACCTCGGCAGGGGTGGCGCGGACTGGCCCGCCAGTCCCATCAGGGTCGCGACGAAGCCGGTCAAGGAGTCGGTGGAGACGGTCGCCATGCCGGCCAGCCGCGCATTGGGACCGAGTTCGCTCAACGTGCCCTTGAAGCCCAGCTTGCCGTTGGCCTCGAGCGTGAAGTCGGTGGCATAGCCGTTGCTGCCCTTGGCGCCGACCGAGAGATCGACCTTGAGCGGCGCGCCATTGATCGTGGCGCCGCCTTTCAGCGCATAAGGTCCGTCGAGCGAGCCGACCGAAGCGGTGAAGTTGGCCTTCTCGGCCGTGATCGAGATGCCGCCCTTGGAATCGCTGAACAGGAGCGTGCCGTTCTCCAGCACGAGTTCGCCGAGCGACAGCGGCTTGGGCGACGACGGTTTGGGCGCGGCGGGCTTGGCCGCCTCGACCGACGGCGTGAATTCCCAGTTCGGTTTGCCCTCGCCGTTGATCTCAAGGACGATCTTGGGCTCGACCAGCGTGACCGAGGCGACCTCGATGTTGCCGGTCAGCAGCGCGAGCAGCGACGGCTTCACCGCGATCGACTTCACCTCGACCATGTTGGGGTTCTTGGACCCGGCCACGTTGACGAACCGCACGCCCGAGACACCGACCGTCGGCGTCGGCAGCAGGGACAGCGTCACCGGCCCATCGAGCACGAGGTCGCGACCGGTCGCCGTCTTCACCTGCGCGACCAACTCGGGCTTGTATTTGTTGAGGTCGAAGAACGACGGCGCGATCAGGAGCGCCAGGATCAACACGACGACAGTACCACCGCCGCCGATCAGGAGTTTCTTGCGCGTGGACGGGCTCATGCGATCCTCCCGAGTTCCCCAGCGAAACACTAGCGCATCGCCTCGCGGCGCGGCATAGAGAAAGTCACATGGCCGAGATCGTCAATCTCAAGCAGGCCCGCAAGGAAAAGGCGCGCCGCGAACGCGAGACCGAAGCCGACGCCAACCGACGCCGCTTCGGCCGCACGCGCGCCGAGAAGCAGTCCGACAAGGACGCCGAGGAACGCGCCCGCAAGTCACACGAGCATCACGAACTCGATCCCGACAAGGATTAAAGCGTCCTAGCTTTCGCGGGAGGTCGGTCGGCCGAGCGCCAGCCGGCTGAAGAAATCGCGGGTGCCCTGGTCGGCGCCGGGGCCAGCGATGGCGCGCACGTTGGTGAGTTCGACCCGCTGGCCGGTGGTGCCGTCGATCAGCACCGGCTCGAGCGGCCGGCCGTCGCCGCGATCGACGAGGTCCATCGGCCGGCCGTGGCGCGCGGCGCCGCCGAAGCGATCGCCCCACTGCTTCAGCCCGACGATGACGGTGAACAGGGCCGCGCCTTTCTCGGTCAGGCGATACTCATGGCGCAGCGGACGCTGACGATAGGCGGTCTTGCGGAACACGCCCGCCTCGACGAGCTTCTTCAGCCGCGCCGTCAGCACGTTGCGCGCGATGCCGAGGTTCTCCTGGAAATCGTCGAAGCGACGCACGCCGTAGAACGCGTCGCGCACGATCAGGAGAGTCCAAGGCTCGCCCACCACTTCGAGCGCCGAAGCGATCGAACAGTTCATCTGCTCGTAGGAAGTGCGCCGCATGGACGAAAGTATAGGCCGGTTGGGCGCGCGTGCAATCTGCGGCAGCCGCCATCGGCCTCGATCTGCGACTTGGAAAATTTTGCGCAGCAATGGAACAAATGATTGTTCCGCCGTGATTTTTCAGCCGCGTTGCCGCGATCCGATGTGCAGCAATGCATATCCGAGTGCCGCCGACAGCACCGACGCCATGAGCACGCCCAGCCGCACTTCCTCCTGCAGCTCGGGCCGGTGATCGAAGGCTAGCGTGCCGATGAACAGGCTCATGGTGAAGCCGATGCCGGCGCAGGCGCTCACGCCATAGAGCTGAAGCCAGTTCGTCCCATCGGGCAGACGTGCGAAGCCGAGGCGAATCATCGCCCAGGCGGCGGCGAACACACCGAACTGCTTGCCGAGGAAAAGCCCGGCCACGATCCCGAGCGTCACTGGATGCAGGATCAAGTCGGCCGTGACGCCGGCGAAGGAGAGACCGGAATTGGCGAAGGCGAACACCGGCATGATGAGGAAGGACACGACGGGCTTCAGCGCGTGCTCGAGCCGGACGAAGCCGCGCGCCTTTGTGTCCTCGCCCTCGCTCCTCTTGAGCGGCAGCAGGAAGGCCAACGCCACGCCAGACAGGGTGGCGTGCACGCCCGACTTCAGGACGCAGAGCCACAACACCGTGCCCAGCAGCAGATACGGCAGCATCCGCCGCACGCCCGCGAGATTGAGCGCCAACAGGCCGACAAGGCATGCCCCGGCTAGCAGTAGCGAGAGCGTCGACAACTCGTGGGTATAGAAGACCGCGATGATCAGGATCGCCGCCAGGTCGTCGACAATGGCGAGCGTCAGCAGGAACAGCTTCAGGCCGAGCGGCACCCGTTTGCCCAACGCCGACAGCACCGCCACGGCGAAGGCGATATCGGTCGCCGACGGGATTGCCCAGCCCTGCAGCGCCACCGGATCGCGATGGGTGAAGCCTGCATAGATCAGCGCCGGCAGGACGATGCCGCCAACGGCGCCGGCCACCGGCAGCGCCACGGTCGAGAGCTGCGAGAGCTCGCCCTCGACGACCTCGCGCTTGATCTCCATGCCGACCAGCAGGAAGAAGATCACCATCAGCCCGTCGTTGATCCAGTGTTCGACTGTCTTGCTGAGGTCGAGGCCCAGCACTGTGCCGCCGACCATTGCGTGCAGCATGGACTGGACGGCAGACGTGGCGGGCGAATTGGCCAGGATCAACGCCAGCACGGTCGCGCCCAGCAAGGGCAGCGCGTCGGCGGCATCGCCGGAGAAGAAGGAGCGGATACGGGTGATCATCGGGCAGCTACATAGCAAAACGCCCGGACGTTGCCGCCCGGGCGTTCGCTATTCATTGCTGGACTTGGATTAGTCCCGGTTCTGGCCCATGAAGCTCATGAGGAACTGGAACAGGTTCACGAAGTCGAGGTAGAGGCTGAGCGCGCCGAAGATCGCGGCCTTCTCGGCCACGTCGCGACCCAGCGACTCGGCATACTGTTCCTTGATCTTCTGGGTGTCGTAGGCGATCAGGCCCGAGAAGATCAGGACACCCGCGACCGAGATGATGAAGCTCATCGTGCCGGACGGGAAGAACATGTTCACCAGGCTCGCCAGCACGATGCCGATCAGGCCCATGAACAGGAACTTGCCGAAGGCCGACAGGTCGCGCTTGGTGGTGTAGCCGTAGAGGCTGAGACCGCCGAACGAGGCTGCCGTCACGAAGAAGGTGCGCGCGACCGATGCGCCGGTGTAGCGGAACAGCAGCAGCGACAGGCTGACGCCCATCAACGCCGTGACCGCCCAGTAGACGGCCTGGATCCCGCCGACGCTCATCTGCTGAGCGCGGAAGCCCACGAGAAGGAGCAGGCCCATCGGCGCCAGGATGGCGACCCAGCCCAGCATGTTCAGGCCGACGACGCGGTTACCCGGCGCCACCTGGAAGAACATGCTCGCCAACTCAGGCGAGCTGAAGAGAGCGAAAGCGACGATGCCCGACAACGCCAGGCCGGAGGCCATGTAGTTGTAGACCTTGATCATGTGGGCGCGCAGGCCGACATCGAATGCCTGGTCCGCAGTACCCGCGCGATTGAAAGTGTTGAAGTTCTGGTTAGCCATTTGAGCCGAGCCTCCTGGGGGTGCGTTTAGTGGCCCCCTTTCGCATGACAATGTGGGAGGACAGCCCGAATGAATCAATAGAGATGAGTCGGGCTATTCCCCCGGTTCCGCTGCAAATTACGCTATTCGTTCCGTAATAAAGCCAGCGGTCGCTGCCTTAATGCCGCCAAAGTTCCCATGAGCCCGAACGCGAGCGTCAGCGCCATGGCGCCCAGCGCCACCGAGATCGCCACCGTCGGCAGGAACGTCCATTCGAGCTTCATCAGCTTGGTGACGACGAGATACGCCGCGACCGTGCCGACTCCGATGGCGGCGATCGCCGTCGCCAGCCCCAGCGCCGCGAACTCCAAGGCAAAGATGCCGGCGATTCGCGCGCGCGTGGCACCCAGCACCTTCATCACCACGGCCTCGTGCACCCGCCGCCGCTGGGTCGCCAGCATCGCGCCCGCGAGCACCAGCACGCCCGCCAGAATACTGAGCAGGCCAATGCCGCGCGTGGCGAATTCGATATTGCCCAGCACGTCCGATGCGGTCTGGATGGCGTCGCGGATGCGTACGACGGTAACGTTGGGGAATTTCTCGGTGACGGCGGTGAAGATCTTGTCCTCGGCGGCGGGCGTCGCCTTCACCGTCGCGAGGTAGGTGTGCGGCGCCTTGTCGAGCACGCCCGGCGAGAAGACGAAGACGAAGTTGATCGCCAGGGTCTGCCACACGATGCGGCGCAGCGAGCCGATCTTCGCGTCGATGTCGCGCCCCAGCACGTTCACCGTGATCGTGTCGCCGACACCGATATGGAACGCCTCGGCCAGCGCTGCATCGAACGAGACGAGCTGCGGACCGCGATAATCCTCCGGCCACCATTGGCCGGCCACGATCTGCGCGCCTTCGGGCGCCTTCGATGAATAGGTCACGCCGCGATCGCCATCGACCGCCCAGCGCGCCTCCACCGGCACGACCATCTTGTCGACCGGCGTGCCATTGATACGCGAGATGCGGCCGCGCAGCGACGGCACTTCGTCGAGCGTCCCGGCGCCGGGTACCGCGGCGATGTCCTTGCGGAAATCCACGATCTGGCTCGACTGGATATCGACGAAGAAGAACGCCGGCGCGTCCTTCGGAATGCGGCTGGTGATCTGGTCGCGCAAGTTGCCCTGGATCAGCGCCGTGCCGACCAGCACGGTGAGGCCAAGCCCGAGCGACAGCATGACGATCGGCGTGGGCGCGCCCGGGCGATGGAGATTGGCGAGCGCCAGCCGCAGCGCCGCGAACCTGGGTTTGCCGACCTTGGCGGCCACAAACATCAGGGCCTGCGCCAGCGCCGGGAAGGCCAGGAAGGCAGCGACCGAGCCCGCCACGAAATAGGCGCCGATGCGTTTTTCGACGGCGGTGAAGATGGTGAAGAGCGCGAGCGTCATCGCCACGCCAGCCAGCACCAGCGCATCGCGCCAGTCGAGCCGCTGCCAGCCGAAGCGCTTGCGCTGCGGCACCACGGCGCCGCGCATCAAGGTGGCGGCGGGCACGACCCGCGCCTGCATCAACGGCAGCAGCGCGAACAGCAGCGACACCAGAACGCCAAAGCCTGCCGCGACGAAGACGGGCTTGGCATAGATGTCGATGCGCGCCCTCACCGGCAGCAACTCGGCGATCAGGCCCTTGGCGGCGAACGGCAGGCCAACGCCCAGCACCACGCCGATCACGATGCCGACCAGCGCCAGCGCCGAGAGCTGAAGGAAATAGGTCGAGAAGACCAGCCGCTGGGGCGCCCCCAGGCACTTCATCGTGGCGATGGTGCGCTGGCGCGTGGCGAGGAAGCTCGACACCGAATTGCCGACGCCGACACCGCCGACCAACAGCGACGACAGGCCGATCAGGCCGAGGAACTCCGTCAGCCGGTCGATCCAGAAGCGGAGGCTGCCGCCGGCGTCGGCCAACCCCTGCACCCGCCAGCCATCGCGCGGATAGCGCGCGCGGATCGCCTCGACCATCTCCTTGTCCGAAGCGCCCGGCGGCAGGCGCAAGCGGTATTGCCAACTCAGGAGACTGCCAGGCTGCAACAGCGCCGACTCCGACAGCGCCTCGAACGGCATCATCAGGCGCGGCCCCAGACTCGCGAAGGCATTGAGACCATTGTCCGGCTCGCGCGCGATCACTGCCCGCACCTGCACCGTGGCGGCGCCGACCTGCACGACATCGCCCAATTCGATGTTCATGCGCTTGAGCGCCGCTTCCTCGACCACCGCGCCCCACACGCCGTCGCGCTTGGCGAGCGCGTCCTTGAGCGAGCCGCTGCCCTTCAGCTCAAGCGTACCGTAGAGCGGATAGGTCTGCTCGACCGCCTTGAGCTGGATCAAGGTGGCGTGGCTGCCCGCCTTCACCGGATTGGCCATCGTGCGGCTGTCGATCCAGCGCGTGAGTTGGCCTTCCGTGCGCAGGAACGCTTCCTGCTCAGGCGCGGCCTCCTTGTAGAGCACCGAGATCGCCACATCGCCGCCCAGGATCTCGCGCGAGTCGGCGCGTACGCCTTCCTCGACGGCGCGGCTGAACGACAGGATCGCGGCGATCGCGCCGACCCCCAGCGCGAGACAGGCGATGAACAGGCGGAAGCCGCCCAGGCCGCTGCGCATCTCGCGGCGCGCGAGACGGAGGGCGAGGTTCACTGGGCCGCCAAAGAGGAGTGAGTGCGCTCGTCGCTGACCACGAGACCGTCGGCCACGCGCAAAATGCGGTCGCAGCGCTCGGCCAGCACCATATCGTGGGTGATCAGGATCAGGGTCGTGCCCTCGGCGCGCGCCAGCTCGAACAGCAGGTCCATCACCTGCTTGCCGGTGGCGCCGTCGAGATTGCCGGTGGGCTCATCGGCCAGCAGCAGCTTGGGGCCGCTCACGAAGGCGCGCGCCACGGCGACGCGCTGCTGTTCGCCACCCGACATCTGCGCCGGATAATGCGCGAGGCGATGGCCAAGACCCACCCGTTCGAGCGCCGACCGTGCGGCGTCAAACGCATCCCGGCGGCCGGCGAATTCGAGCGGCAGTGCCACGTTCTCGAGCGCCGTCATGGTCGGGATGAGGTGGAAGCCCTGGAAGACGATGCCGATATAGTCGCGGCGCAGGCGCGCGCGGGCATCGTCGCTGAGCGGTCCCAGATCCTGGCCCGCCACCTCGACCATGCCGGAACTGGCCCGTTCGAGCGCGCCCACGACCATCATCAGGCTCGATTTGCCCGCGCCGGACGGGCCCACGACCGCGGCGATTTCGCCGGCGGCAATGTCGAGGCTGACGCCGCGCAGGATATTGACCGTGCCGGCATCGCTTGCCATGTCGAGATGGACGTCCGAGAGACGGACAATAGGCGCGGAAGCGCTGGGAAGGTGGGTCACGGCCATGAGTCTTGCCAAGGGATATGGTCGTTTTGCGGCCGTGGTCAATTCACTGCTGCTTGTTCTTTTGTGCCTATCCGCCGCACATGCACAAACCGCGCCCGTAAAAATCGCCATGCTCGGTGACAGTTTGACGGCAGGCTACGGGGTGAAACCCGAGCAGGCGATCCCGGTACGGCTGCAGGCGGCGCTCAAGAAAGAGGGTCGCGACGTCACGATCCTCAATCATGGCGTCTCGGGCGACACCAGCGCGGGCGGCCTCGACCGCGTCGACTGGATGCTGGCCGACAAGCCCGACATCGTGATGGTCGAGCTGGGCGCCAACGACGCCCTGCGCGCCATCGATCCCGCGTCCACCGAGCGCAATCTCGACGCGATCATCAAGAAGCTGCAGGACGCCAAGGTCACGGTCTGGCTGATCGGCATGATGGCGCCGCGCAATCTCGGGCCGGAATATGTCGCGGCCTTCGACGGGCTCTATAAGAGGCTGGCCGACAAGTACCGGATCCCGCTTTACCCCTTCATCCTCGACGGGGTGGCGCAGGACGCGACGCTCAACCAAGCCGACGGAATGCATCCCACCCCCGACGGCGTCGAGGTCGTGGTAAAGCATCTGCTGCTCTTCGTGACCAAGAACCTCGACGATTATGCCGCGTCTGTTCATCGCCCTTCCCGTCCCTGAGGACATCTCCGACGCGCTGACGGGCCTGCAGTCCGGCGTGCCCGATGCGCACTGGGTGCCGCTGGAGAATCTGCACGTCACGCTGTGCTTTGCGGGCGAGGTTCAGGGCGGCCCGATGCGCGACCTCGAGGAGGAGTTGTCGGACATCGCCGGTCCTCGTTTTCCCATCTCTATCGCCGGTGTCGAGCAGTTCTCGACCGGCAAGCAGCCGCGCGCTTTGGTGGCGCTCGTCGAAAGAAGCGACCGGCTCGACTGGCTGCACCAGAAGGTCTCGACCGTGGCGCGCAACTGCGGCATCGAAATCGAGCGCCGCAAGTTCCGCCCGCACGTCACTCTGGCGCGCTTCCCCACCGGCGCCGAGACCGGCCATCACATCGCGCAGTTCATGGCGAGCTTCTCGACCTTCCGCGCCGGCCCCTGGATCGCCGACCATTTCGCCCTCTATTCCAGCCGCCACGGCAGCGGCGGCCGGATCTACACCGAGCAAGCGGCCTACGATCTCACCTTCTGACCGCGCAATTTTGTTGCGCCCAGGGAGTGGCGGAATCCGGTACAAATCACGAGAAACCCTTATGCCACAGGCACCGGAGGTGCCCCAGGATTTCGGTGCACACGGCGTCATCTTTCCCGCTTCATACCTCCCCCGAAGACGGGGGAGGTAAAGAGAGTTAGACGAAGGTGAGCAGCCGCCTCGGGTTGTGGACGAGGATAGCGTCGATTTCCTCCTCGCCGTAGCCGCGCTTCTTCATCATCGGCACGACGTTGCGGAAGATGTGGCCGTAGCCGTGGCCGCCGAAGCTCGCGAGCCGGGTGCGGTAGCAGATGTCGTGGCTGATCACGACGCGGTCGAGATGGCCGTGCGAGATCAGCGCGCGGATCAACTGCAAGCGCGTGGCATCGTTGGGCATGTCGATGTCAGACAGGCCGTAGTAGCTCGACTCCTGGCCGAACAGGTCGAACTCGATGGTGACGCCGGAGTCGGCGAGCCTGAGCAGGCGCGTCTCATCGAAGATCGTGCGGTCGATGTGGCTGATCACGATGCGCTCGGTCAGATGGCCGACGGTCCTGGCGAAGTTGGCGACTTCCTGCGGCTGGTCGGGGTCGCGGCCGGGATGGACGTTGATCGCCGAGCCGGTCTCGGCGGCAGCAATGAAGGCCGCGCGCATCACCTTCTTCTCGGTGTCGGTCCAGGGCGCACTGCAGCCGATCTCGCCGATCATGCCGGCGCGCACATCGGTGCCCCAGGCGCCCTGCAGGATCTGCGCTGTCATCTCGGCGGCGAAATCCTCGATCGTGCGGCCGTGGTTTTTCGGATCCTGGTAGTCGTTCACGTAGTAGCCACAGCCCATGATCAGGTGCACGCCGGTGCCCTGGGCGATGCGCTTCAGGCCGGCAGGATCGGGCGAGAGGCCGCCGCAGGTCAGCTCGACCATGGCGTTGCCGCCGTCGGTCTTCATCATCGCGACCTCGCGCGTGGCGATGTCCTCGAGGTCGAGCATGTACTTGCGGCCGGCGCGCTTGAGGCCACGGCCGTAGTTGATCTGCCAGATGTTCTCCAGCGTGATCTCGGGGCCGAGATCGTTGTCGGAGCGCGTGCCGGGCGGGCGGATGTCGCACAGCACGTGTTCGTGCATCAGCGTGCGGCCGAGGCTTTCCGGCGCGATCGGGCCGAGGACGGTCTGGATCTTTCCGCGCAGCTCTTCGCGAGTAATCGAGCCGGTCATTGCGGCTCCAGCTTGGCGGCGTCGATCACCTTCTTCCACTTCACGGTCTCGGTCTTGATCTGCGCCGCCAGTTCCTCGTCGGTGCCGACGAGCTCGCCGGCGCCGGCGTCGCGCACCTTCTTGATCGCCTCGGGCGACTTGCCGCCCTTTACGATGGCCTCCGAGAGCTTCTTCACGATCTCCTTGGGCGTGCCGGCCGGCGCGGCGACGTACCACCAGGGCGCGGCGTCGAAGCCGTCGTAACCCTGCTCGGCGATGGTCGGCACGTCGGGCAGCGCGAACCAGCGCTTGCTCGAGGTGACACCCAGCGCCCGCAGCGCGCCCGCCTGGATGTGCGGCAGGTAGGGCGGCAGATTGTCCATGGTCGAGGGGATGTTGCCCGGCAGCAGGTCCTGCAAAACGAGCGCGCTGCCGCGGTAGCCGACGTGCTCGGCGGTGAAGCCGGCCAATGCCTTGAAGTATTCCATCGCGAGCTGGCCGGTGCTGCCGATGCCCGGCGTGCCGAAGCTCACCTTGTTGGTGCCTTCCTTCTTGCAGTACTCGACGTATTCCTTGGCGGTCTTCACCGGCACCTTGGGATGCACGGCGAGCACGTTGGCGACCTCGCCGAAGATCGCGACCGGCGCGAAGGCGGTGGCTGTGTCGTAAGGCATCTTCTTGTAGAGGAACTGGTTGGTCACGGCGGTGCCGACCGTGCCCAGCATCAAGGTGTAGCCGTCGGCCGGCGCCGTTGCCACGGCCTGGGCGCCGACATTGCCGCCCGCGCCGCTCTTGTTCTCGACCACGACGTTGGCGCCCCAGGCGTTCTGCAGGATCTCGCCCACGATGCGGCCCAACAGGTCGGTCGTTCCGGCGGGCGCGAACGGTACCACCATGCGGATCGGCTTGTTGGGATAGGTCGACTGCGCCCAGCCATGACGCGCGAGCATGGGTGCCGCGAGCGTTGCGCCGAGAATTGACCGCCGGCCGATCATCTTTGTCATGGTGCTCCTCAAAAACTGCGGCGACTATATCGTCACCATTGGGGGAGACAAACGTGACCGCTGCATTGATTGGCTACGCTGACCGCATCTCGGTACGTGCCGGCCAGAAGATCGCCTTCAAGGTGTCGAGCACCGCCACCAGCCCCTACAACGCGAGCCTGGTCCGCATCGTGCGCGGCGATCCCAATCCCGCGGGCCCGGGCGTGAAATTCGAGGACCTGTCGGAGCATTTCGACGGCCGCTTCGCCTCGCGCGAGCAGCGGTCGTGGCCCGGCTCCTACGCGCTGATCGAAGGCGCGGCCACGGCCAAGCTGCCCGCGGCGCTCTCGGTCGAGGCGTTGATCTGGCCGACCCTGCCCGGCGATCCGGCACAGACGGTGATCTCGCGGCGCGATCTCGACACCGGCAACGGCTTCGCGCTGGTGATGACGCCCGACGGCATGATGCTGGAGGCCAGCAACGCCAAGGTCACCGTCGGCCGGCCGCTCCGCCCGCACACCTGGTATCGCGTCTGGGCGAGCGCCGATCCCACCAGCGGCATCCTGCGCGTCGGCCAGCAGCCGCTGAAGCGCGCGCATGCGATCGACGACGAAGGCGAGGCGACGGCCACCGCGCGCACCCTGCTCGTGCTCGACGTGGCGAAGCCGCTGATGATCGGCGCCGAGCCGGCGAACGACCGCCCGGCGACGCGCTGCTTCAACGGCAAGATCGAGGCGCCCGCGGTCGCGGGCCTCGGCGCCTGGGACTTCTCGCGGCGCATGGGAACGATGGAGGTCGAGGACACCGGCGCCAACGGCCTGCATGGGAAGCTGATCAACCTGCCGACCCGCGCCATGAAGGGCGCCGCCTGGGACGGCAGCGAACGCAACTGGGCGCACGCGCCACACCATTACGCGGCGATCCATTTCCACGACGACGATCTGCACGATTGCGCTTGGGAAGACGACTTCTCCTTCGTGATGCCGAAGGAAGTGAAAAGCGGCGTCTACGGCATTCGTCTCAGCTGCGGCGCCAACAGCGACATCATTCCGTTCTTCGTACGCCCGGAGCTCGGCAAACCCACGGCCAAGGTCGTCTATCTCGCCAGCACCTTCACCTATCAGGTCTACAGCAACTTCGCGCGCGTGCCCTTCAACGAGCCGTTCAAGAAGCGCGTCGCCGACTGGAAGTCGTCGCAATGGCATCCGTCCGAGCATAAGGACTACGGACTCTCGACCTACGATTCGCATCGCGACGGATCGGGCGTGGCCTATTCCTCGCGCCTGCGTCCGCTCCTGACCTGGCGGCCGAACTTCCTCGCGTACAACGATCCGCGTGGTTCGGGCATGCGCCACATTCCAGCCGACAGCCACCTCACCGGCTGGCTCGATCGCATGTGCGTCGACTTCGACGTCATCACCGACCACGACCTGCACGCCGAAGGCGCGGCGCTGCTCGATCCCTACAATGTCGTGCTGACCGGCACGCATCCGGAATATCACACGGTCGAGACGCTCGACGCGTTGCAGACCTACACCGAGACCGGCGGCCGGCTGATGTATCTCGGCGGCAACGGCTTCTACTGGCGGGTCGCGCTGTCGGACAAGGTGCCGGGCGCCATCGAGATCCGCCGCACCGAAGGCGGCATCCGCCTGTGGGCCGCAGAGCCCGGCGAGTACTACCATTCCTTCGACGATGCCTACGGCGGCCTGTGGCGGCGCTCCGACCGCGCGCCCAACAAGCTGGCGGGCATCGGCTTCTCGAGCCAGGGCACCTTCTGGGGCGATCCGTACCGCCGCGCCTCGCGCGACAACCAGCATGCCTGGGTGTTCGACGGCGTGAAGAACGAGCTGTTCGGCGGCGAAGGCTTCTCGGGCGGCGGCGCCGCGGGCTTCGAACTCGACCGGCTCGACTATCGCCTCGGCAGTCCGCTCAACAGCGTCGTGCTGGCGACATCCGAGGGCCACGACCGCAAGAACTTCGTGGTCGTGCACGAGGAGCGGCTGGGCTTCGACAACACGATCAACGGCCAGACCCTGGAGCAGCTGATCCGCGCCGACATGGTCTATGTCGAGAAACCCGAAGGCGGCGCGGTCTTCTCCGTGGGCTCGATCACCTATTGCGGCAGCCTGCCGTCGAAGAACTACGACAACGACGTCTCGCGCCTCACCTTCAACGTACTGAACCGGTTCGGCGAGCTGGGACTCAGCTGGCCTTTTCCGCCAAAGGCTTGAGCGCTTCCAGCAGGCCCTTGCAGCCCGCCTCGATCAGGTCGAGCGCATCCTCGTAGCCGCGCGGCGGCCCGCCGAACGGATCGCCGACCTCGAGGAGACCGACGGTCGGCGCGAACTTCAGGAAGAGCTGCGGACGATCTGCAACGGCACGCGGCGCCATCCAGCGCATCGCGGCCAGATGGCTGCGATCCATGCCGAGCGGCACGGCGAAGCGTTCGAGATCGTCGTTGGTCAACGTCCGCGAGCGATGGTCGGAGATGTCGTAGCCGCGGCGCCCGGCGGCCGCGCGCGCGAGCGGCGCCGCAGGCTGGCCTTCGTGGCCTTCGATGGTGCCGGCCGAGTCGATGGTGAAGGCATGTTCCAGCCCGGCGCGCCGGACGAAGGAACGGAAAACGCCTTTTGCCATGGGAGAACGGCAGATATTGGCGGAGCAGACGAAGATGACGCCGATGGGCATGGTCTGCCACCCTAGCACGGCGCTAAAATGTGCAATACGCGCCGGTAAAAAAGTTGAGGAAGAAACGATGCCCGACATGTCGCCTGCCGTAGCCGGAACGCCCCATGGCGCCCACTACATCGCGCCCGACGTTCACGGCCAGAATTTCTTCGCGATCGACCGGCAGTTCCAGGACCTGATGTCGCTCTATATGGAGCCGGGTTTGCGCGCGGCAATGACCCCGCACTTCGACCGGCTGGGTGCGCTGGCCGGCAACCGCCTCGACGAGCTGGCGATGATCGCCGACAAGCACCCGCCGGTGCTGCAGCCGCGCGATCGCTTCGGCCGTGACGAGGACTGGATCGACTATCACCCCTCGTATCGCGAGATGGAAAAGATCGCGTTCGACGAGTTCGGCATGCACGCCATGAGCCACCGCGCCGGCGTGCTGGGCATGACGTCGCCTGCCTCTCCGCTGGTGAAGTACGCGATCACCTATCTCTTCGTGCAGGCCGAGTTCGGCTTGATGTGTCCGGTCTCGGTGTCGGACACCTCGAACTTCATCCTGAAACGGTACGGCTCCGCACCGCTGAAGAAGCTGCTGCTCGACCGGCTGCTGAGCCAGGACCCGGCCGTGATGCTGAAGGGCACGCAGTTCATGACCGAGAAGGCCGGCGGCTCGGACGTCGGCGCGATCGAGACCGAGGCCGAGCGGATCGGCGTGGGCGCGGACGGAGTCGAGCGCTGGAAGCTCCATGGCCAGAAATGGTTCTGCAGCCACGCCGATGCCGACGTCGCGGTGATGCTGGCCCGTCCGCGTGGCGCCGCGCCCGGCACGAAGGGGCTGGGCATGTTCGCCCTGCCGCGGCGCCTGGAGGACGGCAAGCGCAACAGCTACCGGATCGTGCGGCTAAAGGACAAGCTCGGCACGCGCTCGATGGCCTCGGGCGAGATCGTGCTCGACGGCGCGATCGCCTACCTCGTGGGCGACGTGAATGCCGGCTTCAAGCAGATGATGGAGCAGGTGAACCTGTCGCGGCTCAGCCACGGCGTGCGTGCCGCCGCGATGATGCGCCGGTGCCTCAACGAGGCGCTGGCTGCCGCACGCGGTCGCCGAGCCTTCGGCCATGCCATCGCCGACTATCCGCTGCTGCGCCGTCAACTGATGAAGATCATGCTGCCGACCGAGCAGGCGCTCTCGATGTTCGCCTATGCCGCCGACACGATGGGTCGCGCCGATATGGGAGACAAGGACGCCGCGAACCTGCTGCGCATCCTGACTCCGGTCTACAAGTTCCGCGCCTGCCGCGACAACATCCCGGTGGCGAGTACGGCCCTCGAGGTGCGCGGCGGCATCGGCTACATCGAAGAATGGGCGAACGCGCGTCTGGTGCGCGACGCGCAGATCGGCACGCTCTGGGAGGGCACCTCCAACATCAACGCGCTCGACGTCGTGCAGCGCGCTGTTGGCAAGGCAGGCGGCCACAAGGTGCTCTCGGCGGCGCTCAAGGCCAAATACGAGGCGAGCGCCAGCCTGCCCGGCCAATACAAAGGCCTGCTGGGTGCCGCGCTCGACCGGGTCGAACACTTTGTCGAAGCGGTGGCGCGCGATCCCGCACAGGAGAAGCGCTCACGCATGGCGGCCGGTGCGCTCTATCACGCCACGACGGCGGCTCTGATGGCCTGGGAAGGCGCGACGTTGGGGGCGCAAGGCGGCGACGCGCGACGCCTGCTACTGTCGCGCCTCGTGGTCGAGCATCGCCTCAGCCCGCAAGATCCGCTGTCGCTGGCGGAATCAAAGTGGGAACAAGAGGCGATGGATCTGCTGCTCTCCGATGCCCCCGTGCCGCTCGCCAAAGCCGCGGCGCTGGTCGCGTGATGCCCCAGGGAACCACGCCGTCGCCCCACGGCTGGACCGTGCGGTCGAGCGTCGAGGCCTCGTTCCGGCTGGGCCTCGAGCATTTCACCGCCTTCTTCGTCGTCTCGCTGATCTTTGCAGCGCCCGCGCTCGTGCTCGAGACCCGGGGCGTGACCGGCATCCCGAAATACCTCGCCGACATCCTGGGCAATGTCGCGGCCTTCATCTGCATCCTGTGCGCGACCTTGCATGCACTCGACGATCATGTACTGAACGTCCAGGACACGCTCTGGCAGATCCATCGCCCGACGCTCGCGCAACTGCTCGTGCTGGGCGCGATCCAGTCGATCGCAACCATCGCGGGCGCCTTCCTCGTGGTGCCGGCGCTCCACCTGATGACGATCTGGATCGTGGCCATGCCGGTGATGCTGGTCGAAGACACCGGGATCGTGGAGTCCTTCCGGCGTAGCGCCTTCCTGACCAGCGGACGGCGCTGGCGCGTGCTGGGCGCGTCGGCGCTCTGCGTGCTGCTCGCCTTCCTGGTGTTCAATGCCGTTTCCCTGGTCCTGGGCATCATCCCGATCGTGGCCGAGCGCGCCGAATTGCTACCGCTGCTGCGCTGGGTCGTCGGCGCCATCGTGGCCGCCTTCATCTATCCGCTGTCGGCGATACTCTACGTGCTGCTGCGTCAGGAGAAAGAAGGCCTGACGATCGCGCAGATCGCCGGCACTTTGAACTAACTACTTGAAGTCGGCTACTTGAAGTCATCTGGCCTGAGCTCGATCGGCGCGCCATGCGGCGTGCGATCGGCGGCATGGTCCCAGGCTTCCTGGTAGCGCGTCAGGGTCTCGGCGCTGGCGACGCCTTTTTCGGCAACCAGCCGCTCCAGCGCATTCAGCCAATGCCGGTAGTAGGTCTCGCCGGTGTCGGGATCGCCGGCGGCCTGCGCCCGCTTGATCTCGTCGGACAGCGTTGCGGCCCATTCAGGCCAGGTAAAAAGACCGCGCGCATGCAGCGCCAGTGCCATGGCGAAGGCTTGCGCCTCCCACGGCTCGCGGAAGACCGGCTCGCCGCATTCCTGTGGCACGCTCGCAAGCTGCTCGACGGCACGTCGTGCCGCACCTGAATCGACGTTGCTCACAGCCGATCGAGATACGGCTCGAAGGCGTCGACCGACACTTTGACGGTCGGATCCGCATCGGCGCCCCAGAGTTCGGCTCCGGAGAACACCACCGTGTAGAGCCACTGCGGGTTCTCGCCGTGACCATGCGCGAACGAATCAGGAAATACGTGGCTGCCGTTGATACGTTCGATCGTGCCGACGTGACCGCGCACATACCGCGGCAGGCGCGTATGCGTCGGCGGGTTGATGTTCTTCATCCGCACTTTGTCGCCCACCTTGAAGGCCGCCGGAGCGGCGACGTCGCGCTGGAAGCTGCCACGCGTCTGGATGCGTTCGACGTCCTTCACGCCGAAGGTGCCGCGCGGCAAGGGTGCGCTCCGGTGCAGCGAGTGGCCGGCGGCGATTTCGTCCGCGCCGATCAGCTTGCGATCGAGCAGCGTGCTTTTCAGGCCGAGGAACCACTTCTTGTAATAGGAGGACGTGAGATAGACCTCAGGTGGGATCGACTCGCGCGAGAAGCGCTGCATGTCGATATTGAGGCCGCCGTTGGCGCCCATTGCGCGCACCATCGCCATCACGCGGCCTTCCCACGGATAGTGGAAGGTGGGCTCGTTCGGCTCGACCACGACCTTGCCGAAGCCGTCCATACCGCCCATGTCGTGCACGCCGTTCATGGCTGCGCCTGCGGCAGGCCGGTGCCGATCATGCTGTCGCGCGTCACGATCGCGGCGAGCTGTTCTTCGCTCCAGCCTTCGGTGCCGGCGGGCCGCATCGGCAGCACCAGGAAGCGCGTCTCCGCCGTCGAGTCCCAGACGCGAATCCCGGTCTCCTTCGGCAACGTGACTCCCAAATCGGCAAGGACGCCGCGCGGGTCCTTCACCGCGCGCGAGCGATAGGGCGCCGCCTTGTACCAGACCGGCGGCAATCCCAGCATTTCCCACGGATAACAGGAGCACAGTGTGCAAACGACGATGTTGTGCTGCTGTGGCGTATTCTCGACCGCGATCAGATGGTCGCCGACGCGACCCAGGGTACCGATCGCCTTCGACGCATCGTCGAGCAGCGCCTGCTTGAACGCGGGATCGGTCCAGGCTTTGGCCACGACCCTGGCGCCGTTGCGCGGGCCGATCTTGGTCTCGTAGGTCTCGACGATGGCGTCGAGCGCCGCCGGATCGACATAGCCCTTCTCCGTCAGGACCGTCTCGAGCGCGCGCACGCGCAGTTGCATCTCGGACAGTTCCGATCCGTGATCGTGGTCATGGTCGTGATCATGTTCGTGCGTTGCCACGCGAAAACCTCCAGCCGAATTCGTCCCCGATCCTACTTCAAGCTCAGCGCTCGCGCTTCAGGATTTCCGCCGTGTGCTCGCCCAGCAGCGGCTCACGATAGAGCGGGCTCGACGGCTCGTCCTTGAAACGTACGGCCGGGCCGAAATGCTTGCGGCCCAAGTCGTCCGTCACCATGAAGCCGCGCTTCATGAGGTTGGGCTCGGCAATCGCCTCGGGCAAGGTGTTGACCGGCCCATAACAGATGTCGAGCGTCGCCAGGAATTCCATCCAGTGCTTCAGGGGCTTGGCCTTGAAGGTCGACGTGAGGAATTCCACGACGGGCTTCTGATGCGCGCCGGGCCATTCGCAGAGCTCGGCCCAGTCGGACTTTCCGAGAGCGCCCAGCAGGTTCTTGATGAACTTCATCTCCTGTCCGGCCAGCACCAGCTGGCGGCCATCCGATGTGTCGTAGACGCGATAGAAGGCCGAGCCGCCGGTCGTGCGCTGGTTCTTCACGTCGGGATGCTTGTTCTCCTTGAACGCCGTGCCGACCACGTTGGCACAGGAGGCCATCAGGGTTTCGTGCATGGAGACGTCGATATAGTCGCCCTTGCCCGTGGTCTGGCGGCGAAACAGCGCCATCAGCACGCCGCTCAAGCCGTAAAGACCGCTCACCAGATCGGCGACGGGAATGCCGGGGATGGCGGGACGACCGTCATCTCCCAAGGTGAGACTCAGCACACCGGTCATCGCCTCCAGCGCGAGGTCGTGCGCGGCGCGGCCGGGATAGGCGCCGTCCTGGCCGAAAGCGCTGATCGAGCAATAGACGACGCGGGGATTGGCAGCTTTCACCGCCTCGTAGCCAACGCCGAAGCGCGCCGAGACACCAGGCCGGAAGGATTCGACGATCACGTCGGCTGTCGTGCAGAGCCGGAAGAGATCGGCGCGGCCCTGCTCGCTCTTGAGGTCGAGCACGACGCTCTTCTTGCCGCGCCCCATGTTGCGGAAGAAGACCGAGGTGCGCTCGTCCGGCGGCAGGATCTCGCGACCGGGATCGCCGGTCGGCGGCTCGACCTTGATCACCTCGGCGCCATGATCGGCCAGCGCCGTGGTCAGATAGGGCCCCGGCAGGAACCAGGAGAGATCGACGACGGTAATGCCTTCGAGTTTCATGACAGGTACTTCTTGTTGTCTGCGCCGAGCGGCGAGCAGGCCGCTTGCGACAGCCGCTCGCCGTCGACGCGGATGGGATTGGCGATGACGCGCAGCTCGCCCTTCGCCGGATGCGGCACGGCGGAGACCATGCCGGTCTCGCGCGCGAAATCGCTGTCGAGCGCCTGGTCGAGGCGATAGACGGGAGCGGCCGGCAACAGGCCGTTGAACTTCGCCAGCCATTCCGCCGTCGTACGGGTACGAAACGTGGGATCGAGCGCCACGTCGAGCGCGGCGCGGTTGGTCGCGCGCGTGTTGGGATCGGGAAAGCGCAGATCGGATACGAGATCGTTGCGCTCCATGGCGTCGCAGAGCGATAGCCAGAACTTCTGGGTCATGCACATGATGAATATCCAGCCATCCTTGGTCGGGTAGGTCTGCACCGGCGACAGCGACAGATGCGCGCTGCGCGGCACGCGGGGCGAGACGTCGCCTTCGTTGAGGTACCACGAGCCCGGATAGGTGAGCTGGTGCATCGCCACGTCATAGAGGCAAGTATCCACGTCGCCGCCCTGCCCGGTCATCTTGGCGCGCAGCAGACAGGCCAGCAGACCGACCGTGCCGGTGAGGCCGCTCATGCTGTCGATCAGCGACACGCCCACGCGCGTCGGCGCACCGTCGGGATCGCCGGTCAATTCCATCAGGCCCGCTTCGGCCTGCATCAAGAAATCGTAGCCTGGCCAGTCCTTGCGCTCGTTGAAGCGGCCGTAGGCCGAGATGTGCAGGCAGACAATCGATGGGTTCAGGTGTTTCAGACTCGCATAGTCGATGCCGAGCTTGGCCGGCTGCGTGCCGCGCATGTTGTTGACCACGCAGTCGGCGCCCTTCACCAGCGTCTCGAACTGCATGCGACCTGGCGTCGACTTGAGATCGATGGTCACGCTCTTCTTGCCCATGTTCCAGGCCTGGAAGTACTCGCTGTCGTCCTTGCCCAGCCGATACGGCCCGACCTGGCGCGACGGGTCGCCCTCGGGTGACTCGACCTTGATCACCTCGGCCCCGAGCTCGGCCATGAACATCGTGCCGTAAGGGCCCGCGCCGAACTGCTCGAGCGTCAGGACACGGATACCCTTGAGAGGTTTGTCCATCACGTCGACCCGCTGTGACGCGCCCATTGGCGGGCGATGATGAGCTTCTGCATTTCGTTGGTGCCTTCACCAATGCAAGTAAGGGGCGCATCGCGATAGAGGCGCTCGATGTCGTATTCCTTCGAATAGCCGTAGGCGCCGTGGATGCGCATCGACTCGATGCTGTTCTCCAACGCTGCCTCCGAGGAGAAGTACTTGGCCATGCCCGCCTGCATGTCGCAGCGCTCGCCACGATCGAAGGCACCGGCGGCATCGAGCGTCAGCAAGCGCGCGGCCCGCGCCCGCGTCGCCATTTCGCCGATCTTCGTCGCAATCGCCTGATGCTCGATGATCGGCTTGCCGAAGGTCTGGCGCAGTTGCGCGTAATCGGTCGCCAGCCGCAGTGCGCCCTCGGCGATGCCGACACCGCGCGCCGCCACGTTGATGCGGCCGAGTTCGAGGCCGCCCGCGACCTGTGTGAAGCCGCGTCCTTCGACCTCGCCGATCAGATGATCGGCCGGGATGCGATAGTCCTGGAAGATCAGCTCGCCCGAATCGATCGAGTGGTAGCCCAGCTTCTCGAGCTTGCGGCCCGTCGTGAAGCCCGGGCCCTTGGGCGCGATGAACAGGCTCATGCCGGAGTAGCGCGGACTGGCTTCCGGGTTGGTCTTGACCAGCAGTGCAAAGCACGAACCTTCGATGCCGTTGCTGATCCAGGTCTTGGTGCCGTTGATCACATAGTCGCCGCGATCGCGCCGTGCCGTCATGCGGATTGCCTGCAGGTCGGTGCCGGCGTTGGGCTCCGTGAGCGCCAGACCGCCGCGCACTTCGCCCGAGGCGAACTTCGGCAGCCAGTGGCGGCGCTGCGGCTCGGTGCCGAACTTCTCGACCGCGAGCGCCAGCATCAGGTGGGAATTGAAGATACCTGTGATCGCCATCCACACCGACGAGATCTTCATCACGATCTGGGCGTAGGTCGTAGCCGGCAGGCCGAGGCCGCCGTACTCGGGCGACACGGTGGCGCCGAACAGGCCGAGCTCCTTCATCTGCTCGACGAGCTCAGCCGGCCATTTGTCGGCGTGGTCGTATTCCTTGACGATGGGTTTCACTTCACGCTCGACCCAGCGGTCGATCGTGGCGAAGAGCTGCGCTTCGTCCGCAGGGTCGATCTTGTTCATTGTGCTGTCTCCCAAACTCGGCGGTGCTAGGCTGCCACGCATGCAGAGCCGATTGAAGAGACGTTCGCTGCTGGCTGCCGCCATGTTCCCGTTCGCAGAGCGCGTGCTGGCGCAGACCACCGACTGGCCAACCCGGACTGTGCGCCTGGTCTGCCCCTTCACGCCCGGCGGCTCGCAGGACGCCATCGCGCGACGTCTCGGCGCCAAGCTCACCGAGCAGTTCGGCCAAGCCTTCGTGGTCGACAACCGCGCCGGTGCCGGCGGCACGATCGCGGCCGACAACGTCGCCAAGTCGTCGCCCGACGGCTATTCGGTGCTGCTGGGCAGCATCGGCAGCCACGCGCTGATCCCGCATCTCTATGCCAAGCCGCCGTTCGACGCCTTCAAGGATCTCGAGACGGCCTGCTGGATCGGCACGCAGCCCAACCTGCTGGTCTGCCGCCCGGACTTCCCCCACGACACGCCGCAGAAGCTGATCGCCGCGGCGAAAGCCGAACCGGGCAAATATTCCTATGGCGCCTCGGGCGTCGGCAGTTCGCCCACGCTCACCATGGAGCTGCTGAAGCAGAAGACCGGCGCTGACCTCACCTTCGTCAGCTATCGCGGCGTGTCGTTGGCCGATAACGACGTGCTCGCGGGCCACCTGCCGATGTGCATCGGCAATATCGACTCGCAGATGAGCCAGGTGAGCGCCGGCAAGCTGAAGGCGATCGCCAGCACCGGTGCCAAGCGCTCGACCGCTGCCCCCAACGTGCCGACCTTCGCGGAGTCGGGCTTCCCCGACCTGGTCGTGACCTCGTGGTCGCTGTGGTCGGTGCCGGCCGGCACACCGATGGCCATCAAGGAAAAGCTGCGCCTTGGCACCGAGAAGGCACTGCAGATGCCGGACGTCATCGAAAGCATGACGCAGGGCGGCTTCGAGCCGGGAACTATGTCGGTCGCTGATGCCGATGCCTTCATCAAGACCGAGTACAAGCGCTGGGGCGAGGTCATCCGTGCCGCCGGTATCCAGCCACAGTAAGCCGCTCGTCCCGGATCTGCTGGCGCCGGGCCTCGACCTGGTGTTCTGCGGCACCGCGCTCGGCCCCGCCTCCTACAAGGCGCGCGCCTACTACGCCAATCCGGGCAACTCCTTCTGGCCGACCCTGCACGCGGTCGGCCTCACACCCGAACGGCTGACGCCACAGCGCTACCCAGAACTGCTCGCGTGGGGCCTGGGCCTTACCGACCTCAACAAGACGGAAGTCGGCTCCGATCACGAGCTGACGCCGGCCGCGATGGACGCCAAGGGACTGCACGCCAAGCTGCGCAAGTACAAGCCCGCAGCCATCGCCTTCACCAGCAAGAACGCGGCGTCGCTGGCGCTCGGCATCAAGGTGCCGGGCTATGGGCGGCAGACAGCGTTGCTCGAAGGCGCGGTCGCTTTCGTGCTGGCGTCCCCATCGGGCCGCGCGCGTTCGTTCTGGACGATCGAGCCGTGGCGCGAAGCCGCCGCCTTCGCGCTCGAGCGCCGCGCGGCGCGCGCGTGAGACTCGGCCGGCGCGCGGTGTTGGCAGGCCTCGTGGCCGCACCGAGCGCGAACGCACAGACGACCGACCTGCGCGTCCTTGCCCGACGCGCCGCGATCTATCTCGCGCCGCTGCACGCTACCTACGCGCGGCGCTATCGCGACACCGTCGAGCGCGGCCAGAAGCTCAACAAGCTTATCCGCCAGCTCTCGCCGCGCGGCGATGCCCTGCCGGCGGCGGCATGGCTCGACCTGTCGGGCGAGCCGATGTTCCTCACTCTCCCTCGGATGGGCGAGCGGCGATATCGCGTCATCCTGCTGGATCCGTTCCTGCGCATCGTCGCCGAGATGAGCGGCGCCGAGCCGCGGCCTTGGATGATCGCGGGCCCAGCCTGGACCGGTATTGCGCCGAGCGAAGCCGACGCGGTGCACACGCCGGCCAAGTCGATGTGGCTGCGTCACACCCTCACCGTCGACGCGAAAGATGACGACGACGTCAATGACGCGCGCGGCCTGCAGGCCAAGACACTTCTCGAGACGCCGGACGAGCGCAACCAGCGCCGCATCCTCGAGATGCAGGAGCTGATGCGCTATCGCACCGATCCGCCGCCCGAGCCGGTGGCCGATTGGCCGCCCCCGCGGCCCACCGACCCCTTCGACCTGTTCGAGACCGGACTCGCGATGCTGGGCGACTGCGCCCTCGGCGAACGCGACAAGCGGATGCTGGAGGAATTGGCGCCGCTGCATCTACGGCCCGGCCGGCACTTCGATGCACGGTCCTTCAGCGAAGCCGAACGCGCCGCGATCCTGCAGGGCATCGCCGACGCCGGATCCGAGATCGAGGCAGCGCGCGCGTCTCTGGACTAGGCGCTCGGCTGGGCCCGCTGGGATTCTTCCTCGGCACGCGCTTCGATCGCTTCCATGTCGTCGTCGCTCAAGCCGAAGTGATGGCCGATCTCGTGAATCAGCACGTGGCGCACGATGTGCGGCAGGTCTTCGTCCGACTCGCACCAGTAGTCGAGGATCGGACGGCGATAGAGGAAGATGCGGTCGATGTCGTTGGCGACGTGACCGGCGCCACGCTCCATCATCGACACACCCTGATAGAGGCCGAGCAGATCGAACGGCGAGTCGAGCTCCATCGTCTTCTCGATCTCGTCCGACGGAAAGTCGTCGACCTGGATGCGCACGTTACCAACGTGTCGACGGAACTCTTCCGGAATCGTCGCGAGCGCCTCGGCGGCGATCGCATCGATGTCGTCCAGCGAAGGCGCGACACCGAAGCAGGGTGTGCGCCGAGGATTGTTGAACACCGGCATGACTTCCCATTATAGGAGCCGCGAGCGCTCGCCAAGGGGCCGTCGCCGGTCGTTTGTACACTACCGAAGGAAAAACTTTGGCGCGCAATTCGCATGGTCGCGTTCCGGGACGAACCACACTAGAGTTGCCGCGCGCATGCTCCAATTCATTGTCCGACGCCTGATCGTGGCGCTGCTCGTCGCAGCGACCGTGATGGTCCTCGCCTTCATCCTGACGCGCCTGTCGGGCGATCTCGCGACGTCGATCGCGGGCCCCGGCGCCACTGCGGGCGACATCGTGGCGATCCGCAAGGCCTACGGCCTCGACCGGCCGGTGATCGTGCAATTCTTCGACTGGGTCGGTCGCGCGCTGACCGGCGACCTCGGCGACAGCTATTTCTTCAAGACGCGCGTTGCCTCGCTGATCGGCGAGCGCATGCCGGTGACCCTGACGCTCGGCATGACCGGTCTCACGATCGCGCTGCTGGTCTCGCTGCCGCTCGGCATCCTGGCGGCGGTGCGCGAAGGGACCGGCTTCGACCGCGCCGTCCAGCTGGTGACCGTGATCGGCCAGGCCATGCCGTCGTTCTGGCTGGGACTCATCCTGATGATCGTGTTCGGCCTGCAGCTCGGCTGGCTGCCGACCTCCGGTGTCGACACCTGGGATGGCTACATCATGCCGGGTGTGGTGCTGGCCTTCTCGTCGATTCCCGCGCTCACGCGCCTCACGCGCGCCGGCATGATCCAGGCGATGGCCTCGGACTATATCCGCACCGCGCGCGCCAAGGGCCTGTCGCGCGCCTCGATCCTGCTGAAGCACGCGCTGCGCAACGCCGCCATCCCGATCGTGGCGATCGCGGCGGTGCAGCTGGGCTTCATGCTGGGCGGCTCGATCGTGATCGAACAGGTCTTCGCGCTGCATGGCGTGGGCTTCCTCGCCTGGGAGAGCATCCAGAAGAACGACTTCCCGGTCGTGCAGTCGGTCGTGATGGTGCTGGCCGTCATCTATGTCGCGCTCACCATGGTGGCGGACCTGATGAATGCCGTGCTCGATCCGAGGCTGCGCGCCGGATGAGCACCGCAGCCACCGTTGCCGGCCCGAAACGCGGCTGGAGAAATGCCGGCACCTGGATTGGCGCGATCATCGTGGGCGCGGCGGCCTTCTGCGCGCTCTTTGCCCCGCTGCTGGTGCCGCACGATCCCTTCGCCCAGGATCTCGGCAAGCGCCTGCTGGTGCCGTTCTGGATGGAGGGCACCGATCCGCAGCATCTGCTGGGCACCGACCAGCTCGGCCGCGACTATCTCGCCCGCCTGATCTACGGCTGCCGCATCTCGATGACGATCGGCGTCACGGTCTCGATCGTCTCGGGCCTGATCGGCATCACGATGGGGATCCTGGGCGGCTTCATGGGCGGCCGGGTCGACGACGCGGTGTTGTTCGCCATCACGACGCGCCTGTCGCTGCCCGTCGTGCTGGTGGCGCTTGCGGTGGTCGGCCTGCTCGGCAGCTCGATGACGCTGCTGGTCCTCACGCTCGGCCTCCTGCTGTGGGATCGCTTCGCCGTGGTGGCGCGCTCGACCACCATGCAGGTGCGCAACCTCGACTTCGTCTCGGCGGCCTGGTGCGCCGGCTGCTCGCGCTTCCGCATTCTTACGCGCGAGGTATTGCCCAATATCGCCAGCCATCTCGTCGTCGTGGCGACGCTCGAGATCGCGCTCGCCATCCTGCTCGAGGCAGCGCTGTCGTTCCTGGGCCTTGGCGTGCCGCCGCCGCTGCCGTCGTGGGGCCTGATGATCTCGGAGGCCAAGGACTACATGTTCTTCAGCCCGTGGGTGATCATGATCCCGGGCGTGGCGCTGTTCGTGCTGGTGCTCGGCATCAACCTGCTGGGCGACGGCTTGCGCGACGCCTTCGGCACGCGGGAGCGCTGAGGTGAGTGCCCTGCTCGAAGTCGAGAGACTCGAAGTCGATTTCGGCGGCAAGGTCGCGGCCGTGCGCGGCACCTCCTTCACTGTCGAGCGCGGCGAGACCCACTGCCTGGTAGGCGAGTCGGGCTGCGGCAAGTCGGTGACGGCGCTCTCGATCATGGACCTGCTGGCACGCGGCGCGCGGCGCCGGGCCCAGCGCCTCAGCTTCGAGGGCAACGATCTGCGCGGCCTCTCCGACAAGGCGATGGCACGGCTGCGCGGCAACGAGATGGCCATGATCTTCCAGGAGCCCATGACCAGCCTGAACCCCGCCTACACGGTGGGCTCGCAGATGACCGAGGGCCTGCGCCGTCATCGCAAGGTGAGCCAGCGCGAAGCGACCGACCGCGCCGCCGACCTGCTGGCGCGCGTCGGCATCACGGCGCCCGGCCTGCGGCTGGGCCAGTTCCCGCACCAGCTCTCGGGCGGCCTGCGCCAGAGGGTCATGATCGCCATGGCGCTGATGTGCGAGCCCAAGCTGCTTATTGCGGATGAACCCACGACGGCGCTCGACGTCACGGTGCAAGCCCAGATCCTGCGCCTGCTCGCAACGTTGCAACGCGACCTTGGCCTCGGCCTGCTGCTGATCACGCACGATCTCGGCATCGTGGCCCGCATCGCCACCCGCGTGTCGGTGATGTACGCGGGCGAAGTCGTCGAGAGTGCGGCGACCGCAGACCTGTTCGCCAATCCGAAGCATCCGTACACGCAAGGCCTGCTGCGCTGCGTGCCGGTGCCCGGCAAGATCCAACGCGACCAGCCGCTGGGCTCGATCCCGGGCACGGTGCCGCGCATCGGGCCGGGCTTCGAAGGCTGCGCCTTCCGTGAGCGCTGCGGCTTCGCCGACGAGACCTGCGCCCATGCCGTGCCGCGCCACAACGCAGGCGGCACGCACGACTTCCTCTGCCGGTTGCCCGCATGACGGCGCCGATCGCGATCGAAGTCAAAGGCGTACGCAAGACCTTCCTCGTGAAGGACGGGCTGCTGAGCAAGCCCCGCCATGTCGTGGCGGTCGACGATGTCTCATTCAGCGTGCCCCAGGGCGGCGTGCTGGGCGTCGTGGGCGAATCGGGCTGCGGCAAGTCCACCCCCGCGCGCCTGATCCTCGGGCTGCTCGAACCGAGCGCCGGCGAGATCACCGTCGAGGGCCAGAAGATCCTCGCCATGGATCGCAAGGCGCGCGCGCGGCTGATCCAGCCGGTGTTCCAGGATCCCTTCTCCTCGCTCAATCCGCTGACTAGGGTACGCGACATCGTGGCGATGCCGCTGATCGCGCAAGGCACGCTCGACCGCGCCACGGTCACGACCCGGGTCGAGGAGATGCTGGAGCGCGTCGGCCTCTCCCGCGAACAAGGCACGCGGCTGCCGACCGAACTGTCGGGCGGCCAGCGCCAGCGCGTCGCCATCGCGCGCGCCCTCGTACTGCGGCCACGCATCGTGGTGTGCGACGAGCCGACCTCGGCACTCGACGTCTCGGTGCAGGCGCAGATCCTGAACCTGCTGGCCGAGCTGAGAAAAGACCTCGGCCTCACCTACCTTTTCATCAGCCACAATCTCGCGGTGGTCGAGCATGTCGCGAGCGACGTGGCGGTAATGTATCTCGGCCGCTTCGTCGAGCGCCAGCCGACCGAAACACTGTTCGCCCATCCCGAGCACCCGTACACCAAGGCGCTACTGGCCTCCGTGCTGACGCCCGAGCCCGGCCTCGGCGTGCCCGACGTGGGCCTGGGCGACACGCTGCCCGATCCCGCCAACATCCCGCCCGGCTGCCGCTTCCATCCGCGCTGCCCGATTGCCGAGCCGCGCTGCTCGGTCGAGAGGCCGCCGCTCAAGCCCAGACCGGGCGGTGGCGTGGAATGTCTCTTGGTGCCGTGACTCTCCAAAGTGTCTCAAGATCCTGAGACACCTCGGGATAACGATGGCACAAGGCTTTTAGAGCAATTGTCTCAAATCTCACCACTCCTTCCCTACCTCCCGCATTTTTGGCAGAAATAAGATACTCTTTCTTCTTTCCGCCAAAACACCACGGAGTAGGGTCGCGCCATCCCTTGCCCTGCCCCGGAGGCCTCGATGATCGCGCCCGACACCCATCTGCAGATCGGCTCCCTCCTGTTCGAGGGGCTCGACCAGATCGACCTCACCGGCCCGTTCGAGGTGCTGTCGCGCCTCCCGAACGCGACCTATCGGCTCTACGGCAAGACGACCGCACCGATCCGCGACGTGAAGGGATTGCAACTGGTGCCCGACGCCACCCTGGCCGACGCGCCGCCGCTCGACGTGCTGCATGTGCCGGGTGGCTTCGGCCAGGAAGCACTGATGGAAGACGAAGAAGTACTCGACTGGATCCGCCGCCAGGCCGGCGGTGCGCAGAGCGTGTTCTCGGTCTGCACCGGCGCGCTGCTGTGCGGCGCGGCCGGGCTTCTCAAGGGACGGCGCGCGACGACGCACTGGGCCTCGTTCCACCTGCTGCCGTTCTTCGGCGCGATCCCCGTCAACGAGCGCGTGATCGTCGACGGCAACTGGGTGTTCGCGGCCGGTGTCACCGCCGGCATCGATGGCGCGCTGCGGCTGGCGGCCGAATTGCGCGGCGAGGATGTCGCCAAGTCGATCCAGCTCTACATGGCATACGCGCCCGAGCCGCCGTTCGACAGCGGCACGCCCGAAAGCGCCCCGCCCGCGATCCTGCAGCAGTCGCGGCAGGCGGTGGCGGGCATCACCGCACAACGCGAGGCGACCGCCCGTCGGGTGGGCGCGCGCCTCGGCATTGCTGTGGCCTAGCTGCGGCCGATCTTGTCGAGCACGGCCATCGCGTCGGCCGGCAGCGCGAGGCCTGCCGCCGCGAGGTTTTCCTGAAGATGTCCGACCGACGAGGTGCCGGGGATCAGCAGGATGTTGGGTGCGCGCTTCAGCAGCCAGGCGAGCGCCACCTGCAGTGGGGTGGCCTTCAATCCCTTGGCAACATCAGACAGCGACGTCGACTGAAGCGGCGAGAAGCCGCCCAGCGGGAAGAACGGCACATAGGCTATTCCGGCCGCCGCGAGCTCGTCGATCAGCGCATCGTCGCCGCGGTGCGCCAGATTGTACTGGTTCTGCACGCAGACGATCGACGCGATCGCGCGGCCCTGGGCCACCTGCTTCGAGGTCACGTTGCTGAGGCCGATGTGGCGCACCAACCCGCGCCGCTGCAGATCCGCCAGCACGGCGAGCGGCGCTTCGATCGAGCCTTCGGCCGGGCCGTGAGGATCGATCATGATGCGCAGGTTCACGACATCGATCGCCTCGACACCGAGATTGTGAATGTTGTCGTGGACCGCGCTCGTCAGCTCCTCGGCCGAGAAGGCCTTGTCCCACGATCCCTCGAGCCCGCGGCGCGCACCGATCTTGGTCACGATCGTGAGGTCCTTCACGTAGGGATGCAGCGCCTTGCGGATCAGCTGGTTGACGACGTGCGGCCCATAGAAGTCACTGGTGTCGATATGGTCGACACCGCGCGCGACCGCCGCCTGCAGCACCTCGACGGCGGCCTTCGGGTCCTTCGGTGGGCCATAGACTCCCGGCCCGGCCAGCTGCATGGCGCCGTAGCCCATGCGCTTCACCGCGCGATCGCCCAGCTTGAATGTTCCTGCTTTGCCGATGTCGGTCATTTCCGTCTCCCGGGTTGAGTAGAGGGGATGTAGGACCTGCCGACTTGCGCGATAATGGGATATAATCGGCACAGGCCGTACGGGAATTCGCACAATGAAAACCGACCTCGATGACCTGACGGCCTTCGTCGCGGTGGCGCGCGCCGGCGGCTTTCGCGATGCCGCCCGGACCAGCCGGCAGAGCGCCTCTGGTCTCAGCGAAGCCGTGCGCCGCCTTGAGACGCGGCTGGGCGTACGGCTGCTCAACCGCACGACCCGCTCCGTCGCGCCGACGGAAGCCGGCGCCCGGCTGCTCGACCGTCTCAGCCCGGCGTTGGGCGAAGTCGAAGCCGCGCTCGACGTGGTGAACGGCTTTCGCGACCGGCCTGCGGGTACGCTGAAGCTGAACGTGCCCGGCAGCGTGGCGCGCCTCGTCCTGCCACGCATCGTGCCGCCCTTCCTCGCGGCCTATCCCGATATCCGTCTCGACGTGATCGTGGAAGAAAGCTTCGTCGATATCCTCACCGCCGGCTGCGACGCAGGTATCCGCTATGGCGAGCGGCTGGAGCAGGACATGATCGCCGTGCCGATCGGGCCGCGCGAGCAAGGCTTCGCGACGGCCGCGTCACCCGCCTATCTCGACCGGCACGGCCGCCCGAAGCATCCGCGCGAGCTGCTGCAGCACGCCTGCCTGCAGAGCCGGTTTCGGAGCGGCGCGATGATCACCTGGGAGTTCGAGCGGCGCGGCGAGATCGTCAAGATAGATCCTGCCGGTCCACTGATCGTCACCGCCGGCGCCGCCACCGATCTTGCCGTCGAAGCGGCGATCGCCGGCACCGGCATCGTCGGCCTGTTCCAGGATTGGCTGCAGCCGCATCTCGACAGCGGGGCCCTCGAGCCCGTGCTCGAGCCGTGGTGGCAACGCTTCCCCGGCCCGTTCCTCTACTACCCGGGCCGACGCTATCTGCCGGCACCGCTGCGCGCGTTCGTGGATTTTATCGGGGCTACACGATCACCGTCATCCCGAGCGTAGCCGAGGGATCTCTTTCCGGCGGCGCTCGCCATGAGAGACCCCTCGGCTTCGCTCGGGGTGACGCGCGCTACGCGCGCGTCACTTCCACTTCGCCAGATAGAAGCGCGGGAACTCGTCGGGATAGGTCTTGAACTCGAGATCCTTGATGTAGGCGTAGCGGTTCACATAGGTGTGGATCGGCAGCCAATAGGCCTTCTCGGTCGCGATCTTGATGACTTGGGAATAGGCCTTGAGCCGCACGTCCTTGTCGGAGGTGTTGCCGGCGTCCTTCAGCAGCTTCTCGATCTCGGGGTCCTTGGAATAATTGTCGAGCGCACCCTCGCCGAACATGACCGGCAGGATCGCCGACACGTCGTTGATCGAATAGCTGCCCCAGCTCGCCATGTAGAGCGGCGCATCGCCTTTCTGCGCCTTGGTGATGGCGGGCGAGACCTGGAGCTGGTTGATCTTGACCTTGATGCCGACAGCCGCGAGGTAGTTCTGGATCGCCGCGCCCCACGACGTCGGCTGGACGTAGCTCACCATCTCGACCTCGAAGCCGTTGGGGAAGCCGGCCTCGGCCAGCAGCTCCTTCGCCTTCTTGGGATCGTAGTCGTACTTCACGGCGGCATCGGCATCGCAGCCGAACTGGCTCGGGAAGCACGGTGCCGGCGGCACGCGGCTGCCCGCCCCCACCAGCTTGTCGGCGAATTCCTTGCGGTTGATCGCGTACCAGATCGCCTGGCGCACCTTGACCTTGGTCAACGGATTGTCGGCGCCCGAACGGCCCGCGGCGTCGATCGACAGATAGCCGACGCGCATCGATTCCTGCGCCACCGCGGTCAGGAACGGGATCCGGTTCACGTTGTCGAACAGGTCGGGATTGATGTTCCAGATCCAGTCGACCTTCTTGGCCTGCAGCTCGGTCATCGAGGTCGCGATGTCCGGCACGAAGCGCACGTTGAGATTCTTGATCGACGCCGTCTTCGGCGAGCCCTGCCAATAGTCGGCGAACTTCTCGAAGACCACTTCCTTGCCCTGCTCGTTCCTGGTGATCTTGTACGGGCCGGCGCCGATCGGCGCCGTGGCGAAGCCCTCGGGACCGACCTTCTCGCGATAGGCCTTGGGATGGATCGGGCAGACCATCGTGAGGTATTCGAGTGCCGCCGGCGTCGGCTTCTTCATCTTGATGCGGACGGCGAAGTCGCCGGTCTTCTCGACCTTGTCGATCCACGCATAGTTCGACGGCACGGAAACCTTGCTCTCGGGATTGAGCGCCATGTTGAAGGTGTAGACCACGTCCTCGGCGGTGAGCGGGCTCCCGTCGTGGAACTTCACGCCCTGGCGGATGTTCATATCGAGCGTCGTGTCGTCGACCAGCTTCCAGTCGGTCGCGAGCAGCGGTTTGCTCTCGAAGGTGGCCGGGTCGCGATGGACCAGCATGTCCCAGCAGTGATGCGCCAGGATCAGCCCGGTGCGCTGGCTGTTGAAGTACATGTCGATGTTGGGCACCGCGTCGTTGAACTGGATACGGAGCGTGTCGGTGCTCTTTTCGGCGAAGGCTGGCCGCGCGAGAGCCGCCGACGAGGCGGCGAGAAGAGCGGTGCGACGGGAAATTTTCACGGAAGCCTCCTGATGAATCTGACCGACCCTAGGCCGGTGGGACCAATTCAGGCAAGCTTCGCGCCACAAGGGAGGATTGAGAGATGGCCGCCAAAATGACGGGAAAAGCGCTGGACGATGCGGTGGCGAAACTGGAGGGCTGGAAACAGTCAGCCAATCACGAGGCGATCCATAAGAGCTTCAAGTTCGCCGACTTCAACGAAGCCTGGGGCTTTATGACCCGCGTGGCGATGGCGGCCGAAAAGGCCGACCACCATCCCGAGTGGTCGAACGTCTACAACAAGGTCGAGATCACGCTCTCAACCCACGATTCCGGGGGCGTCACCGACAAGGACATCACGCTGGCGACATTCATCGACAAGGCGAAGTAACGTCTTCCGGACCGC
>CAIKZO010000088.1 GCA_903832005.1 Enhydrobacter aerosaccus | reverse complement strand
TGCCCGGCGTTGCCGGCACGTGGAAAGATTTGACCGATAACGTGAACCTGCTGGCCGCGAACCTCACGACCCAGGTCCGCAACATCGCCGAAGTGACGACCGCCGTGGCCAACGGTGACTTGTCGAAGAAGATCACCGTCGACGTGCGCGGTGAGATTCTCCAGTTGAAGGAGACCATCAATACGATGGTCGATCAGTTGAACGGCTTCGCCGGCGAAGTGACCCGTATGGCGCGCGAGGTCGGCACCGAAGGCAAACTGGGCGGCCAGGCCCAAGTGCCCGGAGTCGCCGGCACGTGGAAGGATCTCACCGGCAACGTGAACATGCTGGCCGCGAACTTGACCACCCAGGTCCGCGCCATCGCCGAAGTGGCGACCGCCGTGACCAAGGGCGACCTGACGCGCTCCATTCAGGTCGATGCGCTGGGCGAGGTGGCCGAGCTCAAGGACAAGCTCAACACCATGATCGACAATCTCCGTCTCACGACGGAGCGCAACACCGAGCAGGACTGGCTGAAGACCAACCTCGCGAAGTTCACCAACATGCTGCAAGGCCAGCGCGATCTCGGCACCGTGGGCCGATTGATGCTCTCGGAACTGACGCCGTTGGTCGGCGCGCATCAGGCGGTGATCTACCAGACGCAGAACGAGAGCGATTCCACTCTGCGCCTCCTGTCGGTCTATGCCGACTCGGCAGGCGACGGCCATCCCGACACGGTGCGCATCGGTGAAGGCCTGATCGGCCAGTGCGCCGCCGACCGCCGCCAGATCCTGATCTCCGATGTGCCCGCGGCGGCCCGGCCGATCACCTCGGGCCTGTTCAAGGCCTCGCCCAAGAGCATCATCGTCCTGCCGGTGCTGTTCGAAGGCCAGGTCAAGGCCGTCATCGAACTGGCGTCGCTCAGCCACTTCACCGAGCTGCAGATCGCCTTCCTCGAGCAGCTCACCGCCTCGATTGGCATCGTGCTCAACTCGATCGAAGCCACCATGCAGACCGAGGACCTGCTGCAGCAGAGCCAGAAGCTCGCCGGCGAACTGCAAAGCCAGCAGGGCGAGCTGCAGCAGACCAACGAGCAGCTGGAACAGAAGGCGCAGCAGCTCGCCGAGCGCAACGACGAGGTCGAGCGCGCCAACCAGGAGATCGAGCAGGCCCGCCGCGCCGTGGAAGAGAAAGCGACCGAGCTGGCACTGACCTCGCGCTACAAGTCGGAGTTCCTGGCCAACATGAGCCACGAGCTGCGCACGCCGCTCAACTCGATCCTGATCCTGGGCCAGCAGCTGGCCGACAATCCGCAGGGCAACCTTGAGCCCAAGCAGGTCGAGTTCGCCCGCACCATCCACGGCGCCGGCACCGACCTGTTGAACCTGATCTCCGACATCCTCGATCTCTCCAAGATCGAGTCCGGCACCGTCACCGTCGACGCCGAGGAAATCTTCTTCACCAACGTCGCCGAGACCGTGGCGCGCCCGTTCCGCCACCAGGCCGAATCGCAGGGCCTGACGTTCGATGTCCAGGTCGACCCCAACCTCGCCCGCAGCCTGGTGACCGATTCCAAGCGCCTGCAGCAAATCCTGAAGAACCTGCTGTCCAACGCGCTGAAGTTCACCGCCCAAGGCAGCGTGCGGCTGCGCGTGCTGCCGGTGCGCGGCGGCTGGCGTCCGGACAACACGACGCTCAGCCAGGCAAGCTCGGTGGTGGCCTTCGAAGTCACCGACACCGGCGTCGGCATCCCGCCAGAGAAGCAGAAGATCGTGTTCGAGGCGTTCCAGCAGGCCGATGCCTCGACCAGCCGCAAGTACGGCGGCACGGGCCTGGGTCTTGCCATCAGCCGCGAGCTCGCGACCCTGCTAGGCGGCGAGCTGGCACTGCGCAGCACGCCCGGCATGGGCAGCACCTTCACCCTCTTCCTGCCCACCATGTACACCGGACCGCGCACCGCCGTGCGCGCGCCCGCCCCCGGCAGCCTTCCGATCCCGCAGGTCGCCCTGCCCGACGCGCTGGTCGATCAGTTCCCGGACGATCGCCACAACCTGCAGCCCGGCGAACGCTCGCTTTTGATCGTCGAGGACGATCCGAACTACGCCGGCATCCTGGTCGACGCCGCGCATGCGGCCGGCCTCAAGGCGCTGGTGACGGCGCGCGGCGCGGAGGCGCTCGATCTCGCGCTCGAATACAAGCCAGTCGCCATGTCGCTCGATATCTTCCTGCCCGACATGCTGGGCTGGAATGTGCTCAGCCAGTTCAAGCGCACCTTGGAGACACGGCACATCCCGGTGCAGATTCTGAGCATGGACGAGGATCGCCAGCAGGGCCTGGCGCGCGGCGCCTTCTCTTATCTCAACAAGCCTACGACAACAGAGGGGCTGAGCGCTGCCCTTTCCCGCATCAACAACTATGTGAAGCCGCGCAAGAAGCGGCTGCTGATCGCCGAGGACAACGAAGCCGAGCGCTTTGGCGTCACCGAGCTGCTGTCGCATCCCGACATCGAGATCGAATCGGCCGATACCGGTCGCGGCGCGCTCGAGAAGCTGCGCACCGGTGGCTTCGACTGCATGGTGCTCGACCTGCGCTTGCCCGACATGACCGGCTTCGAGGTGCTGGAGGAAATCCAGAAGGATCCCGCGCTGACCGATCTGCCGGTCGTCGTCTTCACCGGCCGCGACCTGACGCCGGAAGAAGATGCCCGCCTCCACACCATGGCGCGCTCGATCGTGGTCAAGGGCGCGGCATCGCCGGAGCGGCTGTTCGACGAGACCGCGCTCTTCCTCCACCAGATCGCGTCCGACATGTCGCCCGACAAGCAGCGCATGCTGGAGCGCCTACACGCCTCCGATGAGATGCTGGCCGGCCGCACCGTGCTGGTGGTCGACGACGACACCCGCAACATCTTTGCCCTCTCGAGCGCGCTCGAGCGGCGCAACATGAACGTGCTGACCGCGACGACCGGCCAGGAGGCGATCTCGATCCTCGAGAATTCGCCCGAGGTCGCGATCGTGCTGATGGACATCATGATGCCGGAGATGGACGGCTACGAGACGATCGCGCAGATCCGCGGCAAGCCCAACCTGCGACGCCTGCCGATCATCGCGCTGACCGCCAAGGCGATGAAAGGTGATCGCGAGAAATGCCTCGAGGCCGGCGCTTCGGACTACCTCGCCAAGCCGGTGAACACCGAGCAGCTGTTCAGCGCGCTTCGCCTCTGGCTCCATCGCTAGATGTACAACCGATCAGCCCCCGTGCCGGCACTGGCGGACAAGGTCAATATCCTGCTGGTCGACGACCAGCAGGCCAAGCTGCTCGCCTACGAGGTGATCCTGGGCGAGCTGGGCGAAAACCTGATCAAGGCCAACTCGCCGCACGAGGCGCTGGGCGTGCTGCTCAAGACCGACGTCGCCGTCGTCCTGATCGACGTGGTGATGCCCCAGATCGACGGCTTCCAGCTCGCCGCCATGATCCGCGAGCATCCGCGCTTCCAGAAGCTCGCGATGATCTTCGTCTCGGGCGTGCAGATCGCCGAGACCGACCATCTGCGCGGCTACGAGATCGGCGCCGTGGATTACGTGACCGTGCCGGTGGTGCCCGAGGTCCTGCGCGCCAAGGTCAAGGTCTTCACCGAGCTCTATCGCAAGACCCGCCAGCTCGAAGCCCTCAACGCCCAGCTCGAGCAGCGGGTCACCGCCCGCACCGCCGAGCTCGAGGCGCAGACCGATCGCCTGCGCCGCAGCGAGGAGCGCCGCTCGCTTGCTCTCTCCGCCGGCGATATGGGCTCGTGGGAATTCGATCCCGCGACCAACCATCTCGAATGGGACACCGGCCAACACCGCATCTACGGGATCGCGCCCGAGATCCTCGAGCCGACGCGCCTGCAGATCCTCGACATCGTCCATCCCGACGATCGCGACAAGCATCCGCTCGAAGGCGCGCTCCGGGCCTCCAGCGACCGCTACCAGGCGGAGTTCCGGATCGTGCGACCGGACGGCGAATTGCGCTGGTGCTACGGCTCGGCCGCCATCACGCGCGATGCCGACGGCAACGTCACGCGGCTGAACGGCGTCAGCGTCGACATCACCGACCGCAAGCGCGCCGAGGAACGCCAGCTCCTGCTGGCGCGCGAAGTCGACCACCGGGCCAAGAACACGCTGGCCGTCGTGCTCTCGGTGCTGCGCCTGACCAAGGCGCGTTCCACGCCCGACTTCATCTCCATCGTCGAGGGGCGCATCCATGCTCTGGCGGCGACGCATAATCTGTTGTCCGCGACGCATTGGGAGGGTGCCGATCTCTGTCGCATCGTCGACGAGGAGCTGGCCCCTTACCGCACCGACGGTGGCGATCGCGTCGTGGCCGAGGGGCCGGCAGCGATGCTGCTGCCGTCGACCGCGCAAGCCGTAGCGTTGGCCCTGCACGAACTGGCGACGAATGCGGCCAAGTACGGCGCTCTCTCTGCGGACAGCGGCCGACTGCGGCTGACCTGGTCGATCGGCGAGAGTGCGCTGGAGATCGAATGGCGCGAGACCGGCGGGCCGGCGGCAGCGCCCCCATCGGCGCTGGGCTTTGGCCTCAGCATCGTGCGGTCGAGCATCGAGGCGCAATTCAGGGGCGGTGTCGTCTACGACTGGCGCCCCGAGGGACTCCACTGTCGCCTCTCGATTCCGCGGGCGCAGATCGTCACGCCGGAACCCGAGCCCGAGGTGGCGAAGGCCGTCGCCAAGCCCGAAGTTGCCGACCGGCCACGCAGCCTGGCCGGCAAGCACCTGCTGATGGTGGAAGACGAGTTCCTGGTCGGGATGATGGCCAAGAATATCCTGGAGCAACTGGGCGCGCGCGTGTCGGGGCCCTACGCCCGCTTGTCCGATGGCATTGCGGCGGCCCATGGCGAACGCTTCGACGGCGCCTTGCTCGACTTCAACCTGGCGGGCGAGTTGGCGGAGCCGTTAGCCGACCTGCTGATCGCGCGCGGCGTGCCCTTCGCCTTCGTCACCGGCTATCAGCGCGACAGCATCGACCGGCGCTACGCCAACGTGCCGCTGCTGCAGAAGCCAGTGGAGGCAGACGCGCTGGAGCAGGTCCTGCTCTCTTTGCTCGATTCACCGGCGATACTGCACGCGGCGCAGGGTGACTGAAATTATGCGCATTCAGGGGCAGTTCCGGCTGCCCTGAGAATATCACATCCAACCTTCGCAAGCGTGTCGCGTTTTACCCCGACACGAAACGGAGGCTCACATGGTTCGCGACATTCGAACGTCGCCGCGCGGTCTGATCGCGCCCCTCAAGCAAACCGAATTGGCGTCGCTGCGC
The DNA here is from genome assembly GCA_903832005.1 of Enhydrobacter aerosaccus. Lineage (GTDB taxonomy): Bacteria > Pseudomonadota > Alphaproteobacteria > Reyranellales > Reyranellaceae > Reyranella > Reyranella aerosaccus_B. The sequence continues at coordinate 92,514 of CAIKZO010000088.1, read as the reverse complement.
GATCTGCAGGACGGCAAGCTATTGGCCTTGCCGCACGATCATCGCTCCCGCCTGTTCGACCTCGAACTGATCGCCGAGATCGATGGCCAGGTCGCTGTCACCGCGCTCGGCCGCGAACGTCTCGTGTCCGATCGCTAAAGACCTCTCACGCCCTCTTGCGATCGATCCAGTCGCGCGTGCGATACCACGCGCCGACGAAGGGCAGGATCCATTCGGGATTGCCGTTGTAGAACGGCACCGAGGGGAAATCCTGCTCGTCGAAGGCGTTGATCGGCTGGTTCGAGCCGCCGACGATCTTCTTGGCGGTCTGGTATCCCAGGTACGACATCATCGCCACGCCCGAGCCGTTGCAGGCCATCAGGTAATGCATGCCCTGCTCCTTGCCCATGTGCGGCAGGAAGTCGAAGGCGAAGGCCACGTTGCCGGTCCAGGCGTGGGTCACCTTCACGCCCTTGAGCTGCGGCCAACGCTCCAGCATGTAGCCGTGCAGGACGGGCGCGCTCACCTCGGGCGTGACCTGCGTGAAGCGGGCGCGGCCGCCGAAGATCACGCGCTTGTTGTCGGGCGACTGGCGATAGTAGCAAAGCACCCGCTTGGTATCGCTGACGACGCGGTTCTTGGGGATCAGGCTCTGCACGAGGTCTTCCGGCAGTTCCTCGGTGGCGATGATGTGGCTGGCCACCGGGATCAGCCGGCGCTTCAGGCTGGGCGTCACGTCGGTCGTATAGCCGTTGGTGGCGATCACCACCTCGCGTGCCTCGATCGGGCCCTTGGACGTGAGCACCGTGAAGCCGTTCGTCTTGCGCTCGATCTTCTCGGCGTCGCAATTGGCGCAAAGCTTGGCGCCCGCGCGGCTGGCGGCCTTCAACAGGCCGCCGTAGTAGAGCGCGGGATGGAGCTGGCCGGTACGCTCGACGACCATGCCGCCATGGTAATAGTCCGAGGCGATCTCCTCGCGCTGCTGCTCGCGCGGGATCATGTAGGTGCCGAGCTTCGCCGTGTCGTTGTAGGTGGCGACCTTGGCCGCCTGTTCGGCAAAATGGCGTGGCGTGTAGGCGGCGCTGAAGCGGCCGTTCAGGCGCCAGTAACACTCGATGCCCTCGCGCTGGATCACCGTCTCGACCTGGCTGAGCGAGTCGGCTGCATCGGTCAGCATGCGCTGCATGATCTTCTTCCAGGCGTCGGGGTCGCCGCCGACGCCCTTGCCGGAGAAGCCCTTGCCCATGGTCGTGCCACCCGAGACGCCGCCGCCGTTGCGCGTCGAGGCGCCGACGCCGAAGTCGCCGCGCTCCAGCACCGTGACGTCGACGCCCGAGCGCGCCAACTCGAGTCCGGTCGAGAGACCGCCATAGCCCGCGCCGATCACCAGCACATCGGTCTTGCGCGGCGGGTCCTGCGACAGCTCGTTGTTGGGATGCCACCACTCCCACCACCACGGCAGCGCCTTGAAGTCCTTGTGGAAGATGCTGTCGGCCATGGAACTCCCCGTTAACTCAACGCGCGCTGTTGCTCAGGCCGCGTCCGAAGCGACCGATCAGGATCAGGACGACCGACACCAGCAGGATCTGCATCACCGATACCGCGGCGATGGTCGGATCAATCTCCATCAGGATGTTGTCGAACATCTTCTTCGGCAAGGTCATGTTCGGACCCGCGAGGAACAAAGCGACCACCAGCTCGTCGAACGACGAGATGAAGGCCAGCAGCCCGGCCGAGACCAGGCTCGGGCGCAGCAGCGGCAAGGTGATCTTGAGCAGCGTCCGCGCCCGGGAGGCGCCCAGCCCCTCGGCCGCCTGCTCGAGCGCGCGGTCGAAGTCGCGCAGGCCCGCGCTCATCACCAGCACCACGAACGGCAGCGCCAGCACCGTGTGGGCGATCACCAGCCCGTACCATTCGCCGATCAGCTTCAGCTTGGCGAACAGGCCGTAGACGGCGACCGAGACGATGATCGTCGGCACGATCAGGGGCGCGAGCGCAATCCGGTCGACCAGCCAACGGCCCGGGAACTTCCCGCGCACCAGGCTGAAGGCCAGCGGCACGCCCAGCGCCAGCGCCAGGATCGCGGTCGCCACGGCGACATAGAGCGAGCGTACCGTGGCATCGATCCACTGCGGATCGTCGAGATAGCGCTCGTACCATTGCCAGCTGAAGCCGGGCGGCGGGAACTGCATGTAGGCGGCCGAACTGAGCGAGATCGGGAAGACCACGAGCAGCGGCAACATCAGGAAGATGTAGATGGCGGTGCACGCCACCACGAGCGCCCGGCGGCTCATGCGTCGGCGCTCCGGGTGAAGCGCTGTGCGGCGGCATAGACGGCCAGCGTAAAGACCAGCAGCACGGCAGAGAGCGCCGCGGCAAACGGCCAGTTCAGCGTCTGGTGGATCTGCTGCTCGATCATCACGGCCAGCATCACCACCCGTCCGCCGCCCAGCAGCGCCGGTGTGATGAAGAAGCCCAGCGACAGCACGAAGACGATCACCGAACCGGCAAAGATGCCCGGCAGGGTGAGCGGGAGATAGACGCGCCGGAAGATGCGGGAATTGGAGGCGCCCAGCCCCTCGGCCGCCGACACCAGCGCCGGGTCGACCCGGCGCACCGCACCGTAGATCGGCAACACCATGTACGGCAGCAGCACATGAACCATGCCGATCAGCACGCCCGAGAAATTGTTGAGCATCGGCACCGGATCGGAGATCAGCCCCGCTTCCAGCATCATGCGGTTGAACACGCCGTTGCGGCCCAGCAGCACCATCCACGCATAGGTGCGCACCAGCACCGAGGTCCAGAGCGGCAGCAGCACGAAGATAAAGCCGACCGTCGCCCAGCCTGGCGTCGTCGTCGCCAGCAGGAAGCCTAGCGGATAGCCCAGCAGCAGGCAGATCAACGTGACCCAGAAGGCGATCTCGAACGTGTTCCAGAACACCTGCAGGTAGAGGCTCTCGCCCAGCGCCTTGGTGTACCAGTCGAGCGTGCCGCCCTCGATGCTGAAGCCCAGCATGCGCACGACCGGATACAGGAAGAACACGAACAGCAGGAGCAGCGCCGGTATCGCGGGCCAGGCGCCGAGCCACCTAGAAGACATGGATGTCCTCGGGCTCGATCGCCACGTTGACGCGCGTCCCGGGCGCCGGCAAAGGACCGCGCGCCGGTTGGCGCACGATCAATTCGAGGCCGTCGTCGCAGGCGATTCGCAGCTTGAAGGAAACGCCAAGATAGACCGCCTCCTTGACCTCGCCAGCAAAGACGTTGGTGCCGCGCCCGAAACGCTCCGGCCGCATCAGCACGCCCATGCGCTGGCCGACCTTGCCTGAATGATTGGCGAACAGACGCCGGCCGCCTTCCAGCGACACGACGCCAGGCTCGGTCACCGTGCCGTGGAAGATGTTGCTCTCGCCCACGAAGTCGGCGACGAAATCGTTGGCCGGCCGCTCGTAGATCTCCGTTGTTGTGGCGACCTGCTGGATGCGGCCCTTGTTCATCACCGCGATTCGATCGGATAGGACCAGGGCTTCTTCCTGGTCGTGGGTAATGAAGATGGTGGTGAGCCCCAGCCTGCGCTGCAGGCGGCGCACCTCGAGCTGCATGGTCTCGCGCAGCTTGCGGTCGAGCGCACCGAACGGCTCGTCGAGCAGCAGGAGGCGCGGGTTGAAGACGATGGCGCGTGCCAGCGCCACGCGCTGCTGCTGGCCGCCGGACAGCTGCTTGGGCAGCCGCTGCTCGTAGCCCCCCAACTCGACAAGCTGGAGGGTCTCGCTGACCCGCTTGTCGATCTCGGCCCGAGGGACGTTACGCATTTCGAGCGGGAAGGCGACGTTGGCGCGCACCGTGAGATGCGGGAACAGCGCGTAGTGCTGGAAAACCATGCCGATGTCGCGCCGGGCCGGCGGCAGCGCCGTGATGTCGGCGCCGTCGATCCGCACGTCGCCGGCATCGGGTTTTTCGAAACCCGCGACGACCTTGAGCAAGGTGGTCTTGCCGGAGCCGCTGGGGCCGAGGATGGTCAGCAGCTCGCCCGACGCGATGTCGAGCGAGACGCCGTCCAGCGCCACGACGTCGCCGTAGCGCTTCTGCAGGCCAGAGACCTTGAGATCAGCCGCCTTGAGACCAGTTGGGCGTGTCGCCACTCCCTACGCCTTCTTCAACAGCCATGCGTTCCACAGCTCCAGCGCCTTGGTGCCGTTCTCGGCGTACCAGGAATCGTCGATCCAGAACTGCTTGTCGATGTACTGCGTCGGCAGGAAGGGCTTCACCTTGGCGTCGACGTAGTTCAACGACTCGAGGTTGAGGCCGGGATAGCCGAGCTCGCTGGCATAGATCGCCTGTTGCTGCGGGATCGACATCTCGGCCAGCATCTTCTGGCCCCAGTAGGCGTTCTTGGCGCCGCGCGGAATGACGAAGCTGCCCTGCTTCAGCGCGCCCTGGTTCCATTCGATGGCGATCGGACCGCCCTTCTTGATGATGTCGTAGAAGCGGCCGTTCCAGCCGGTCGCCAGCACGACTTCCTTGTCGAGCAGGAGCTGGGCGGGCTGCTGGCCGGTCGACCACCACACGTTGACGTGCGGCTTGATCTGGTCGAGCTTCTTGAAGGCGCGATCGAAGTCGATGGGATAGACCTTGTCCATCGGCACCCCGTCGGCGATCAGCGCGAATTCGAGATTGTCGGTCGGGTGGTTGCGCATCGAGCGCGCGCCGGGGAACTTCTTGACGTCCCACCAGTCGGCCCAGCTCTTGGGGTGGCTGTCGTTCTTGAAGGCGTCGGGCCGGTAACCGATGATCGTGGTGTAGACCGACGACGCGAAGACGTACGGCGTCCGCACCTTTTCGGGATACTTCGAACGATCGACGATCTTGTCGTCGATCTTCTCGACCAGCTTCATCTCCACCGCGCGGATCGCGTCCTGGCCGCCGATCTCGGTGACATCCCATTCGACGTTGCCGGAATCGACCATGGCCCGCAGCTTGCCGAAATCGGCCGGGCTGGTCTCGACCACGCGGATCCCGTACTTCTTCTCGTAGCCGGTGAAGAACGCCTTGCGCATCGCCGAGCCCATCGAGCCGCCCGAGTGATTGACCACGATCTGGGCGGGCTTGGGCGGCTCCTGGGCCAGCGCGGGGGCGACACCCGACATGGCGGCAGCACCGGCCAATCCCATCGCCTGACGGCGCCGCAAATTCATGATGTTCATGACGTTTCGCTTCCCCTTTTTGTCTCTGGCGAAACTCTATGTGCCAAGCCGTACGGAAGCAAAGGGATTGCACGGGTAGGGAGATTGGCAAAGAAAAGCCCGGCGACCGCCAGGCCACCGGGCTTTCTTGGAACTTGATGGGCGATTGCTAGCGCAAGGCCGGCGTGCCCGGCGGGGTCACCGGCGGCGCGGTCACGTAGCCGCGGCCGTCGAGACGATCGCCCTTGGAGTCGTAACGGAAGCCGTATTCGTCCTTCATCGCCGTCGGATGCTGCTCGTTCATGCGGCGGTCTTCCCGCATATCCTCGCGGCGCTCGCCGCGGGTGATGCTGGGGTCATAGGTCTGGGCGTTCGCCACGCTGGCAATACCAGCAACGGCGGCGAGCGTGAGCACGATCAGTCGCTTATTCATGACGTCCTCCTGAGTGAAACTTTTTTCCCCTCGGATCAACGTCACCGCACAATGCCCGTTGCATGGAAAACAGAAGGCGGCAGCCGGGTTTTCGACATAAACTCAGAGGCAGTGAGGGGTCCTGATGCCGATCGTCTTGTCCGAGAATTTCCGCGCGTTCTTCTATTCTCCGTTTTATGCCGCCTACGCGACCGGCGCTTTCACCGAGGCCGGTGTCGAGGTGGTGCTGAAGCCCTCACCGAGCCCTGAAGCAGCGTCCAAGGCGTTGCGTGCCGGAGAGGTCGACGCGATGTGGGGCGGGCCGCTGCGCGTCATGATCATTCACGATCGCGAGCCCTCGGCGGATCTCGTCTGCTTCTGCGACGTCGTCGCACGCGATCCGTTTTTCATCATTGGCGCCAAGCCCCGGCCCGACTTCCGCTTCACCGATCTTGCGTCGCTGAAGCTCGCCACCGTGTCCGAAGTGCCCACACCGTGGATCTGCCTCGCCGACGACATAAGGCGGGCTGGTGTCGATCCTACGTCGCTCGACCGGATCACCGACCGCACGATGGAAGAGAACGAGGCAGCCCTGCGCGCCGGCACGATCGACGCGATCCAGGTCTTCCAGCCCTATGCCGAGCGTCTGCTTTCCTCGGGCGCCGGTCACATCTGGAACGCCGCGGCGACGCGCGGACTGACCGCCTACACGACCCTGGTGACGCGGCGCGAGACGCTCGAGCGGCGCTCCGACGAGATGCTTGCGATGACACGCGGCATGCATCGCGCGCTGCAGTGGTTCAATGGCGCGCCCGCGACCGAGATCGCCCGCGTGCTCAAGGATTTCTTCCCCGCCGTCGAGCCCACGATCTTTGCCGCCGCCGTCGATCGCTACCGTGCGCTCGGCCTCTGGGCCGCCGATCCGGTGGTCCGCCGCGAGGGCTACGACCGGCTGCATGCCTCGATGCGTTCCTTCGGCACCCTTAGCCGTGACATCTCCTTCGATACTTGCGTCGACACCCAACTCGCCCGGCGGGCAATGGCATGAGGGGGCGTAGCGTGAAGAGCTTCCTGTTCGGCCTGATCGCGTCCGCCGCGCTGGCGACGGGCGCGCTCGCCGACAACGGTCTGCAGCGCTTCGAACGCGAGGTGAAGCCGCAGCTCGAATTTCAGAAACTGTCCTATCGCGGCGCCGAGCCGCTGGGCGACCAGGGCTTCGTGCTGAAGGACGTCGAGGCCGTCGTCCCACCTACGCCGCAGACCGACAACAAGCCCAGTACGATCAAAATCGAGAAGGTGACAGTCGAGGCAATCGACTTCGACCGGCTGAAGAAGGACAACAAGGACGATCTTCCGCGCTTCCTCAAGATGAGGCTGGAAGGCGTGACCGGCGACGAGGCCGCGGCCAGCTCGCTGGCTGCCTACGGCCTGCCGAAGGTGCCGGCCGACATCGTGCTGGAGTACCGGCTCGATCCCGCCGCCAAGCGTCTCACTCTCGACAAGCTCGAGATCGCGTTGCGCGGACAGGGAAGCGTCGCGCTCTCGCTGGTGATCGACGGCGTCGACGACAAGGCAAGTGCGGTGGAAGGTGCGCGCGACAGCGGTCGCCTGCAGAAGGCATCGCTCACCATCGACGACAAAGGCATCGTCGCCCGGGTGCTCGAGACCAGCGCCAAGAGCCAGGGCAATACGCCGGAGGGAGTCGTGGCAATCGGATTGATGACGATCCAGGCGTTCGCCGGCCAACAGGATGCCGAGTCGCTGAAGGCCTTCGACGCCGTGGCCTCGTTCATGACCGATTGGCGCGCCCCCAAGGGACCGATCACACTCACCGTGACGCCCGCGAATGGCGCCAGTCTTGCCGACGTCGCGACCTTGATGGCGCCCAATGCACTGCGCACCGTGCTTGGATTGGACGTCGTCTACGCCGGTACACGTCCCGGTGCCGCGCTGGCCAAATAGTGGCCAAATGCAAGGTGTTCTGCGGAAAATCTGCGGCTTAAAAGCCCGCAACCCTTGTCCTTCGGGGGGCGTTTTCTCTCCACGGCGGCCACATCGGCCACCGCAGCGAACGAGGAGAGGAACTGAGCCATGAACCAGCAGAACAAGGACCAGAACCCGTCGCAACAGCAGCGCGAGCAGCCGCAGCGCGAGCAGCAGAACCAGCAGGGCCAGGACAAGAAGCCAGGTCAGTCCGATCACAAGTCCGACCAGAAGCCGGGCGGGCAGCAGGCGAACAAGGATGATCACAAGCGCTAGCGCCTGATTGCGTCATCGATCGCACACAGGGAATGCCCGCCGCCGGCGGGCATTCCTTTTTAACCCGTCAGGGAGAGAACCATGAGCGACGTACCGATGCCACCGGGCGATTTGCCGACGACACCGCCTACTCCGAGCAAGGGGCAGCCCCTGCCGCCGGAGATGCCCGTACCGAACACGCCCGAGGACGTGCCACCGCAGCCGATGCATCCGTCCACGCCGCCATCTCCGACGGCGTGAAGCGTTACTCCTTCACCGCGCCGGTGAGGGAAGAGACGTAGTAGTCGACGAAGAACGAATAGAAGAGCGCCACAGGCAACGAGCCCAACAGCGAACCCGCCATCAGCGAGCCCCATTGGTAGACGTCGCCTGACACGAGTTCGGTCAGGATGGCGACCGACACGGTCTTCTTCTCACTGCTCTGGATGAAGGCCAGGGCATAGATGAACTCGTTCCACGACAGGGTGAACGAGAAGATGCCGGCCGAAATGAGCCCGGGCACAGCCAGAGGCAAAGTGATGCGGCGCAGGATCTGCAGGCGTGTCGCGCCGTCGATCAGCGCGCATTCCTCCAGCTCGTAAGGGATCGACTTGAAGTAGCCAATCAGCAGCCAGGTGCTGAACGGCACCAGGAAGGTCGGATAGGTCAGGATCAGCGCCAGCGGCGAGTCGAACAGGCCGAGCTGGTAGATCGTGGTCGCCAGCGGAATGAACAGGATCGACGGCGGCACGAGGTAGGCCAGATAGATGCCGAGACCGACGTACTGGCTGCCCTTGAAGCGCAGGCGCTGGATGGCGTAGGCTGCCAACACGCTTGAGAATAGCGACAGGGTTGTCGAGCACACGGCCACGGTCATGGTCGTGACCAGCCAGTGCGGATAGGCGGTTTCGAACAGCAGATGCTTGATGTGGTAGAGCGTCGGGCTGCCGATCAGGAAGGGATTGAACTTCTTGTAATCGTAGAGCTCGGCGTTCGGCTTGAACGACGTGATCGCCATCCAATAGAACGGGAACAGCAACACGATCACGAACAATGCCAACGGCAGGTAGATCGTGATCATCCGCCGCGTGCGGCTGTCCCACGACATCTGGTCGGGCGTGACGGTGGCCTTCGAGGCCTCCGCAGTGGCGGCAGTCGCGTCAGTCATTGGCCTCTCCCTGCTGCCACTTGCGACGCGCGAGGGCGAAATAGCTGAACAACGTGGCGGCCACGAGGAACGGGATCATGGCAACGGCGATCGCCGCGCCCTCACCCAACTCGCCGCCCGAGATGCCGCGCTGGAACGCCAGCGTCGCCATCAGATGGGTTGAATTCAGCGGACCGCCGCGCGTGATCGCATAGACCAGCTGGAAGTCGGTGAAGGTGAAGATGATCGAGAAGGTCATAACGATCGCCAGGATCGGCAGCAACAACGGGAAGGTGATGTAGCGGAAGCGCTGCCAGGCCGTGGAGCCGTCGAGCAGCGCTGCCTCGTAGAGCGACGGCGAGATGGTCTGCAGGCCAGCCAGCAGCGAGATCGCCACGAAGGGAATGCCGCGCCAGATGTTGGCGGCGATCAGCGACCAGCGCGCGGGCCAGATCGTGCTCAAGAAGTCGAAGGGCGTCTTCCGGATATGCAGGATGTCGATCGCGAGATAGGAGAAGATCGAGAACTGCGGATCGTAGAGCCACCAGAAGGCCAGCGCCGAGAGCACCGTCGGCACGATCCACGGCAGCAGGATGATGGCGCGCAACAGGCTCTTGAACGGAACGTGGTTGTTCAGCAACAGCGCCAGCCAAAGGCCCAGCGCAAATTTTCCGAAGGTCGCCACGGCGGTATAGAAGACGCTGTAGAAGACGGCGCTCCAGAACTGCGGATCGCTCAGCAGGTACTCGAAGTTGTCGAGGCCGACGAACTCGCCGGTGCGGCCGATCTTGGTGTCGGTGAAGGATAGCCAGATGCCGAGGCCTAGCGGATAGGTGAGGAACACCAGCAGCAGGCCGAGCGCCGGTGTCAGGCAGGCGACGACCAGGAACGGCTTGTAGTCGAACAGACGCGCCAGCCAGTTGGGCTGGGGCCGGGCGCGGGTCCAATCGGTCATCGTGGTGACGGTCATGTTTCCTCCGAAGAGAGAGGACGGCGCGACCGGTCGTGGTCGCGCCGCCCGTAACGTCGGTTAGCGGTAGTAGCGCTTGGTGCGGCGCTCGGCTTCCTTGGCGGCGTCTTCCGGCGTCGACTGGCCCGAAGCCACGGAGGCGAACATCTGCACCATGATGTATTCGGCCTGGACGGTGCCGGCGGCCTGGGTGATCGGGCCGCTGTAGCCGGTCCAATACTTGTTATCCATGGTGTCGCGATAGATCGTGATCTTGGGATCGCTGTCCCACACCTTGCTCTTGCCGTAGGCCTTGAGCGGATGCGCCCAGTAACCCAGGCAGCCGCTCAGCCACGGATCGTACTGCTCGGCTTCCATCATGAAGGCGAGGTAGGCCTTGGCCGCGTTCGGGAACTTGGTGTGCTTCAGCACCATGCCGTTCAGCACGGTGGCCGACATCGGCGCCGAGTGCGCGAGACCCTGCACGAGGTTCGCATGCTCGGTGTCGTCAGCCACGTCCTTGGTCGCCGGGTCGTTCTTCAGCGAGAAGTAGAGCGACACGCCGTTGGAGGAGAGGTACAGCTCCTTCGACGCATAGGCGCGGTTGTTGCTGATGTCGTTCCACGACATCGTGCCCGGGATGAAGCTCGGATAGAGCTCCTTCACGTACTTCAGCGCGTTGATCGTCTCCTTGCTGTTGATCATGACCTTGCCGCCCTCGTCGACGAGGGCCGCGCCATGGCTCCACAGCATCCAGTTGGCGAAGCCGTTGGCATCGCCGACCGCGTTGCCGAGCGCGAAGCCTGCCGGCTTGTTGATCTTCTTGAGGTCCTGGCAGAGCTTGAGGAAGCCCGGGTGATCGTTCGGGATCTTGTCGTAGCCGGCTTCCTTGAGCGCCGACTTGCGATAGATGAGAGGCCCACCGGAGCCGCCCATCGGCAGGCCGATCCAGTTGTTGGTCTTGGCCTTCTTGCCGTACTTCTCGCCGAGGAACGCCCAGCCGCCGTACTTCTTGCCGAGATACTCGGCGATGTCGGTGAGCTCGAGCACCTTGTCGGCATAGATGTGCGGGCTCTCGGCCCAGCCGATGATGACGTCGGGGCCGGCGCCGGTGTTGGCGGAGACGGCGGTCTGCTGGGTGATGTCTTCCCAGCCCACGAGGTCGACCTTGACCTCGACGCCGAACTGCTTGGCAAACTTCGCCGAGTTGGCGCGGAAGATCACCTCGTCGGGCTCGACGAACTTGGCCGGACGGATCAGGCGCAGCGAGGCACCCTTCTCGATGTCCAGCTTCGGCGCGGTAGCGTCGCCCTTGGGAATGTCCTGACCGGTCGCCTGACGCGCCAGCGCCATGCCCATCGCAGCAACGCCGCCCAGCAGGGCCTCACGCCGTTTGATAATGAACGCCATCTTCGCTTCCTCCTTGAGTTTTTTTGACTAGAGCCTTTGGCCCGATTGCTGGTCGAACAGATGCACGAGGGCGGGATCCGGGCGCACCGGCAGGATTTCGCCCGGCTTGGCGGTCACCCTCTCGCGGAACGCACCGACCATGGTCTGGCTGCCGATCTTCATCAGCACCTGGGTCTCCGAGCCGGTCGGCTCGACCACCTGCACGGTAGCGGGAATGCCGCCATTGCCGTCGATGCGCAAGTGCTCGGGCCGCACGCCGTAGACGGCGGGGCCTTCCTTGGCGTTCTTGAGGCCGGTCGGCAGCGGCCAATTGGTGCCGTCGTCGGTGCGCAGGCTGCCGTTGGCCACGGTGCCTTTCAGGATGTTCATCGCCGGCGAGCCGATGAAGCCCGCGACGAAGACGTTGGCCGGCCGGTCATAGAGTTCGAGCGGCGCGCCGATCTGCTCGATGTTGCCGCCGTTCATCACCACGATCTTGTCGGCCATGGTCATGGCCTCGATCTGGTCGTGCGTGACATAGACCGTCGTGACCTTGAGCCGCTGGTGCAGCTCCTTGATCTCCGAACGCATCTGCACGCGCAGCTTGGCGTCGAGGTTCGACAGCGGCTCGTCGAACAGGAAGACCTGCGGATTGCGAACGATCGCGCGGCCCATGGCGACGCGCTGGCGCTGGCCGCCCGACAGCTGGCGCGGGAAGCGCTGCAATAGCTGCTCGAGGCCCAGGATCTTGGCCGCGCGGTTGACCTCCTGCTCCATCAACGCCTTGGGCGCCTTGGCCAGCGTCATCGAGAAGGCCATGTTGTCGAACACGGTCATGTGCGGATAGAGCGCGTAGTTCTGGAACACCATCGCGATGTCGCGATCTTTCGGCGGGACGTTGTTCACGACCTTGGGGCCGATCGCGATCTCGCCCGAGGTGATGTTCTCGAGGCCTGCCAACATGCGCAGCAACGTGGACTTGCCGCAGCCCGACGGCCCGACCAGCACCACGAACTCACCGTCGGCGATGGCAACGCTTACGCCATGCAATACTTCAAACGGCCCAAAGGCCTTCCGCACATCGCGGATGTCGACCGTCGCCATCGTTCCTCCCACACGCAGCGGCTAAGCCGCTTTTTTAACATTTTGTCCGGATCTTCCGTCCGGTAGCCGCGACGATCATAGCAAACCGCACCGATAGTGCGAGCTATGACTTACGCAATGGTGATCGGGTTACCGGCCGCCTCGCTTGTCGGAAAATTGAACACTCGGCATGATAATCCAGCTCAAAGGGGGAGAATCAACATGGATATCACGATCATTCCGGCTTCCTGGACGCCGCGCCTGCTCAGCGTCTTGCGCTTTGCGACCGGCCTCACCTTGCTCCAGCACGGCTGCGCCAAGTTGCTGCACTTCCCCGCCGGCGCCGTCCCGCCGACCTTCAACCTCAATTCCATGCCGGGCTATGCCGGGTACATCGAGCTGGTCTGCGGCGCCCTGCTGGTGCTGGGGCTGCTCACCCGCCCGGCCGCCTTCCTGGCCTCGGGCATGACGGCAGTGGCCTATTTCACGGTCCACGCGCCGCGGGGCTTCTTCCCGATCCTGAACGGCGGCGAGCTGGCGGTCGTCTACTGCTTCCTCTTTCTCTACATCTGCGCCGCCGGTCCCGGCCCGTGGAGCGTCGACGCCAAGATGAAGAAGTAAGTGCGCCGCCGCACTTTTGCCCTCACGACAGCGGCCGCCCTCGGCGCGCCGCTGCTCGCGCGGGGGCAAGGCCGCTGGAAGGCCGACAAGCCGATCACGATCTACAATCCGTTTGCCGCCGGCGGCGGCACCGACATCCATATCCGCCTGCTGGGCGAGACGGCGGGCCCGATCCTGGGCCAGCCGATCCTGGTCGACTCGCGGCCCGGCGCGGCCGGCACCCTGGCGCCGGCCCTGCTGCTCAATGCCAAGCCGGACGGGCACACGCTCGCCTGCATGAGCATCAACAGCCTGCGCTACCCTCACTACCAGCCGACCAATTGGAACCCCGTGCGCGACTTCACCTACATCGTTGGCCTCTCGGGCTACACGATCGGCATCGTCGTGCGCCAGGACGCGCCGTGGCAGACCTTCGAGGAGCTGATCGCGGCGGCCCAAAAGGATCCCGAGAAGTACAACTACGCCACCAGCGGGATCGGCCAACTAGGGCACCGCGGAGTGGTCGCAGGCGCTGCTGGCGGGCGAGGTCCATTTCATCTGCGACGGCGCGCAATGGGCGCCCTTCGTCGATTCGGCCAAGTTCCGCATCCTCGCCATGGCGACCGAGCAGCGCATCCCGAAGTACAAGGACGTGCCGACCCTGGTCGAGCGCGGCATCAACGTCGTGGACCAGAGTCCCTAAGGGCTGGTCGGGCCGAAAGACCTGCCCGCCAACATCGTCGACGCGGTGCACCTCGCATTCAAGGAGGCGATGAAGGATCCGCGGGTCGATGCGTTGCTCGATTCCTATATCCAGGCGCCGTGGTACAAGAGTCCGGCTGAGTTCCGTGCCTACGCCGAGAAGTACTTCGTCGAGGTGAAGCCGTTGCTGATCAAGGCGGGACTGGCAAAGGGCTGAAGGAGTTGCCATGGCATTGAAGCGTGTCGCCCTCGAGATCGGCATGGGCACCGATATCCGCGGCGGCGATTACACCAAGGCCGCCGTCCGCGCCCTGAAGGACGCGCTCTGGCACAATTCGCTGACCGTCGCGACGGCGATCGGCAAGTCGAGCGACGACATGCAGGTCGAGGTGCTGATCGGCGTGCCGCAGCCCGATCAGGTCGACACCGCCCAGGTGCTGGCGGTGCTGCCGCACGGCACCGGCACGGTGAAGGTATTCGAGGGCGGCCTCGAGATCATGAACGAGGCCGGCACCGACAAGACGGTGATCGCCCAGGCCGCCGCCATCGTGAGGTTGGATCTCTGACATGCCCCAGAAACGCGTCATCCTCGAACTCGGCACCGGCAACGACCTGCACGGCGGCGACTACACCAAGGCTGCCCTGCGCGCGGTGCAAGACGCGCTGCATCACTCGTCGCTGACGATGCTGCGGGCGCTGAAGGTCAACTCCAAGACCGAGATGTTCGTCAACGTCACGATCGGCGTGCAGCAACCCGACAAGGTCGATCTGGAGAAGGTCCGCGCGTCGCTCCCGCACGGCATCGTGACGGTGAAGGCGGTCAAGGGCGGTCTCGACGTGCTGGATCCCGAGAACAACGATCCCGCCGTGATCGCCAGCGCCGCCGTCGAGGTCAAACTGGAGTTGCCCTAACCCGGAGCCGATCATGCTGCTCTACGAACACCCGCTCTCGTCCTATGCCCAGAAGGTCAAGATCGCGCTGCGCGAGAAAGGCATCGCCTTCACCGTCGAGACGCCGTCGGCGCTGGGCTCGGGCAACTCGACCGGACCGTTCGCGGCCGCCAGCCCACGCCTCGAAGTGCCGACCTTGATCGACGGCGAGGCGCGGATCTTCGACTCGACCATCATCCTCGAATACCTCGAAGACAAGCAGCCCTCGCCCGCGCTGCTGCCGCGCGACCCGCTCGCCCGCGCCGAGGCGCGCATGATCGAGGAGGTCTGCGACACGCTCTACGAGGCGATCAACTGGGGCCTGGGCGAGATCAGCTGGTTCAAGCGCGCCGAGGGACGCCTCGCCGACGACATGAAGGCCAAGGCCGCCTCGCAGACGCGCGAACTGCTGGAATGGCTCACCGGCAAGCTGGGCAACAACGACTGGTTCGGCGGCACCAGCTTCGGCTGGGCCGACCTCAGCGTCGCGCCCTACCTCAATCGCTCGGTGCATTACGGCCTCGGCCCCGCCGCGAACACGCCGCTCGCGGCCTGGCACAAGCGGCTCTGCGCGCGCCCGTCGGTGGCCGCAACATTCAAAGAGTTCGAAGCCGCGACCCAAGGCATGGGCAATGCCGCCGAGCGCCTGGCGTCAGGCGCGATCCGCCGCGAGTATCGGGATCATCGCCTCGAATGGATGATGAAGTCGGGCGGCGTGCAGGTCGTTCTCGACGGTCTCGCGCGGAACAACATCCGCTTCACGTGGCCGCTTGGGTAAGCCGGTCGGCTAGGCCTTTCGGCCCATGAAGACCAGGCCGAGGCCGACGATGATGGCGGCGACGCCGGCGATGGTCGGGATCGGCACGGTGTGCTGCTCTTGCGTGGTGACCTTGAGCGGGCCGGCATCGAGCACGGTCTTCTGCTCGGTGAAGGAGACGTTGGCCACGATCAGGCCCGCGATTCCGGCCACGATCAGGACGACACCCACGAGGGCAACAGGCTTCATTCGACATCTCCCAGGGCGCAGAAGCGCGCCGGACAACGCCGTGCCCCGGCTCAGGTTCCCATCTTGAGCAACGCGGCGATCTCGCCGTCGCCGTAGCCCAGGTCCTTCAGCACTGCCTCTGTGTGCTCGCCCAGGCGCGGCGGCGCCACGTAGCGGTCGAGCGGCGTGCGATCGAGATGGATTGGATTCTTGATCCCCTTCACCACGCCCGCCGTCGCATGGGGCATCTCCGCCACCATGTCGCGCGAGCGCAGGATGTCGCCGTCACAGACCTCGCCCACGGTGCGGATCGCGCCGCAGGGAATGCCTTCGGGATCGAACAGCGCCAGCCAGTCGTCGCGCTTGCGTTGCTTCAGGAGCGCCCGCACTGCCGCCAGCAACGGCTCGCGATTGCGCACGCGCTCGGGCTGCGTGGCGAAGCGCGCATCGCCGCCCAGGTCTGGACGATCGACGACCGCACAGAAGCGACGCCATTGATCGTCGTTGGCGACACCCAAGGTCAGCCAGCCATCCGACGCCTCGAACGTCTCGTAGGGCACGATGCTCGCGTGCGCATTGCCGCGCCGACGTGGCGCCTCTCCCGTCGCGAAGTAGGCGCTGGCGTTGTAGACCAGCAGCGCCGCCGTCGCCTCGTACATCGAGATCTCGACGAACTGGCCGAGGCCGGTGTCCTTGCGCACGTAGAGCGCGGCCAGGATGCCCTGCGACGCGGCCGTGCCGCAGACCATGTCGGCGATCGGCGTGCCCACCTTGTAGGGCGAGCCGTCGGCCGGCCCGGTGAGGTCCATGATCCCCGCCTCGCCCTGCGCGACCGCGTCGTAGCCGCCGCGCTCCTTGTAGGGACCGGTCGAGCCGAAGCCCGAGATCGAGCAATAGACCAGCGACGGCCGCCGCGCCTTCACCGCCTCGTAGCCGAAGCCCAGGCGGTCCATCACGCCCGGCCGAAAGTTCTCGACCAGCACGTCGGCCGAATCGATCAGCCGGCCCAGCACCTCGCGGCCCGCGGCACCCTTGAGATCGAGGACGATGCTCTTCTTGTTGCGGTTGACCGAGAGGAAGTACGCCGCCTCGTCGCCCTGGTAGGGCGGTGCAAAGGCGCGCGAGTCGTCGCCCTTGCCCGGCTGCTCGATCTTGATGACCTCGGCGCCGAGATCGCCGAGCATCATCGTGCAGTAGGGCCCGGCCACCACCCGCGTCAGGTCGACGACGCGGAGTCCTTCGAGTGGCCGCACCCGCCTGACCTCAGGGCTTCAGCAGGAACTTGGCGCCCTGCTCGATCGCGGTGCGCGCCATTTCCTTCAGCTCGTCGTCGGTCGCGCTGCTGACCGGATGGCCGATGGTGGCGAAGTCGTGGTCCGGCATGCCGAGCACACGGCGCATCATTTCGGCCGCGCTCACGAAGCGGGCGGTCATCACACTGAAGGCGGGGACGGCGTGGCGTTCAGCGGTAACGGAGTCGTGCAGACTGCACGATGAGCAGGAGCCTCAATCTCCGAGGCCTGAGATGACGGCATCCCAGCTCTTCATCTCGTCGGCGATGTGCGCATCGGCCGGCGCGCTGTAGTTCGACTTGGTGCGCATCACGACATTGGCCACGCCGTAATCGTCCTTCAGCATCTGCTCGAGATGCTTGAAGAAGCCCTTGGTGCCTTCCTTGCCGTTGGACACGAAGCCCACGGTCTTGCCCTTCAGCGTGTCGAGGCGCGGCGCCGGCTGGCCGGCGGCGGGCGCGGTGCCGGGGGTAGGATCGAGAACCTGGAAATTCATGATGTTCCTCTTTGCTTATTTCTTGGGTCTATTTTTTGGGAGGTTCGCAGTCGACGCAGACGCCGATCGGCACCGTGACGGCATGGCTCTTGTGGCCGAGCCACGGCGGGATCACCGCGCCGAAGCCGCCGGCCGGGCCGCCCGCCGCGATCACCAGCAGCTGGTCGGCCGATTCCATCGCGGGATAGACGCTGTCGCCGCGATCGCGCACGACCGCGCCCTTGCCGACATCGGCCCATTCGCGGCGATGGATGCGGGCGCGCTGGTGGATGAACTCGGCGATGTCGGACTTGGTCCACTTCGCCGCCTGCAGATGCTCGCGCAGCTGCTTGGGAATCACGATCGCGTAGTTGCCGGGATGGATCGAGTAATGGCGCAGGTTGGCGCGCATCTCGGCCGCGAAGGTCTCGAGGATCTCCTCCGGCTTGGTCGTCCATTCGTTCATGATCTGGCGCGGCGAACCCGCCGCCATCACCGTCACGGCCGACGCGGCGCGTTCGACGCCGCGCTGTTCCGACAGGGTTGTCCACGAGGAGTCTTCCTCGTCTTCGGCGATGCAGTAGCTGAACTTGCCGGGATGACCCAGGGTCGAGCGGTCGATCACGCCCGGTCGCACGTCCATCAGGTTGATCAGGCAGAGCCGCACGGCACGGCCGATCACGGCAGTAGCGCGGTCGCTGTTGCCCAGTGCATTGAAAGTGCCGCCCGCGCCCAGCTCCAGGCGGATCGGCCCGTTCAGCACCACCAGCACCGCGCAACCACCCGTGCTGGCGGTGGCGCCGTGCATCAGGAACTCTTCCTGCATCATGGCGGTCCACGCGGTCAGTACGACCGGGAAATGCATCGGCAGGCAGCCCGCCATGACGGCGTTGACCGCGATCTTCTCCGCGGTGATGGCAAGACCGCGCACCGGCTCGATGCCGATCAGCTGGTCCGGCGGCATCATCGCCCAGTCGAGGCAGGCCTGAACGGCGTCGGCCGTCGGCGGCACGATCGGCAGACCATCGGTCCAGCCGTTGCTGTGATAGAGCTCCTGAACAGCCGAGATGCTGTCAGCTTCGAAAATCCGGGATGCGAGCTGCACGGGGATACCTCCAACCGAAGCATAGACCTTGCGGGCCTTATGCCAAGACCAAGCTGATAAACGGAATTATTGCGTTCTGGTTATCAATCCTCTTTCTTCCATTGCTTGCGCAGCAGCGCGATGAAGCCAGCCGCCGCCGGCGTCGGCTCGCGTTCGCGCAACGCCATCAGCCCGAGCCGGCGCGCCAGCCGGGGCTCGCTGAGCGGCACGCTGCGCAGGCCCCGCGCCAGCAGGCTGCGGGTCGCTCCGTGCGGCACGATGCCGAGGCCCACACCGGCGCCGACCAGCCCCATCAGGGTCGCGAACTGGCCCACGATCACCGTCTGGCGCAAGGTCACCCCCGCGGCGGCCGCGGCAGCATCGAGGGTGCGGCGCGTGCGCGATTGCGTCGGCAGGCCGATCACCGCCTCGTCGCGCAGGTCGGCGAGCGACAGGCCGCGCCGTGACGCGAGGCGATGGCCTGCCGGCATCATGACGGAGAAGGTCTCGCGGCTGAGCGCCGTGCCGACGACGAATTCCGGCAGATCGTCGACATAGCCGATGCCGAAGTCGGCGACGCCGCTCCGCACATCCTCCAGCACGCTGGCATGCACACCCTCGCGCACGTGGATCTCCACGCCCGGCCGATCGGCGCGATAGGCGGCGATGATGGCGGGCAACAGACCGCCCGCGACCGACATGACGCTCGACATCACCACCAGGCCGCGCCGTTCCTGGGCGACCTCGCGGACGCTCTGCACGGTGATCCCGAGATCGTTCAGCATGCGCTCGGCGACGGCGGCGAATTCGCGTCCGGCCGCGGTGATCTGGACGCGGCGCGTGCTGCGCTCGAACAGCCGCACGCCCAGCTGCTCTTCCAGCCGCTTCAGCACGCGGGTCAGCGCCGGTTGAGAAATTCTTAGCCGCGCGGCCGCGGCGACGAAGCTGCCGTACTCGGCCAGCGCCAGGACCGCCTCGAGCTGGCGGGCACTGAGATCGGGAAGGGAGGCCCTCATCGCCGGTCCGCCCGGAAGGCGGCCTCCGTTAAATAAACGGAAAAATAACGGGACGCCCTTCTCTCAGGTGCCTGAGAGAAGGGCATGGGCCTATTGTTGCGGTTTTCGCATCACAAGTCAAGGGCAAAGTTTTTTGGCCTCGGGTCCTTGATGTTCAGATGTTTTAAGATATATCTTGAACATGTCTTATAACACTCAGAGGCACTCAATGCGTTTCTCCCACCACCACGGCCACCATCTCGGTGAGCATCTCCGCCAGTTCATCGGCCGCCACGGCCGCTGGCACGGCGCCCACGACGGCTGGGACCGGTCCGACGAAGGCCGCCACGGCCGTCGCCGCCGCGTCTTCGACTCCAATGAACTCAAGCTGGTCCTGCTGAAGCTGATCGCCGACCAGCCGCGCCACGGCTACGACCTGATCCGCGCGATCGAGGAAATGACCGGTGGCTTCTATGTCCCGAGCCCCGGCGTGGTGTATCCGACCCTGACCCTGCTCCAGGAGATGGGCCATATCGAGGACGCTCCCTCGGAAGGCGCCCGCAAGGCCTTCACCATCAGCGCCGCCGGCACCGAGCACCTGACCGAGAAGAAGGCGGAAGTCGAAGAGTTGTTCGCCCGCCTCGCCCAGTTCGGCAAGTCGCGCGAGCGGTCCGACGGCGGCCCGGTGCGCCGCGCCATGCAGAACCTGAAGACGGCCCTGCGCGACCGCTTCGACCGCACCGATCCCAAGGCGGAAACCCTGCACCAGATCGCCGCGATCCTCGACGAGGCGGCCCAGAAGATCGAGCGCCTGTAAGGAGCCCGCCATGACGACCACTAGCATCGTCCACGTGCCGACCACGCACGCCAGCCGCTACCTCCAGCAGCTCTGCAAGCACTGGAGCCACAACCTCGCCGTCGAGTTCGACCCGGCCAAGGGCAAGGTCACCTTCCCGCGCAACGCGCGCGGGGCGGACTGGCCGGCCGACGCGACACTCCATCTCGAAGCGCAGGCCGACACGCTCGACTGCCGCCTCGAGGCGAGTTCCGACGGCCAGCTCGACGCGCTGAAAGGCGCCGTCGCCCGCCATCTCGACCGCTTCGCCTTCCGCGAAGCCCCGCTCGCCTTCGACTGGCGTGATCAGTAGACGGGGGCTCCAAAGGAGCCCCCCTCATGGATTGAGGGACTGGCGTTACATTCGCGAGAAACTCTGGTCGAGCTAGTGTCCGGCCGCAGCGCACGCGTGTTACGGTCCTGGCGATGAAGCGACGAAACTTGATCGGCCTGGCGGCCTGGTGGCCGCTCGCGGCGCACGCACAGACGGCCAGGCTTCCGACGATCGGATTTCTGGGCGCGGGATCCCGCACCGCCTGGGCGCCATCGGTCGCCCACTTCGACCAGCGCTTGCGCGAGCTGGGCTGGGTCGAGGGGCGCACGGTCGCCATTCTCTATCGATGGGCGGATGGGAAAGCCGATCGCTACACCGAATTCGCCGCCGAATTCTCGCGGCTCAAGGTCGATGTCATCGTCACGGCCGGCAGTGCCGTGGCCGCCGTGAAGCAGGCGACGTCCACAATTCCCATCGTGTTTGCCGTGGCCGTCGATCCGGTGGGCAGCGGCTTCGTCGACAGCCTCGCTCGGCCGGGCGGCAACGTCACCGGCCTGTCGAACCAGGCCATCGAGCTTGCCGGCAAGCGCATCCAGCTCCTGCGCCAGGTCATTCCCGGTCTCACGCGTCTCGCCGTTCTCGCCAATGCCGGCTATCCGACGGCTGTCCGTGAAGCCGCCAACATCCAGACCGTTGCCCACCAGCTCGGCCTGGCTGCCGACGCGCTCGAAGTGCGCAGCGCCGCCGATCTCGGCCCTGCCATCGATTCACTCAAAGGCAGGACGCGCGCGCTTTTTCTCTGCACCGACTCGCTGGTCGTCTCCAACGTGGCCATGATCAACGACCGGGCGCGCGTCGCCGGCGCCGCCACCATGTGGGGCGCGCGCGAATTCTGCGAGGCCGGCGGGTTCATGGCCTATGGCGCCAACGAGGTCGACTTGTTCGGCCGCTCGGCCGAGTACGTCGACAAGATCCTCAAGGGCCGCAAGCCGGCCGACCTTCCCGTCGAGCAGGCGACCAAGATCGAATTGGTGATCAACCTCAAGACGGCCAAGGCCCTCGGCCTCGACATCCCGGCAAATGTGCTCGCCCTCGCCGACGAGTTGATCGAGTAAGCGCTCCGCGGCCTCTTACGCCGCCAGCATCCGATCCTTGTTGCGCTCGCGCAGGAGCGGCATCACCCATTTGCCGAAGCGTTCGGCCTCCTCGTCGTGCAGGTAGCCCGAGAGGCAGAAGGAGTGACAGCCGAGGTCGATGAAGTCCTGAATCGTTGCCGCGCACTGTTCGGGATCGCCGACGATGGCGATGCCGGCACCGGGGCGCACCTGGGTGATCCCGGTCCACAGATTGCGTTCGATCACGTCCCCGCCCGCGCCCAGCTCGCGGACGCGGCGGTTGGCTTCGGACGTGGCGAAGTGCGCACGCACGAAAGCCTTCTGCGCTTCGCTCGCGTGCGCGGTCAGCTCGTGCGCAGCCTCCCAAGCTTCCTTTTCGGTCTTCCGGCAGACGATCTGCAGACGCATGCCGAAGCCGATCGCCTGCTCGCGGCCGTGTTTGGCGGCCATCGTCTTGATCTCCGCCATGTTGGCGCGGATGCGCTCGTAGGTATCGCCCCAGAAAAGGTGCACGTCGGAGTGCTTGGCCGAGATCTCCCAGGCCTGCTTGCTGCCACCGCCCAGATAAAACGGCGGATGCGGCTTCTGGAACGGACCGGGCCGCACCTGCGCGCCCTTCAACTGATAGAACTTGCCGTCGAAGGTCACCGGACCGCGCGAGGTCCACAGCGCCTTCAGGATCGAGACTTCCTCGTCCATGATCTCGTAGCGCTCTTCCTTGCCCCACTTCACGCCTTCGGAGGCGTTCTCGGCCTCGCTCTGGCCCGCGATCAGGTTGATGCAGATGCGCCCGCCCGAAAGCTGGTCGAAGGCCGTCACCATCTTCGCCAGCAGCACCGGGTTGATGTAGGACGGCCGCGCCGCGACCAGCATGCGCATCGATTTGGAGCGCGCCACCATCATGGCGCTCGAGATCCACGCCTCCCAGCAGGCGGTCTGCACTGGCACCAGCATGTATTCGAAGCCCGCCATTTCGGCGGCGGCCACGACCTTGTCGAACAGGTCGAGCGAGGGCGCGACCTGCGCCGACGCCAACCCATAGGCCGTGGTGTCGCCCGCGGTCGGCAGGAACCAGCCGAATTCCAGTCGCCGGTGCGCGCTCATGACGTCATTCCTTCTCGATGCCGGCGGCCTTGGTCAGGCGGCCCCACTTGTCGATCTCGGACTTGATGAAGGGCCGCACGTCGGCCGCGTCCAGGCGCTTGGGCTCGAACGACATCTCGTGCAGGCGCTGGACGACCTTGGGATCGACCACGATCTCCTGCACGGCCTTGTCGACCTTGGCGGCAATCTCGGGCGGCGTCTTGGCCGGCATCATCAACGCGAACCAGGCGTCGAGCGCGAACTGGCCGAGCCCTGCCTCCTGAAATGTCGGCACGCCCGGCAGCTGTGCGGCGTGCGCGTCGGACGCCAGAACCAGCGCCTTCACCTTGCCCGCCTTCACCTGGGGCACGGCGATGGCCACGTCGGCGAAGGTCATGTCGATCTGGCCCGCGAGGAGGTCACTCAATGCCTGCGGCGCGGCCTTGTAGGGCACATAGACCAGCTCGGCGCCGATCCGCTCGCCCAGGGTCGCCGTGATCACGCGCGCCGACGGCGTGCCCGCGCCCGAGGTGAGCGGCGGCTTGGCCGACTTGGCGCGCTTGATGAACTCTTCCAACGTCTGCATGCCGGGCTCGTTGCGCACCAGCAGCACGAACTGGAGGAAGCCGTAGAAGCCGACCGGCGTGAAGTCGGCCAGTGAATCGTACGGCACCGACTTCATGAGGTTGGGATTGCCGGCGTGCGTCGCCGCGGTCGCGATCATGATCGTGTAGCCGTCGGGTGCTGCGTGCGCGACGTAATTGCCCGCGATCGAGCCGTTGCCGCCGCCCTTGTTGTCGACGATCACCGTCTGGCCGAGCCGCGGCGTCAGTTGCTCGGCCATGAGGCGCGCCAGGGTGTCGGTGGCGCTACCGGCCGCATAAGGCACGACGATGGTGAGCGGCTTGGTGGGCCAAGTCTCCGCCCTGGCGGACGTTCCGAGCGGCAAGGTGGCGAGTGCGGCGAGCGTGGTACGACGAGTGAGATCCATGCCGTCCTTTATCGCGGACCGACTGGCCCTTGCAAATTTCGCCGGCGCAAATTGCGCTGGCTCCGGCGCGCGGAACTCGCCACCATCGTTCGGACATTTCGGGAGAGGTTCATGTTGCAGCACGGCAAGCGTCCGACAATCGCATCGCGGCACGGCATGGTGGCCGCGGCGCATCCTCTCGCCGCCGCTGCCGGTGCGCGCATCCTCTCCCACGGCGGCAACGCCTTCGACGCCGCCGCCGCCACTGCCGCCGCGCTCAACGTCGTCGAGCCTTATATGTCGGGCCTCGCCGGCCAGGGCCTCGCCACGGTCTACGTCGCCAAGGAAAAGCGCGTGCGCTCGCTCTCCTTCATGGGCGCGATCCCGCGCAAGTTCCCGCTCGAGAAGCTCAACAATCGCGAACAGCTGCTGCGCGGCCCGATCGCCGTTGGCGCGCCGGGCAATCTCGGCGGCTGGTGCGAGATGGTGAGCACCTACGGCACCAAGAAACTCTCCGAGCTGTTCGCGCCCGCGATCAAGCTGGCGCGCGACGGCTTCTCGATGATCGAATTCAACGTCGAGGAGTTCAACGGCGGCGGCAACGAGCTCAACCGCCATGCCGCGCTCGCGCCCGCCTGGCGCAGCAACTACATCGACGGCATCGAAGGCGGTACGCCCAAGATCGGCGCCGTGCTGAAGCAGCCCAACCTCGCCAAGACCCTGGAGGCAATCGCGGCTGAGGGGCCGAAGCTCCTCTACGGCGGCGCGCTCGGCCAGAAGTTCATCGACCGGCTGCAGGAGCTGGGCGGCGTGCTGACGATGGACGATCTGCGCGACGTGAAGATCGAATGGGTCGATCCGATCTCGGTCGACTATCGCGGCCGCACGGTGCATGTGCCGCCGCCGCCCTGCGAATCGTTCCAGTACCTTCTCACCCTACGCATCCTCGAAGGCTTCGATCTCGCCAAGATGCCGCGCAACGGCGTCGAGCATATCGACACGGTGCTGCGCGCCATTCGTCTTGCCGCCGGCGTGCGCATCCGCACCGGCACGCCGTCCAAGCAGAAGCTGGCCGAACTTCTTTCCGACGGCCATGTCGAGGGCTTGCGCGCGCGGGTGCGCGACAAGAAGCCGATCACCGGCCCGACCGAACAGTGGACGCCGGATGTCGCCGAGGAAGGTCACACGACCTCGTTCTCGATCGGCGATGCCGAGGGCAACATGGTGTGCGTGACGCAGAGCCTCGGCAGCGTGTTCGGCTCGGGCGTCGTGGTGCCGGACACCGGCATCTGCTGCAACAACTTCCTCTACTGGGCCGACGTGAACCCGAAGAGCCCCAACCGCGCGAAGATCGGCGAGATCATGCCGGTGTGCGTGGCGCCCTCGATCGTGACGCAGCAGGACGGCACGCCCGTCCTCGCGCTCGGCACGCCGGGCAGCTACGGCATCCTGCAGACCCAGCCGCAGGCCTTCGTGCAGTACGTCGATTACGCCATGCCGCTGCAACAGGCGATCGAGGCGCCGCGCGCCCGCCTCACGGACGGCCGTGCCGTGCTGCTCGAAAGCCGTGTCGACGACAAGGTCAATGCCGAGCTGCGCGAGCGCGGCCACGACCTGACCAGCGGTCCCGACTGGACGATGAAGGTGGGCGGCATGCAGGGCGTGGCGATCGATCCCGCGACCCGCGTCTACACCGGCGGCTGCGATCCCCGCCGCGACGGCTACGTGGTGCCCGCTTCGCCTGTTTGACCGGCAGCTACTTGAACGGCAGCGACGGCTGCGAGATCTCGGCGATCGCCTCGCCGAGATGCTCGGCGTCGGTCGCACGCGGCTCGGCGGCGATGTCGCCGAGCGACACGATGCCGACCAGGTTCTTCGTCCGATCGAGCACGACCAGCCGCCGGACCT
The DNA here is from genome assembly GCA_903832005.1 of Enhydrobacter aerosaccus. GTDB lineage: Bacteria > Pseudomonadota > Alphaproteobacteria > Reyranellales > Reyranellaceae > Reyranella > Reyranella aerosaccus_B. The sequence continues at coordinate 66,883 of CAIKZO010000088.1, read as the reverse complement.
GAAGCGCCTCCATGCGCTTCAAGGCCGCCTCGACCTCCTCGTCCTCGAAGACATAGGAAATGTCCTCGCTCATGCAGTCGCGCACCAGCATGTCGACCGGCGAGCCACCCGTCGCCACGCCGCGCACGACGATGTCACGATCGGTGACGGCGCCCAGCAACCGCCTGCCCTGGCAGACCGGCAAGGATCCGACGTCAGCAGCTTCCATCATCTCGGCCGCCTTCTGAAGCGAGGCGTCGGGAGCCACGGTTTCGACGTTGCGGGTCATGACGTCAGAGACTTGCATACCGAATCAATGCGCAAAGCGGTGGCCGGTTGCGCCGGTTTCGTCATAATGCCGTCAACGACAACGTAAAGGGGATGCTGATGCGTAAACTGGTTTGGCTGGCCGCGGCCGGTCTCTTCGTCCTGGGGACGGCCACCGCGAGCGCCCAGACGACGCCCCGAAAGGGCGGCACGATCCGCATGACCGCGCCCTATGCCGCGAGCTTCGGCAGCCTCGATCCGCAGGTCACGCCGCGCGCGCAGGACGACATCATCAACAAGGCAATCCACCGCACGCTCTACAATTGGGACTCCGCCCAGAACAAGCTGGTGCTCGAGCTCGCCAAGTCGGTCTCGGTGTCCGACGACGGTCTCGTCTATACCTACAAGCTGCGCGACGACGCCTACTTCCACAACGGCCGCAAGATGACGGCCGACGACATCATCTGGTCGTTCACGCGCATCATGGACGGCTCCAAGGGCTATCCCGGCGCGCGCTACATCCGCCTGATCAAGGGCGCGATCGACGTCGAGAAGGGCACGGCCAAGGAGATCTCCGGCCTGAAGAAGATCGACGACTTCACGCTCGAGATGACGATCACCGACCGGGTCGAGCCGGGCTACTACCTGTTTGCCGGCACGACCGCGATCCTGCCCAAGGAAGAAGCCGAGAAGCCCGACTTCGCCTCGCATCCGGTCGGCCTCGGCCCATTCAAGTTCAAGGAGCACATTCCCGGCAGCCGCGTCGTCGCCGAACGCTTCGACAAGTTCTACAAGACCGGCCAGCCCTACGCCGACACTTTGCAGGTGCTGATCATGGCAGAGGCCGCCGCGCGCGACGTCGCCTTCCGCAACAAGGAGATCGACACCTCGATCCTGGGACCGGCGCAGTACGTGGCCTACAAGGCCGATCCGCAGCTCTCCAAGGGCGTGCTGGAAGTGGCCGAGATGTTCACCCGCTCGATCCAGTTCAACCCGGCCTTCAAGCCCTTCGCCGACAAGAGGGTGCGCCAGGCGGTCAACTACGCGATCGATGCCGACCTGATCATCAAGCGTCTGGTCAAGGACAAGGCCTACCGCGCCGTGAGCTGGCTGCCACCGTCGTCGGCCGCGTTCGACAAGGCGGTCAAGCCTTACGCCTACGATCCCGAGAAGGCCAAGAAGCTGCTGGCCGAGGCGGGCTATGCCAACGGCTTCGAGTTCGAGCTGACGACCAGCCAGAACGAGAGCTGGGGCTTGCCGATCGTCGAGGCGATCATGCCGATGCTGGCCAAGGTGGGCATCAAGGTGAAGCCGAAGCTGGTCGAGGCGACCGTGTTGACCGATGTCCTGATGAAGGGCGAGCACGAGTCGCTGATCGCGTCGAGCCTGACCGGCCCCGACTCGCTCGCCACCTTGCGCTGCTATTACTCCAAGACGCCGCGCACGGCCTGCAACTACACATCGTTCAACAACCCGCAGTACGACAAGCTGCTCGACGACGCCGCGCAAGAGGGCAACGCCGACAAGCGCAACGAACTGCTGCGCCAGGCCAACAACCTGCTCTACGACGAAGCGCCGGTGTGGTTCTTCAACTACAACAAGGCGGTGCTGGCCCATCAGCCGTGGATCCACGGCCTGCAGGCCAACCCGACCGAGATCACGCACCAATATCCGGAGGACATCTGGGTCGATGCGACGTCGCCGGCCAAGTAGCCGCTGAATGATCCTCGTCCTCGGACGACGCCTCGCCAATGTGATCCCGACCCTGGTCGCGGTCATCGCGCTGGTCTTCCTGCTGTTCTCCGTCCTGCCCGGGAGTTTCATCTCGGGCATGAACGAGGACGGCAGGACGACCATCGATCCGCAGGTGATGGAGCGCATGCGCAAGGAGATGGGGCTCGACGATCCCCTGCCCGAGCGCTTCGCCAAGTACCTGGCGCACACGGTCACCGGCGATCTCGGCAAATCGTTCCGCACGCGTGAGCCGGTGACGTTCCTGATCGGCCAGCGGGTGTGGCCGTCGCTCAAGCTCGTGTTCGCGGCGATGAGCTTCGCGATCGTCATCGGCGTTTCACTCGGATTCGTGGCAGCGCTGAAACCCGGCAGCCTGCTCGACACCGCCGCGATGGTCGGCGCGATCTCGGGCCTGTCGCTGTCGCAGTTCTGGCTCGGCTTGATGCTGATGTACCTCTTTGCGCTCAAGCTCCAGTGGCTGCCGAGCTTCGGCTATGGCGACGGCGGCCTCACGCATTTGATCCTGCCCGCCGTGGCCTTGGGCGTCGGGCCGATGGCGCTGCTGGCCAGGACCACGCGCGCTGCCGTGCTCGATGTGCTCAATGCTGATTTCGTGCGCACCGCCCGCAGCAAGGGCATGAGCGAACGCCGCGTCGTCACCTGGCACGTACTGCGCAACGCGTTGGTGCTGGTGGTCACGATCGTTGGCCTGCAGTTCGGCTCGCTGATGGGCGCGGCCGTCGTCGTGGAAAAACTCTTCGCCTGGCCGGGCGTCGGCTCGCTGCTGGTGGACTCCGTCTTCCAGCGCGACATGCCCGCGGTCCAGGGCTGCATCCTGATGATCGTGATCTTCTTCCTGGCCATCAACACGCTGGTCGACATCGCCTATGTCGTGATCGACCCGCGCATCCGGTACGGAAGATGAAGCTGCCCAGGCTTAGAGGCGGCACCTCGCTGTGGATCGGCGGCGGCCTGGTGGCGCTGGCCATGGTCGTTGCCATCGCCGCACCGCTGATCGCGCACACCGACCCGGTGCTCGACGCCAACCTGATGAACGCCGAGATCCCGCCCGGCTTCGACTTCTGGTTCGGCACCGACGCGCAGGGCCGCGACATCTACTCGCGCATCGTCTACGGCTCGCGCATCTCACTGACGGTGGGCGTGGTGAGCCAGGTACTCAACAGCCTGATCGGCGTGACGCTCGGCCTCAGCGCCGGCTACTGGGGTGGCTGGTGGGACGATTTCGTCACCGGCCTCACCAACCTGATGCTGGCGATCCCGTCGCTGATCTTCGCGCTGGCCATCATGGCGATCCTCGGCCCGGGCCTGTCGAGCCTGGTCGTGGCGCTTGGTCTCACGGCCTGGTCCTACTCGTGCCGCGTCGCGCGTGCGCAGGTGCTGTCGCTGAAAGGCCAGGGCTACATCCAGGCCGCGCGCATCCTGGGCTACGGCGACCTGCGCATCATGTTCACGCAAATCCTGCCCAACATCCTGGGACCGCTGATCGTGATCGCGACCCTGGGCATGGGCGGCGCAATCCTGTCGGAAGCCGCTCTCTCCTTTCTCGGCCTCGGCATCCGCCCACCCTTCCCGAGTTGGGGCAGCATGCTGTCGGAGGCGCGCGACCAGATCACCACTGCGCCGTGGCTCTCGGTCTTTCCGGGCGCCGCCATCTTCCTCACGGTGCTGGGCCTCAATCTTTTGGGCGACGGCCTGCGCGACATCCTCGATCCGCAATCGACGACGCGCCGGACATGACCCAGCCACTCCTCAAGGTCCCCCTCCTCCAAGTAGACGACCTGCACATCGCGCTGAAGGGCGAGAGCGCGACCTATAACGCCGTCGAGAAGGTCTCGTTCGAGATCGGCCGCGGCGAGGCCTTCGGGCTGGTGGGCGAGTCGGGCTGCGGCAAGAGCATCACCGCGCTCTCGGTCATGGGCCTGCTGAAACGGCCGCTTTCGCTCGGCGGCGGCAGGATCGTGCTCGATGGCGAGGAGATCCAGGACGCGTCGGCTGCAGAGTGGCGCCGGCTGCGCGGCAAGCGGATCGCCATGATCTTCCAGGAGCCGATGACTGCGCTCAATCCGCTGTCGCCCGTTGGCCGCCAGATCGCCGAGATGTTCGTGCTGCATGAGGGCTGCGGCTGGAACGAGGCGATGGACCGCGCCGAGGATGCACTGCGCCAGGTCCAGGTGCCCTCGCCCGAACGCCGCATCCGCGATTTCCCGCACCAGCTGTCCGGCGGCATGCGCCAGAGGGTCATGATCGCGATTGCGCTCGCCTGTGGCCCCGAACTGCTGATCGCCGACGAGCCCACGACCGCGCTCGACGTCACCGTGCAGGCCGAGATCATCGACCTGATGGCCGAGCTGTGCGCCGCCAAGGGCACGGCGATCCTGATGATCAGCCACGACCTCGGCCTGGTCGCCAACATGTGCAAGCGCGTGGCCGTCATGTATGCCGGCCGCATCGTCGAGCAGCAGGAGGCCGACGCCATCTTCGCCACGCCGCGCCATCCCTATACGCAGGGCCTGATCAATTCCCTGCCGCGGCTGGGCGAGCGCTCGCGCCGCGGCCGCCAGCGCCTGCAGGAAATTACCGGCACCGTGCCCTCGATCGCCTCCTATCCGGCCGGCTGCCGCTTCAATCCGCGCTGTGCCGCGATGACCGAGATCTGCCGCGAGGTCTCACCCGAGATCACGCCGCTCCCTTCAAACGGCCTCGTGCGGTGCCATCACCATGGCTGAGCCGCTGCTGAAGCTCGACGACCTCGCCGTGCACTTCCGCGTCGGCAGCGCGCTGGCCGGCGGCGTGAAGACGCTGAAGGCCGTCGACGGCGTCACGCTCGACGTGCAGCCCGGCGAGTGCCTCGGCCTCGTGGGCGAGTCGGGCTGCGGCAAGTCCACCTTGGCGCTCGCCATAATGGGACTCATCCCACCGACCCGCGGCCAGCTCGCGCTCGAGGGCCATGACATCAAGACCATCGACCGCATGGCGACGGCGCGCACAGTGCAGATGGTCTTCCAGGATCCCTACGCCTCGCTCAATCCGCGCCAGACCGTGCGCCGCACCCTGGCCGATCCGCTGCGCATCCACGGCGTCACCGACAAGGCCGAAGTCGAGGCCCGCGTCGCCGACATGATGGCCAAGGTAGGTCTGCGGCCCGAACAGGCCGATCGCTACCCGCACGAATTCTCCGGCGGCCAGCGCCAGAGGATCGGCATTGCCCGTGCACTGATCCTGAAGCCCAAGCTCGTGATCTGCGACGAGCCGGTGTCGGCGCTCGACGTCTCGATCCGCGCCCAGATCATCAACCTGCTGCTCGATCTCAAGGACGAGATGGGCCTCTCCTACATCATGATCAGCCACGACCTCGGTGTGGTCGAGCATGTCTCCGACCGCGTGGCAGTGATGTATCTCGGCCGCATCGTCGAGCAGGGCAGCTGGCAGGAAATCTTCGAGGACCCGCGCCATCCCTACACACGCGCGCTGATCGCCGCGATCCCCGACCCGTTCCTGCGCGCCGCCGCCACGGCCAAGGCGAAAGCCAAGGGCGAGATCGCCAGCGCGCTTAATCCGCCGTCCGGCTGCCACTTCCATCCGCGCTGCCCGATGAAGGCCGACCGCTGCGTCACCGAAGTGCCGGTGCTGGGCGCCGTCTCGCCCGGCCATCTCGCGGCCTGCCATTTCCGCGACAGTCAACCGCAAGAGGTCGTTGCGGCTACCAGGTGAAGCGCACGCCGGCGCTCAGCACGTGATTGTCGGCGCCGTTGCCCACCTCACCGTCGTAACGGAGGTAGACCTTGGTCGCGTCGGCCACTGGCTCTTCCCTCTTTGCCTCACAAATCGTAGCGCAGCGTGGCCATGCCGGCGTAACTCTGGGCCTGTCCGGAGAATTCGCCATCGAACTTCGTGCCCAGGGTCAGGCGGGGTCGGATGGTGTATTCGACGCTGACCGAGGCCAACCCGCTGTCCGGCGGCGGCGTGGTGCCGGTGACGATGAAGCTGGATCCGGGCAGCGCACTGAACGAGGCGTTGATCCCCGGCGTGTTGATGAAGTCGTGCGCCCAGCCGAGGCGGCCGCGCAGCACGAGAGGCTTGCCGTCGAACTCGGTGGTGGTGTCGAAGCGCGCGCCGATCTCGGTGCGGGTGTAGGTCGAGTCCGACGCGGCGTAGCTCAGGCCGAAGCCCATGCCGCTCATGTCGGTCTCGCTGTAGCCCGGCGTGTGGAAGAGCTGAAACTGCCCGGCGGCGTAGGGGGCGATACCGGTCTTTGGCGCCACCTCGAGGCGATAGCCGGCCTCGGCGCGCGCGGTATAGCTCTGGCCGTCGAACGTCGCGGTGAGGTTATCGCCGACGGCCGAGCGGTTCGTGGTCATCTGATGATCGGCGAACGACGCGCCCACCGAAAGATAGGCCGGACCGTCGCGCATCAGGGCATAGGCCGCTGCCTGCATCGTCGTGCTGCGGCCCTGGCCGCTGCCGTTGCCGAGCCACCAGTTCGATCCACCGGTGGAGACGGCAACGCCGAACACCGTGTCGGGCGAGTAATTGTAGTCGAAGCCGACCACGAAGCCGTAGGTGTTCGCGACTACGCTGCTGGTGCCGGTACTGGCGTTGCCGTTGTTGACGCCGCCTCCCCCGAAACCGCCGGTCCAGATCGACCAGCGCGGTTGATCGAGCACGAAGTCGCAATCGTCACCGGCGTCCGACATCGTCTGAATCGCGGCTAGGTCGCCGCCGGTTCGATTCGCGGCGAAGCCGCCGCCGCGGCCGCCCGTGGGTGCGCCGCCGAAGCTGCGGCCGTTGGCGGTGGGGTCGAGCACAGCGCCGAGGAAGCGCGAGGAGAGCTGCGTCCCGGCGATGCGGCTGCCGTGCGTCGATTCACCCGAAAGCTGCGATAGGGCCGAAGACAGCGCGCTGCCCGTCAGACCGTAGAGGCTTGTGAAGTTGGGTGGCAGCGTCCCGCCATGGTTGAAGTAGTTGTTGAGGCCGCCGGCGACGCTCGACTGATTGGTATTGAGGTTGCTGCCCGGCAACGACTGGGGTGCCCCGAGCACGGCCGTGAGATCGAGCATCACTTTTTTGCCGTCGACGAGCTCGAGCGATGCCGTGAAGCCACTCGGCAGGTTTGTCGTGGTCAGAGATGAAAAGCCACCGTTGACAAGGTTCGCCTCCAGAATCTTGTAGCTGCTCTGCATGTAGGTACCGGGCGTGAACAGGGCCTTCGCGGCGCCGAGGAGCGTGGCCGTCCCGTTCACGACCGCGAACGTGGTGTCCGTCGGCGATACGATGACCTGATACGTCGAGTTGGTCCGCATCGTGAGGTTGCCATTGACGGTCGTGGAAGTGCCGGGGGCAACGCCCGGAGCGAAGGTGCCGCCCGAGTTGAACGTGGTCGTGCCGATCGCGCCGATTCCCGTCAGGGTGCCGCCATCGCCAACGGTCATCGAGGTCGCCGCGCTGGTGTTGGCGTTGTCGAGCTTGAGCGTTCCGCCACTGATCACCCATGAAGCGCCAGTGTTCTGCTCGCCCGTGATCGTCCACGTGCTGGTGCCCAATTTACCGAGATTGCCGAAGTTCTGGTACTGCGTGCCTAGCAGGTCGAGGGAAAAGGTGCCGGCGGTCGTGCCGGAGAGATTCAACCTGTCCGCTCCGCTGAAGGCCACGACGTTGCCGGTGATATTGGACGTCGAGAACAAGGTCAGTGAATTCTGGCCGCCGGTAAAGGTGATGGCATTGGCCCGGACGTTGTCACCCGACAAGCCACCCTTGATCGTGCCGCTGTTGCTGATGGAGAGGTCGCTGCCAGTGATGCCGACACCACCGGCGCCGGCCGCGCCGCCTATAAGGCCGCTGATGCCCCCCTGGCCGCCATTGCCGCCAACAATCGAACCGTTGTTCACCAACGACGCATGGGTGCTGGAAAAGCCTGCGCCGCCCGCGCCGCCGTTGCCGCCACGCCCCTGGGAGCCGCCGCCACTGCCGCCATTGCCGCCGGTGATCGAGAGCTGGTTGACCATGAGGCCACTGCCGACGCCGCCCGTCGCCCACAGACCGATACCGCCATCGCCGCCGCCGCCGCCCGATCCGCCGGCAGGACCGCCAGCGCCACCGCTGCCGCCGGCACCGCCGGCGATGATCCCCTGGTTGCTGTATCCGTTGGTGCCCGTCGCAATGACGCCATAGCCGCCCGCACCACCGCCACCACCGCCTAGCACGCCTGCAAGACTATAAGCAGCGCCGCCGGCGCCGCCCTTACCGCCCACCAGCTCTTCGCTGTTGATCGCGCCGCTCGTGACCGCGCCGTGGGCACCGCCGCCGCCGCCGCCGCCAGGACCGCCACCTGGCGAAGCGACACCCCCCGGGCTGCCGTCGCCGCCGGGCGTCTCCGCGCCGGCGCCGCCGTGGGTGCTGCTGCTTTGACCGCCATCGCCGCCCGAGGCGCCGGCACCACCGCCACCGCCGCCGGAAAATATAGCCCCCGTGCCGCCTGTACCTCCGGTACCCGTCGCATTGCTGACGCCGCCGAGACCGTTCTGACCAGCGTCACCAAGTCCGCCTGCACCCCCGTCCGCGAACGCGGCCGCGCTGTACCCCAACAGGAGCGCGGCCACCGAGACCGATGCATATGCAGCCTTGCGCAGTGCAGGCAGAGCCCGCGCCTTCTCCCCAACCATCGTATTCTCCCCAATGCAAATACTCTGCAGCGCGGGGAGTAAACCGGAGTGAGTGCAATAATAGTCGGGGTGTGCGCCCAAAATGGGTGCATACGCCTTGATTTGTCCGTTATCGAACGAAGTAGCTAGCCCTTGCGGCTTCGCCGCTCGGGCATTTGCGACGCGGGCGGCTCGACCCAATCGACGAAGCCCTGGCTGAAACACGCGTTGATGAACTGAACGGTTTCGCGCATCGCACGATCGGCCAACGCGAGATTCTTGGGCGACTGGATGAAACCCGGTTTCAGGACATAGCCGCCCTCTGTCTTGACGAGCATGCCGCGCTGTTCGAGCAGCTTCAGTTTACGGCGGGCTGTTTCGCGCGGGATGCCGATGGCGGCAGCGACCGACATGGCATTGGTGGGCTGTTGGCCTTCGACCCCGAGCATGACGCGGTAGTCGCCGAATTCTTCCTGGAACTTGGAATCCCGGCGCATCGGTTCCGATCCATTCAGGCCAACGGCCTCGCCGACCACCGCCAGATCGAGATCGCCGTCATAAGCGCTGCGCCGCAATTCGTCGATGCGATGCAGAAAGTTGACCAATGTCGTCACGAAAATCCGAGAGGGCGGCGTTCCCTTTGCGAAGTCGGCATGTCCCCGCCGCCGCGAACCGCCTTTGACCACCGTCGCGGGCTTACCCATACCTACAACTCCTGAACCCAACCAACCGCCACAGTATGCAGGGCACTGGTACGATAGGATAGACTGGCGCCATGACTCCGTCCGACATCGAACGAATCGCCGACTGGATCGTCCGCCGAGGCCTCGACGGCGTCGACGAGGTCGGGCTGCTGCGCGACTTTTGCGTGAAATGCTGCGCCGCGGGTCTTCCGGTGGCCCGCGGCCTCGCCTTCATCGACACGCTGCACCCGGTCTACGAAGGCCGCATCTTCCGCTGGCGCGACGACGGGGTGGAGGAAGAGCCGGTGCGCGAATACGGCCGCAGCGACGAAGGCGCTCTCGCTGAATCCTGGCGGGCCAGCCCCTTTTACACCCTGCTGCAGAGCGGCGAGGAAGAACTGCGACGCCGCATCGGGTTCGGCGAGCCGGCCGACTATCAGATCATCCAGGAGATGAAAGACGCCGGGCACACCGACTACGCGGTATACATTCATCGCTGCGCGGGCGAACGGTCGATCGGCGAGATGGACGGGGTCTATTCGGCCTGGTCGACGCGCCATCCGGACGGCTTCACCGACGCCAATGTCACGGCGCTGCGCCGCCTCGTGCCGGCGCTGGCGCTCGCGATCAAGAGCAGCGCACTGGCCCGCATCGCCGGCACCCTGGTCGAGGTCTATCTCGGCCGCGACGCTGGCCGCCGCGTGCTCGAGGGCCGCATCCAGCGAGGCGTCGCCGACCGCATCGAGGCGGTGCTGTGGTTCTCCGACCTGCGCTCCTTCACCACGATCACCGACACCGCGGCCCCCGGTGAGATCATCCCGCTGCTGAACGATTATGCCGATGCCGTCATCACCTCGGTGCAGCAGGTGGGCGGCGACGTGCTGAAGCTGATCGGCGACGGCACGCTCGCGATCTTCCGCGACGACGATCCGGCGCGCGCCTGCGCGCTGGCGCTGAAGGCCGAGGCCGAAATGCGCCGCAAGGTGCGCGAGCTGAACGACAAGCGCGGCGGCGAGGGCCGGCCGACCACGCTCGTTTACGTCGGCCTGCATATCGGCGAGGTGCTGTTCGGCAACATCGGCAGCGTCGACCGGCTCGACTTCACGGTCGTCGGGCCCGCGGTCAACGAGACCAGCCGCATCGCCTCGATGTGCCGCTCGGTCGACCGACCGGTGCTGATCTCCTCGGCCTTCTCCGAGGCCCTGCCGGCCTATAAGCGCCGCGATTTGGTCTCGGTCGGCAGATTCGCTCTGCGCGGTGTCGGCAAGGCGCAGGACCTTTACACGCTCGATCCGACTCTTATTTAGGCAGATTTTGTGCCTCGACAGAGTCACAGCCCCAGTTTTTGGAGCTGTGGATCATTTTGCACACAGGCTGGGCATTATTTCGGGGCGGGTCCTGCCCAAGCGTCGAGCACGTCCCACTTCGCCTTGCGCTGGTCATCGGCCGGCGCCTTGTAGTTGAAGCCGAACGGAGCGGCGTCGAACGAGCCGTAGGTCGGGTTCGCGATCACCAGCCACTCGCGGCCCCAGCGTTCCTTGTTCTCGTCGAAGAACTTCAGCCGGTCGGCTTCGCTCGAGCTGTAGCGGTCGTCGAAGTCGCCAAAATTGTCGCCGAACGACAGCAGGATCCGATAATCCTTCGCGATCACCGCGCGGCGGGTGCCCTTCTTGCTGCCCCAGTCGGGCTTCTCGCCCTGCATCAGGAAAGTGTCGAGGTTGCCTCCCCCAGATCCCCCCATGGCAAAGCCGAACTTCTCCATGTTCTCGCGAGTCGCGGTCTCGACCTCGACGGCGCGATTGGAGATGTAGAACACTTTCACGCCCTTGGACTCGGCATACTTGGTGAACTCGGCCGCGCCCGGCACGGCGCGCGAGACCTTGTCGTTGCAGAACTGGTTCCACGTCGCGACGCTAAAGGCGTTGCCGGTCTTCAGGCTCCATACCTGGTAGAGCGAGTTGTCGAGCGTGGTCTCGTCGATGTCGAGCACGACGGCCGGCGGCAGGTTGGCGAAGTCACCCGTCTGTTCGACTGGCGCCGCGGTCCACTTTTTGTCGGCCAGCGCTTGATCAAGGCGGAGACGACCGAGCGCAAAGACGGTGAGCGCATTGCCCTTGAATTCGACCGAACGCTGCGTCCACAGATCGGCTTCGAGGAAATCGTGCGGCACCTGTGCTTGCACGGAGCCAATCGACAACGCGAACGCAACAGCGGCGAGCGCCGCGAACCTTCCTGTCCTCATGGTCCGACCTCTCTCAGCAGCCTGGCCTTGGTCGCGGGGTCCGCGAACGAGGCTTCGATGGCGGTGCGCGTGATGTGCCGTAATACCTCGTCTCCCAATCCCGACTTGTCGTATTCGTCGCCCAGGGTCGTGTGAAAGAACGGCGGATCGTCGGAGTTGAGCGTGATCCGCACGCCCGCGCCGATCAGCCGGTGCAGCGGGTGCGCCGCCCGGTTGGGATAGATGCCGAGCGCGATATTGCTGCCCGGGCAGACTTCCAGGACGGTGCCGCGTCGCGCCAGCTCGTCGAGCAGCTTCGGATCCTCCGCCGAGCGCACACCATGGCCGATACGCGTCACGGGAAGATCGTTGATCGCGGCCCACACGCTCTCGGGTCCGACGACCTCGCCCGCATGGACGGTGCAGCCGTAGCCTTTGTCGTGCATCAGCCGATAGGCCGGTGCGAAATCGGCCGGCGTGAACTTGGCTTCGTCGCCGCCCATGCCGAAGCCCACGACATAGGGATGCGGATCGGCCAGCACGGCCTTCGCCACGGCCAGTGCACGCTCGGGCCCGAGATGACGGATGCAGATCGCGACGATGCGCCCGGTGATGCCGAACTCGCGGCCCGCGCGGTCGATGCCGTCGACCAGCGCCTGCAGCCACGCGTGATAGGGAATGTTGAGCATCCGCGGCCGCTCGGGCGAACAGAACATCTCGACGTAGACCGCCCCCTGCGCAGCGACGCTGGCGAGATAGGAGTAGATCACGTCACTGAAGTCCTGCGGCGTGTGCAGTGCCGTGCACACCCGGTCATAGGCCGCGAGGAAGCCCAGGAAGTCGCGCCATTCGTAGCTGCCGTCGACGCGCACCAGCCCGTCAGGCACCTTCAGTCCGTTGCGCTGCGCCAGTTGTGCGGCAAGCGTGGGCGCGATCGATCCTTCGAGATGGCAGTGCAGTTCCGCTTTAGCGATCACTCAGAAGCCCCGTAGTGGCAGATCCGGCCGTTGCAGCCAGTTATCCGGTGAATATTCGGCACGTCCGTCGATCAGGTGCAAGGAGTACGCAGCACGTGGCCGGTCGGACCGGTTGGGCGCGCTGGCATGTGGCAGCAGCCCATGCAGGACAACCAGCGTTCCGCGCCGGGCCTCCAGCGCCACCGGCTCGGTTGCCGGCCATGGCGCAGGGTCCAGCGTCGACGTGATCAGCTCGTCGTCTTTTTCATGGAAGCGCTGGCGCAAAGGCCCGCGATGAGCACCGCGCAAGGCCATCAGGCAGCCGTTATCGCGATCGGCATCGTCGAGCGCGATCCAGAGGCCGGTGACGGTCGAGGGCACCGTATGGAGGTAGGTGGCATCCTGGTGCCAGCCGACTTCGCCGCCGATCTGCGGCTGCTTGAAGAGATACATCGACTGCAACAGCAGCGGCTCTGCCAGCCCCAGGTCACGCGCGAGGGCGGCGACCTTCGGTTGGCGCGAGATTTTGTCGAACACCGGATCGAGGTCGTGCAGCGCATGGCCGATCTTGTTCAGCGCCAGGGCCGCCGGCTGATCGGTCGCCTCTTCCTCGAAGAAGAAGCGGATGGCTTCGCCCGATTCACGGAAGTACCGCGCCTTCGCATGACCCTGGTCGCGGGTCGAGAAGGCGGTGCGCACCGGGCCGGGATCGAAGCCCTCAACCAGCTCGGCCGCGCGCGCCTGCAAGGCATCGCAATCGGCAGGCGACAGGAAATCCGGCAGGACGAGATAGCCGTCGCGCTGGTAGGCCGCGAGATCTGTCCTCATTCGTCGGCCTGTTCGGCGACCCGGTCGATCACGACTTGCGTGAGCGCCGGTGCCGGCGTGCCGAAACGGATCGCCCGCCGGATGGATGCGATCGCAGCATCGGCGTCGGCCTCGCTCGCGGCATGGACGACGCAGAGCGGTGAGCCGGTGCGGACCTCGGTTCCTACCGCGATCATCTCGGTGAGGCCGACCGACGGATCGATCGCATCGTCGGCATGGCTGCGACCGCCGCCCAACGCCACCACGGCCACGCCGACGTCGCGCGCATTCATCGACAGCACGAAGCCCGGTCGCTCCGACGTGCAGGTCTTGATCACCGGCGCCTGCAAGAGGTAGCGGCTGGAATGTTCGAGGAAATCGGTCGGGCCGCCCAGCGCCGAGACCATGCGCGCGAACTTGTCGGCCGCTCGGCCGTCGTCCAGCGCGGCCTCGGCGCGCGCCCGGCCCGACGCGACGCTCGGGGCGAGGTCGCCCAGCGCCAGCATCTCGCCCGCCAGCGCCATCACCACCTCGTGCAGGCGCGGGTCTCGCACACCTTCGCCTTTCAGGTAGGCCACGGTCTCGGCGATCTCGAGCGCGTTGCCGACCTCGCGGCCCAGCACCGAATTCATGTCGGTGATCAGCGCCGTCGTGGAAAGCCCCGCCTGGTTGGCGACGGCGACCAGGCTGCCGGCCAGATCGCGCGCCATCTCTTCGGTGTCGCAGAAGGCGCCGGAGCCGCACTTCACGTCCATCACCAGCCCGTCGAGCCCGGCCGCGACTTTCTTGGACAGGATCGAGCTCACGATCAGCGGGATCGATTCGACGGTCGCGGTCACGTCGCGCACCCCATAGAGCCGCCGGTCGGCGGGCGCGAGATTGTCAGTCTGGCCGATGATGGCACAGCCGACCTCGCGCACGACCTTTCGGAACGTCGCGACATCGGGCTGCGTCTCGTAACCCGAGATCGCCGATAGTTTGTCGAGCGTGCCGCCGGTATGGCCGAGGCCACGACCCGAGATCATCGGCACGAAGGCGCCACACGCCGCCACGATCGGTGCCAGCATCAGGCTCACCTTGTCCCCGACGCCGCCGCTCGAATGCTTGTCGAGGATCGGCCCCGGCAGATCGAGATCGTTCCAGTCGAGGATGACACCGGATTTCACCAGACCGAGCGTCATGGCCACGCGTTCGTCGGTGGTCATTCCGCGGAAGAACACTGCCATGGCGAAGGCCGCAACCTGGCCCTCGCTCAGCCTGTTGTCGGCGATGCCGTGCGCAATGAAGGCGATTTCTTCGGCCGACAGTTCGTGGCCATCGCGCTTCTTGCGGATGATCTCCTGCGGCAGCATGGATCAGTAGCGCTCGAGGAACGCGTGCAGCAACGCCGCGACCTGGCCTGCCGAGGCGTCGGCAACGGCAAGCGTCTGCTCGTGAGCAAGCGCTCCCTGCACCAGGCCCGCCGCGTAGTTGGTCATCAGCGACAGGCCCACCACCTTGAGACCGGCATGGCGCGCAAGGATCGTCTCCGGTGTGGTCGACATGCCCACGGCATCGGCGCCCAGCACGCGCGCCGCGCGGATCTCGGCCGGCGTCTCGAAGCTCGGGCCGCTGAACCAGATGTAGACGCCCTCGTGACAGACGACGCCGACTTCCTTCGCCACCGCCAGGAGCTTCTTCATCAGTGCCGGATCGTAGGCATCGACCATATCGACGAAGCGATTGGCGTCGACGCCGAACAGCGGGTTCACGCCAGTGAAGTTGATGTGGTCGGAGATCGCCATCAGCGAACCCGGTGGCATGTCGAGCCGCAGGCTGCCGGCAGCATTGGTCTGCACGAGTGTCTCGCAGCCCATCTCGGCGATCGCGCGGATCGCGCCCGCCATCTCATCGGGCTTGCCGCGTTCGTAGTAATGGGCACGGCCTTGCAGGACGGCCACGGGCGTCGGCCCGACATGCCCCAGCACGAGCTGTCCAGCATGACCGCTGACGGTCGTGCGCGGGAAGTCCGGCAAATCGGCATACGGAATCTTCGCGACCGCCTTCACCTCGTCCGCGAAGCCGCCGAGGCCCGAGCCGAGCACGACCGCGACCTTCGGCTTGAATCCGTCGATCATGGTCTCTCGAGGTGATGCGGCGCGAACGACATCGGCAGCAACTGACCGAGCGTCACCGTGCGATGCAGACCGTCGGGACCGCAGAGATGGATCTTGAGATCGTCGGCGGCGAACTCGCGCAGCTTCTGCCGGCACCCGCCGCACGGCGTGATCACCTCGGGGCCGGGCCCGACAACCGCGCATTCGAGTACGCGCCGCCCGCCCGCGCCGATCAGGGCGGCGATCGCCGCGGCCTCGGCGCAAAGCCCCTGCGGGTAGGCCACGTTCTCGATGTTGCAGCCGCCATGGATCGCGCCCGACTCGTCACGCACCGCCGCGCCGACATGGAACTTCGAGTAAGGCGCATAGGCGCGCGTCATCATCTTCTGCGCGAGGCGCACGATATCATCCATCTCAATGCTCTTTCGTATAGGGCACGCCGATCGCCTTTGGAGCGACCGCGCGGCCGATGAAGCCCGCCAGCAGGAACATGGTAAGAAGATACGGCAAGGCCTGGAACAATTGCACCGGCACTTCGCCGATCCCCGGCACTTTGAGGCCTTGCAGGCGGATCGCCACCGCATCGAGCAGGCCGAACATCAGGCAGGCGCCGAAGGCCGGGACCGGCCGCCACTTGCCGAAGATGATGGCGGCGAGCGCGATGAAGCCCTGCCCCGCCGTCATGTCGCGACTGAAGCCCGCGTTCTGCGCGATCGAGATGTAGGACCCGGCCAACCCGGCAAAAAACCCGCACAACAGCACCGCGCGAAAGCGCAGCCAGGTCACCGAAATGCCCGCCGCATCGACTGCGAGCGGCATCTCACCCACGGCGCGCAAGCGCAGGCCAAAGCGCGTACGGCTGACCAGCCACCAGGTGAAGGGCACCGAGAGCAACGCGACGTAGACCAGGATGCTGTCGCCAGCGTTGGGGAAGACGAGCGGCATCAGGCGCTGGCTGTGGCTGAGCGACGGCGTCTGGCCACCCTGCTTGAACCAGGCATTGCCCAGCACCACGGTCAGTCCGGCCGCGAGGATATTCAGCGCGACGCCGCTCACGACCTGGTTGCCGCGATGGACGATGCAGGCGAAGCCATGCAGCAGCGCCAGCACCTCGGACGCGACGATTGCGGCGCCAACGCCGGCCCAGGGCGAGCCGGTCAGCGACGCGGTGGCGGCGGCAAAGAAGGCCGCCATCAGCATCTTGCCCTCGAGGCCGACGTCGATGATGCCGCTCTTCTCCGAGAACAGTCCGCCCATGGCGCACAAGATGAGCGGCGTTGCCGTGCGCAAGGTGGCGGCAGCCATCAGGAAGAGGATCGAGCCGAGCTCGTGCATCACGGCCGGCGCGCCAGCACCGCCTGCAGCCACGGGCGCGGCAGATGCTCGAGGGCCCCTGAAAACAGGATCACCAGCCCTTGGATCACCACCACCATCTCCCGGGTGATGCCGGGGATATCGAACGACAGTTCAGCGCCGCCCTGCTGAAGGGCGCCGAACAGCAGCGCCGCCAATACGACGCCCAACGGATGACTGCGGCCCATCAGGGCAACGGCGATTCCGGCGAAGCCGTAGCCCGCCTGAAAGTCGAGCAGGATGCGATGTTGCACGCCCATCAGCTCGTTGACGCTCACCAGGCCCGCCAACGCGCCGGAGAGACACATCGCCAGCATGGTCATCCGCTTCAGGTTCGTGCCGGCATAGACCGCTGCCGCCGGGTTGTGACCCATCGTGCGCAGCGCATAGCCCCACGAGGTGTGCCACAGGAAGATCCAGACGGCGACGCAGCAGGCGAGCGCCAGCGCGATCGAGAGGTTGAGCGTCGAGCCCAGCAGCACCGGCAAGGCCGCCGACGGCGCGAAGCCGCGGCTCTGCGGCGTCATCGAGCCGGGCGCGATCAGCACGTTCACCATCAGGTAGACCATCAGCGCCGAGGCCACGAAGTTGAACATGATGGTGGTGATCACGATGTGGCTGCCGCGCGAAGCCTGCAGCCACGCGGGCACCGCGGCCCACGCCGCCCCGAACAGCGCCGCGGCCGCGATCGCGATCGGAACCAACAACCACGCCGGCAAGAAGCGGTCGAAGGCCAGGATCGCCAGACCACAGCCCAAGCCACCGATATAGGCCTGGCCCTCGCCGCCGATATTGAACAGGCCGGCATGGAAGGCGACCGACACCGCAAGGCCGGTGAAAATGAAATTGGTGGCGTAATAAAGTGTGTAGCCGATCGACTCCGACGATCCGACCGCGCCCGTGACCAGCAGGCCGAGCGCCTGGAAGGGATCGACGCCGATGATCTCGACGATGATGCCGACCACGATGAAGGCCAGCGCGATGTTGATCAGCGGCAGGAGAATAATATCGGCCCAGACGGGCAACGGACGGCGTGACGTACTCATGCTGCGGCCTGCGCACCGGCCATCATGAGGCCGAGCTGCCGCTCATTGGCTTCGGCCGGCGCGACCTCACCCACGATGCGGCCGGCGAACATCACCAGGATTCGATCGGCGAGCGACAGGATCTCTTCCAGCTCGACCGACACGACCAGCACGGCACAGCCGGCGTCGCGGCTCTTCACCAGTTCGCGATGAATGAATTCGATCGCGCCGATATCGACGCCGCGCGTCGGCTGGCCGACCAGCAGCACCTTGGGCGCCTGGTCCATCTCGCGCGCCAGGACAAGCTTCTGCTGGTTGCCGCCCGAGAAGCTCGACGACCGCAGGCCGGGCGCGCGCGGTCGCACGTCGAAGCGCTGCATCAGGTCGGCGCAATGCTCGCCGACCGCGGGACCGTCGAGCAGGTAGTTGTTCGTGAAAGGAGCATCTTCATGATAGCCCAGGATCGCCGTCTCCGACGCGCTGAAGGCGCCCACCATGCCCTGGCGCAGGCGATCTTCCGGCACATGGGCCAGGCCAAGCGCGCGCATCTCCGCCGGAGTGGCTGGATGCGCTGAATCGAAGACGCGACCGCCCACTTCGACTGTGCCGGCGCTGGGCGTCCGGATGCCCGACAGAATCTGCAGCAACTCGGTCTGGCCGTTGCCGGAAACGCCGGCAATACCGACGATCTCGCCGGCCCGGACCTCGAGCCCGATATCCTGCAACAGCGTCACGCCGCGCGCATCGACCAGCGACAGGTGATCGGTGCGAAGCACCACCTCCCCGTGTCGCGCCGGCGCCTTGTCGAGCCGCGTCAGCACCTTGCGTCCGACCATCAGCTCGGCCAGCTCCTCGGGATTGGTATCGCGCGTCGCGCGCGACGCCACGATCGCGCCCTGGCGCATGACATAGACCTGATCCGTCGTCGCCATGATCTCGCGCAGCTTGTGCGTGATCAGCACGACCGTCACGCCGCGCTCCTTGAGCGTAGTGAGGATGCGGAAAAGCTGCTCGGTCTCCTGGGGCGTCAGCACGGCGCTGGGCTCATCGAGGACCAGGATGCGCGCGCCGCGAAACAGGACCTTGAGGATTTCGACCCGTTGCTGCTCGCCGACCGAAAGATCGGCCACCAGCGCGTCGGGATCGACCCAGAGACCGTATTCACGGCCCAGGCGCTCGAGCTCGGCGCGCGCCGCCGCCATGCCGCCTGCCAGCAAGGGGCCGCCCTCGGCGCCCAACACGAGATTCTCCAATACCGTGAAGCTGTCGATCAGCATGAAATGCTGATGCACCATGCCAATGCCGTGCGCGATCGCATCGCGCGGACTGTCCATCTGCAGTGGCGCGCCACCGACCAGGATCTCGCCGGCGTCGGCGCGATAGAGCCCGTAGAGGATGCTCATCAGCGTCGACTTGCCGGCGCCGTTTTCGCCCACGATGCCGGTGATGCGGCCGGCATCGATGCGCATCGATACATCGCGCACCGCGTGCACGGCGCCGAACGACTTGTCGATCGACCTCAGCTCGATCGCCGCCCCTTCGTTCGCCAGTCCACCCGGCTTCAGAACTTGCACGTATTGGTGCTCATATAGTCGTGGACGGCGATCTTGCCCGAGATGATATCGGCCTTCGCCGCCTCGACCTGGGTCTTCATGTCGGGAGTGATCAGCTTTTCATTGTACTGGTCGAGCGCCCAGTCGACGCCGCCCTCCTTGAGGCCCAGCACCTGAGTGCCGCCCTTCCACGAGCCGTCATCGGCCGCCTTGAAGCTGCGATAGGTCGCGAGATCGACCCGCTTCAGCATCGACGTCAGCATCGTGCCGGGATGGAGATAATTCTGGTTGGCATCGACACCGATGCCCAACTTGCCGCGATCCCTGGCCGCCTGAAGGATGCCGATGCCAGTCGAGCCGGCGGCGGCATAGACCACGTCGACGCCGCGGTCGAACTGGCCCTTGGCGAGCTCGGCGCCGCGGCCGGGATCGTTCCAGGCGGCCGGCGTCGTGCCGGTCATGTTGGTGATGAGTTCAGCCTTGGGATTGGCGTACTTGATGCCCTGCTCGAAACCGCACTGGAAACGGCGGACCAGCGGGATGTCCATGCCGCCCACGAATCCGATCTTGCCGCTCTGCGAGGCCATGGCCGCCAGCACGCCGACCAGGAACGAGCCTTCCTGTTCCTTGAACACGATCGACTGCACGTTCGGCAGGTCGACCACGCTGTCGATCACGGAGAAGTGGACGTTGGGGAATTCCTTGGCGACCTTGGTCAGCGCCACGGCCTGCGAGAAGCCCACCGCAATGATCGGATCCTGCCCGCGCTGGGCAAACCGGCGCTGTGCCTGCTCGAACTGCGTCTCGTTGGCGGGCTCGAATTCGGCAACGGTGATCTTGCTCTCGGCGGCGAACTTCTGCGCGCCATTGCTGACGCCTTCATTGAAGGATTTGTCGAACTTGCCGCCCGTGCTGTAGACGACCGCGGGCTTGATCGCGGTCTGCGCTCCGGCAAGCGGCACCATGAAGGGCGACAGCGCCGCCACGGCCAGCAACGCCGCGAACGGCACGTTCCAGTTTTTCATTCCAGTCCCCTTTGCCTCGATACAAGTGTGGACCGGTCGGCGTTGGCGGTCTAGGCGGGTTCTGCGGCATGGGACTTGCACTTATTGCCGCTCCGGGAGAGCAATCATGGCCGACTACGATCTTGTGATCCGCAACACCACCATCGCCACCGCTTCCGACGTGGTGAAGGGCGACATCGGCATCGCCAAGGGCCGCGTGATCGCGCTCGGCGAACGGCTCGACAAGGGCCAGCGCGAAATTGACGCGACCGACCTGATCGCCGTGCCCGGCGGCATCGATGCACACGTCCACTTCGACCAGGACACGGCCGATGGCTCGGTCTTCTGCGACGATTTCGAAAGCGGCAGCCGCGCCGCGGCGGCGGGCGGCACGACGACGATCATTCCCTTCGCCTACCAGAGCAAGGGCCAGTCGCTGCGCGACGCGGTGAACAAGTACCACGCGCGCGCCAACGACAAGTCGCTGATCGACTACGCCTTCCACGTGATCCTGTCGGATCCGGCCGAGAAGACGATGGGCCAGGATTTCCCGGCTCTCGTGGCCGACGGCTACACTTCCTACAAGATCTACATGACCTACGACGACGTGAAGCTCAGCGACCGGCAGATGCTCGATGCGCTGGCCGCCGCGCGCCGCGAACAGGCCATGCTGATGATCCACGCAGAGAACTCCGACTGCATCCAGTGGATCACCGAACGCCTCGAGTGGAAAGGCATGACGGCCGCCAAGTTCCACGCCACATCACGGCCCTTCGTGGTCGAGCGCGAGGCCACGCACCGTGCGATCTCGTTGGCCGAGCTGCTCGACGTGCCGATGCTGCTGGTCCATGTGTCGGCCAAGGAAGCGATGCACGAGATCCAGCGCGCCCAGGCGCGCGGCCTGAAGGTCTACGGCGAGACCTGCCCGCAGTACCTGTTCCTGAGCGAGGAAGACTTCGAGAAGCCGGGCGACGAAGGCAGCAAATGCGTCTGCTCGCCGCCGCCGCGCGGCACCGACAACCAGGAGCACATCTGGACCGGTCTCTCCGCCAACACCTTCCAGGTGCTGTCGTCCGATCACGCCGCCTTCAAGTACGACGACGTGCGCGGCAAGAAGCTGCCGGGCGCCGACAAGAGCTTCCGCTTGATCCCCAATGGCGTGCCCGGCGTCGAGACGCGCCTGCCGCTGCTCTTCTCCGAAGGCGTCAACAAAGGCCGTATCACCTTGCAGCAGTTCGTGGCGCTGGCCTCGACCAACGCCGCCAAGATCTACGGCCTGCATCCGCGCAAGGGCACGATCGCGGTCGGCTCCGATGCCGATATCGTGCTGTGGGATCCAAAGAAGAAGGTGTTCCTCACCAACTCGATCCTGCACCACAATTGTGACTACACACCCTACGAGGGCCGCGAGCTGACAGGCTATCCGGTGATGACGCTGTCGCGCGGCCAGGTCGTGATGGACCAGGGCCGGATGAGCGGTTCGGCCGGCCGCGGCGTCTTTCAGAGGTGCGACCGTCCCGAACCCGCCCGCCCGCGCGGCAAGCCGCTGATCGATCCGTCCATATTCTCATAATGGGACCGCGGACCTCCAGGTCCGCTCATGATCTTGAGCGGACCTGGAGGTCCGCGGTCCCGTGAAGACGGTTCAATTGGCGGGCTTGTACTGCTCCAGGAAGGCCAGCACCTCGGCGACAGGCAGCACGTCCGCGTACTTGAGGCTCATATCGTAGAGGTTCGCGAAGTGCGGGCTCTCGTGCTTGTCCGAGACGCATTCCTCCGGAACGATCGTGCAGAAGCTGCGCGACAGGCTATCGACGACGGTGGCGCGCACGCAGCCCGACGTCGAACCGCCGGTCACGATCACCGTGTCGATGCGATGGAAGGTGAACAGGGAGCCGAGGTTGGTCTCGAAGAAGGCCGAGGCCATGCGCTTGTTGATCACGATGTCCCGCGCCCGATCGATCTCGCAACGATCGTCGAACTCGGCGCGACGCGAGCCCACTTTGACGTTCTGCAGCGAGTCCGGCGTATCGGTGCGCGTACCCCATACACCGCAATCCTCGCCCGACTCGAGATAGGCCACGTGCGTCCAGATCACCGGCAGGCCGTGGCTGCGGAACAGGCGCGCCAGTGCGTTCACATACTCGATCTGGCGCGGGTCGGTCTCATAGGCCGTGACGAACTCCCGCGGCCGCGTATAGGCGTTCTGCAGGTCGACGTTCACCAGGGCGGGCTTGCGGCCGAAGCCGAAGCGCCGCCGGGCCGGGTTGGCCTGCACTTCGCGAAACAGCTCGCGTGCGGATTTGTTCGAGGTTTCCATTACCCGAAGCGACTGAGCAAATAGGGGGCCACCGGCAGGCTGGTCTGGCCGCCCGTCATCATTTCGGCTGTCAGCCGCGCCAGCACTGGCGCCAAGGTATAGCCGTTCGAGCTGACGCAGTTGTAGAAGCCCGGCAGGCCCGGCACCTCGCCCAGGATCGGCGCGCGGTCGATATTGACGTTCATGCCGGCCCAGATACGGATCGCATGGAGATTGGCCAGCGCCGGCACCGCGCGCGACGCGATCCAGAGATTGCCTTCGACGCTCGAGCGCAGCGCCCGCGAGAGCTTCTGCTTCTCGTCGAGGCCCGCCGTCCAGCCGCCGCCGATCATGAAGGCACCCGATCCCATCTGCTTCAGGGTGAGATGACGGCCGGTGTAGGCCACCAGCCGCGTGAGCGTCGGCGCCGTGGGCTCAGTCACGATCATCTGCAGCGGCGCGGCCCGCACCGGGATCGCGATGCCCGCGAGCTTCGCCGTCTCGGCGGCCCACGGGCCGGCCGCATTGACCACCCGCCGGCAATGGATGTCGCCGCGGCTGGTCTTGACGATGTAGCCGTTCCCGCTGCGCTCGATTGCCTGGACGTTGCTGCCACGCCGGAAGCGCGCGCCGCGCTCCATGGCCTTGGCCACCACGGCGTAGGTCGCCTTGAGCGGATTGATCTTGCCTTCGCCCGGGCACCATTCGGCGGCCCTGGCGACCTCGCCGATCGCGGGCTCGAGCCGGCGCAAGTCGTTGGCGCCGATCAACTCCGCCTCGACGCCGCGGCTCTTCTCCAGCGCGATCTTGCCTTTCAGAATCTCAACGTCGCGTTCGGTCTCGGCCAGCATGAGGCCGCCGGTGATCTTGATCTCGAGATCGACGCCGGTGTCGCCCTGGATCTCCTGCCACAAGGCGATCGACGCCGGCCCGAGCGGCAACGTATCGGCCGCGCGATTGGGCCCGACCGGTGCCGCACCGGTGAAGTCAAAAGCCAGCAACTGGACATGCAGGCTGCCCGCATTGGCGCCGGAGGCTTGCAGGTTCACCTGATCGCGCTCGACCACCAGCGTGTCGATGCCTTCACGGGCCAGCCAGTAGGCGACGCACGAGCCCGCGACGCCACCGCCGATCACGACCGTGTCGACGGTCTCGACCGGCAAGGGCTCGGTCTCGTGCGGCCGGGCCATGTCGGGCGGCACGAAATCCGTGTGGCCCGTCCACTCCGGCTGCTCGAGCGACAGCGCGTGGATGGGCACCGGCTTGGCCGGCGGACGCGGCGCGAATAGACCGAACTCGTCGACCTCGTTTGGGCAGAGCCTGGCGATCACCGCCGCGCAATAACGGCCCTGGCAGCGGCCCATGCCGGCGCGGGTCGCCCGCTTCACCGCTGCGGGCGTGTCGTGGCCGGCAAGAATGGCGGCGCGTATCGTGCTGGCATTGAGCTCCTCGCAGCGGCAGACGATGGCGGCCTGCTCGATGCCGTGCGGCATGAGCGGCGCCCCATAGAACAGCCGCCACAGCGCGTTCTGGAAGCGCGCCGCCCGCCGGACCGTCCGCTGCGCCGGGCGAGGGTCGATCGTGCGCAAGCCGAGATCGCGCGCGATGGCGGCAGCGGCCAGCGCCCCTTGTGCCTGGGCGGCCTGCGCGCCGCCGAAGCGTGCGCCGTCGCCGATGGCGAACACTTCGGCAATGCTGGTGCGGCCCCAGCCGTCGGTCACTGTCTCCATCGAGCCGGTCCCGCGTGCCACGAAGCGATGGCTGCAGCCCAGGGAGCGCGCCAGCTCCGACGAGGCGGCGAAACCATAGCCCAGCGCCACGATATCCGCGTCGATCGCGAAATCTCCCGCCTCGACCCGCCGCACGCGATCCTCACCCAGGATCCGTGTCACCCGGTGGCGCCAATGCAGGATGCCGCGCAGGCGGCGCGTCAGCGCAATTCCCTTGGCCGTGAGCACCGGATCGGCACAGGCCGCGACGGCGAGCTGCGTCAGATCCGCGACGCCGGGCGACGGCGCCGACTCGAGGACGGCAACGACATTGGCGCCACCGTCGATCAGTTCGGCCGCGGTCTGCAGGCAGAGCGGACCGTTGCCGGCAATGACGATGCGTTGGCCCGGCGCCACGCGATACGAACGCGCGAGCGTCTGCAACCCGCCCACGGTCATCACGCCCGGCAGGGTCCAGCCGATCACCGGCAGCGGTTGCTCGTAAGCGCCGGTGGCCAGCACCAGGCGCTTGGGCCGGAACAGCGTCGAGCGACCGGCAACGAGGGCCGCCACCTCGGTCGGAGAGAAGGCGGCCCACACCGTCGTCTCGTTCAGGATTTGCACGCCGGCCTCGAGCGCCGACCGCCGCAAGGCATCGCCGTCCCGGAACTGACGGTCGAGCCCCGCCGTGTCCGCCGCCTGCGACGACGCCAGTGGCTTGAAGAACTGTCCGCCCGGCAACAGCCGTTCGTCGGCCACGATGACCTTCGCGCCGGCAAGTGCAAGGCCGCGCGCCGCCGACAGGCCCGCGGGACCTGCACCCACGACCAGCACGTCGCAGGTAATTTCCTCCGCGGCGCCCGCGGAGGGCGGCGGCGCGGCGGTTGCATCCTGAGCCGAGCGCACGTCCATCCCGGCTTCGATCTTGGTGAGGCAGGCGCGTTGATTGGGCTTGCCGTCGATCGTCACCAGGCAATCGAAGCACACGCCCATGCCGCAAAAGGGCCCGCGCGGCGCGCCCGACCGGGCCTGCCGCACGGCCACGATATCGGCCGCCGCAAGGGCTGCCGCGACCGTCTCGCCCGGCAGCGCCTCGATCTCGGTCCCGTCGAAACGAATCCGGACCGGCTCGGCTGGTCGCATTTTGGGGTGCTTCAGACGCATCCAAAATGTCTACAATGGTTCCAAGAGGTACGTCATGAAGAAGTTTCGCGGCACCTATACCGTCCTGATTACCCCCTTCACTCCCGATGGAAAGAAGGTGGACGAGGCGGCCCTGCGCCGGCTGGTCGACTTCCAGATCGCCGAGGGCATCCACGGGCTGATCCCGCTGGGCAGCACCGGCGAATTCCTGAGCACGAC
This sequence comes from Enhydrobacter aerosaccus, assembly GCA_903832005.1. Taxonomy (GTDB): domain Bacteria; phylum Pseudomonadota; class Alphaproteobacteria; order Reyranellales; family Reyranellaceae; genus Reyranella; species Reyranella aerosaccus_B. The sequence continues at coordinate 41,176 of CAIKZO010000088.1, read as the reverse complement.
GCCGGACGAGCGCCGCCAGGTGGCCGAAATCGTGATCACGCAGGCCGCCGGCCGCGTGCCGGTGCTGATCGGCACCGGCGCGGAGTGGACCGACGACGTCGTGCGCTCGAGCCGCGAGATGGAGGCTCTGGGCGCCGACGGCGTGATGATCATCCCGCCCTTCTACAGCGTGCCGACCGACGACGAGCTCTACACCCACTACAAGAAGGTGTCGGACGCGATCTCGATCCCGATCATGGTCTACAACAATCCGGCGACGGCCAATGTCGACATGATGCCGGAGCTGATCGCGCGGATCGCCCAGATCCCCAACTGCTCGTATGTCAAAGAGTCCACGCTCGACCCCACCAGAGTACGCGACATCATCCGCCTCGCCGGCGACAAGATGACCGTCTTCGCGGGCGTGCTGGGCTACGAATCGTTCTGGCTGGGCGCCGAGGGCTGGGTCGCGGTGTGCTCCAACGTGATCCCGCGCTGGTCGGCCGAGCTGTTCAACTTGGTGGCCGACAAGCGCGACATGGATGCGGCTCTGGCGCTCTACATGAAGATGACGCCGCTGCTCTGGTGGGTCGGCGGACCGCGCTACGTCTCGGGCACCAAGGCCGCCTTCGAGATGATGGGAATGCCGATGGGCCCGCCGCGCGCGCCGCGCCTGCCACTGCCGGAAGCGCAGCGTCCGGCGCTGCGCAAGGTGCTGCAGGAGATGGGCGTGCTTCCTGAAGAAAAGAAGCGCGCCTCAGCCTAGCGGAAGCGCGGCATGATCTTCGTCCAGAAGGTCTCGATCGACTTCATCAGCTTCGCGTGCGGCACGAGGCTGTTGTAGGTGTAGGCGAATACCCAATCGACCGGCTGGCGCTTCTGCTGCGCTTCCATACCCTTCAGCACCGTATCGACCGTGCCGACATAGGCGTAGCCCATCTCGATGATCTCGTCCGGCGTCAGCATCTTGCCGGACTTGGGATCGGTGATGCCCTTGCGAAAGCCGAACGGCTCGAACCAGGCCTTGCCGGAGAACTGCCCGGAGTCCTGCCACAGCGCGCGCGCCTCCTCGTCGGTGTCGCAGATGATGACGTCGCGCAGCACGCCCACGCCCTCACCCTTCTTCTTGCCCGAAACCTCGGCATAGACGCTGTAGAGCTTGTCTTCGAAGACCGGGAGCATCGGCGGCAGGATCGGCGTCACGTTCTCCTGGGCGCAGAAACGAACTGTACTTTCTGAGCTGGCGAAGGGCTGGAACAGCGGCGGGTGCGGCTTCTGCAGCGGCTTCGGCACGACGCCGACGGATTTCAGGATACCGTTCTCGACGCCCTTACCCCATTTATCCGTGGTGTCGAGCACCCAGGGCGTGGGCCCCGCCGGCACCTTCCAGAACTTGCCGTCGAAGGTCAGCATCTCCTCGGTCCAGCATTTCTTGACGAGGCGGAAGTTCTCCTCGAAGGCGAGGCGATTGGCGTCGTCGATCTGGTCGTGCTGGTGCGGCAGCGCGCCGTGGATGCCGTGGGTCTGCTGCGCCATGATGTCGACCCAGCGCCGCTGGTAGCCGCGCGCAAAGCCTGCGTTGGCACGGCCGCCGGTCATGTGGTCGAGCATGGCGATGTCTTCGGCGACGCGGATCGGGTTCGACGCCGGCAGCACGATGCCGAGCTGTCCCACGCGGATGCGCTTGGTCTGCATCGCGAAGTAGAGATCGAGCAGCACCGGGTTGTTCGAAAGCTCGAAGCCTTCGATGTGGAAGTGATGCTCGGTGAAGGACACCGAATCGTAGCCGAGCTGGTCGCCCAGCTGGATCTGCTCGGTCAGCTCTTTCAGCATGCGCTGATAGAAGGCCGGATTCATGCCGGCCATGCCCTTCTCGATCTCGGCACGGCTGGCGATGGTCGGCAGGTAGAACAGCGAGGCTTTCATCATTTCACCTTGGGCGTGGCGGCGGTTCCGGGCACGTGATTGAGGATCGAACGCGTGAGGCCACCGTCGACGATCAGCGACTGCCCGGTGATGTAGCTGGCTTGCGGACTGAGCAGGAAGCCGATCGCGTCGGCGATGTCGCCGGGTTTGGCGATCCGCCCCAGCGGCACCAGCTTCGACCGGGCGCGGGAGAGCTTGGACTGAGTGTAGATCGTGTCGGTCATCGACGTGTGCACGAAGCCGGGGCACACGGCGTTGGCACGGATGCCGTCGGGCGCCCATTCCATCGCGAGCATCTGCGTCAGCATGATCAGCGCTGCCTTCGCCGGACTATAGGCGCCGTGCGGAAGCTGCGGCATCACTCCTGCCATCGAGGCCAGCATGACGACCGAGCCCTTGGTCTTCTTGAGATGCGGGTAAGCGGCCTTGGCCAGCAGCCAGTTGGCGCGCAGGTCGATGTCGAAGATGCGGTCCCAGGTCTCGAGGTCGAGCTCGGCGAGCTTGCCGGGCGCGGTGATGCCGGCATTGCCCACGATCGCATCGATGCCGCCCATCGCTTTCACTGCGGCCGTGATCACGCGCGCCGGCTCCTTGGGCCGCGCCATGTCGGCCCGCAGGGTTTTCACCATGCAGCCCGAGGTGCGCAGGTTCGCGGCCAGCGCCTCCAGCTCGTCGAGATAGGCGATGTCGCAGAGGGTGAGCGCCTCGGCTCCATCGGCTGCGAGCTTGAGTGCCGTGGCGCGGCCGATACCTCGGCTCGCGCCCGTGATCACGACCCGCATGGGCTCCTCCCGTTTATCGTTGGGAGGATGGTGGCACGGTTCCCGGCTTGGGGTCGATGGGCAGGAGCCTGTCGAGGCCCAGCAGTTTTTCGTAGAGCGACGCGGCCTGCAGCAGGGCAGCCTCGCCGCGCGGCTTGCCGACCAGCTGCAACCCCACGGGACGGCCGAACGAGTCGAAGCCGCAGGGCACGGCGATCGCGGGACTGCCGGTGACGGTGATCGCCGAATTGAGCGTCGAGCCCGCCATGTAGTTCTCGAGCTTCTTGCCGGCGATGGTCGCGGGCGCCCGCAACATCACGTCGAAGGCCGCCGTCGGCGCACCGGGCGTCACCAGCAGGTCGTACTTCTGGAAGAACGCGCCCATGCGCCGATAGAGCGCCGCGCGCTCGCGCTCGGCCCAGGCCAGCTGGCGTGTGGTCTGCTTGAAGCCCAGTTCCGTGTTCCAGATGATATCGGGCTTGATCTTGTCCTTGTGCTGTTCGATCTGCAGTTCGCGATCAACGACGAACTGCTGGGCACGGAAGGCCATGAAGACCTCGTCCACAGGGCCGAAGTCGGGCGAGGCTTCCTCGACGATACAGCCCAGTTCCTCGAAGCGCCGCGCCGTCTTGAGGCAGATCTCGCGGATCTCATGATCGAGTTCGAACTTGCCGCCAAAATCCATGGTGATGGCAACGCGCTTGGGAAGCACGGGATTGGCGACGGCCGCAGAGAAGGAAATCGCCGGCGCATCGAACGTCATCGCATCCTCGGGGCAGAAGCCCGCCATCGTGTCGAGGAAGAGAGCGAGGTCTGCGACGTTGCGCGCCATCGGGCCCTGCACTGACTGCGGCGAATAGAGGTTGTTCGACGTGCCGCGCGTCACGCGGCCAGCCGACGGACGAATGCCCACGGTCGAGCAATAGGTGCCGGGCCGGCGCAGCGAGCCGCCATGGTCGGAGCCATGCGCCAGGAAAACCTCGCCGGTCGCGACCGACACCGAGCCGCCGCCGGTCGAGCCGCCGCAGGTGAGCGAGGTGTTCCAGGGATTGCGCGTGCGGCCGAACACTTCGTTGAAGGTGCTGCCGCCCGCGCCGAACTCCGGCGTGTTGGACTTGCCCATGACGATGCCGCCTTTGCGCTCGATGCGCTCGACCAGCGGATGGGATTTCGCCGGCACGTGGTCGGCGAAGATCGGCGAGCCGTAGGTGGTGCGCACGCCGCCCACGTCGGTCAGGTCCTTGATCGAGACCGGCAGGCCGGCGAGCCAGCCCGCCTCGCCTTCGGCCTCCCGGCGCTGGCCGGCCATCAGGGCCTTGGCGTGATCGCGCGCGCGATCGAGGCAGAGGGTCGGCATCGCGTTCACCGACGGCTCGACCTCCGCCATGCGATGGGCCGAGGCCTCGACCAGCTCGAGCGGCGTGATCTCCTTCTTCTTCAGCCGTGCCACCGCCTCGACCGCCGTCATCTTCCAAAGCTCGCTCATGGCACCCTTCCGAAATCGGCAAACCACCTTTGCCGGACTTGCAACTTTTGCATATGGGATAGTCCCCCGGAGGAAACACCAGAATGAACGACACTGCCAGCGGCCCGCTTCGCGGGTTGAAAATCGTCGATATCTCCACGGTGGTCGCCGGACCCTTCGCGGCGGGCCTGCTGGGCGACTACGGCGCCGATATCGTCAAGGTCGAGATGCCGGGCGTGGGCGACAGTCTGCGCGCGCTCGCCCCGCACAAGGACGGCGTGCCGCTGTGGTGGAAGGTCACCAACCGCAACAAGCGCGGCGTCACGCTCGACCTGCGCAAGCCAGAGGGCCGCGCGCTGTTCGGCAAGCTGGTCGCCGACGCCGACGTCGTGGTCGAGAATTTCCGTCCCGGCACGCTCGACGGCTGGGGCGTGACGCGAGCCTGGCTGCAGGGCATCAACCCGCGACTCACGATCCTGCGGGTCACCGGCTTCGGTCAAGACGGGCCCTACGCCGGCCGGCCGGGCTTCGCCCGCATCTTCGAATCGATGAGCGGCTTCACCCAGATCTGCGGCGAGGAGAACGGCCGGCCGCTCCATCTCGGCTATCCGATCTCGGACGCGGTCGCGGGCCTGTTCGGCGCGGTCGGCATCCTGGCGGCGCTGCACGATCTCGCACAACACCCCGAACGGCGCGGCCAGGAGATCGACTGTTCGGCCACCGAGGCGATGCTGCGCACGCTCGAGTTTCTCGCGATCGAGTACGACCAGCTGGGCGCCGTGCGCACGCGCTCGGGCAACCGCAGTCAGTACGCCGCGCCCGGCAACGTCTATCGCACCGCCGACGACAAATGGGCGTCGATCGCGGCCTCGACGCAAAGCATCTTCGATCGCCTGTGCACCGCGCTCGACCGACGCGACCTGCTGGAGGACGCACGCTTCGCCACCAATCCGGCGAGGGTGAAGCACTACCAGTTGCTCGACGAGATCGTGGGTGCGGCGATCGGCAGGCTCACGCTCGCCGAGTTGCGCGAGTCGCTGACGAAGCACGAGGTCGGCTTCTCGCCGATCTACGACATTGCCGACGTGTTCGACGATCCTCAGTTCAAGGCGCGCAACGCCATTGTCTCGGTCCCCGACAGCGAACTCGGCTCGGTGCGCATGCAGGGTGTGGTGCCGCGCTTCTCGGAAACGCCGGGCGCGGTGCGACGCGCGGGTCCGACGATCGGCGAGCATAACGACGAAGTCTATGGCGGCCTGGGACTGACGGCGGCGGAGATCGCCAAGCTCAAGGCCGCAAAGGTCATCTAGGGAGGCCTCATTGTTACGACGTACCTTCGGCGCGCTATCGCTCGCCACGCTTTCCGCGCCTGCCGCATATGCACAGGGCGACAAGGTCTCCAAGCTCATGGTGGGCTTTCCGCCGGGTCAGGCAACCGACATCGTGGCGCGCCTGCTGGCCGACGCGCTGAAGTCCGAGCTCAACGAAACGGTGATCGTGGACAACAAGCCCGGACAAGGCGGCAGCATCGTGCTGGGCCAGGTGGCGCATGCCCCGCCCGACGGCACGACCTTCGTGCTGGCACCGCTCGCGTCGCTCGCGATCAACCCGTATCTCTACAAGAACGTTGCCTACAACAGCCTGACCAGCTTCGAGCCGGTGGCGCGAGTCTGCGATCTGCCGATGGTGCTGGTGGTGCATCCCTCGGTGCCGGCAAAGACGCTGCCCGAGCTGATCGCCTATGCGAAGGCCAATCCGGACAAGCTCAGCCATTGCTCGGCGGGCAACGGCACGTTGAGCCACGTCGTCATGGAGGATTTCAAGCGACGCGCCGGCATCCGCATCCTGCACGTGCCCTATCAGGGCAGCCCGCCCGCCATGCAGGACCTGATCGCGGGCACGGTGCAGGTTGCCATCGACACGGTGACGGTGACCAAGCCGCACATCGACTCAGGCCGCGTCCGCCTGATCGCAGCCGGCACCCTGGAGCGCCTGCCGACCTGGCCCGACACGCCGACCATCGCCGAGCAGGGCTTTCCCGGTCTCGAAGCCGTGGCGTGGCTCGGCGTCCTGCTGCCGGCCAAGACATCGGCCGAGCGCGTGAAGCAACTCTCCGACGCCATCGTGAAAGCGATGAAGGCCCCCGCGACCGCAGAGAAATTCCGCGCAATCGGCACGCTCCCACGCCCCATGGACTCATCCGAGTTCGCCGCTTTCCTGAAGAGCGAGGATGCGCGCTGGAGCAAGGTGATCGCGGCGTCCGGCATAAAGGCGGACTGACGCCAATGTGAGCGTCGCGTGAAGCGATCGGGTGGTAGGGAGCGCCATGCCTCTTCTGTCCCGGCGCTCCATCGCGATGGTCGCCGCTTCATGCCTGCTGCCGCGCGCCAGCCGCGCCGAAGCATTCGATCTCGCGACCTTGCCGCCGGACGCGGTGCCGCATCGCGTGACGGCGCTGCCGGTCGAGATCAAGGGCCGCCAAGCGCTGAAGGTCGAGTTGACCGCCGCGGTACGCGCCGGCCGGCCGGGCATCGACTTCGGCGACACCGACACATTCGTGATGATCCCGACTTCCTTTCGCACCGGGACTCTCGAAGTCGATGTCCTGGGGCGGCTGCGCGCCGACGCGCCGCCCGACATGCGCGCCTTCGCGGGCCTCGCCTATCGCATCGCGCCCGACAACAAGCGCTTCGAGGCGGCCTACGTGCGGCCGCTCAACGGGCTGAAGCTCAATCCACCGTCGCCACGCGACAAGCGCGCCGTGCAGTACTTCGCCTATCCCGACTGGCGCTTCGACCGGCTGCGCCGCACCTATCCCGACGGCCGCTATGAAGCCGGCGCCAACATCGCGGGTGACGAATGGATTTCGCTGCGGGTCGATGTCGACGAAGACAGAGTGCGGGTCGCGGTGAATGGCGAGGAGCGCCTGGTCGTCGCGGAGCCGAAGGCGGCACCTGTCGCCGGCAACGTCGGCCTCTGGGTCGATATCGGGACCGAGGCCTACTTCGCCAGGCTGCGCATCACGCCGCGCTGACGCTGGCCGAAATAGAGCACGCCCAGCAGCAGCAGGTTGAGAAGATTGAGGATCAGCGCCGCCTGGAAGGCCACGCGATAGGACAGTGTCGCGTCGAAGATGGCGCCGCCCATCCAGCCGCCGACCGCCATGCCGGCCATGGCGAACAGCATCACCACGCCCAGCCGCCAGCCGGCGATGCCGGGGCCGTAGAGCGCCCGCAGGTTCAACGCATAGCCCTGGACGATGGCGATGTAGGGAATGCCGTGGATCAGCGAGAACACGTAGATCCCGTAGATTCCCTGCACGAACAGATAGCCGGTCAGCGATCCCACCTGGATCACCGAGCAGAGCAGGTTCACCTTGATCGGGCCGATGTGGTCGGACAGCCGGCCCATGGCGAAGGTCGCGGCGACGGCGGTGAGCAGGATCAGTGAGATCGCCTCCGAGCCGCGCGCCGGCGAGATGCCGAGGTCGCCACAGAAGGCGACCATATGCACGAACGGCACGGCCATGGCGGCGCAGCAGCAGAAGCCCGCCCCTGACAGAAGCGCCATGATCACCGGCGACGGCATCGGCAGGCCGGCGATATTCTCCGCGGCCTTGCGCGTCGACTTGGCGCGCGCCGCGGGCGAGGGCCGCACATAGAAGGCGCAGAGGAAGAGCAGCACGCCCGCAACCACGCCGTAGATCACCAGCGACTCGCGCCAGCCGACCTGTGGCACCAACCAGCGATAAACCTGCGGCCAGGTGAAGCCCGAGACCGCGGGCCCAACCGAGATGATCGACACCGCCGTGCTGCGATGCTTGTCGAACCAGCCCTGCACGTTGTTCATTGCCGGCGTGAAAGTCGCGGCATTGCCGAGGAAGCCCAGCGGCAGTGCATAGCCCGCGTACAGCGCGAACTCGCCGCCGCGCGTCGCCAGCCAGCCGCCCACCAGGATTGAAACGCCCGCGATCAGGAGCGGCACGCGCGGGCTGGTGCGATCAGCCAGCCAGCCCATGAACACGCCACCCACGCCCATGGCGAAGAAGCCCAGCATGTAGGCCATCGACGGCACGGCACGGCGGTCGCCGAACTCGGCGGCGATTTCCTTGAGCGCCACCACCGGCAGATAGATCGCCCCGCCGCCGAGGCCGATGCAAATCATCGACACGATGGCCAGCCGCCAGGCGTAGGAACTGTCGACTCCGGCACTGTGGACTGCCTGGGCGCGGACGGTGTCGCTCATTCGCGCGCGAGGACGGCGGCAGCCGCGGCCTTGGCGTCGAGGGCCTGGTCGTCGTCGAGCGTGACGGTCACCTTACGCAGCTTGCCGGTGAAGGCGAACGGCGCCTCGTAGTGCGAGACCGGGCTCGAGCGGTCGCGGCCGATGTCGAGCCCCGACCAGGAGATGAAGCTGACGAAGCCCATCTGTTCCTCGAACCCGCCGGCCGGCGCGCCGTCGATCAGCAGCGTGGCGACGTTGCGGCCCTTGTTGCGCCGCATGCGCAGCCCCAGCAGATGGTTGCCCGCCGGCACCGGCCGATCCGACACGGCGATGTGGTGCACACCGCCGATGTTCATGTCGTAGGTCAGGCGATTGTCCTTGATGTAGAGCGCGTAGCCCGTGGTCATGTCGCCGTGCGCGATCAACACGCCCTCCGTCGTGGCGCCCGCGATCTGCACGTCGGCCTCGATCGTGTAGGTGCGGTTTCTCACGTCCGGCGCAACGTCGGTCGGCACATGGCCCATGCCGGCGTGGAAGACAAATTTGTTGCGCGGCCCATGGAAGCGCCGGGCATTATCGGCGAAGCGTGCCTGGAAGCGATCGTCGAGCGGCAAGACGTTATGGGCCTCGGCCTCCTTCCACCACAGGTCGATCAGCGCCTGGAGCTTCGCCGGCTCCTTCTCGGCGAGATCGTCGGTCTCGCTAAAGTCGCGGTCGAGATGGAAGAGCTCCCATTTGTCCTTGTCGAATGCGCCGCCCAGCGGATGGAACGACACGGCCTTCCAGCCGTCCTTCACCAGGCCGCGGTGACCGAACATCTCGAAATACTGCGGCGCGGTCTTCGACGGTGCCTTGGCCTCCTTGAGGCTCGGGGCAAAGCTGGTGCCTTCGAGCGGCATCTGCGCCACGCCGTTGATCGAAGCGGGCGGCGTGACGCCCACGATGTCGAGTAGGGTCGGCACCAGATCGCTGGCGTGGCAGAACTGATGGCGCAATTCGCCCCGCGCCGACAGGCCCTTGGGCCAGGAGATCACCAACGGATCGCGGATGCCGCCGCCATGCGTGTTCTGCTTGTAGCGGCGCAGCGGCGTGTTGGCCGCCATCGCCCATCCCAGCGGAAAGTTGGAATGCGTGTCGGGACCGCCGATGTCCTCGATGCGGGCGATCTTCTCCTCGAGCGGCTCGCGGCGCAGATTATAGGGCCCCATGGCGTTGACCATGCCGAACGGCCCGCCCTCTTGGCTGGCGCCATTGTCGGACATCAGCACGATCATCGTGTCATCGAGCTGGCCCGACTCCTCGAGGAACGTCACCAGCCGCGCGATGTGCTGGTCGGCATGTTCGAGCATCGCGGCATAGGCCGCCTGCAGGCGTGTGTAGAGTTTCTTCTCGCCCTCGGGCAGCTCGGCCCACGGCTTCACTGCGTCGTTGCGCGACGGCATGCGCGTGTCGCTCGGCACGATGCCGGTTTCCTTCTGGCGCGCGAGACGTCTGTCGCGCTCGATGTCCCAGCCCTCGGCGAAGACTGCGTCGTATTTGCGGATCAGGTCGAACGGCGCCTGGTGCGGCGCATGGCAGGCGCCCAGCGCCACCCAGGTGAGCCAGGGGATTTCCGGCCGGTCGCCGGCATGATCAGCCAGATAGCGGATCGCCTGGTCGACGAGATCGGCCGTCAGGTGATAGCCGGTGGCGAAGGTCCCCGGCGGCTCGACCGGCGTATTGTCGCGCACGAGTTCCGGTGCGTACTGATCGGTTTCGGCATCCATGAAGCCGTAGTAGCGATCGAAGCCGCGGCCGAGCGGCCAGCCGTCGAACGGACCTGTGGCACCGGCCTCCGTCAGTGGCGTCACGTGCCATTTGCCCAGCATATAGTTGCGATAGCCGTGCGGGCGCAGCATTTCGGCGATGGTGCCCGCTTCCTTGGCGATCTTGCCGCGATAGCCGGGAAAGCCGGAATCGAAATTGGCGAGACAGCCGACGCCCACCGAATGATGGTTGCGCCCGGTCAGCAGCGCCGCGCGCGTGGTCGAGCACATGGCTGTCGTATGGAAGCCGGTGTAGCGCAGGCCGCGCTGGGCGATCGCATCCATGGTGGGTGTCGAGATCGGCGACCCGTAGCAGCCGAGGTCGGAGAAGCCCACGTCATCGAACAGGACGACCAGGATATTGGGCGCGCCTTTTGGCCGCTTGGGCGCCTCCGGCCAATACGGTTGGGATTCCCCCACCGTCTTTCCTATTTTGGCCGCCATTGCTTTTCCTCCTGTTGCGGGCTCTTCTAGCATGCGACATGCCCCAGTTCACATCCGACGGCCTGAACCTTTCCTATGATGAGTTCGGTCCGGCCGACGCCCGCAAGGCGATCGTGCTGGTGCACGGCTTCTCGTCCAACAAATACGAAAACTGGAAGCGCATGGGCTGGTACGACGCCATCGCCGGCAAAGGCATGCGCGGCTTGGCGATCGACTGTCGCGGCCACGGCGAAAGTGCCAAGCCGCACGATCCCGAATCGTACGATCGCGCGAAGATGGCGCAGGACGTCTTCAACCTGATGGATCATGCAGGCGTCGAGCGCGCGCATCTGCTGGGCTTCTCGATGGGCGCGCATATCGCCCTGACCGCCGCCATGACTGACGGCGGCCGTATCGACCATCTCGTAGTCGCTGGCGTCGGCGGCAAGATCTTCGAGCCGACCCGCGAACCCGGCGCGATGGCGGAGGCGATGGAAGCCGCCTCACCCGACGAGATTTCCGATCCGCTGCTGAGGAGCTTCCGCCAGTTCGCCGACGAGCAGAAGGAAGACCGGCTTGCGCTGGCCGCCTGCTCGCGCGGGCCGCGGGCCGAGATCACGCGCGACGCGCTGTTCGCGATTCGCCGCCCGACGCTTGTAATCGCGGGCCAACGCGATCAGATCGCAGGGCCGCCGCAGGGGCTGGCCGGGGCGATCGCCGGCGCCAAGGCCGTGACCTTGCCGGGCTGCGACCATTTCTCGATGATCGCGCACGGTCTCTTCAAGGCGAACGTGTTCGACTTCTTCGACGGCTGGTTGGAGTAAATGGCGAGAGTCTCTTTCAAATCGATTCGCGCCCGCGCCGAGAAGCGCAAAGGCGGCCCCAAGGTCGTGGCGAGTCTGCTGCCGCGAAAACCCGACAAGAAGGCATTGGCGAAGCTGCCGGACGACCGGATCCTGTCGGACATGGCCGAGCGCATCTTCTCCGCGGGCTTCGTCTGGAGCGTGATCGAAAAGAAGTGGCCCTCCTTCGAAGAGGCCTTCCTCGAATTCAATCCGAAGCGGCTCCTGTTCCAGCCCGCCGAATTCTGGGAGAAGCTCGCGAGCGACAAGCGCATCGTGCGCCACGCCGGCAAGATCAAGGCCGTGCGCGACAATGCCAAGTTCGTCACCGAGATCGCCAACGAACACGGCAGCTTCGGCAGGTTCCTCGCCAACTGGCCGGCAGACGATCAGGTCGGCTTGATGGAAGTGCTGGCCAAGCGCGGCACGCGGCTGGGCGGATTCAGCGGCCAGTATTTCCTGCGCTTCCTCGGCTGGGATGCTTTCGTGCTGCAGGGCGACGTGCTGACCTGCCTGCGCGATTCAGGCGTGGAGATCGGCACCGGGACCTCGAAGAAGGATCTGCGCGCGGCGCAGGCGCAACTCAACGCCTGGGCCAAGGAGAGTGGCTTGCCGATCAGCCATGTCTCGCGCATCTGCGCCCTCTCGATCGGCGAGAACCATCCCGTCGCCCGCCTCAAAGAGATCATGCAGGTTCCATGATATCCCCGTCATCCCGAGCGAAGTCGAGGGAACTCTCTTCGCTGCTGCCGAGGGCAAGACAGATCCCTCCACTGCGCCTCGCTACGCTCGGCTCCGGTCGGGATGACGGAAAGGCCGTAAATGACTGAGCTGCTGCTGATCAACCCCAACACGACGCAGTCGATCACCGACCTCGTGCTGAAGCATGCAACGACCTTCGCAGCGAAGGGTACGGTGCTGCGTGCCGTGACCGGCGCCTTCGGGCCGCGCTACGTCGCCTCGCGCATCGGCTACGCGATCGCCGGCCATGCGGCGGTCGATGCCTTGGCCAACGACAAGGGCAAGAGGGACGCCGTCGTGCTGGCTTGCTTCGGCGATCCCGGACTCGCGGCATTGAAAGAAGTCAGTGACGTGCCGGTGGTCGGCATGGCCGACGCCTCGATCCTGCAGGCCTGCGCCATGGGCAAGCGCTTCTCCATCGTGACCGGCGGCGCGCGCTGGAAGCCGATGTTGGAGGAGTTCGTCGCCAGCCACGGTCTCGCGTCGCGGCTCGCGTCCGTGCGCACCGTCGCGCCGACGGGCGCCGACATCGCGCGCAATCCGAAGGCTGCCATGGCGCTGCTCGCCAAGGGCTGCAACGCCTGTGCGGCGGACGGCGCCGACGTCGTGATCCTGGGTGGCGCGGGCCTCGCGGGTCTCGCCACAAAACTGAAATCCCGGGTCGAGGTGCCGCTGCTCGATGGCGTTGCCTGTGCGATTTCCATGGCCGAGGCGCTCGCCGGGCAGAAACTCCGCCGCATGGGCACGAAGCCCGATCCGGTCGAGAGCATCGGCCTCAGCAAAGGGCTCGCAAAGCTGATCGGATAGACCTAGGGTCCGACCATGCGTTTGGTCAGCTTTCGCCATGCGGGCGCGTCTAAATTCGGCGCGGTCGTCGACGGCGGCATCGTCGATCTGTCGGCCCACACCCAGGCGCGCTGGAGCGGCCTGCGTGAGGTGCTGGCCGCCAAGATGCTGCCCGAACTCGCCAGGCTGGCGAAGGGCGCTTCGGCCGATCTGAAGTTTACCGACGTCGAACTGCTGCCGGTCATTCCCGACCCGGAAAAGATCCTCTGCATCGGCCTCAATTACGCGAGCCATGTCGGCGAGGTCGGCCGCGCCCTGCCCGAGGTGCCCAGCGTCTTCGCGCGGCTGCGCAACACGCTGGTGCCGTCGGGCGGCAACATCGTGCGGCCCAAGGCATCGATCGCATTCGATTACGAGGGCGAGCTGGCGGTGATCATCGGCGAACGTTGCCGGCACGTGTCGCGCGGCCGCGCCCTGTCCGTCATTGCAGGCTACACCTGCTTCCTCGACGGCAGCGTGCGCGACTTCCAGAAGCATTCGGTGACAGCGGGCAAGAACTTCCCGGCGACCGGGCCACTGGGGCCCTGGATGGTGACGGCCGACGTGGTCGAGGATCCACAGCGGCTCGAGCTCACGACCAGGCTGAACGGCAATATTGTGCAGCGCGATACGACCGATCACATGATCTTCGACGTCGCCACCATCATCGAGTATCTTTCGACCGTCACCTGGCTCGAGCCGGGCGACGTGATCGCCACCGGCACGCCCGATGGCGTGGGCCTGGGCCGCACGCCGCCGCTCTGGATGAAGGGCGGCGACAAAGTGGAAGTCGAGATTTCCGGAATCGGGACTTTGAACGTCAATGTCATCGACGAGTGATCCGCTGAGCGTGCCGGTCGATACCGGTGCAAGAGAAGGCATCGTGCGCGACGCCAAGGTGATCAGCCTGATCTCCGTGGTGCACTTCGTGAGCCATCTCCATGCCATGCTGCTGCCACCGATCTTCGTCCTGGTGAAGGGCTCGTTCGGCGTTGGCTACACCGAGATCGCCTTCGCGATTACTGCCTACAACATCGTCTCGGCGCTGCTGCAGACGCCGGCCGGCTTCCTGGTCGACCGCATCGGCCCGCGCATCATGCTGACCGGCGGACTTTTGATTGCTACTGCGGCGACGGCGATGATCGCGCTGCTGCCGGGCTACTGGACCTTCATCGCCGCCTACGCGCTGCTGGGTGTCGCCAACACGGTCTATCACCCGGCCGACTATTCGATCCTGTCGAGCGCGATCGACGGCCAGCGTATCGGCAAGGCGTTCTCGGTCCACACCTTCTCGGGCTACATCGGCTTTGGCGCCGCGCCCGCCTTCATGCTGGCCGGCACCGCCCTGTGGGGCTGGCACGGCGCCTATCTTGCCGCCTCCCTCCTGGCGCTGGGCGCCGCCGTGCTGCTGATGGCGGCGGGTCACATCCTGCCGAAGAAACCGACCGCGGCCGCGCTGGCGGCGACCCGCAAGCGCAGCAGCGACAAGAACGCCAAGGTCGGCTGGGATTTGCTGCTGAGCGCACCGATCCTGCGCAACCTGTTCTTCTTCCTTTGCCTCGGCATGGCCAACGGCGGCATCCAGACCTACGCGGTCGTGTCGCAGGAAGTGATCCACGGCACGCCGGCCTCGATCTCCAACATCGCGCTGTCGGGCTTCCTGCTGATGAGCGCGGCAGGCGTGTTGCTGGGCGGCGTCATCGCCGACCGCACGATCCACCACGGACGCGTGGCCGCGATTGGCTTTGCCTGCACCGCGGTGATGGCGATCATGATGGGCTGGGTCGCGATGCCGGGCTTCCTGCTGATCCTGGTGATGTCGGTGGGCGGCGTGCTGAACGGCATGATCCAGCCGTCACGCGACATGATGGTGCGTGCCGTCACACCGCCGGGCTCGTTCGGCAAGGTGTTCGGCTTCGTCACCACTGGCCTCAATCTCGGCGGAATGGTCGCACCCCTCGCCTACGGCTGGATGATGGATCATGGGCAGCCGCAGATGATCTATGCTGTGGTCACGCTGTTCATTCTCCTGGCGCTGGTGACCGCGATCACCCGCCGCAAACCGGAAGGCTCTCTCCATGGACTCGCTCGCGCCGGCTCTTGATGCCCAGAAAGAGGCGCTGACCCGCCGCTACGGTCCCGCTTCGCTGCCGGCGACCGGACCGTGGAACGACACGATCGCCCGGATGCTCGAGCATCGCTCGGTACGCAGCTACAAGCCCGATGCCGTGCCGCCCGGCGCGCTCGAGACGATCATCGCCGCCGCCCAGTCGGCCGCCACCAGCTCGAACATGCAGTGGACGTCGGTCGTCGCGACCACCGATCCGGCGAAGAAGAAGGTGCTGGCCGAGATCGCCGGCAACCAGAAGCATGTCGAGCAGTGCCCGCTCTTCCTGTGCTGGGTCGCCGACATGAACCGTCACGCCACGATCTCCGCCACCGAGCAGGTCGAGTTCGAGACCATGCCGTTCCTCGAGACCTTCATGGTCGCCTGCATCGACGTGGCGCTGGCGGCGCAGAACGCCGTCGTCGCCGCGGAGTCGATGGGCCTCAGCACGCTCTATATCGGCGCGATGCGTAACGATCCGGAGCGCGTCGCCGAGGTGTTCAACCTGCCGAAGCAATCCTTCGTCGTGTTCGGCATGTGCCTCGGTTACGCCACGGAGCAGGGCTTCGGCGAGGTGAAGCCGCGCCTGGCGCAGGGCGCGATCCTGCACCGCGAGCAATACGACAGCTCGACGGCGCATGACGAGCGCAAGGCGCACGACGAGGAGATGATGCGCTTCTCGGCGCGTCACGAGCTGCAGGCTGGCACCTGGACGCAGCGTGTGCTCAACCGGCTCGGCCCGCTGAAGTCGATGCAGGGTCGCGAGCGCATGCGGGCCGCCCTGTCGCGCCTCGGCTTCGAGATCCGCTGATTGCTGCCGCGTCGGGCTGCGGTCCTTTCTCTGCTTGCCCTGGCTGTTCCAGCCCTGGGCGCGGCATCACCGGCCGGCGCCCAGCAATGGATGACCTTCCAGCCGGGCGGCCTGACCGGCTTCAAGGTCGACTTCCCGGGCACGCCCGCGATTGAAGGAACGGCAGCCGCGAGCAGCCGTTATGGCCGGGCCGCGACCGTCACCGCCAAGGTCGAAGCTGCAGACGGCGTGATTTTCCACGCCACCTACACCGCCTATCCCGCCGGCACGGCAAGCACCGAGCCGCAGGGCGTGCTCGATGCTGTCCGCCTGGGCCGTACCGCCGTCGGCAGGATGCGGCAGCAGCAGCGTATTTCCTTCGAGGGACATCCGGCGCAGCGCGATATCGTCGACTGGCATGGCCCGCGGCCCATGGTGATCGTCGCCCTCGACGTGACGCGGGGCGACTGGCTCTACTCGATCTATTGCTTCGCGCCGCATGGCCTCGAGAGCAGCGCCGCCATCGCCCGCTTCCTCGCATCCTTCACCTTGCTGCCACAATAGCGGTCGAGACGTCGCACCAAGCAGGCAGCAACCAGCGTACGGTACAGTGCGTTTTTTCCTTACGGATTCATTCTGAAAGGAAACGCCTCATGACGCACCCCTTCTTCGCTCCCCTCGCCCGTACGGTCGCCGTTGCCGCCCTCCTCGGCACCGTGGCCGTTGCCGGCGCGTTGCCGGCCTCGGCCCAGACCGGCGGCGGCAAGCCGCCGGCCGCGCAGGCCGCCACCAGCAGCAAGCCCGAGACGGTCGACCAGCGCATCGCCACCCTCAAGACCTCGCTCAAGATCACGCCCGACCAGGAGACCAAGTGGAAGGACGTGGCCCAGGCGATGAAGGACAACGCCGCCGCCATGGACAAGCTGGTCCAGGAGAAGAAGCCGCAGATGGCCAACATGACCGCGGTCGAGGACCTCAAGACTTACGAGGAATTCACCAAGGCCCATCTCGACGGCATGAAGAACCTGCGTTCGTCCTTCGAATCGCTCTATAGCGCGATGCCGGATGCGCAGAAGAAGAATGCCGACAAGGTCTTCCAGAGCTACGGCCCGAACAGCAGCGGCCAGCAGGGTTAAGCCAAAAGGAGGCATGACATGACCAAACGCATCGCTCTTGCGGCCGCCCTCGCGGCGGTGGCCTTTGCGGGCCTGGCGTCGCCTGCCAGCGCGCGCTGGTACGGCAACGGCCAGTGGCACGGCGACAACCGCCGCTGGGACCACCACTACTACGGCAATCACTACGCCGCGCCGCCTGTGGTCTACGGAACGCCGTACAATTACGGCTACGTCGCCCCACCGGTCATTTACGGCGGCGAGCCGGGCATCAACTTCAACGTCCGTCTCCCTTGATCGGAGCGGACGACAGGAAATGGCGGGCCCCACGGCCCGCCATTTTTCGTTAGAGTGGGCGGATGACCAAGACCGGATTCTCCGCGACCTGCACCTGCGGTGAGGTGGCACTCACCGCGAGCGGCGCCCCGATCCTGAGCGCCGTCTGCTACTGCGAAAGCTGCCGCAAAGCCGGCCGACACTTCGAGCAGGCGCCCGGCGCACCCTCCGTCGTGAACGCCGACAGTGGCGTGGAGTACTGCCTCTTCCGCAAGGACCGCGTGAAGGTCGCGCGCGGGGGACAGCATCTGCAGGAGCATCGCCTCACTGCCGCGTCGCCCACCCGCCGCATCGTGGCAACCTGCTGCAACGCGCCGATGTTCGTGGACTTCACGAAGGGCCACTGGCTGACACTCTATCGCGACCGCCTGCCCGCCGACGCCCCACCAGTCGAACTGGGCGTCATGGGCAAAGACCTGCCCGCGGGCGCCACGCCCGCGAAGGACATTCCGACCTATTCGACGTTCTCGCCCATGGCCATCGTCAGGCTTCTGGCGGCGTGGGCCGCCATGGGTTTCCGGCGGCCCAAGACGACCTGGTGATCGCCGCCGCCTAGCCGTGCGGCACCAATATCTGGCGCACAGTGGCAACGTCCTGCAGGCGGTCGAAGCCTTCGTTCAGCTGATCGAAGCCGATGCGCTCGCTCACCATGCGATCGACCGGGAGCTTGCCCTGCTGGTAGAGCGCGATGAAGCGCGGGATGTCCCGCACCGGCACGCAGCTGCCCATGTACGAGCCCTTGATCGTCTTCTCCTCGCTCACGAGCTGGCTCTGCTTGAAGGAGAAGTCGGCCACGATCGGCGACAGGCCCGCGGTCACCGTGGTGCCGCCCCAGCGCGTCACCAGATAGGCCGTTTCCATCGCCTTGATGGTGCCCGCAAGGTCGAAGGCGTAATCGACGCCGCCGTTGGTGAGGTCGCGCACCTGCTTCACATGATCGGCGTCCTTGGCGTTCACCGTGTCGGTCGCGCCGAGCTGGCGTGCGAGGCCGAGCTTGTCATCCGACAGATCGATCGCAACGATGCGACCCGCGCCCGCCAGCACCGCACCCATCAGGCCGCTGAGACCGACGCCGCCCAGGCCGACGATGGCCACCGAACTGCCGGGCTCGATCTGTGCGGTGTTGACGACGGCGCCGACGCCCGTGACCACGGCGCAGCCAAATAGCGCCGCCACGTCGAGCGGCAGGCTCTTGTCGATCACCACGATCGAGCCGCGATCGACCACGGCATATTCGGCGTAGCAGGAAACGCCGGAGTGATGGTTCACGGGCTTGCCGTCCATGTGCAGGCGATGATGGCCCGATAGGAGCTGGCCCGCCGCGCGCGGCGTGATGGAGCGCTCGCAGATGTAGGGACGGCCCTCGAGGCAGCGCCGGCAGCGGCCGCACGAGACGTTGAAGGTGAAGCAGACATGGTCGCCCACCTTCACGTCGTGCACGCCCGCGCCCACCTCGACGATCTCGCCCGCGCCTTCGTGACCCAGCACGAGCGGCACCGGCCGCGGCCGGTCGCCGTTGATCAGCGACAGGTCGGAGTGGCAGAGCCCGCCGCCGCCCACCTTCACCAGCACCTCGCCCTCGCCCGGCGGATCGAGATCGACCTCGATGACATGGATGGGCTTCGATTTGGCGAACGGCCGCGGCGCGCCGCACACGGTCAGGACTCCGGCTTTCATTTTCATTTCTGTCGCTCCTCCACTTTTGACCTTCGCCCGCGCCACGTCCTCGGCGCAACCGGCAAAGACTCCCGTTTCGTCTCAGCGGCGTGAGACACACCGCACATCGGCACCATCGGCATCCAAGGCCTTTTGTCTCAAATCTCACCGGCATGCCGGTCAACTCGCGCTCGAAGAGATTGCGAAATAATCATTGCATATATAGCAATATAAAGCTATTTACGCAATATGACCCGTTCTCAATTCCCCGACTTCGGCACACCCACACCGCGGCTGAGCGCGCCCGACCTCCTGCTCGCCGATCTGCCCGAGCGCCGGCCGATCCTCGATCCAATCCTCGACAGCAACAGCCTGGCCTTGCTCTATGGGCCGCGCGGGCTCGGCAAGACCTTCGTCGCGCTAGGCATCGCCTGGGCCGCCGCGTCGGGCGGCAGCTTCCTCGGATGGAAGGCATCGCGGCCGCATCGTGTGGTCTATGTCGACGGCGAGATGGCGGCGGTGGACGTGCAACAGCGGCTTCGCCTGCTGGGCTCCGCCCCGCCGACCCTGGAGTTCATGCTGTCGGACCTCAACGACGGATCGCCGCCCGATCTCGGCTACGGGAATGGCCAGATCAAGCTGATGGAAGCCTGGGGCAGGCCCGAACTCGTCGTGCTCGACAATCTCGCAAGTCTGGCCGGCATCAAGTCGGGCAATGCCGACTGCTGGAACGATCTGCAGCGCTTCCTCGTCATGCAACGCCGGCTCGGCCGTGCCGTCCTGATGATCCATCACGCCAACAAGCACGGCCTGCAACGCGGCACCAACCGGCGCGAGGACGTCCTCGACCTGGTGATGGCGCTGCGCCCGCCTGCAGACTACTCGCCGGCCGACGGGGCGCGCTTCGAGATCCATTTCGAGAAGGCACGCGGCCTGTATGGCGATACCGTCAAGCCGATCGAGGCGCGGTTCGACACCGACGCCGCGGGCGTAGCGCAATGGCAGTGGCGGCCGGCGGGCCACGGTCCGCTCGACCGCGCCGCAGCGCTGCTCAACAGCGGCCTCGGCGCGCCGGCCGTGGCACGCGAACTGCGCGTGTCGCGCGCCACCGCCTATCGCCTGCGCGAGCGGGCGCGACGGGAAGGACTGCTCGATCTGTAAGCCAACGCTGCTGCAGTCACTGGCCGAATCCGGACTCCATCCTCAAAAGAGCGTCTGGCCGGGAAGCGGCAGCGCGTATGATCGCGCGCATGTCGATCGACTTTGCGGAATGTGATCGGGCGCGCTTGGCGCGAGACCGGACCTATGACGGGCGGTTCTTTACCGGCGTCCACAGCACGGGCATCTACTGTCGTCCGGTCTGTCCGGTGCGCCCCGCCCGATCGGCCAATGTTTCGTTCTTTCCCTCGGCCACTGCCGCCGAACTGGCCGGCTTCCGCCCCTGCCTGCGCTGCCGGCCGGAAACCGCTCCCTTCAGCAGCGCCTGGATCGGCAGCCGGGCGACGGTCGAGCGTGCGCTGCGGCTGATCACCGACGAGGGAGCACTCGATCGCGAGGGAGCCACAGTGGAAAGTCTGGCCCAGCGCCTCGGCGTGGGGTCACGGCAGCTGGCGCGCTTGTTCGCGCACCACCTCCAGGCCAGTCCTTCCGAAGTGGCAAGGACGGTACGTGTGCAACGCGCCAAACGCCTGCTCGACGAGACCAGCCTGCCGATGACCGAGATCGCAATGCAGGCGGGCTTCGGGAGCCTACGCCGGTTCAACTCCGTCTTTGCCGAAATCTACGGCCGGCCGCCGACCGCAATTCGCCGCAAGCGGCGCCCGGACTAGGCCGACGTGACAGCGAACCCCGCCCGCGGGAAATGCACGCAGACCTCACCGACGGCAGGGTCGCTGCGCTTGATGACGATTTCATCGGCGCCCGAGGCGACCAATTCGCCGACGACCGGATCGCGGCCGGTATCGTCTGGCGTGACGGCGACGCGCTGCCCCGGCCGACGACCGACGGGGTCCTGAGGGTCCGCGACTGCGATTGCGCTCGCCATTGCCGCTCGGGCCACCGCCAGCGCGTCCTGGGATGTCACAGGCCGAGGATCGCCATGGCCAATGGCGGCGACGCGTTCGGCCCAGCTCAATAGCTTTGGAAACTCGTCGAGCGGCGCTGCTGTTGATCCGAAATTCCGCTGCAGGAACCAGACGGGGTGGTAGGCAGCGAAGTCCGCGAGACTCACCGCCGCGCCCTGCAAGAACGCGCGCCTGTTGGCCAGCATTTGATCGAGCCAGTGCAGATGCGCCCGCAGCTGATCGAGCAGATTGGGCACTGCGGCCGCCATGGCGGCGGGATCGATATTTCGGCCGGAGAACTTGGCCCGGTCTTCCAGAAACCCCTTTGGCAACACCTCGGGCTTCCTGGCGAAAAGCAAACCCGCCACCGGGCTGAACATCGTCTTCTCTGCCCACCACGCCAACGCATCCGCGGTGCCGCGCCCGGCTGGATAAAAGCTTGGGGTGGGATGTCGGCGCTCGAGCTCGCGCATGATGCGTTGACTGTCGCAATAGATGTCGGCGCCGATTTGCAGCACGGGCGTCTTGCGATAGCCACCCGTCAGCGCCGTCACATCGAGCTTCGGCATGATCATGGGAATCTCGACCGACGCCCAGGTGAGGCCTTTGAAGCCAAGGCCCAGTCGCACTTTCTCCGAATAGGGAGAAGTCTCGTAATGATGCAGGATAATGTCGCTCATAGTTTCTCCTGAGCGCCGACAAACTCGGCGACGGCGCCAATGACTGCGTCAGGCTGCTCCAACAACATGAAGTGGCCTGCGTGAGGAAGATCGATAAGCCGGACGCGATCACCGTGCTTCTCACGGAGCGCGTGGCCGTTGCCCGGCGGGGCCGCGATGTCATCGAGTCCCTGGATCACAAGAAGAGGGACCGTTCCGGCATCCCACCACGTTTTGAGCGGCACGCCCTGGCTGGTCGCGAGATGGGCCACATGCACCGCCGGCCAGCACTCGACCTGCGTCAGTATTTTCGGATCGGACGCCGGCGACAGCCAGCGCGCGCCATACTTGGTGACGCAATCACTGCCGTTCATCTTGATTTCCGTGGTGTTGCGAAGACCCGCGCCGAGCAGCGTTGCGGGTCCGATGAGACCTCCCGCCGCAAGCAGAGTGACACTGCGCACCAGCGAAGGCCGGTCGACCGCCAGGCACCGAGCGATCCTGTTGCCGAAGGCATGGCCGACGAAGTGTGCCGGCCCGCACTTCAAAGCTTCGATGACGCCCGCCACATCGGTGGCCAAATCGTGCACGGTCATGCCGTCGAGCGAGCCGCTGCTCTCCCCGACACCGCGCATGTTGATGGCGATGGTCTGCAACCCTCCGCCAACGAGCACTCGCGTCAGCTCGTCAAAATAACCCGTGCTGCAGCCGGCATTCGCCAGCAGCACTATTGGCGTGCCAGTCCCGTAAAGCGTGCATTCGAGCGTCGCGCCGCCGACAGTGATGTTCCGATGCTGCTTCAATCCCCTCTCCACATCTGCCTGCTGGCGGATGTAGAAGAATTGAGCGGCTAGGGCTGGCCGAAATCGGACTCCATCCCCGAACGACGTCGGCGCGACTTCACGCAATTCCTCCATCGACGCAACCGGTAAAGCGTCTTGCGCATCTCGGAGGCGGCATCTTTAGCGAGAGTCCTTTGTTTTCAATGCAGCCATCATTTCGCTATGCCGCTGCTCTTCACGCTCAATCTGACCTTTGGTCTGGCCCGAACAGGCCCAGATGAAGGACACGAACCAACCCACAACGGTCCAGCCCAACGCCAGATTCACGAAGAACACACCACCGGTGCCGTTGGCCTTGCCTCGGGACATCGCGATGATCGTAGGTAGGAAGTAGGAGGCCAGACCAATTACCAGCAGCAACAGGTACACGCCGCCTGCATCACTCGCGGAGGCTTCTGCATGCGCCGTCTCCGCGACGATGACGCTGAGTACAGCACCAACCAAAAGCCTACGCATTGAAACCAAAGGCATCGGCGCCCCCTGACACCTTCCCCCCATAGTTGTGGAACACTAGCTGTGGCCTACCCACGACGCAACCTTCTGCCACCCTTCAATCCGCTCAGTACAGAAGCAGCATTTTGTACTTAGCTACTACGCGTTCCGAACGAACTCACGTCGCCCTCGTCGTCACACAAGCACAGGATCTCTTCACGCAATCCCCCCATCGACACGGACCACCGAGCCCGTGGTGAAACTCGAGTGGCTCGACGCGAGATAGAGCGCGGCGGTCATGATCTCCTCGGGCCGGCCGCTGCGCTGCAACGCCGCCGTCGCGTTGAGCTTGTGCTCCTCGTTCCAGGCCTTGCTAACATCGGTCAGGAAACGACCGGGCGAAATGGTGTTGACCCGCACCTTCGGCCCGTACTCGAAGGCGAAGGCCTCGGTGACCGCGTTGAGAGCCGCCTTGGCGCCGGCATAGGGCGCGATCTGCGGCCGAGGGCGGAGCGCGCCGGCGCTGGAGATGTTGATGATCGAGCCGCCGTCGCCGGCCGCCATGCGACTGCCGACCAGCGACATCAGGCGGAACGGCCCCTTGAAGTTCAACGACACGATGCGGTCGAACAGGCTCTCCGGCGTGTCGAGCGACGAGGGCGCGAGCGGCGAGGAGCCGGCGTTGTTGACCAGGATGTCGATCCGGCCGAATTCCCTGTAGGCCGCCTCGACCAGGCCATCGAGTTCCGCCCAGTTGCCGACGTTGCAGGCATAGGTCGCGGCCCTGCGCCCCATCGCCCGCACCTCGGCCGCGACTTTGTCGCAGGCCTCGATCTTGCGGCTGGTCACGAATGTATCTGCACCGTGGGCCGCGAAAGCCTTCACCATCTGGTAGCCCAGACCGCGGCTGCCGCCGGTGACCAGCGCCACCTTGCCTTTGAGGTCGAAGAGAGTGCTCATTTGATGTCCTTGGGCGCAACTGAAGACGTTTGACGCTGGCATGTCACTTGCTAAGTGTACTGTGGAGCGAAACACACTGTCGGCGTGAGCAGACCAAAATGAGCATACACGTCGCCCTCCATCACCGGACGACCTACACCTACGACCGACTGGTCGCGCTGGGTCCGCAAATCGTGCGCCTGCGCCCGGCGCCACACAGCCGCACGCCGATCCTGTCCTACTCGCTGACGGTGGAGCCCAAGGAACACTTCATCAACTGGCAGCAGGACCCGCAGGGCAACTACCTCGCGCGCCTGGTGATCCCGGAGAAGACGAAGAAGTTCGAGGTCACGATCGATCTCGTGGCCGACATGGCGGTCACCAACCCGTTCGACTTCTTCCTCGAGCCCGCCGCGGAGGAATATCCCTTCGCCTACGACCCGGCGCTGGCCGAGGAGATCGCGCCGTTCCGCAAGGTCGAGCCGCCCGGGCCGCTGCTCAGGGCGTGGCTCGCCAAGGTCGACCGCACGCCGCAACGCACCATCGATTTCCTGGTCGGGCTGAATGCCCGCCTGCAACAGGAGATCGGCTACATCGTTCGCCTCGAACCGGGCGTGCAGACCTACGAGAAGACACTCGGCAGTGCCAAGGGCTCCTGCCGCGACACCGGCTGGCTGCTGGTCGCGATCCTGCGCCACCTCGGCTTCGCCGCGCGCTTCGCCTCGGGCTACCTGATCCAGCTCAAGCCGGATGAGAAGCCGCTCGACGGGCCGGAAGGCCCGACCGGCGACTTCACCGATCTCCATGCCTGGTGCGAAGTCTATCTGCCCGGCGCGGGCTGGATCGGACTCGATCCGACGTCCGGCCTGCTGGCGGGCGAAGGCCATATCCCCTTGGCGTGCACGCCGGAGCCGTCGAGCGCGGCGCCGATCGAAGGCGGCGTCGAGAAGAGCGAAGTCGAGTTCGAGCACGAGATGACAGTGGCGCGCGTGCGCGAGACGCCACGCACCACCAAGCCCTACACCGACGAGCAGTGGAAGAAGCTGCTGTGCACCGGCCAGAAAATCGAGCGCGCGATCAAGAAGGCCGATCTGCGTCTCACCATGGGCGGCGAGCCGACGTTCGTCTCGATCGACGACATGGATGGCGCCGAGTGGAACACTTTGGCTCTGGGCCCGGAGAAGCGCCGCCTGGCGGGCGTCCTGTTCCGCAAGCTCGCCGATCGCTTCGCCACGGGTCCGCTGCTGCATTTCGGCCAGGGTAAATGGTACCCCGGCGAACAACTGCCGCGCTGGGCACTGGGCTGTCACTGGCGCAAGGACGGCGAGAAGATCTGGCGCGATCCCGCGCTGATCGCCATCGAGTCCAAGCCGAGCGGCGCCACCGCCGAGACGGCCAATCGCTTTGCCGCGGCGCTCACCGAACGCCTGCAACTCGATCCCGGCT
Organism: Enhydrobacter aerosaccus; assembly: GCA_903832005.1. Lineage (GTDB taxonomy): Bacteria > Pseudomonadota > Alphaproteobacteria > Reyranellales > Reyranellaceae > Reyranella > Reyranella aerosaccus_B. Next base: position 15,803 of record CAIKZO010000088.1, on the reverse strand, counting down.
ATCTGTTCGAGGCCTACGAAGACACCTGGTACTACCTGTGGCGCGAGCGGCGGCTGCCGAGCAACGTCGAGGTCGACGCCAACAAGGCCAAGGACGCGATGGAACGCGCCCGTCTCTCGAAGATATTCGAACAAGGTCTCGAGACGCCGGCCGGCACAGTGCTGCCGATCGCGCGGGTCCATAACGGCCGCAGCCGGTGGCGCAGCGGACTTTGGTTCCTGCGCTCGGAGAAGTGCTACCTGATCCCCGGCGATTCGGCGCTGGGCTATCGCCTGCCGCTCGACTCGCTGCCGTGGGCGCTGCCCGCCGATACCGACGTCATCGCCGAGCCGGATCCGATGATCCAGCATCCGGCCTTGCCGCCGCTCGACTCGTTCCGGCGCGCACCGCTGCTGCGCCAGCAATGGCCGGGCATGCCGGCGGACTCCGTCAGCAAGGGCGAGAGTGAAGCGGCGACGCGCGAGGCCTGGAAACGCGCGCTGGCGGCGGATATGGCGTCCAAGCCCGGCCCCGGCACCTCGGCCGCCGGGATCGTGCGGACCGCGATGTCCTTCGAGGCACGCGACGGCCATCTCCACGTCTTCATGCCGCCGACCGAGCGCACCGAGGATTATCTCGATCTCGTCACGGCGATCGAGGACACGGCCGAGGAGTTGAGCCAGCCGGTGTTCATCGAAGGCTACGGCCCGCCGGGCGGCGATTCGCGCCTGCAGAATTTCAGCGTCACGCCCGACCCCGGTGTGATCGAGGTCAACATCCACCCGTCGGACAGTTGGCAGGAACTCGTCGAGAAGACGGCCATCGTCTACGACGAAGCGCGCACGACGCGGCTCGGCGCGCAGAAATTCATGATCGACGGCCGCCACACCGGCACCGGCGGCGGCAACCACATGGTGATGGGCGGATCCTCGGCCGCCGAGTCGCCGCTGCTGCGCCGGCCCGACCTGCTGAAGAGCCTCTTGGGCTATTGGCTCAACCATCCGTCGCTGTCGTATCTCTTCTCCGGCCTGTTCATCGGACCGACCAGCCAGCATCCGCGCATCGACGAAGCACGCAACGACGCGCTGCACGAGCTCGAGATCGCCTTCCGCCAGATCGAGCCCGGCAAGCAGACGCCGCCGTGGCTGGTTGATCGCATCTTCCGCAACCTGCTGGTCGATGCGACAGGCAACGCCCATCGCACCGAGTTCTGCATCGACAAATTGTTCACGCCCGACGAGACCGCTGGCCGGCGCGGTCTGCTGGAGCTGCGCGCCTTCGAGATGCCGCCCCATTGGCAGATGAGCGTGGCGCAGCAGGCCCTGCTGCGTGGCCTCGTCTCGACGTTCTGGGACAAGCCTTACGAGAAGAGGCTGAGCCGCTGGGGCACGCGCCTGCACGACGATTTCATGTTGCCGCACTTCGTGCACCAGGACTTCGAGGACGTGCTGTCCGATCTCGGCGCGGCGGGCTACCCGTTCGATCCGCAGTGGTTCGCGCCGCACTTCGAGTTCCGCTTCCCGCTGGTCGGCGAAGTGGCGCAGCGCGGCATCGAGATGGAGCTGCGCAATGCGCTGGAGCCGTGGCACGTGCTGGGCGAGGAGCCGGGCGGCGGCGGTACGGTGCGCTACGTCGACAGCACCGTCGAGCGCCTGCAGGTCAAGGTCGCGGGTCTCAACGACGTGCGCCACAGCATCGCCTGCAACGGCTATCGCCTGCCGCTGCATGCGACCGGCAACGCCGGTGAGTATGTGGCGGGCGTGCGCTACCGCGCCTGGGCCGCGCCGAATTCTCTGCATCCGACGATCGGCGTGCATGCGCCGCTGGTGTTCGACATCCACGACGGCTGGAGCGACCGCTCGATCGGCGGCTGCACCTACCACGTGGCCCATCCGGGCGGCCGCAACTACGACAAGGTGCCGGTCAACGCCAACGAGGCCGAAGCGCGCCGTCGCGCCCGGTTCTTCCCGATCGGCCATACCGCCGGCCCGATGGCCGCGCCGCGCCCCCTCGACAACCCCGAACATCCGCTGACGCTCGACCTGCGGCGGGCATGACCCGCTCCGCCGGAGGGGTCGGGCGCGGTGGACCCCGCCCGGATCACATGCGAGTCTGAGGGGTTATGGAATCGCTGCGTGGCCTAAAGTCCTCGCCGGATAGCCCGTACGACGAGCTGGTCACCGGCCAGAAGTCGATCCGCTATCACTGGCAGGGCATCCTGAGCGTGATCCGCTCGCTCCCCGCCGGGGACCAGGGCGGGGGCATGGCCGAACGCGTGGAAAGCGCACGCCGGCAGCTCCAGGAATCGGGCGCGACCGTCAACCTGCTCGACGACCGCGGCACGCCCGGCTGGTCGTTCGATCCCCTGCCCTTTGTCGTGGCACCCGACGAATGGGAAGCGATCGAGCACGGGCTGATCCAGCGCGCGACCCTCCTTGATGGCATCCTGGCCGATCTCTATGGCCCGCAGACCTTGCTCAAGGACCGGCTGCTGCCGCCGATGCTGGTCCATGCCAACCGGCACTTCCTGCGCGCCTGCCGCGTCACCGATGGAGCCTCACCCCCGCGCCATCTCGGCCAGTACGCCGTCGATCTCGTGCGCCAGGGCGACGGCCGCTGGTACGTGCTGGCCGATCACACCGAAGTGCCCTCGGGCATCGGCTATGCGCTGGAGATGCGCCGGGTGCTGGCGCGCAGCCTGCCCGAGGCCTTTCGCTCGATCCCGGTGCGGCACCTGCGGCCCTTCGTCGACCGCTGGCATGATTCGCTGGCCGCCATGGCGCCGCCCGACATCGCCCATCCCAATATGGCGGTGCTGACGCCGGGCTCGCTCTCCTCGACCTATTTCGAGCATGTTTATCTGTCTCGCGCGCTCGGCGTGCCGTTGGTCGAAGGCGGCGACCTGGTGGCGCGCGACAGCGAGGTCTCGATCAAGACGCTGGCCGGCTTGCGGCCGGTGCACATGCTGTTGCGGCGGCTGGACTCCGCCTTCGTCGATCCGCTCGAGCTGCGCGCCGACAGCGCATTGGGCGTCACCGGCCTGGTCGAGACGACGCGCACCTCGAAGATCGCGCTCGCCAACGCGCTGGGCTCGGGCCTGGTCGAGACGCCGGCGATGATGCCGTTCCTCGAGCGGCTGTCGCAGAAGCTCCTGAACCAGAAGCTCGCACTGCCGTCGCTCGACGTGTGGTGGCTGGGCGAGCCGTCGGCCTACGCCTTCGTCATGGCCAATCTCGACGGCATGATCGTCCGCCCCTGTCTTGGTCACGACCGCGAGCCGATCATCGTCGGCATGCTGGAACCCGCCGAGCGCAAGGCGCTCGAGGAAAGGCTGCGCAGCCAGCCCGGCCAGTACGTCGCGCAATATCCCGTCGTGCCGTCGCTCAGTCCGAAGTGGGACGGCAAAGGCCTGGCGCCCGCCGCCGTGGTGATGCGCTGCTTCGTGATCTCCGACGGCGACGGCTATCGCGTGATGCCGGGCGGTCTCGCGCGTGAGCCCATGGGCGACACGGCGCTGGCGAGTCTGGGCCGCCTGAATGGCACGTTGAAGGACGTGTGGGTGCTGACCGAGGACGCCGCCGACGTGCAGCTTCCGCCCGGCCGGCGCTTCCATCAGCTCGCCGTCGATCGCGGCGGTGCCGACCTGCAGAGCCGCGCCGCCGACAACCTCTACTGGCTCGGCCGCTACATCGAACGACTCGACAACGACGCGCGCCTGCTGCGCACCACGGTCGCCCGCGTGGCCCAGGGCGCCATGGGTCCACGGGACGAGGCCGAGACGCGCCTGCTCGGCCGCCTGCTCGACCGCGCCAACCTGATGGACCCGTCCGCCGCGCGCTCCATGCCGGAGAGTGCGGCGTTCCAGATGGGTCTTGCCACGGTGGCCTCGGAGAAGCGCGCCCTGCCGATCGTGCTCGACGAGATCCAGCGCCTGACCGGCACCCTGCGCGACCGCTTCTCGTCCGACATGAACGCCGCCGTCGGCCCGCTGCTGAGCGACGTGCGCCAGAAGGTGCTGGCCGCGCGCGGCAACCTCGATCCGCTGCTGGCCGCGCTCGACAACATCGTGCGCTTCGTCGCCACGCTCTCGGGGCTGGCACAGGAGAACATGACGCGCGGCACCGGCTGGCTGTTCCTCGATCTCGGCCGCCGCCTCGAGCGCAGCCAGTTCCTGCTGACCTCGGCGCTGGCGAGCTTCAACGAATCGCCGATCGACTGGGATGCGTCCATGCGCATCGCGCTCGAACTCTGCGACAGCACCATCACCTATCGCACGCGCTACCTCGGCCAGCTCCAGCCCGCGCCCGTGCTCGACCTGGTGATGCTCGACGATTCCAACCCGCGCGCGCTCGCCTTCCAGCTGCACACGATCAGCAGCCATCTCGAACGGCTGGGCGAGGTGAGCGGCACCTCCGTGCCCGACCCGCTGGGCGGTCTCGGGCAGGACCTCGAGCGGGTCGTGCAGCTCTTCACCGGCGAGGAGCAGGCGTGGCGCCACGAGGGGCTGGCGCTCGCCATGCTGCGCGAGCTCACCGAAGACACCGAGCGCCGGATCGAGGACCTCTCCGAGGCGATCACGCGGGCCTATTTCAGCCACGTGCCGGCGGCGCAGGCCGTGGGCTCGATGACCGGCAGCGACGACTGATGCATTACCTGCTCTCGCACCGCACCTCCTACAGCTACGCCTCGACAGTCGATTCGGCAGAACACATCGCGCATCTGCGTGCGCGACCGTTCGCGGGGCAGAAGGTGACCTCTATCGGCATTACGACCGACCCGCAGCCCGCGCTCGCGATTCAGCACGTCGATCACTTCGGCAACCTGATCGACATCTACCGCCTCGACAAACCGCACACCCGCTTCGACATCGAGGTGCGCGCCGAGGTCGAGGTGCACTTCCCCGATCCACCGCCGGCCGCCGAGACGCCGCGCTGGGAAGACGTGCGCGCCGCGCTGATCGGCGGCGGCTTTCCCGCGCCGATCGAGGCCAGTGAATTCGTCTACGAGTCGCCGCTGGTGCCGTTCGATGCGACCTTGCGCGAGTATGGCGCCAAGTCGTTCACGCCGGGCCGGCCGATCCTCGAGGCCGCGTCAGACCTCAAGAAGCGAATCAGGAACGACTTCGAATATCATCCCGGCTCGACCGACATCTCCACGCCGCTCGCCGAAGTCTTCAGCGGCAAGGCCGGCGTCTGCCAGGACTTCGCCCATGTGATGATCGCCGCCTGCCGCACGCACGGGATCGCGGCAGGCTACGTCTCGGGCTACATCCGCACGGTCCATTCCAAGGAAGAGGCAGCGTTGCGCGGCGCCGACGCGAGCCATGCCTGGGTCGCGGTGTGGTGCGGCGACAAGGCGGGCTGGGTCCATCTCGATCCGACCAACGATTTGATCGCCAAGGAAGACCATGTGGCCGTGGCCTGGGGCCGCGACTTCTCCGACGTCAGCCCGCTGCGCGGCGTGATCCTGGGCGGCGGCAAGCATTCCTACGGCGTCGCCGTGACGTTGGTGCCGACGGGCTAAGGTCGCTCGGTCTCCGGCCGCAGCATCCAGGCAACGAACGAGGCATCGTTGCTGGGCGGCCGGCCGATGAAGTGGACCTTGCAGGGATATTGAACGGCCGGATCGACGGCGATCACCTGCGCGGAGACCCAGCGATTCTCGTTCTGGGCCAGCACGCGATCGCCCACCTTGCATTCCTTGAGGCCCTTGGCGCGCATCTGGTCCTCGGTCTCGCGCAGGGCGTCCTGGGGCAGCGCCGACACCGGCGGCGGCGCGCCCTTGAACAGCCCCGGTCCAGGCAACGGCCCCATACCCTGCGCCATCGCCGACGACGCGCAGAGGAAAAAGGCGAGAACGACGGTCGCCCGCCGCATCAGCCCAGCCACTCCTTGGTGCCCTTCGTGTAGTCGGCCTCGCGCGTCACGCGCTTCATCATCTCGGCGTCGGCGATGCCCGTCAGCTTGCCCGGCTGCACTCCGTCGCGCAGGGCCCGCAGCGTGTCGTGCACGGCCTTCACCGCGGCGGCGAAGGGCTGGTGTCCCTGCAGCGCGATGCGGACACGACGTGCCGAGAGATAGTCGAGGTCGGTGAGGTCGCCTGCGACGCCGCCCATGATGATCGGCAGCTTGGTCGCGGCGGAGATCGTATCGAGCTCGGCACGGGTCTTGATGCCGACGAAGAACAGCGCGTCGACACCTGCAGCCTCATAGGCCTGGCCGCGCGCGATCGCGTCCTCGATGCCGGTGATCTGGATGGCGCTAGTGCGGCCGGCGATCGCCAGCAGCGGGTCCTGGCGGCCGGCGAGGGCGGCCTTCATCTTGCCGACGCCTTCGGCGATCGAGATCAGACGCGGCGTGGTCGTGCCGAACGGGTTCGGCAGGTCGGTGTCCTCGATGCTCATGCCGGAAACGCCCGCGGTCTCGAGTTCCTCGACGGTGCGCTTCACCGACAGCGCGTTGCCGTAGCCATGATCGGCATCGACCATCAAGGCGAGATTACCGGCGCGGTTGATGCGGTAGGCCTGGTCTGCGAATTCGCTCAAGGTCAGAACGATCAGGTCGGGCGCACCCAACACTGCCGCCGAGGCGACCGAGCCCGCGAACATGCCGAGTTCGAAGCCGATGTCCTCGGCGATGCGGGCAGAGATCGCGTCGTAGACCGAACCCGGATGAACGCAGCGGCTGCCGTTCAGGATGGCGCGGAAGCGCGTGCGACGGTCGGTCCAGTTCATGACGATAATCTCCCCCGAAAAATACGCTTTTCCCATTTCGAGAGGCAGATCGGGCGGACTTCCACCCAATCTGCCGGAAGCGTAGACTTCTAGCATCGGCGGCCCATCGGCGCGACGCCTGCCGAATCAAAATCAAGAATGCGCCATCGGAGGAACCGCCCATGTTCGAGGTGCTCGATCGACAATCCCGCTTGACCGGAAACCAGAAGAGGATCCTTGGCGCCGCCATCATCGGCGACGCGCTCGAGTTCTTCGACTTCTTTCTGATCGCCTTCGTGCTGCCCTTCCTGATCGGGCCGTGGAAGCTCACCTTCGGACAGTCGGCCACGGTGCTGATGAGCTCCGGCATCGGCGCCATCCTCGGCGCCTACATCTGGGGCGCGCTCGCCGACAAGTTCGGTCGCCGCAAGGTCTTCATCGGCACGGTGCTGAACTTCTCGCTCGCCACCGGCCTGCTCTACTTCACGCCGGACAACGGCTGGGTCTATCTCACGATCATGCGCTTCTTCGTGGGCTTCGGCGTCGGCGGCCTCTATTGCGTCGACCTGCCGCTGGTGCAGGAATTCATGCCGACCTCCAAGCGCGGTCTGGTGGGCGGTCTCGTGACCTGCGTGATCCCGCTCGGCACCGGCCTCGGCGGCGCCTTGGCTGCCTTCATCCCGGCCACCGAATGGCGCCTGCTGTTCGCAATCGGCGTGCTGCCGGCGCTGGTCGTGCTGCTGGTCCGCATCTGGGTGCCGGAATCGCCGCGCTGGCTGGCCCGCCAGGGCCGCGCCGAGGAAGCGCGCAAGTCGCTGGCCTGGGCGCTCGAGGTGACGCCCGAGTCGCTGCCCATGCCGACGGCACGCGAATCGATGGTGGTGAAGAGCCGGTGGATGGAGCTGTTCAACTATCCGCGCAGCCTGTTCGTGTCGTGGCTCGGCAACGCCGGCGCACAGACCGGCGTCTACGGCATCACGCTCTGGGCGCCGACCCTGTTCGTGCTGCTGCTCAAGGTCTCCCCGCAGGAAGCCGCCAAGATGATGATCGTCCTCACGATCTGCGGGTTCTTCGGCCGCCTATCCTTCGCCTGGTTTTCCGAGAAGCTCGGGCGGCGCACGTCCGGCGGGTTGCTCGGGCTTGGCGCCGGCGTCCTCACCATCCTGGCGGGCCAGTACTACGATGCGATGTTCTTCGGGGTTTCGGCCTTCTGGATCATCCTGGCGATCGGCTACTTCTTTGCCGACGGCGGGTTCGCGATCGTCGGTCCTTACGGCGCGGAGATCTGGCCCTCGCACCTCAAGACGTCGGGCATGGGCTCGGCCTACGGCTTCGGCGGCATCGGCAAGATCATCGGCCCAGTGGGCCTGGCCCTGATCGTCGGCTCCAGCAACTACCTGAAGCCCGACGTGCCGCTGCCCCAGATGCCGACCGCCTTCCTCTATCTTGGATGCTGGTTCCTGATGGCCGGAGCGGTCTATTATTTCTTCGGCATCGAGACACGTGGCAAATCGCTGGACGAAATCGACCGTGAGCTGAAGGTCACCGTCCCGGCGGCCGCCGAGTGATAGTCGAATAACCAACGGAGAGAGTGGCCTTGGAAACGACGATACCGTCCTCCGCCGACCTTGCCGGCGACCCGAAGGTGATCGCCCTCGCCCAGGCGCTCCGCCCGGCCATCGTGGCCGCGGCCGACGAAACCGAGGAGCGGCGGCGCCTGGCGCCGGCGCTCCTCGACAAGCTCCACGAGGCGAAGATGTTCCGCCTCCTGATGCCAAAGACGACCGGTGGGATCGAGACCGATCCCATCACTTTCTTCCACGTGATCGAGACCGTCGCGAGCGGCGATGCCTCGACGGCCTGGTGCCTGAGCCAGGCCGGCGGCTGCTCGATGTCGGCGGCCTATCTCGACCTGCCGGTCGCCAACGAGATCTTCGGCAACGACCCGCGTGCGGTGCTGGCCTGGGGCCCCGGTCCCAGGGTCAAGGCGATCGAATGTGAGGGCGGGTTCAAGGTTACCGGCGTATGGGCCTTCGCCTCGGGCTGTCGCCATGCGACGTGGCTGGGCGCCCACTGCCCGATCTACAACGCCGATGGTTCGCCCAAGCGCGGCGCCGACGGCCGCCAGTTCGAGCGCACCATGCTCGTGAAGTCGACCGACGTGGAGTGGACCGACATCTGGCATACCGTCGGCTTGCGCGCGACGGCCTCCGACCAGTTTGCCCTAAACGACTTCTTCGTCGCGACCGATCACTCGATCACCCGCGAGTTCGACAAGGAATGCCGCGAGGCCGGGCCGCTCTACAAGATGAGCTCGGGTACCTGCTACCAGATGGGCTTCGCCGGCGTGGCCTGCGGCATCGCCAAGGGCGCGCTCGACGAATTCATCGACATGGCCCGCAACAAGGTGCCGCGCGGATCAAAGTATGCGCTGCGCGACAACGCCGTCGTGCAATCCAACATCGCGCAGGCCGTGATCAACGTGCGTGCCGCGCGTGCCTACCTGCTGCAGTCGATGGCCGATATCTGGAAGGACCTGCAGGCCGGCAAACTGATCTCCGTCGAGCAGCGCATCACGATCCGCGGTGCGGCGACCAACGCGATCCACAAGGCGCGCGAGGCGGTCGACACGGTCTACAACGCTGCCGGCGCCACCGCGATCTTCGAGAACCAGCCGCTGGAGCGCCGCTTCCGCGACATCCACACCGTCACCCAGCAACTGCAGGGACGGCTCAGCCATTTTGAAACCGTCGGCGCCTTCATGCTGGGCGCCGACGCCGACCTCACCTTCGTCTAGGAGCACATCATGCCGCTTGGCCCCCTGCAGCATTACACGATCGAACCGTCGGACCTCGAAGCCACCAAGACCTTCTATTGCGACGTGCTGGGTCTCGAGAACGGCGACCGCCCGCCGCTCGGCTTCCCGGGCTATTGGCTCTATTCCGGCGGCGTGCCGACCGTGCATCTGCTGGGCGAGCGCAAGCCGCGCGAGGGCATCGTGGTGCGTGGCACCGAGAAGAAGTTCGACGACACCGGCCGCTTCGACCATATCGCCTTTGCCGCCAGCGACCTGCCGGGCGTGAAGAAGCGCATCACCGGCAAAAACGTGACGTTCCGCGAACAGGTGATCCCGCGCACCGGCGGCACGCAGATCTTCCTCTACGATCCCGATGGCGTCGGCGTGGAGCTGAATTTCGATCCGAGCGAGACCCCGGCCGACAAGCGCGCCGAAGCGACCAAGCGCTAAGCCCGTGATCACTTCAATCGAGATCAAGGCCGTCGAGCCCCTGGCCGACGGTGCGCCGTTCGGCGCGACCGGCGCCTATGAACGCGTGACCGGCGTCGCCAAGGGCGAAGTCGACCCGAAGGCGCCGCAGAACAAGGGCATCGCCCTGATCGACGAGGCCCCGCTGAACGCATCAGGCAAGGTCGAGTACGCGACCGACTTCTTCATCCTGCGGCCGAAGGATCCGGCCAAGGGCAACGGCCGCCTTCTGTACGAAGTGAACAATCGCGGCCGCAAGATGCTGATCGGCAATCTCTGCGACGGCCCGCAGGGCATGAACGATCCGAAGACGGTGAAGGACCTCGGCAACGGCTTCCCGCTGCGCCAGGGCTACACCGTCGTGTGGAGCGGCTGGGACCCCGATGCGCCACGGGCCAACATGGGTCTTGGGCTCACGGCACCCGTCGCCACGGACAACGGCAAGCCGATCGTGCAGACCGTGAAGGACGAGTTCGTGTCCGGCACGCGTGGCGGTGCGCTCGAAGCCTTCAAGCTCTCCTACGAGATGGCGACCGAGGACGGGGCCAAGCTCACGATCCGCGAGCGCCAGACCGATGCGCCGCAGGACGTCGCCTGGACAGCGATCGATGCCAAGTCAATCAAGCTGGCTGACGGAAAGCCCAAGCCGGGCTTCCTCTACGAATTCACCTACGAAGGCACCAATCCCAAGGTGCAGGGCTTGGGCTTTGCAGCGACCCGCGACTTCGTGAGCTTCCTGCGTCACGATCCCGAAGGCCGCGCGGCGACCGGCGGCGCGATCACGCATGCGCTCGCCATCGGCTTCAGCCAGGCCGGGCGCTATCTGCGCCACCACATCTCCGAGGGCTTCAATCGCGACGAGCAGGGCCACAAGGTGTTCGACGGCATCTACAGCCATATCGCGGGCGTGGGCCGTCTCTTCTTCAACGTGCCGTTCTCCCAGCCCGCGCGCACCAGCACGCAGCACGAGGATCACACCGCGCCGGAAGCCTGGTTCCCCTTCAGCACGGCAACGCTCGAGGACCCGCTGACCAAGCAAAAGGGCTCGGTACTGCGCGGCGACGACAGCGATCCCAAGCTGATCGAGACCAACACCTCGACCGAGTACTGGCAGAAAGGCGCGTCGCTGCTCGCGACCGATCCGCTCGGCACCCAGGACGTGACGCTGCCCGACAACTCGCGGCTCTACATGATCGCCGGCACCCAGCATGGCGGCCGCGCGGGCGCTACGACGGACGCCGGCCCCAACGTCAATCCGCGCAATCCGCACAATCCGATGCCAGCCGTGCGCGCGCTCCTGGTCGCGCTCGACGATTGGGTGGTGAAGGGCATTGCGCCGCCCGCCAGCCGCACACCGACCCTGAAGGACGGCACCTTGGTCGAGCCGGACAAGATCGGCTTCCCCGCCATCGCGGGGGCCGCCGTCGCCAAGGCGACCAATCTCGTCACGCCCACGTCGGGCAACGGCGTCTATCGCACCCTGGTCAGCAAGGTCGACGCCGACGGCAACGAGGTGGCGGGCATTCGCCTGCCCGACATCGCCGTGCCGCTGGCCGCCTACACCGGCTGGAACGAATACAAGGCGCCCTACCCGCGTAACTCGCTGGCGGATCGCGACGGCAGCTACTTCGCCTTCGCGCCCGAGAAGATCGCGGCGCGCTACGGCAACCGCGCCGGCTACGTCGCCAAGGTGCGCGCGGCCGTCGAGCAACTGAAGAACGACCGGTTCCTCCTGCAGGAGGATGCCGACCGCTACATCGAGCGCGCGCAGAAGGATGAACGCGTCGCGCCTTAACCTCGCGCGCGCAGCGCGCTTAATCAAAGGGAGTAACGACAATGGGCAAGCGAATTGCAGTCGTCGGCGTCGGCGCGCTGGGTGGTTATGTCGGCGGCTGGCTGGCGCACACTGGCGAGGACGTCACGCTGATCGACTTCTGGCCGGAGAACATCGAGACCATCCGCCGTAATGGACTCTCGCTCGACGGCGTCACGCCGGAAGAGAAGATCACGGTCAAGAACGCCAAGACCATGCATCTCACCGAGATGGAGGCGCTCAGCCGCCAGAAGCCGATCGACATCGCCTTCGTGTCGATGAAGTCCTACGACACCGAATGGGCGACGCAGCTCATCAAGCAGTACCTGGCGCCGGACGGCTATATCGTCTCGCTGCAGAACTGCCTGAACGAAGAGCGCATCGCGGGCGTCGTCGGCTGGGGCAAGACCGTCGGCATGGTGGCGTCGCTGATCTCGGTCGACATGTACGAACCGGCCACCATCCGCCGCACCGTCGCCAAGGGCGGCGACAAGCACACGGTGTTCCGTGTCGGCGAGGTGCATGGCCGCATCACCAAGAGGGTGGAAGAGCTGCGCGAGATGGTGGCCCGCATCGACAGTGCCAAGACCACGACCAACCTGTGGGGCGAACGCTGGTCCAAGCTCTGCCAGAACGGCATGAAGAACGGCGTCTCGGCCGCGACCGGCATGACCGGCTTCGATTGCGACCGCAACGATGCCGTCCGCCGCTTCTCGATCAAGCTCGGTGGCGAGGCCGTGCGCGTCGGCCAGGCGCTGGGCTATCACATCGAGAAGATCGGCAAGATGGAGCCCGAGACGCTGGCCAAGGCGAGCGAGGGCGACAAGGCCGCGCTCGACGAGATCGAGACGATCCTGCGGCCGGGCTCGAACATCAACCCCAACCCGCGCGCCGACATCCAGCGCCCGTCGATGGCCCAGGACATCCGCAAGGGCCGCCGCACCGAGATCGAGTTCATGAACGGCTACATCGCCGACCGCGGCACTTTCATCGGCGTGCCGGCGCCCACACACACCAAGCTCACCGAGATCGTGAAGAAAGTCGAGCGCAAGGAACTGACGGCCGCCGCCTCGCTGCTCGGCGGCTGATCTTCCGGCCTTCTACTCGTAGAGATAGCCGACCGGCGCGCCATCGGTGCGCTGGGCGCGGAGTTCCTGGCGGGTGACGAGCCGGCCCGCCAGCCCGTCGATCTCGTCGCGCTGCGTCGGCGTCCATTTGCGCAAGCGCTCGATGCCCTCCAGCAGGCCGAGCCGCAGGATCTGCGTGTTCTCGGCCATCCCGACCAAAGTGATCGCCCCCTTGCCCGAGGTGACCGTGTCGCCGGCACCGAGCTCCAGGGCCTTGCCCGCGCCATCCTTGAATTCGGCGGTGCCGCGAATGACGCGATAGACGACGCTCTCGCCCTTCGCGAGGGTCGACGCGCTTGCCGCCGCCGACGTGCTCTTGGGCAGGAGAGACTGGCTTTGCGGGTCAGTCGCGAGGATGTGCCCGGTCACGAGATGTCCGCTCGGCACTTCGATCCCGATATCGCGAACGTAAACGGGCGTCGTCGACTTCACGGCGTCGTCCGCCAACGGCCGGTAGAGCGCCTCCAGCGCCAGCGGGTCCTGGCACCAGAAGCCGGCATCGGCGGGACGGTCATGCAACGGATGACTCCAGGCGAAGCGCGGCGTCTCCGCTTCGACGATGCGATCCGATGCCACCACCGTCGGATTGGGAAAGGCCGCCGGTTCGGTGATGAAGGCTTCGAGGAACTTGCCCGAGTAGCCCATCGAGATCGGATCGGGCACCGCGGTCTGCGGTGTCTTCAGGTTCTCGTCCGTGGGCAAGCCCGACCAGGTGTAGAAAAGCTGGCGATGCACAATCGCGCTCTGCAGCATCACCGTGCCGGGGCCGACGTAGTAGATCCTGCCGTCGTAGTCGAAGGTGAAGACGCCCGACGTCACCAGGACGAGCTGAAAACCGCCCGGCGGCAGATGCAGGTGGAAATCGGTCGGGCCGGTATCGGGGCGATGGATCGGCAGGTTCGTCGCGACTTCCTGGAGCAGGAACGCGCCATTGTTGGCGTTAACCCCGTTCGTCGCCACGTTGTAGAGCGCCTGCGGACGAAAGATCGCCTCGTAGGTCGCGTCCCGGTCGCGGTCGACGGCCACAACGTCCTGGCGGTTGAGGCGAAGACGATCGCCGTTCGGGTGCACCAGGCCGGGCCATTGGAAATCAGCCGCCTGCCCGCTTCGGGAGTTCCGCAAGTCGAGGGTCATTGAAGATCCGCCTCCCGCATATATTGCATCGCACCATTATTATGGTGCGATGCAGCGGAACGCGACGCAAGCGGAATTTCGCTTGGGAAAACCCCGTTTTAGGCGGCCAATTTCACGCCGGCCTTGGCGTCCTGCTTCAGCATGTCGGCGCCCTTCTCGGCCACCATGATGGTGGGGGCGTTGGTGTTGCCCGAGGGGACGGTCGGCATGATGGAAGCGTCGATCACGCGCAGCCCGGCGATGCCGTGCACGCGCAAGCGATCGTCGACCACGGCCATCGGGTCGCTGCCCATCTTGCAGGTGCCGATGACGTGATAGGTCGTCTGGCCGGTGCGGCGGGCGAAATCGAGCCACTCGTCGTAGCTCTGCACCTTCTCACCGGGGTTGTTCTCGAAGGCGATGTACTTCGCCAGCGACGGATGCGAGGCGATCTTGCGGGCGATCTGCATGCCCGCAACGGTCGTGTCGCGATCGGTCTGGGCCGACAGGAAGTTCGGCCGAATGGCAGGCTCGCTGCCCGGCGTCGCCGACTTGATGTGGATCGAGCCACGGGAGTCCGGCCGACACTGGCCGATCACGACGGTCATGCCGGGTTCCTTTTCCAGCAAGCGTTTCTGCGCGCTGTCGTAGCTGGCGTGCGCCATGTGGAACTGCATGTTGGGCGATTCGAGGCCGGGCCGCGTGCGGACGAAGCCATAGACCACGCCGGCGGTCAGGCTGAGCGCGCCCTTGCCGGCCGTGAAATACTTCAGCACCTCGCCCACTAGGTTGAGGCCGCGCGTCTGCTGGTTCAGCGTGGCGACGCCGGGCTTGCAGCGCCAGTTCATGCGCGGCGCGAAGTGATCGCCGTAGTTCTCGCCGACGCCCTTCAACTCGTGCTTCACCTCGATGCCGTACTTGCGCAGCAGCTCGGGCTGGCCAATGCCGGAATGCTCGAGCACGCCCGGCGACTGCACCGAACCACACGACACGATGAGCTCGCGGCCGCAGCGCGCCTCGCGCTTCTGGCCGTGCACGCTGTAGGCCACGCCGACGCAGCGCTTGCCCTCGAGGATCAGGTTCGACACCAGCGCGTCGGTCTCGACCTTGAGGTTGGGTCGGCCGCGCGCGCCGTCGATGAAGGCGCGGGCCGCAGACCAGCGCTTGCCGTCCTTCATCGTCACCTGGAAGTAGCCGAAGCCTTCCTGGTTGCCGTTGTTGTAGTCCTTGTTCTTCGGATAGCCGCTGGCTTCGGCGGCGTCGATGAAGGCGTCGCACAGTTCGTGGGTCTCGCGCATGTGCGCGACGTTGAGCGGTCCGCCCTTGCCGCGGCTGTCGTCACCCTCGCCCTCGAAATGCTCCGACTTCTTGAAGTACGGCAGGATCTGCTCGTAGCTCCAGCCGCGATTGCCGAGCTGGCCCCAGGTGTCGTAGTCAAGCGGCTGGCCGCGCACGTAGAGCATGCCGTTGATCGACGACGAGCCGCCCAGGGTCTTGCCGCGCGGGCACGGGATGCGGCGGCCGGCCATGCCGTCCTCGGCCTCCATCTCGAAGTTCCAGTTGAACTTGTCGTGGTTCAGAAGCTTGGTGAAGCCGGCCGGGATGTCGATCCACATCGACTTGTCGGGCGGGCCCGCCTCGAGCAGCAGGACCTTGACGTTGGCATCCTCGCTCAGGCGATTGGCCAGCACGCACCCGGCCGAGCCGGCGCCCACGATGATGTAATCCCAGTCAGCCATGTCTTGGTTCTCCCTCTCCCGGACCGCGCGCTTCCAGCGCGCTCATGAGCGCGCT
>CAIKZO010000087.1 GCA_903832005.1 Enhydrobacter aerosaccus | reverse complement strand
TCGACTTGCATGTGTTAAGCCTGCCGCCAGCGTTCGTTCTGAGCCAGGATCAAACTCTCAAGTTTAACGTGCTTCCGAAAAGGAAGCGTTTGTATCCCGTCACTAGATTTACTGTTGTCCTTACCCCTGGACGGAGGCCAGAGGTTCGGACTTCATTCGAACTAGCGACGACGAAATTATCTGCACCCCTGATCCGAAGAGGAGGTACTGACAATCGCCGCCGCCGGCGTATCCCTTTCCAAACAAACGATGCATAGAACGCACGACCCGGTGGTCGAGACCCTGTGGCGACGCTGGAAAACCGCCGGGTTTTTTAACCCGCCGCCGCTTTGTCTGCGCCGGTTTCGGTGGACCCGTTCGCCTCGGGAGCCGCGCTTATATGGGCCGACCTTTGGGGTGTCAAACTTAAAAATGAACTTTTTTGACAGAGGCCTAAAACGCTGAAGAATCGGGCCAAACCTATTGTGGTGTTGTGCCCGAATCGGCTTTGAGGCATCAATATATAGCGATTCCGCCGTTGGGGACGAAAAGTGCGCAACGGCACCACCCACGAGCTGAGGTTCGGATTAACCGGGCCCGGATAGGTCAATGGTCATGACGGATTCCCCTCCTCCGTCGGACCGGTCGAACGCCACCCAAAGCGGCCCCCAAGGACTGGTTTTGGCGTTGTTCCGGCCCGTGCTTTTCGCCTGCGCTGCAATCGGCCTCTCGATCGGCCTCCTGGTGTTCTTCCACCACGGGGCGCCCGTTGTGGCGACTGCACCCACACCGCAATCCGAGACCGCCGCGGTTACTTTGCCCGATCCGGAGCCCGCGCCCCTGATAACGGCCCAGGATTTCCAAGGTTTCCAGCCGGCCGGGCCCGGCCAACCCGCCACCACGCCGGGTCAGCCATCGCAACAACAACAACAGGCCGACGCCGAGCCGCCGGCCAGCGATCGGTATGAGCTCACGCTCCGCCTCGAGAAGGGCGACACGATCGAGAAGATGCTGGCCGACATCAACGTCGCCGAAGCCGATCGCAAACAGGTCGACGAGAAGCTGCAGGAGATCCTGAAGAAGCGGAAGATCGCGATCGGCGAGACAATCACGCTGCAAGTGCAGACGATGGCCGACCAGCCCGACGCGCCGCGCGTGCTGTCGCTCTCGGTGCGGCCGCAGCCCGAGCACGAGTATCTGATCACCCGCAAGGACGACGGCAGCTATTCGGGTGAGGAGAAAATCTACAAGGTCACCACGCGTATTGTGCGGGTCGAAGGCACGCGTCACGGCTCGCTGCAGCAGAGCGGCGTGTCCGCAGGCGCGCCGTCGGCGGCGATGATCGATTTCATCCGCGCGCTGTCCTACGACGTCGACTTCCAGCGCGAGCTGAAGGAAGGCATGAAGTTCACGGTGCTGCTCGAGCAGCTCGTGACCAGCGACGGCAAGATCACCCATCCCGGCCGCCTGCTGGCGGGCGAGCTGTTCCTGACACGCAACGTCGTCACCATCATCCGCTATCGTCCCGCCGGCGGCGCCGACGGCTTCTGGACGCCGCAAGGCGAGAGCGTGATCCGCTCCTTCCTGCGCACGCCAATGGATGCGAGCCACATCACCTCGGGCTTCGGCATGCGCGAGCATCCGATCCTGGGCTACAGCGCAATGCACACCGGCGTGGATTTTGGCGCTCCCATGGGCACGCCGATCCTGGCCGCCGGCAACGGCAAGGTGATGATGGCGGGCTTCAACGGCGGCTACGGCCTCTACGTGAAGTTGCAACACACCGCCGACATCGGCACCGGCTATGGGCACATGTCGCGCCTGGGTCCCGGCATCAAACCCGGCGTCTCGGTGCGCCAGGGCCAGGTGATCGGCTTCGTCGGCGCCACTGGCATGGCGACCGGCCCGCATCTCCACTACGAGTTCTATCGCGCCGGTCATCCAGTGAATCCGCTGGCCCAGAAATTCGCCATGCGCGCGGCGATGAGCGGCAAGGATCTCGCTGCCTTCAAGGCGATGACGCAGCGCTATCAGGGACAGCTGAAGAACGCGCCGCAGATCACGACGCCGCCCGCCAACACGGCGGCCGACGCACGCCAGCCCGGCACTCCGCAGGCACCGCAAGTCGCCAGCGGCCGCTGATCCTCCCCGACCGTTTTCACGGTTTTTAAACGGGGAAGAAACCAGTCGGATCATCAAGTCCTTGATCCGATTGGAGAGCTGAAAAAACCAAGCCGTCGGAAACGGTGGCTAAACGGTCGGCAGACGGCGGGCATGAGGTTCGCCCATGCAACCGCTCATCCTTATCCTGAGGGATAAGTGCGGAGAGTGTGTAGGCGAAGGCCGTGCAATGATCTTTGGTTGTACCCAGGCGCACCAGTGTAAGCGCGTCCGGCGGAATCCCGACTTATGGTCGTTACCGCCCTAAAAGTGCGTAAAATATAGCTATTTTGCGAGTCTCCGGACAAGAAAAAGGCCGCCCCGAAGGGCGGCCCAGACTCTTTTTGGATATCTCGACTCAGTCCGCGGCTTCGCTCAGCACACGCTGCCCGCCGACGGTAAGCTCGCCGTTCTCGACACCAACCTCGACCGTGTCGCCCTCGGCAATCTTGCCCTCGAGCAACTGCGTGGCCAGCGGGTTCTGCAGGCTGCGCTGGATCACCCGCTTCAACGGCCGCGCGCCGTAGACCGGATCGTAGCCGCGGTTGGCGAGCCACTGCAGTGCCTTGCCATCGAACTTCAGCTCGATCTTGCGATCGCTGAGGAGCTTCAGCAGCTTCTGCATCTGGACCTCCACGATGTCCGTCATGTTCGCCCGGCTCAGCCGGCTGAACAGCAGGATCTCGTCGAGACGGTTCAGGAACTCCGGCCGGAAAGCGCGGCGGACATCTTCCATCACCTGCTCGCGCACGGTCTCGGACGACTCGCCGTCCTTCAACGCCGCCAGATGCGCACTGCCGAGGTTCGAGGTCAGCACGATCAGCGTGTTCTTGAAGTCGACCGTGCGGCCCTGGCCGTCGGTCAGGCGACCGTCGTCCAGCACCTGCAGCAGCACGTTGAACACGTCCGGATGCGCCTTTTCGACCTCGTCGAAAAGGATCACCTGGTAGGGACGCCGGCGCACCGCTTCGGTGAGCACACCGCCCTCGTCGTAGCCGACATAGCCCGGAGGCGCGCCGATCAGGCGGCTGACGGCGTGCTTCTCCATGAACTCGCTCATGTCGATGCGCACCATCGCCTGGTCGTCGTCGAACAGGAATTCGGCGATCGCCTTGGTCAGCTCCGTCTTGCCGACGCCGGTCGGTCCCAGGAACAGGAACGAGCCGATCGGCCGGTTCGGGTCCTGCAGGCCTGCCCGGGCGCGCCGCACGGCGTTGGCCACGGCATGAACCGCCGCATCCTGGCCGACCACGCGCTTGCCGATCTGCTCCTCCATGCGGAGAAGCTTGGAACGCTCGCCTTCCAGCATCTTGTCGACAGGCACGCCGGTCCAGCGCGACACCACGGCCGCGATGTCTTCCGGCATGACCTCTTCCTTCACACCCTTGCCGGTGCCGGCAACGTCGTGCGCCTCGGCCTCTTTCAGCTTCTTCTCGAGGTCGGGGATCACGCCATAGGCCAGCTCGCCCGCACGGCCGAGTTCACCCCTGCGTTGGGCGATATCGAGCTCGGAGCGCGCCTTGTCGAGCTGCTCCTTCACCTTCTGCGAATCGGCTAGCTTGTCCTTGGCCGAGGTCCACTGCGCGGTGAGCGCCGCGGACTTCTGCTCAAGTTCGGCGAGCTCCTTCTCGAGTTTCTGCAGCCGGTCCTTGGAAGCGCTGTCGGACTCCTTCTTCAGCGCCTCACGCTCGATCTTGAGCATGATGATGCGCCGGTCGAGCTCGTCCAGCTCCTCGGGCTTGCTGTCGACCTGCATGCGGATGCGGCTGGCGGCCTCGTCCATCAAGTCGATGGCCTTGTCCGGCAGGAAACGGTCGGCGATGTAGCGGTTGGAGAGCGTCGCCGCGGCCACGATCGAGGAATCCGCGATACGGACGCCATGATGCAGCTCGTACTTCTCCTTGAGGCCGCGCAGGATCGAGATCGTATCCTCGACCGTGGGCTCGGCCACGAAGACCGGCTGGAAGCGACGGGCCAGGGCCGCATCCTTCTCGATGTGCTTGCGATACTCGTCGAGCGTCGTGGCGCCCACGCAATGCAGTTCGCCACGCGCCAGCGCGGGTTTCAGCATGTTGGAGGCATCCATCGCACCGTCGGCCTTGCCGGCGCCGATCAGCGTGTGCAGCTCGTCGATGAAGACGATGATCTCGCCCTCGGCCGCCGAGATTTCCGACAGGACGGCCTTCAGCCGCTCCTCGAACTCGCCGCGGTACTTGGCGCCCGCGACCATCGAGCCGAGGTCGAGCGACATCAGCTTCTTGTTCTTGAGCGATTCCGGCACGTCGGCGTTGACGATGCGCAGGGCCAAGCCCTCGGCGATGGCGGTCTTGCCGACGCCGGGCTCGCCGATCAGCACGGGATTGTTCTTGGTCCGGCGGCTCAACACCTGGATGGTGCGGCGAATCTCCTCGTCACGGCCGATCACCGGGTCGAGCTTGCCGTCGCGCGCCGCCTGGGTGAGGTCGCGGGCGTATTTCTTCAGCGCATCGTAGCCGCTCTCGGCCGACGCGGTGTCGGCGGTGCGGCCCTTGCGCAGCTCCGCGATCGCCTTCTCGAGTGCCTGGGGCTTCACATTGCCCTTGGCCATCGCGTCGGCGGCCTCGGTTCCCTTAGCGAGTGCCAGCGCCATCAGCATGCGCTCGACGGTGACGAACGAATCGCCCGCCTTCTCGGCAATGGATTCGGCCTGGTCGAAGATGCGCGCCGTCTCAGGCGCCATGTAGACCTGGCCTGCGCCTTGGCCTTCGACCTTGGCCTGCTTGGCGAGGTTGGCTTCGACGGCGCGGTACACTGCCCGCGAATCGCCGCCCGCCGACGAAATCAGGTTGGCCGCGAGGCCCTCTGGATCGTCGAGCAGGACTTTCAGAACATGGTCAGGAACAAGTCGCTGGTGTCCTTCACGCAGCGCCAGCATCTGGGCGCTTTGCAGGAAACCGCGCATGCGCTCGGTATATTTCTCTTGATTCATCACTCTACCCTTTCATTTCGCGCCCCCTGGAAGCATAGGCAGGCGAAAGAGCGGACCCCTATCCGGGCATCCTTGGCTCGATATAGGGAGCCGCGCGGCCCGTGCAAGACCGGACGCGCCGTGCGGCTTTTCTCGGTAACACCGCCGGGCTAAGAAGCCGCTCAATCTGGGAGATTTTTCATGTCGGAACACGGCCAAGTCGAGGGCGCCAGCAAGGGCCTCGCGGTGATGATCTCGATCCTGGCGGCCTTTCTCGCCATTGCCGAGACCGGCGCCGAAAGCGCCCAGACCGACGTTCTGACCCAGCATGTCGAAGCCACCAATGCGTGGAACTTCTTCCAGGCCAAGACCATTCGCCAGACGCTGCTCCGCACCGCCGCAGAAGAAATGGATGCGCAGTACAAGGACGCCGGCAACATGCCGCCGGCCGTCAAGGCGCAGGTCGACAAGTGGAAGGACACTGTGCAGCGCTACGACAGCGAGCCCTCGACCAACGAAGGCCGCAAGGAATTGGCCGCGCAGGCCAAGAACTTCGAAAAGCACCGTGAGCAGGCCCGGGCGGCCTATCACCATTTCGAATTCGGGTCGGCGGCGTTCCAGCTGGCGATCGTGCTCGCTTCAGCGGCCGCAGTGACATCGGTAAGGGCTTTGGCGATCGCCGCCGCAGGCCTGGGCGCCGTGGGCGCACTCCTGACAGTGCTGGGCTTCCTCGCGCCAACCCTGCTGCATTTCTAGGATAAGTCGCCAAGACCGGTCCCGAATTCGGGACCGGGCCGTACGAGATTAGGCGCCGCTACCACCGCCGCCGCGGCGACCTGCCGGCCGGAACTCCGGAACCTCGGGCTGGTCCTCGGCGGCCGGATCCTGGCTCGACGGCGCGCTGCGACCGCTTTGCAGGAAGGCCACGCCACCCAAGCCGGGTTCTTCAGCTTCGTGCTCTACACGGTTGTCGCTCTGGCGGTCGTTGCTCTGGCGACCTTCGCTCTTGCGGCCCTCATACTGCCGGCCGTCGTTCTGACGACCTTCATTCTGACGGTTATCGCTCTGGCGGCTATCGTTCTGGCGGCTATCGTTCTGGCGATTGTCGCTCTGGCGCCCGTCATTTTGACGTCCTTCGCCTTGGCGGTCATCGCCCTGACGCCCGTCTACCTGACGCCCATCGCTCTGACGGTCGTTCGATGGATAGTTCTCGCCGCCGCCGTTGGCACCACCGTTCGCCTGGGGTTGCTGCGGCTGGCCGTCCTGCGGGTTCTGCGGATTTTGCTGACCGTCCTCTCCACCGTCGCCCCAGTTGTTGCGCGGCACGAAGCCGCCTTGGGTCTGGATCACGCGGAAATAATGGTCGGCATATTGCCAGTAGGCCTCAGCCTGGATGCGATCGCCGGAAGCGGCGGCCTCGCGCGCCAGCGCCTGGTACTTGTCGAAGACCTGGTGCGCGTTGCCGCGCACACGGACGTCGGGACCACTGCTGTCAAAAATCTGATTCCGGTTCGGCGGCCGGTTCGGATTGTGGTTGTGTTGCTGTTTATGCTGATTGTGGTTGCCGCCGCCGCCGCCATTACGGCCGCCGCGCGAACGCTGACGATTGTTTGGTCTCATTAACCTAAGGCCAGTTACATGCCGGACGGGTGTTGTTTCTTGCGACCCTCTGCCCTTCACGGGCTCCGTCACAGCTCAATTTGAGAGGGATGAATGCCCGAAAGTCGGGCGGCGGTCCCGAAGGACCTGAAAGGAACCTAGTCTCAATCTGCAGGGAATGCCAACCATTTAATGTGTCGCTCGTACCACGCGGTCGATCCCGCCCAAATCCTTGAACGGCGCCCCGGGTTGCAGGCCACCCGCGCCAAATATCTCTGCAACTTCAATGGCTTGCCCTTCGCCAACTTCGGCGAGTAGCAGTCCGCCCGGCGCGACCAGTTCACGACCGACTGCTGCGATGACACGGTAGGGGGCCAGACCGTCCGGCCCGCCGTCGAGGGCCAGCCTTGGCTCATGGCGCGCTACTTCGGGCATTAGCCCATCGATCGTCGAGGCTTCGATATAGGGCGGATTGGACACGACGAGATCGAAGGGCCCGCCCAACGGCCGCGTCCAATCGGGCAGGCGCCAATCGCCTTCCCGCAAGGTCCCCCGACCGGCAACTCCCAGCGCTTCGGCATTGCCGCGCGCAATGGCGAGCGCCTCGGGTGAGGCTTCGAGGCCGACGCCGCGCGCATTGGGAAACTCTTTCAGCAAGGTCAGCAGCAGGCAGCCCGAGCCCAGGCCAAGATCGAGGATGCGCCACGCCCGCGTCCGGTCGGGCATCAGCGAAAGCGCCGCCTCGATCACCGTCTCGCTGTCGGGGCGCGGCACGAGCACCGCGGGCGTTACCTTGAAAGGTAGCCCCCAGAACTCGCGCTCGCCCAGGATGTAGGCCATAGGCTCGCGCTTCACGCGTCGCGCCGTAAGGCCACGCAAAGCTTCCTCATGCGCTGGCGGCGCCGGATTGCGGCCGCGCGAGATCAGCTCCTCGGTGGAGAGGCCCGTCGCGTGGGAGAGCAGAAGCCGCGCCTCGAAGCGGACGTTGTCGATACCCGCCGCCGTCAAAGCGACGGCCGTGTCGCGCAGCAGCGCGTCGTAGGTGAGGCTCAGGCCGCCAACTCCGACAGGCGCGAAGCCTCGTCGTCGGCGATCAGCGCGTCGATGATCTCGTCAAGCGCACGGCCTTCCAGCACC
Source organism: Enhydrobacter aerosaccus (assembly GCA_903832005.1). GTDB lineage: Bacteria > Pseudomonadota > Alphaproteobacteria > Reyranellales > Reyranellaceae > Reyranella > Reyranella aerosaccus_B. The sequence continues at coordinate 18,855 of CAIKZO010000087.1, read as the reverse complement.
TCGTCGAGATTGTAGAGCGTGAGGTTGATGCGGTGGTCGGTGACGCGGCTCTGCGGGAAGTTGTAGGTACGGATGCGCTCGCTGCGGTCGCCTGAGCCCACCTGGCCCTTGCGGTCGGCCGAACGCAGATCGTCGAGACGCTTGCGCTCGGCGTCGTAGAGGCGGGCGCGCAGGATCTTCATCGCCTTGGCCTTGTTCTTGTGCTGGCTCTTCTCGTCCTGCTGGCTCACCACCACGCCGGTCGGCAGATGGGTGATGCGCACCGCCGAGTCGGTCGTGTTGACCGACTGGCCACCCGGGCCGGATGAGCGGAAAACGTCGATCCGCAGGTCTTTTTCATCGATCTTGATGTCGACGTCCTCGGCCTCCGGCAGCACGGCCACCGTGGCCGCGGACGTGTGGATGCGGCCGGCATTCTCTGTCGCCGGTACACGCTGCACGCGATGCACGCCCGATTCGAACTTCAGGCGCGCGAAGACGTTGCGACCGGTGACGGTGGCGATCGCCTCGCGATAGCCGCCGATGCCGGTGTCCGAGAGCTCCATGATCTCGAACTTCCACTTATGCTCGGTGGCATAGCGCTGGTACATGCGGAACAGGTCGGCCGCGAACAGCGCTGCCTCATCGCCACCGGTGCCGGCGCGAATTTCGAGGATCGCGTTCTTTTCGTCAGCCGCGTCCTTGGGCAGCAGCATCTTCTTCACGGCCTTCTCGAGCTCGGGCAGCTGCTTCTTCAGCGCCTCGGCTTCTTCCTCAGCCATCGCCTTCATGTCGGGATCGGCGGCCATCGCCTCGGTGTCCTTGAGATCCTGCTCGGCCTTCTGCCAGGCGTTGACCGCCTCCACGAGCGGCCCCAGCTCGGCATATTCCTTCGAGGCCGCCACGAACTTCTGCGAATCGAGCGTGCCGGCCGACAACGAGGCCTGCAGCTCGGCATGCCGCGTCACGATCTGGTTGAGCTTCAACAACAGCGACATGATCAGCCCTTCAGCGCCGCGGCGAGCTGGTCGATGGCGACCTCGCGCTGCTCTTGCGTGTCGAAGTCCTTGAGCTGGACGACACCCTTGGCCAACTCGTCGTCGCCGATGATGACGGCGGCGCGCGCGTTGAGCTTGTTGGCGCGCTGCATGCGCCGCTTCATGTTGCCGCGATAATCCTGCTCCACGGCAATGCCAAGCTGGCGCAGGCTGCGCGCGATGCCCAGCGCCTTGGCTTCGGCCGCGGCACCAAGCGGTGCGATCACTACCGGCCGGGGCAGCGCCTTGGGCTCATTGCACAGCATCATCAGCCGTTCGATGCCGCCCGCCCAGCCGATGCCGGCCGTCGGCGGCCCGCCCAGCTCGGCGATCAGCCCGTCATAGCGTCCGCCGCCCAGCACCGTGCCCTGTGCGCCGAGATGCGTGGTCACAAACTCGAAAGCAGTGTGGGTGTAGTAATCGAGGCCGCGCACCAGCGCCGGATCGGTCTCGAACGGCACGCCCGCGGCGGTGAGGCCGTCCTGCACCGACTTGAAGAAGTCCTTGCTGGCCTGGTTCAAGTGGTCGGCGAAGCTCGGCGCGTTGGCATTGATCGCCTTGTCGCCCTCGTCCTTGCTGTCGAGGATACGCAGCGGATTGCGCAGCAGGCGGCCACGCGAGTCTTCGGAGAGCTTGGCGGTGTGCGCCGAATAATAGTCGACCAGCACCTTGCGGTAGCCGGTGCGGCTCTCGGGGTCGCCCAGCGAATTGAGCTTCAGCACGCAGCGGTCGAGGATGCCCAGGCGGTCCAGGATATCGGCCGCGACCGAGATCACCTCGATGTCGGCGCCGGGTTCCGGCGCGCCCAGCACCTCGAGGTCGATCTGGTGGAACTGGCGCTGGCGGCCCTTCTGCGGCCGCTCGTACCGGAACATCGGACCGGCGGCGAAGAGCTTGAGCGGCAGTTGCTGCGACAGCTCGCCGTTCGATACGAACGCACGGCAGATGCCGGCGGTGTACTCCGGCCGCAAGGTGAGCGATTCGTCGCCGCGATCCTTGAACGTGTACATTTCCTTGGAGACCACGTCGGTCGTCTCGCCGATGCCGCGTGCGAACAGCTCGGTGAACTCGAAGATCGGTGTCGCCATCTCGCGATAGCCATACAGACGCGCCACGTCGCGCGCGGTGTCGATGACATGCGCGAAACGCCGGAACTCGTCCGGCAGAATGTCGTGCGTTCCCCGCACCGGTTGCATCTTGCTCAACGGTATTGCCTTTGAATGCCGCTACTCGGCGGCGATTTTGATCTTGGCAGCCTCGATTTCGGCAGCCTTCTTTTCGATCAGCTCGACAAGATGATCGACGACGCTCGCATCCTTCAGCCGGTGATGCGGCAGGCCCGCGATATAGACCTGGTGGATGTTGTTGCCGCCGCCGGTGAAGCCAATGTCGGTCTCGCGCGCCTCGCCCGGGCCGTTCACGACGCAGCCGATCACCGACACCGTCATCGGCGTGGTGATGTGGGCGACGCGCTTCTCCAGCGCCTCGACGGTGCGGATCACGTCGTACTGCTGGCGCGCACACGACGGGCAGGAGATCACGTTGACGCCGCGATGGCGGAGGTTGAGCGCCTTCAGCATCTCGAAGCCGACGCGCACCTCCTCTTCCGGCTCGGCCGACAGGGAGACCCGGATCGTATCGCCGATGCCGGCCCACAGAAGCGAGCCCATGCCGATCGACGATTTCACCGTGCCGGTGCGCGTGCCGCCCGCCTCGGTGATGCCGATGTGCAGCGGATAATCACAGGCGTCGGCCAGCTGCTGGTAAGCCGCGACCGCGAGAAAGACGTCCGACGCCTTCACGCTGATCTTGAAGTCGTGGAAATCGTGATCCTGCAGGATGCGCGCGTGATCCATCGCGCTCTCGACCATCGCTTCCGGGCAGGGCTCGCCGTATTTCTCCAGCAGGTCCTTCTCGAGGGAGCCTGCATTGACGCCGATGCGCATCGAGACGCCGTGATCCTTGGCGGCCTTGATGACTTCGCGCACGCGCTCGGCGCTGCCGATATTGCCGGGATTGATGCGCAGGCACGCGGCGCCCGCGTCGGCCGCCTCGATCGCACGCTTATAGTGGAAGTGGATGTCGGCCACGATCGGCACCTTCGAGGCCTTCACGATGGCATGGAGCGCCTTGGTCGAGTCCTCGTCCGGGCAGGACACGCGGATGATGTCGACACCGGCTTCCTCGCACCGCCGGATCTGCGCGATGGTCGCCTCGGCGTCGGCCGTCAGCGTGTTGGTCATGGTCTGCACGGTGATCGGCGCGCCGTCGCCGACCGGCACGGCGCCAACCATGACGCGCCGCGATTTGCGGCGGATGATGTCGCGATAGGGTCGGATGCTCATGCCGCCAATGTAGCGGCCGAAGGGCGGCTTATCCAGCCGCCGCAGCAATGCTGTGGATCAGCGCGCGTCGATGACGCGGTAGGCGATTCCCGCAGGCACGACGTAGCTTTCGCCGGCGCGGACGTAGGTCTGGGCCAGCACGTCGCCGCTCGGCGAGCGCAGCTCGACCCAGCTGTTCGACCGGACGATCAGCGGCGTGTCGATGTTCATCGGCGAGCGCACGGTGTTCGCATCCGGCGCGGCCGCGGGCGGAATGGCCGGCGGCGCGGTCGCTTCCTGGACGTCAGGCTTCGGCGCGTCGAACGTCGCGGGCTGGGCGGCTTGCGCCTGGCCTGCCGACGGAACCGACATCACGACCGGTGGCGGCGCGGGCACGGTGACAATCACCGGCGGCGCGGGCGGAGTAGCGGCGTCCTGGCGCGCGGTGACGGCCGGCAGTCCTGGCGTCACGCGAGTCTCTTGCGCCGGGACGGTGATCGGTGCGGCGGCCTGCTGGGTCTCGCTCGTCGACTTCACGGGAGCGGCCGGCGTTACCGGACGCGAGGCGAGCAGACGATCGGGAACCGGCGGCACCTTTTCGCTGATCACGGTGCTCTGGCGCGGCAGGTAGCGCCACACGCCGTAGCCGGCGCCGACGACCAGAAGGATGGTGAGAACCGCAAGGCCGATCGGCGCGCGCCGCTCGACGATCGGAAAGTCAGCCGGCAGCGCGACGGGGCGCTTGATCGGCACCGCCCCGGAAAGCTGATAGGCCGTCAGAACCTTCTCGGGCTCGAGACCGACATGGGAAGCATAGGCACGCAGGAAGGCTGGGATGTACGCGGCACCCGGCAGCAGATCGAAGCGACCCGCTTCGAGCGCCTCGACATAGGCGTGACGAATACGAATTTGCTTCTCGATGTCCGCGACGCTGAGGCCGAGAGCCTCGCGCTGGTCGCGCAACAGACGGCCGACAGCGCGACCTGAAGTGGTCTCGCGCTCCATCGTTCGCCAATCGACCTGATCCGGCATTGATAGTGTCCCCTCGCGGTCAACTTCTATCAGAGGCCTTTTGAGAGGGCAAAAGCGATTCGTAATTTCCAGCTAAATTTCGATCGCATGATCGGCGGCGAAGAGGCGCAGTGTCTCGCGCAGAGGTCCATCCGGTTGCGACAATGCAGACCGAAGGAATCCTGTGACCTCGTCGAGATCGAGAGAACGGATCATGGCCTTCACCGGTCCGATCGAACCCGGCGACATCGACAACGACCGCACGCCGATTGCGAGAAGCGCCAGCGCCTCAACCGGACGCCCGGCCATCTCACCGCACACGCCGATGTCGACACCGGCGGGTCGGGCCTTCTCAACTACAAAATGTAGCAGTCTCAAGAGAGCTGGGGACAAGCTGTCGTAGCGCCCGGACAAACGGCTGTTCCCGCGGTCGGCGGCATAGAGGAATTGGAGCAGGTCGTTTGTACCAATCGAAACAAAATCGACATGGCGCAAAAGCGTGTCGAGCTGCCACGCCAGGGCCGGCACTTCGAACATAACGCCAACACGCAGCTGCTCGGGCAGCGCCTGGCCACGGCGCCGCGCGCGCTCCATTTCGAGGTCGAGGAGCTTGCGGGCGCTCAGCAACTCGCCCACTTCGGCGATCATCGGGAACATCACCGACAGCGGCCGACCGTTGGCACCCTGGATCAGGGCCCGCAGTTGGCCGCGCAGCATGGCCGGCCGGTCGAGACCAATGCGGATCGCCCGCCAGCCCATGGCCGGATTGTCGTCCCCCAAGGCGCCGATATAGGGCAGCACCTTGTCACCGCCAACATCGAGCGTGCGGAAAGTCACTGGCCGTCCGTCGGCGATGTCGAGCACGCGACTGTAGAGCCACGCCTGCGCATCGATGTCGGGAAATTCGGACCGCACCATGAACGGGATCTCGGTACGGTAGAGTCCGATACCGTCGGCCGCGGTGTCGTCCAGATGCTGGACGTCGATCAGCAGGCCCGCATTCATGTGGAGCGCGATGCGCACCTGGTTGCGCGTCACCGCCGGCAACTCGCGCAGAGCCTCGTAGCGACGCAGCCGCTCGGCGCGCGCGGCGATCGCCTCGTGGATCGATTGCACGACATCTTCGGCCGGCCGCACCATCACCTGCGCATGATCGCCATCGACGATGAGCTGATCGCCCGCCTCGATCCTCGACAGCACGCCGGGCGCGCGACCGACGACGGGGATGTCGAGCGCGCGCGCCACGATCGCCACGTGACTGAGCGCGGAGCCTTCCTCGAGCACGAGACCGCGCAGGCGCGTGCGATCGTAGTCGAGCAGTTCGGCGGGGCCCATGTCGCGCGCGATCACGATCATGTCGTCGGGCTGCGTGCTTGCATCGGCGACAGCGCGTCCAGTGAGGCGCAGCAGCAGCCGGTTGGTGATGTCCTGAATATCGGAGAGCCGTTCGCGAATGTAGGGATCGGTCGACTGGCCCATGCGGGTGCGCACGTCGTCGAACGCGCGCTGAACGCCCGCTTCCGCGGTGAGGCCCGAGTCGATCGCCTCGCGCACGCGCTCGCGCCAGCCGCGGTCATCGACGAACATGCGGAACGTCTCGAGGATCTCGCGCTGCTCGCCCGATTGCATGTCGTCGGCTTCGAGCAAACGGTCGACGTCTTCGCGCACGCCGGCGAGCGCTTCCTGGAAACGCGCCTGCTCCTGGCCGACATCCTCCGCGACCACGCGCTGGATCATGATGCGAGGTTCGTGCAGCACCGCATGGCCGATCGCGACGCCGGGCGTCAGCTGCACGCCGTCGATGCGCAGCGGCAGCAGCCCCAGCCCGTCGACCTGCTGCACTTCATTGGGGCTGACGAAGTGACCGGCCGCGGCCATCTCCGCCAGGACCATGGCGATGGTCTGCAGCGTCTCGATCTCTTCTTCGTCGTACTGACGGCGCGTGCGGTTCTGCACCACCAACACGCCCAGCACGCGTCCGGCGCGCAGGATCGGCACGCCGGCCAGCGAGTGATAGATTTCCTCACCCGTCTCGGGGCGATAGGCGTACTGCGGATGGCTCTGCGCATCGTCGAGCGCGAGGGCACGGCCGTGCGCGGCGATGTCGCCCACCAGACCCTCGCCGACCCGCAGGCGCGTGCGATGGACGGCGTCGGGGTTGAGGCCCTGCGTTGCGAAAAGCTCGAGGACCTCGCCTGCGCGCAGCAGGTAGATCGAGCACACTTCGGCGACCATTTCGTTGGCCACCATGCGCACGACTTCGCCCAGGGTTTCCTCGACGGAACCGGCACGCGCCATCGTGTCCCGGAGCCGCTTGAGGAGCATTCGCGGTCCGGCCAGAGGAGTTGTTCTCTCCATGGTCAGACCGCTAGATGCTTGAGTCGGATGACAACGAAGCTACGGTCTATTGCGCAGGCAAAAGCTCGCCATGCCGCCATAGTATGGGCATGGTTGGCGGTACCGAAATTGGCCTTCGCGCGCATGGGCTGCTTATAGCAAGACCCGCGCCGGACTGCCTACCGGCATATTCGCGCCAGCATGAGGGAACCTCATGCGGCCCCCTCGCGATTTTCAGGCCGCGTCGAGCTCGTAAGCCGTGTGTAAGGCGCGGACCGCGAGCTCGGTATATTCGGCTGCAACCAGCACGCTCACCTTGATCTCCGAGGTCGAGATGACCTGGATGTTTATCCCCTTGGCCGCAAGGGTCTCGAACATCTTCAGCGCAACGCCGGCATGGCTGCGCATGCCGACGCCGATCACCGAGATCTTGGCGACGTTGGTGTCGGACTTCACCTCGGCGAACTTGAGGTCGGCCTTGGCCTTCTCCAGCCGCTCGACGGCGCGCGCGAGGTCGGCGCGCGGCACGGTGAAGGTGATGTCGGTCGAGCTGCCGTCGAGCGAGACGTTCTGCACGATCATGTCGACGTTGATGTTGGTGCCGGCGAGCGGCCCGAAGATCGCAGCGGCGACGCCCGGACGGTCAGCAACGCGGGTGACCGTGATCTTGGCTTCGTCCTTGGAGAAGGCGATGCCGCTCACGACCGACTTTTCGAGTCCCTGGGACATGATCTCTTCCTCGTCGACAACAAGCGTTCCGGGCAGGTCGCTGCCCAGCGCCGCGTCGAACGACGACAGCACCTGGACGCGCACATGATGGTTCATTGCGAGTTCGACCGAGCGCGTCTGCAGGACCTTCGAGCCCTGCGAGGCCATCTCGAGCATCTCCTCATAGGTCACGCGGTCGATCTTGCGCGCCTTCTCGACGATCCGGGGATCGGTCGTGTAGACGCCGTCGACGTCGGTGTAGATGTCGCAACGATCGGCCTTGAGCGCCGCCGCCAGCGCCACCGCCGACGTATCGGAGCCTCCGCGGCCCAGCGTCGTCACGCGGCCTTCGGGCGACACGCCCTGGAAGCCCGGCACGATCGGCACTTCGCCCGCGGCCATCGTGCGCGCCATCTCCGTCGTGTCGATCTCGAGGATACGCGCCTTGGCGTAGGCCCCGTCGGTCTTGATCGGCATCTGCCACGACGCCCAGGAACGCGACTTCACGCCCTCCTGCTGCAGCGCCATGGCGAGCAGCCCGATCGTCACCTGCTCACCCGTCGCCACGACCACGTCGTACTCGCGCGCGTCGTACAGCGGGGAAATCTCGTTGACCCATTTGACGAGCTGGTTCGTCGCGCCGGACATGGCCGAGACCACGACCGCGACTTCATTGCCGCGAAGTGTCTCCGCCTTGACCTTGCGGGCGACATTCTTGATGCGGTCGGTGTCGCCGACCGAGGTACCGCCGAATTTGAGAACGATGCGCGCCATGGACCTGCTCGAAAGCGGGGTATAGACACCGGAGGCACCATTGGGGTCAAGGGCAGGCATGGCCGAAACCGCGCGCACCACCACCGTCGATCCGGCCGAGATCGAGCGCTTCTCGCGCATTGCCGAGGAATGGTGGGACCCCAAGGGCAAGTTCGCGCCCCTTCATCAGCTCAATCCGGTGCGAATCGGCTATTTGCGCGACCGCGCGGCCGCCCATTGGCAGCGCGACGCCCTGTCCGGCAGCCCACTCGACGGGCTGGACCTGCTCGACATCGGCTGCGGCGGCGGCCTGCTGTGCGAACCGATGGCGCGTCTGGGGGCCAAAGTGACAGGCGTCGACGCGGCCGAACGCAATATCGCCACCGCCTCCCAGCACGCCGAGGGCCAAGGATTGGCCATCGACTACCGGGCGACCACGGCCGAGGCGCTGGCCGCGGACGGCCGGCAATACGACATCGTGCTGGCACTCGAGATCGTCGAGCATGTGGCCGACGTCGACCTGTTCCTGCGCTGCTGCGGCGGGCTGGTGAAGCCGGGCGGGCTGCTGTTCCTGTCGACCCTGAACCGCACCGCCAAATCCTGGGCCCTCGCGATCGCCGGCGCAGAGTATGTGATGCGCTGGCTGCCGCGCGGCACCCACGAGTGGAAGAAATTCCTCAAGCCGTCGGAGGTCGTACGCGGCCTGCGCGGCGGCGCGATCGAGGCGCAGGAAATCGTCGGCCTGGTGTATAGTCCCCTCAGTCGTGCGTGGTCGCTGAACAAGAGCGACCTCGACGTCAACTACATGCTCTACGGAACAAAAGCCCCTTAAGAAGCTCCGCCCAAAAGAAAATAATCGACGCAAGACATGTCTCCGATCTTCAAAGCCGCATTCTGGATGGCGGGCTGGCTCGCCTGCATGGTCGTCATGACCGTGGCCGGCCGCGAGACGACCCACGAGCTCGACATCTTCCAGGTCATGCTGATGCGCTCGCTGATCGGGCTCGTCCTGCTCAGCCCGCTGATCCACCTGAACGGCGGCCTGCGGTCGATGAAAACGCGGCATCCGGCGCGCCACCTCGCGCGCAACGTCGCGCATTACGGCGCGCAGTTCAGCTGGCTGATGGCGCTCAATCTCATTCCGCTGGCGCAGGTGGTCTCGATCGAGTTCACCATGCCGATCTGGACCGCGATCATGGCGGTCGCCTTCCTGGGCGAGCGCATGGGGACCTGGAAGAGCCTCGCCGTCATCCTGGGACTGGTCGGCGTCACCATCATCGTGCGGCCCTTCAGCGGCACGATCAGTCCCGGCCAATTGATCGCGCTCTGTGCGTCACTGGGCTTCGCGGTCTCGGTGATCCTGGTGAAGTCGCTCACACGCACCGACAAGGCCGTCGTCATCATCTTCTGGATGATGCTGATCCAATCCCTGATCGGCCTGATCCCCGGCGTGATGGTCTGGCGCTGGCCGTCGGCCCACGTCTGGCCATGGGTCTTCGTGATCTCCTTTGTCGGCACCTACTCGCACTACTGCATGGCGCGGGCGATGGCGCATGCCGACGCCACGGTCGTGGTGCCGATGGATTTCCTGCGGGTGCCGCTGACGGCGCTGACGGGTTGGCTGGTCTACAGCGAGAAGATCGACATCTATGTCGCCGCCGGCGCCGCGCTGATCCTGACCGGCAACCTGCTCAATCTAAAAGCGGCGAGACGCTAGTTGCCGCCTTCAGTTTCCTCTGGGCACCCAGGGTAGGCGACCGAACTCGATCCCCTCTTCGGCCAGTTCCTCGGCTTCATTGTCCGAGGTCTCACCGTAAATGCCTCGCTTGTCGCTCTCGCCGTAATGGATCTTGCGCGCCTCCTCGGCGAACTTGTCGCCGACGTGCTCGCAGTTCTTCTCGATCTCGGTGCGCACCTTAACCAGGGCCTCGCGCAACTCCTTGGGCATCGTGGTCGCAATCGCCGCCATCTGTTGCTGGGCCTGAATCTGTTCGGCCGTGGGCATCTGCGGCACAGGCGCCTCGACGGTCGTCACGGCCGTGGATTTCTTGTTGCCCTTGGTGCCGAGCCGCGGCGCCATCAGGGCGCGCGTCACCTTGGCATCGCCGCACACGGCACAGCCGACCAGGGATTTCTTTTCCTGGCGTTCATAGGTCTTGCTGTCCTTGAACCAGCTATCGAACTCGTGGCCCTTGGAGCAGCGGAGGCGGTATAAAATCATGAAACGAACAGCTTTTCCGGCGGTTTGGCACTCCCGACAGGGGAGTGCCAAGATGATGGGGTGTGATCGTGACTGATGCAAGAGGGGCTGGCCCCTCTCCCTGGATCGTTCAATGGGCCGGGCTCGTGCCAGCGGGCGCGGCCGTGCTCGATCTCGCCACCGGCAGCGGCCGCAACGCGCTCTACTTCGCGGCGCACGGCCATCCTGTGACAGCGGTCGATATCGATCTCAGCCGCCTTCTCGAGGCACCGAATGTCGAACGCCTGCAGGCTGACCTCGAGAACGGCAGTCCGTGGCCGCTTGCCGGCCGTACCTTCGGCGGCGCGATCGTCACGAAATATCTCCATCGCCCACTGATGCCCGATCTTCTAAGCGCGATCGAACCGGGCGGCGTGCTGCTCTACGAGACCTTCATGGACGGCAACCAGCGCTTCGGCCGGCCGAGCCGGCCCGAGTATCTGCTGAAGGACGGCGAGCTTTTGGAGCTGGTGCGCGGAAAATTCTCGGTGATCGCCTACGAGGCCCGCCTGATCAGCGAGCCCACCATGGCGATGGTGCAGCGGATCGCGGCACGCCGCCTGTAGCTACTCGGCGGCCTTCGCGACTTGCGGCTTGTGCAGCAAAGGCGCCGCATACTTCCGGTCGTGCTCCAAAGACGGCACCATCTGGCGCGCTTCGGCAACCTTGGCCATGTCGATGTCGGCCACGACAAAGCCGGTGTTTTCGCCGCCGGCATCCGCCAATACCTCGCCCCACGGCGCCACCACGAGCGAGTGGCCATAGGTCTTGCGGTTGGATCCTTTGTGCGTGCCAACCTGCGCGGGCGCGAAGACGTAGCAGCCGGTCTCGATTGCGCGCGCTTTCAGGATGGTGTGCCAATGGGCCTTGCCAGTCGGCACGGTGAAGGACGAGGGGATCGACAGCATCGTGGCGCCGGCATGCGCCAGCTCTCGGTAGAGATAGGGGAAGCGCAGGTCGTAGCAGATCGTCATGCCCAGCACGCCCCACGGCGTCTCGGCCAGCACCGCCTTGTCGCCGGGCTTGAAAGTCGAGGACTCGCGATACTTCTCACCGCCCGCCAACTGCACGTCGAACATGTGGATCTTGTCGTAGCTCGCCACGATGCCGCCCGACGGATCGATCAGGTAGGAGCGGTTGCGGATCTGTTCCTCGCCCGGCACGCGCACATGGATCGAGCCCAGCAGAAACCAAGCGCCCGTCTCGCGCGCCGAGGCGCGGCAGGCCGCCAGCATGGCGTGCGTCTCTTCGGTCTGTGCTTTCTCCAGCGTCTCGCCGCGGTTGGCGCCGATCAGGCCGGTGTTCTCCGGCGTCATGATGAAGTCGGCGCCGGCATCGCGCACCAGCTTCGCCTGCTCACGGATGAAGGCCACGTTCTCGGCCATCTCGTTGCTGACGCTGGGCTGGATCAAGCCCGCCTTGAACGTGGTGCTCATCGAAGCTCCTTCTTAACCGGGCTGCGCGAGGAGCGCGTCGAGCTTGCCCTGCTGCTCGAGGGCCGCGAGCTCATCCGAGCCGCCGATGTGCTGACCGTTGATGAAGATCTGCGGCACACTGGTGCGATTGGTGCGCGCGCGCATCTCATCGCGCTTGCCCACCTGCTCCATCACGTCCATCTCCTCGTAGGCCGCGCCCTTCTTCTCGAGCAGGGCCCGCGCGCGGGCGCAGTAGCCGCACCACTGGGTCGTGTACATTTCGATCTTGGCCATCGGAAACTCCTTATGGCGACTATAACGCCGGGCGGACGACCCGCGCCAGCGTCAGCACATCGACATGGGCAGCGCCGGCCTTTTGTAAAGCCCGGGTACAGGCCTCTACGGTCGCCCCCGTGGTCAGCACGTCATCGACCAGCACGACAGTCCGGCCCTTCAGTTTCGCCTGCCAGCGCGGGTGGACCTCGAACGCCTGGCGAACATTGCGCCGGCGCTCCCGGGCCTTGAGGCCGGCCTGCGACCCGGTCCAGCGCGCCCGCTGCAACAAGTCGGGCGCCAGCACGGCATCGACATTGCGCGCGACCGATCGCGCCAGCAGCGCGGCCTGATTGTAGCGCCGGGTGAAAAGCCGCCGCCAATGAAGCGGCACCGGCGCTACGAGGTCGGCCTCCGCCAGCAGTTCGGCGCCGGCGCGCGCCATCCAGGCCCCGCAGGCGCGGGCCATGTCGGTGCGATCGCCATGCTTCAGCGGCAGCACCACGCGGCGGCTCTTGTCGTCGTAGACCAGCACGGAGCGTGCACGACGAAACTGCGGCGGCCGCGTCAGACACTCGACGCAACGCGCGCCCACGATGTCCTCGACGAAGGGAATACCGCAGCGCTCGCATTGAGGCGCCGCAATGAAATTGAAACGTGGCCAGCAAGTCGAGCAGAGCGCGCCGGGCGTCGCCACGATTTCGCTGCAGCCCAGGCACAGCGGCGGCAGTACGGCGTCGAGCAACGTCAGGAAAGGGCGAGCGAAATTCACGACGCTCGATCAAAACCATGAAATGCGCCGATTGCGGGGCACGATGATGTTTCTCTACCCTACCGGCCGCCCCGCTTTCGCCCTACATACAGGACGTGATGACGCCCGATCCCCTGCTGGTTTTCGACCGCGACGTGCTGCGGCTGCGCCGTGAGCGCGCCGCCCGCCGCTGGGATCGCCAGGCCTTCCTGAAGCGGGAGATCGCGGCGCGCCTGGTCGAACGGCTGGGCGACGTGCGCCGAACGTTCCCCCTGGCGCTCGACCTTGGCTGCCACGGCGACGAGGTCGCCCAGGCGCTCGGCGCGTCGACGACGATCGACCGGCTGATCCGCGCCGATCTCGGCTTTGGCTTCGCCACTCTTGCCCAGGGACCAGCTGTCGTGGCCGATGAAGAGGCGCTGCCCTTCGCGCCGCAGCGCTTCGACCTGGTGCTGAGCGCCATGGACCTTCACTGGGTGAATGACCTGCCGGGCACGCTGATCCAGATCGGCCGCATCCTGAAACCCGACGGTCTTTTCCTCGGCGCCATGCTGGGCGGCGCCACGCTGTGGCAGTTGCGCCAGGCGCTCGGCGCTGCGGAAAGCGAGATCGAGGGCGGACTCAGTCCGCGCGTCTCGCCTTTCGCCAACCTGCGCGACGCGGCGGGCTTGCTGCAGCGCGCGGGCTTTGCCCTCCCAGTGGCCGATAGCGAGACGATCGACGTCGAATACCCCGACGCGCTGTCGCTGATGCGCGAGTTGGGCGCTATGGGCGAAGGCAACCTGGTGGCCGAGCGTCGCCGCGGATTGGCCCGCCGCGCCACCTTCGTGCGTGCGGCCGAGATTTACGCCGAGCGCTTCGCCCACCCGTCGGGCCGGATCGCGGCGAGCTTCGAAGTCCTGTTCCTGCACGGCTGGGCGCCGCACGCCTCGCAACCCAAACCCCTCAAGCCCGGCCAGGCCGCGCGACGACTGGCCGATGCGCTGGGCACCGTCGAGCAAAGCACTGGCGAAAAAGCGGAGCGTTCCTGATCGTGGCCCCACCTCGCCTCAAACTTTCCTTCGGCGATACCCTGTCCGAGAGCTTCCGTTTCTTCTTCGGCAATCTCCGCCCCTTCTTCCACCTGGTGACGATCCCGTGGATCCTCTCGCTGGTCCTGCGCATCGCGGGCTCGGCGGTCGACGAGGACTCGCTGCTCACCGTGCTGGTCGAGAAGCTGCTCGATATCGTGCCGACGGTGATGTTCCTGGTGGCATGGATGCGATTCACCCTGGTGGGACCGCACAAGATCGGCCGCCTGCCGGGCCTCGGCTGGTCGGCGCGCGAAACGGCGTTCCTGGTCCATCTGCTCAAGGTCGGCGGCATCACCTTCCTGCTGCTGGGCGCTTTCGTCATGACGATCGGCACGATCGATCCCGGCATGCTGGGCGGCGATGCCGCGATCGATCCCGACCTTGCGCGCCGCGAGGCGCTGGCGGCCCCCTTCGGCACCGGCTTCATGATCTCGGCCCTGCTCGCGCTCCGGGTGAGCTTCGGCCTTGCCGCGACCGCCGTCGATGTTCCCTTCGCGCCGCGCCAGTCGTGGGTCTTCAGCCGCGGCAACGGCTGGGTGATCGTGGGCGTGCTGTTCGTGATCTTCTTCACCGGCGCGATCGCCACCACGATCGGCGCCCTCTTGCCGCTCGGACTGGTGCGCGGCCTGGGCGCGGGCTCGGCCGCCGCTATCGTCGCCTGGACGGCGGCAATCCTCGTGTCCTACGCCGGCGCCGCGGTCGCGGCGACCGCGCAGGCAATCATCTTCCGCCGCCTGACCGGCTGGCGCGAGGACACGCCGCTCACGACTCCCTAAAGCAGGTCGCGCAGCAGGCCGATCAGCGGCAGGTCGGCAGGCGGCATCGGGTAGCGGGAGAGCTCGTTGGGAGCGACCCACTTCAGCACCTGGCCTTCGCGTGGCCGCGGCGTGCCCACCCATTTGCGGCAGGCGAAGACCGGCATGAGCAGGTGGAACTTCTCGTAGCCATGGCTGGCGAAGGCGATCGGCGCTAGGCAACTCGTGGCGGTCTCGATGCCAAGTTCCTCGTCGAGCTCGCGTACCAGCGCCTGCTCGGGGGTCTCGCCGGGATCGACCTTGCCGCCGGGAAATTCCCAGAGGCCCGCCATCGACTTGCCTTCCGGCCTCTGCGCGATCAGCACGCGACCATCGGGATCGACGAGGGCGACGGCTGCGACCAGCACCATCGGACGATCCCCGAGCGGCGGTGGACCGCCCGGACAGTCATCGACGAACGACGACGAACTCAAGAACGGTAGCTGCCGTTGATGTCGATGTAGCCGTGCGTCAGATCGCAGGTCCAGACCGTGGCGCGGCCGCGGCCGATGCCGAGATCGATGTCGATCACGATGTCGGTGCCCTTGATGTGCCTGGCGACCGGCGCTTCGTCATAGCCCGGCACGACCTGGCCCTGGTCGGTGATCTTCACGCCGCCGATCGCGATCTTGAGCTTGTCGCGGTCCGCGCGCTCGCCCGACTTGCCGACCGCCATGACGATGCGGCCCCAGTTGGCGTCTTCGCCGGCGATCGCGGTCTTGACCAGCGGCGAGTTGGCGACCGCGAGACCGATTTTCCGCGCCGCACCGTTCGAGGACGCGCCGCCCACATTGATGGTGACGAATTTGGTGGCGCCTTCGCCGTCGCGCGCGAGGAGTTGTGCCAGCTCGATCAGCACCTCGTCGAGCGCACGCTTGAAATCGGCCAGCACGGGATCGTCGGCTTCCTCGATCGGCGCGTGGCGCGCCGCACCGGTCGCGGCCATCAGCAGCGTGTCGCTGGTCGAGGTATCGCCATCGACGGTGACGCAGTTCAGCGACTTGTCGGCAGCGTCGGCCAGCAGCTTCTGAAGCACGCCGCCCGGGATCTTGGCGTCGGTGAAGACGAAGCCCAGCATCGTCGCCATGTCGGGCGCGATCATGCCCGACCCTTTGAGGAAGCCGTTCACGGTCACCGTCTTCTCGCCGATCTTGGCCTGGCGCGTGGCGAGCTTGGGGAAAGTGTCAGTCGTCATGATGGCAGCCGAGGCCGCCGCCCAATGATCCTCGCGCGCGCCCTTGATCAGGGCCGGCACGACAGCGGCGATTTTCTCCCACTCGAGCGGCTGGCCAATCACGCCGGTCGAGGCCATGAAGACCTCGTTGCGCGGGCAGCCGAGCGCCTGCGCCACGGCGCGCGTGCTCTCCTCGACGGCCTTGTCGCCGAGCTTGCCGGTGAAGGCGTTGGCGTTGCCCGCATTGACGATGATGGCGCGCACCTTGCCGCGGGCCAGGTTCTTGCGGCACCAGTCGACAGGTGCCGAGCAGGTCTTGGAGCGTGTGAGCACCCCCGCAACGGTCGAACCGGCCGGCAGGAGCGCCAGCATGACGTCGTCACGGTCGGTATAACGCACGCCAGACGGCGCGGCGGCGAGCTTCACGCCGGCGATGCGCGGCAGCGTCGGCGTCGTCTTGGGCGCGAGCGGCGATACGGCGAGCTTGGCAGACATGGGCCTCCCCTCACGGCCGCCTGGATGATCCGGCGACCGAAGGGCGGAGACTACACCAGAAAAGCCGGAAAACGTGAGTTTTACTTAAGCGGGCCTATTTGACCGGACTTATTTGACCGGGCTGGGGGCCAGCGTCGGGGCGGCAGGCTTGGCCGGCGCCGCGGGCTTGGCGGCAACCGGTTCGGGCTTGCTGCCGTCCATGTTGAACTTGTCGATCTTGGCGGCGGCCCGGAGCTGGTCGAGCATCGACGTCACGGTCTCGCGCGCCAGCTCCTCACGCAGCTGGTCCGACATTTCCTCGAAGGCCGGCGGCGGCGCCTGGCGGCGATCCTCGAGGCGGATGATGTGGTAGCCGAACTGGGTCTTGATCGGGGTTTCCGTCATTTCGCCCTTCTTCAGAGCGAAAGCGGCCTCGGCGAATTCCTTCACCATGTCGCTCTTCTTGAACCAGCCGAGGTCGCCGCCTTCGGCGCCCGAAGCCTTGTCGGTCGACTTTTCCTTGGCGAGCTTGTCGAACGCTGTTCCCTTCTTGAGGTCGGCGATGATCGCCTTGGCCTCGTCCTCGGTCGCCACCAGGATATGGCGCGCGTGCACTTCTTCCTCGGCCGGCATCGACTTCAGCCGCTCTTCGTAACGCTGTTGCAACTTTTCAGCCGTGACCTTCTTGGCGATCTCGCGCTGCAGCCAGAAGTCCTGGATCACCTGCTCCTCGACGAAGGCCATGCGCTTCTTGAAGGCCGGATCCTCGGACACCTTGTTCTTGCGGCCGTCCTGGACGACCAGCTTGCTGTCGATGATGCGATCAAGCAGGGCCGGAAACACCGCCTGCATCGGCATGTTGCGGTATTGCTGCGGCAGCGCCTGTTGCGCGACCTCGAGTTCGGACAGATGGATCGCCTGGCCGTTGATGTTGGCCACGATCGGATCCTTGAACACCGCGGGCGGCGTCGGCGGCGCGGGTGCCGGCATTGACGCCTTGGGCATGGTGCCGGGCTTCAGCGCCGGGGTCTGGGCCGGGCTCTGTGCCGCGGGGGACGGGGTCGTCGTCGCGGGAGGCGTTTGGGCTATCGCCGGGCCGACCACCGCAGCGGCTGCGCAACACAGAACAATGACGCGCAGAAGACGCAGAGAACGGCTCATGGGAGGCTCCGGAACTGAAAATCGACGGAAGACGCGCGACGCACTCGTTTACACAGGGCCACTTGCCTCAAGCAAGCGCGGCCTCGGTAATGACAGGCCGATGACGCCAAATTGAGGCACTTTTTCGGAAACCCCGCGGCAGCTTGACCGTTAGGGGCGGGCTTGCGTTGACTATCCTGTACACGCTCTCTATCTCTCACCTGAAGGGCGGGCCGCGTGCCCGCCTAAGTCGTTAGAAAATCGAGGTTTTCATGCTCGGAGCGCTCGCCCGAAGCCTGTTCGGGTCAGCCAACGACCGCGTCGTCAAAGGCTTCGACCGGCCCGTGGCGCAGATCAACGCGCTCGAACCGGAGTTCACCAAGCTCTCCGACGAGGAACTGCGCGGCAAAACCGTCGAGTTCCGCGCGCGTCTGGCCAAAGGTGAAACGCTCGCCGACCTGCTGCCCGAGGCGTTCGCCACGGTACGCGAGGGCGCTAAACGCTCGCTCGGCCAGCGCCACTTCGACGTGCAGCTCAAGGGCGGCATGGTCCTCCACTCGGGCAAGATCGCCGAGATGAAGACCGGCGAAGGCAAGACGCTGGTCGCCACGCTCGCGGTCTATCTCAACGCCCTCGAAGGCAAGGGCGTGCACGTCGTGACCGTGAACGACTATCTCGCCAAGCGCGACGCCGAGTGGATGGGCCGGGTCTATACGTTCCTGGGCCTCACCGTCGGCATCATCGTGCACGATCTCAGCGACGAGCAGCGCAAGGCGGCCTACGCCTCCGACGTGACCTACGGCACCAACAACGAGATCGGCTTCGATTACCTGCGCGACAACATGAAGTACCGCCAGGACGCGATGGTCCAGCGGCCGTTCAACTTCGCCATCGTCGACGAGGTCGATTCGATCCTGATCGACGAAGCGCGCACGCCGCTGATCATCTCCGGTCCGGCCGAGGATTCGTCGGAACTCTATCGCCGGGTCGACGCGGTGATCCCGCGCCTCGAGCCCCAGCACTACGAGAAGGACGAGAAGACCCGAACCGTCGTCTTCACCGAGATCGGCGTCGAGGCGGTCGAGGACCTGCTGCGCGTCGACGGGCTATTGCCCGAGGGTCAGAGCCTTTATTCGCCGGCCCAAGTGACGGTGCTGCACCATGTCTCGCAGGCACTGCGCGCCCACATCAACTTCACGCGTGACGTCGACTACATCGTCAAGGACGGCCAGGTCGTCATCATCGACGAGTTCACCGGCCGCATGATGGCCGGCCGCCGCTATTCCGAGGGCCTGCACCAGGCGCTCGAGGCCAAGGAGAAGGTCGAGATTCAGCGCGAGAACCAGACGCTGGCCTCGATCACCTTCCAGAAC
>CAIKZO010000086.1 GCA_903832005.1 Enhydrobacter aerosaccus | reverse complement strand
CCGCTTCTGCGCCGGTAGCTGACCGCTGACGCTTCTGCGGCTCTGCTTTCTTCTGCGGCTTTCTTCAACTGCGCAACGATAGGAGTACCTTATGTCCGAGATGGAAATGAACAACGAAGTCGAGACCGAAGAGTTCGCCGACGAGCTGTCCGACGAAGCGCTCGATCGGGAGGAGGGAGGGGGCGCTGGCTGTACCGCTTCTGTCTGCCCGCTGCCCAACTGGTAGCTGACCGCTTCTGCGCCGGTAGCTGACCCTGACCGCTTCTGCGCCGGTAGCTGACCGCTGACGCTTCTGCGGCTCTGCTTTCTTCTGCGGCTTTCTTCAACTGCGCAACGATAGGAGTACCTTATGTCCGAACTTGAAATGAAGACCGAAGCCGAAGTGGAAGACTTCACCGACGAGCTGTCCGACGAGGCGCTCGATCGGGCGGAGGGGCTTTCGTGCTAATTTTTGGTGCTGCACTTCTTCTCGAGACAGCGTTCCGATATCAGCCGCTGACCGACGAGCGTACTTTCTTTATCGGGTGCCCCGCCGTATGCTGATCCAGCAAGAGAATATACCCGCGTAATCGAAACGAGTCGTTCTGGAGGTTTGACATGACTGCAGAAGCAACAATGGACGAAGCTCCTGTCGCGACCGAGGAAACCGGATCCGCTCAGGAAGCGGCGGCGCGCAGCACCGTCAAATATTATGCCGCCTGGTCTTTCGGCGCCGGCCTCGTTGCCATTCCGATCGTCGAGTTGATGCTGATCGTGGGCGTGCAGATCCAGATGCTGCGCAAGCTGTCCGACATCTACGGCGTCAAGTGCTCCGAGCATGCTGTTCGCAATGTGCTCATGGCCCTGCTCGGCGGCCTTGCCGCGGAAACCATTGGCGCTGGCATTGCAATGCCGATCGCGCGGGCCATTCCGGGCATCGGATCGCTGGTCGGCCTCATCGTCATGCCGGCCTTCGCGGTTGCCTCGACTGTCGCGGTGGGCGAGGTATTCGTTCAGCATTTCGAGAAGGGCGGCACGTTCCTCGATTTCAAGCCGTCGTCGGTCAGGGACAAGTTCAGCCGCGCATATGACGCGGCCCGGGCGGCTGCCCGGGCCTGATCGGCGGGCTATCGGAACTGCAGGAGAAGTACGATGCTGATGGTCGTCTATATCGCCGCCGCCCTTGTCGTGGCGTTTCTCGGTCGCCACAAGCAGATCGGCTTTGCTGGCTTCCTGCTCGTGGCGCTCCTGGCCACGCCGCTTGTGGCGCTGATCGTCCTGATGATCAGCCACGACCGTCGGCCGCCTGTCGTCTCCTGATCCTGCGGTGACATGCGGTCGCTCTGTCCCGAGACCAGGGACGATACCTGCCGGTGATCGCGTCGTGGCCGGATGAATCTCCTCTTCGAATTTTTCTCGAAGCACAGCGCGACGCCGCCGTGGCGCCTGTTCTGGGCGGCCAGCATCAGCGGGCTGATGAGTGCGACCGTGCTCTACATCCTCAATGCCGGCGCATCGCATGCCGCGCAGGGCGGGACGCTGGCGAGCTATCTCGTGATGTTCGTCGCGGCGGAACTGCTCTTTCTCTACTGCCAGAAATACCTCCTGCTGACGGCGCTGCGCGAAACGGAGAAAGTTCTTCATCTCTACCGCCAGCAGCAGATCGAGCGCGCTCGACATTGCGATCTCGATGCGTTCGAGCGGATCGGCCCGGCCCGCTTCTTCGCCGCGGTGACGCAGCAGACCAAGATCCTGTCGTCGTCGCTCTCGATGGTCGTCATGGCCTCGCAGTTCGTGGTCGTGGTGATCTTCGCTCTGGTCTACCTCGCCTGGCTGAGCGTTCCCGCCGTTCTTCTCACGCTGCTGATCCTCGGCCTCGGCGGAGCGGTCTACCGTTCGCGAATGATCGCCGCGCACGCCGCGTTCCGCGGCACGGCCGCCGAGGAGAACGCCTTCTTCAACTCGATCAACGACCTGGTCAGCGGCTTCAAGGAAATCCGGCTGAATACGGCCCGCAGCGCCGAGTTCGCCGCCTTCGCCACGGCGATCTCGCAGAAGGTGGTCGGGCTGAAGGGCGATATCGACGTCAAGCTGACCGATCTCTTTCTCTTCTCCCACGTGGTGTTCTTCGGCCTCGCGGCAGCCATCGTGTTCGTCCTGCCGGCGTTCGGGATCGTGCAGTCCGAGCACCTCCTCAAGATCGTCACCGTCGTGCTCTTCATGATCGGTCCGATCGTCAACGTCATCGGCTCGGCCTCGGCCTTCGCCAGCGCCAGTGCGGCATGCGCGCAGATGGTCGACCTCGAAAAACAGCTCGAGGCTGCGTCGATTTCCTCGCGCGGCTCCTCCGAGCAACTCCGGGGCTTCGACGATATAAGGCTGCAGGGTGCGGGCTACCGGCATGGCGGGGACGGCGAGGGCGGCGGCTTCCAGGTCGGCCCGATCGACCTCTTTCTGCGCCGCGGCGAAATGCTTTTCGTCTCGGGCGGTAATGGGTCGGGAAAGTCCACTCTGCTGAAGCTGTTGACCGCACTCTACCTGCCCCAGCAGGGCGAAATCGTGCTCGACGGAGCGACTATCGGCCCGGAGCGGCGCGAGGCCTATCAGAGCCTGTTCTCGACGGTATTCTCCGACTTCCACCTGTTCGAGCGGACGTTCGGGCTGGGCGACGTGGACGACGCGGAAGTGGCTGCGTGGCTCGCGAAGATGGGCCTGGCGGGCAAAACGGCGCTCACCAACCGGCGCTTCGACACGATCCGGCTGTCGACCGGACAGCGCAAGCGGCTGGCACTGGTCGTGGCGATGCTCGAGGATCGGCCGATCTATGTGCTGGACGAGTTCGCGGCCGACCAGGATCCGGAGTTCCGCCGCAGGTTCTACGACGAAATCCTGCCGGCCCTGCTGGAGCGGGGCAAGACCATCGTCGTGGTCACCCACGACGAGAGATATTTCGACCGGGCAACTCGTCGCGTGATCATGGACGAGGGCCGGATTGTCGAACGGGGAGCGGGCGATGACTGAACCGACCAAGGGCATCCGCAGGTGGATCGAGGGCCACTTCATAGCGGTATCGTCGACGCTGCTGATCCTCTTTCTTTTGATGCCATATCTCGTGGCGAACATGTTCGTCACGATTCCAGCTGGCCATGGAGGCGCCCTGTGGCTGCGCTTCTTCGGTGGCACGGTGATGGATTTCCACTACGGCGAGGGCACGAAGGTCATTTTTCCGTGGGACAAGATCTACGTTTACGACACACGGGTGCAGCAGAAGACCGACAAGCTCGATGTGCTGACCCGCGACGGGCTGCAGATCAGCGTCGAAGTGACCGTTCGCTTCCGGCTGCGGCCCGCCGCCCTGGGCGCCATCACGGCCTATGCCGGACCGGAGTTCGTCGACAATCTGCTGATGCCGTCGGTCGCCGCCGTGGTCCGCCTCGAAGCGGCCAAACAGGCGATCGACGAAGTCTACTCGACCGGCCGCGACACGCTCGAACAGACGGTCCTCGCTGGCCTCAGGCAGACGGTCAACAATCTGATCCCGACCAATCTGAACAGTGGACGCGAAATCGACATCGAGGATTTCCGGATTCGCAGCATCGTTCTTCCGGCCAGCGTTCAGACGGCGATCGAAAACAAGCTCACCCATTACCAGGTCTCGCAACAGTACAAGTACATCCTCGCCCGCGAGGAACAGGAGAAGGAGCGCAAGCAGATCGAGGCGCAGGGCATCAAGGCGTTCCAGGACATCGTGTCGAGCGGCATTTCGGAGAATTACCTGCGCTGGAAGGGCATCGACGCGACCCTGAAGCTGGCCGATTCGCCCAACGCCAAGATCGTGATCATCGGCGGCAAGGAAGGACTTCCGGTCATCCTCGGTCCGCTCGACAGCGGCAATTCTCCCGCCGCGCCGCTCCGGCTCCCCGGCGTGGAACCGCCGGCCGCATCCTCGGCGGCGTCGCCGCCGCACCCTCCGGCGTCGGTCACCGGCGGCAATTCCGATTCCGTGCCGTCGTCGTCGAGTGCCGGTCCGCCGGCGATGCCGGCCGCGACGCCCCCGTCGAACCCGACCCTGTCCATGCCCTCCGGCGCCAGCCAGCGGCGCTGACGGGGCCTCGGAGTCTTTTCGGTTCGATCGGGATCGCCAGCAACCACGACGCTCACATCCCGAGCGACCGTCGTGTCGTGATTCCGACGGCGTCGGAAAGGTTCAGGAGCAGATTCGGGAAATTTGCAATCGTCCCCCGCGACGCGCACGTTGTCACGCCGAACGCAGTAAGGGACCCTCTATTGGCGCCAATCAAGGATCCCTCACTGCGTTCGGGATGACACCCTTTTAAATCGGCTGTTGTGCGATCTCATCCGACCGGATGCGTCCCCGCCAATACAGGCAGGCATGAGGCCCGCACAGAGCAGCACCGCTACGGCTCAGCGGTCAGCTACCGGGACGACAGTTCGGGAGAGGATGGCAGCAAGCTTTGGCCTCCTCCCGATCGAGCGCCTCGTCGGACAGCTCGTCGGTGAACTCTTCGATCTCGACTTCGTCCTTCGTTTCCAGTTCGGTCATTTCGCGCTCCGTGCAGTTGGATGAAAGCACCAGAGCGGTGCCGCACAGGCAGGCACGAGGCCCGCACAGAGCAGCACCGCTACGGCTCAGCGGTCAGCTACCGGCACGGCAATAATTACCACCGGGATGACACGCACAGAACTTGCCCCCTCCTTCCCGATCGAGCGCCTCGTCGGACAGCTCGTCGGTGAACTCTTCGATCTCGACTTCGTCCTTCGTTTCCAGTTCGGTCATTTCGCGCTCCGTGCAGTTG
>CAIKZO010000085.1 GCA_903832005.1 Enhydrobacter aerosaccus | reverse complement strand
CTGCGGCGCCTGCGGCAGCGCGTAGAACTTGCCGGGGTGGATACGGCTCGGCACCAGGTACGAGCGCGCGCCCTCGGGGCTGTCGGCGGTCAGGATCGGCGTCTGGAACTCGGTGAAGCCCTGGTCGATCATGCGGCGGCGCAGGCTGGCGATCACCTGGCTGCGCAGCACGATGTTCTTGTGCAGCTTCTCCTTGCGCAGGTCGAGGAAGCGGTACTTGAGCCGCAGCTCCTCCGGCGTGGTGTCGTTCTCCTGGTAGACCGGGATCGGCAGCGGATCGGCCATCGACTGGATCTCGAATTCCGCCGCATCGAGCTCGACCGCACCCGTGGAGAGTCTGGCGTTCACCGTCGAGGGCTCGCGGGCCACCACCTTGCCGGTCACCGTGATCACGCTCTCGTTGCGCACCGATTCGGCAGTCTTGAAGACGGCGCTCGAGGCGTCGATCACGACCTGGGTGACGCCGTAATGGTCGCGCAGGTCGATGAACAGGAGGTTGCCGTGGTCGCGCTTGCGCTGGACCCAGCCCGAGAGCTTGGCCTGCTGGCCAACATGCTCGGGGCGCAATTGGCCGCACGTATGGGTTCTGTAGACTGAAGACATGGCGGATTTTCCGGGTTTTGAGGCCCGGCAAAAGGCACGGAATAAGCGCTCAAGTCAAGGGAATCGGGCCTTTTGCCCCGGCAGCCTTTGCCGCCGCGCCCCGGGGCGTTTATAGAGCATGGCCAATGAAGCTGATTACCACCACCGACGAGTTGGCGGCGTTCTGCAAACCTCTCGCCGACGCCGAATATGTGACCGTCGACACCGAGTTCATGCGCGAGCGCACCTACTGGCCCAAGCTCTGTCTGGCCCAGGTGGCCGGCCCGGGCCCCGAGGATGCCGCAGCGATCGACGCGCTGGCGGAAGGCATCGACTTGGCCCCACTCGATGAGCTGATGGCCAATCCGAAGGTCCTCAAGGTCTTCCACGCCGCGCGCCAGGACCTCGAAATCTTCTACCTGCGCATGAACTCGGTGCCGACGCCGCTGTTCGATACCCAGGTCGCCGCCATGGTCTGCGGCCACGGCGAAGCCGCCTCCTACGAATCCCTCGCCGCCAAGCTGGCCAAAGCCAAGGTCGACAAGTCGAGCCGCTTCACCGACTGGAGCCGCCGGCCGCTCAGCGAGCGCCAGATCACTTACGCCTTGTCGGATGTCACCCACCTGCGTGTGGTCTACGAAAAGCTCCGCAAGCAGCTCGAGAAGAGCGGCCGGCTGCCCTGGATCGCAGAGGAAATGGCGGTCCTCAACGACCCCGGCACCTACCGCGCCGACCCCGAGCAGGCCTGGCGGCGGCTGAAGCCGCGCGGCGCCTCGCCACGGCTGATGGCGATCCTCAAGGAGGTCGCGGCCTGGCGCGAGCGCACCGCCCAGCGCATCGACATTCCGCGCCAACGGCTGCTGCGCGACGAGCAGCTGCTCGAGATCGCCAGCCACGCCCCCAAGACGATCGACGAACTGGCCGCGACCCGTGGCCTTGGTCGCGGCTTCGCCGAGGGCTGGCAGGGCCGCGAACTGATGGAAGCCATCGAGCGCGGCCGCGCCATTCCCGACGCCGATCTGCCGACGCGCGACAAGGCGCCCGAGCAGCTGCGCGCGCCTGGCGCCGTGGTCGACCTGCTGCGTACCCTGCTCCGCCTCAAGGCCGAGCAGGCGGGCGTGGCCGCACGCCTCGTGGCCAGCGCCGACGAGCTCGACAAGATGGCGGCCGGCAAGCGCGACCTCCATGCCCTCTCCGGCTGGCGGCGCGAAATCTTCGGTGAGGATGCGCTCGCGCTGATCGACGGCCGACTGGCGCTTGCCCTGTCAGGCGACCAGCCGAAGCTGATCCCGGTGCCGCCCCCGGTCTAGCCGGAGACGATCAGCGACTTGAGATCGAAGGCTTCGGCCGCGCTCTCGAGGCGACGGGCGGTGATGTCCCCCAGGCTGTGCGAAAGGCTGGACGGCACGATCAGCCGCAGGTCGCGTTCGGTGCGGCGCAGCTGAATCTGCGGCAGCAGTCCGGGCGCGCCGCCGGACAGATTGTAGGCCAACCTGAGGCATGCACCGAGCCGGCGGGCGAAGGCACGGCCCTTGCCGTCGGACAGGCGCAGCGCCGTCTCGATGTTCGCCGATTTCGGGTCGCTCTTGTAGCGATAGGTCATGGTCATCGCCAGGATCGCGCGGTCGCGATGGCTCATGCCCGGCGCCGGCAAATGCAGCACACGGACATAGGCCTGCTCGGCGCGATAGTCCGGATGGTCGTTCCACGATATGTCGCTTAGGTGGCACGCGGCGGTACGCAGGATGCGCTCGGCATCGCTCTCGCCCGCGAAGACCGGCGACAGCCAGTCGAAGATCTCGCCCGGCGTCAGGTCGAAGCGGCGCCAGTCGGCGCCTTGTTCTTCCGCGAACGCGATCAGCGGATGACGACGGCGCTCCTCCTCGCTGAGACGCTGGTAGTAGAAGCCCTCGCGCAGGCCGAAGGCCGAGAACACCACATTGCGCGGCTTGAGCGCGGCGAGCAGCCGGTCGAGCGCCAGACAAGCCAACGGCAATGTATCGACGCGCCGGCGCGACACGCCCGGCATCTTCTCCAGGGACTTCGCGCTCTGCACCGCGATCAAACGCGCGACCGCCCGCGCCTCGTCGGCGGGAATGTCGTACTGATGGATGATGTGCAGCGGATACCCCGCCTGCTCCATGTGCAGGCGCGCGAACGAGCGCCAGGCGCCACCCACGGCGTAGAAGGTCTTGCCGGTCTCCTCGCGCAGCCAGCGGACGCTTTCGATCGCCTCGACGACCGTCTTCTTGGGGTCGCCCTTGCCCGACGACATGAGCCGCAGCGGCCCTACCGGCAAGGTGCTCGAAGCGCCGATGCCGCCGTTGGAGAGCGCCACCAGCTCGAGGCTGCCGCCCCCCAGGTCGCCCATCACGCCTGAGGCCTCGGGCATGCCGCACATCACGCCGTAGCCCGAGAAGCGCGCCTCGTCCTGGCCACTCACGATATGCGCCTTGATGCCGGGCCGGCTGGCCAGCGCCTGCATGAACTGCGGACCGTCCGAGGCGTCACGCACGGCCGCTGTCGCCAGCAGGTCGAGCGACGTGACCTTCATGTTGTGCGCCAGAGTCGCGAAACGATCGATGTTGGCCAGCGCCATGTCGACGCCCGCCGGATTGAGACGGCCGGTAGCGTCGAGGCCACGGGCCAGGCCGCACAGAACCTTTTCGTTGAACACCGGCAGCGGCGCGCGGCTCGCGCGCTCGTAGACCACGAGACGGATCGAATTCGAGCCGACGTCGATGATGCCGACGCGGCCTTTTCCGAGGCGGCTCTCGAGCAGGGCGTCAGCGGGCTGTTGGCCGTCCATGTGCGCTCCCTCTAGCCGAAAGCGGTAGGGATTGCAGCGACGATTTTCGTCAGTCCGAACCCAGCACCAGGCGCGGCACCGCGCCACTCAGCTTCACGGCACTGCCGCGGCCGGAGAGCGACGGGTTTGTCATAAAATAGTGATGTGCGATGAACGGCTCTTTGGCCGGCGTGCAGCGCTTGTAAGCACCGTCCGCCCCCATCACCCAGCTCTGACCGTCATCCTTGAGGTTGGCGACCATGATCTGGTCGAGCACCTGCTCGTGCACCGTCGGATTGTCGACGGGGCACAGAAGCTCGACCCGTCGATCGAGATTACGCGGCATCCAGTCGGCCGACGACAGGAACACCTTGGCCTTGGGCGACGGCAGTGCCTTGCCGTTGCCGAAGCAGACGATACGCGCATGCTCCAGAAAGCGGCCGAGCAGGCTCTTCACCCGGATATTGTCGCTGAGGCCTTTCACGCCGGGACGCAGGCAGCAGATGCCGCGCATCACGAGATCGATCTGCACCCCCGCCATCGAGGCGGCATAGAGCCGGTCGATCAGGTCGGGATCGACCAGCGAGTTGAGCTTGGCCCAGATCGCGGCGGGCTTGCCGGCGCGGGCATTGGCGATCTCGGCATCGATCAGCCCGTAGAGCGTCGGACGCAAGGTCACCGGCGCGAAGGCGATCTTCTCCATCTTCTCGGGGCGCGCGTAGCCGGTCATGAAGTTGAACAGGCGCGCAGCGTCCCGGCCCATCGCCGGATCGCAGGTGAAGAACGACAGGTCGGTGTAGATGCGCGCGGTGATCGGGTGATAGTTGCCGGTGCCGAAATGCACATACGTGCGGATCGACTGGGCCTCGCGGCGCACCACCATCGAGACCTTGGCATGGGTCTTGAGGTCGATGAAGCCGTAGACCACCTGCACGCCGGCGCGCTCCATGTCGCGCGCCCAGCGGATGTTGGCCTCCTCGTCGAAGCGCGCCTTGAGCTCGATCAGCGCCGACACGGTCTTGCCGGCCTCGGCCGCCGCGATCAGTTCCTTCACGATCGGCGAGTCGGCCGACGTGCGGTAGAGCGTCTGCTTGATCGCCACGACGGCCGGATCGCGCGCCGCCTGGCGCAGGAACTGCACCACGACGTCGAAGCTCTCGTACGGATGATGGACGACGATGTCCTTGGCCCGGATCGCCGCGAAGCAATCACCGCCGAAGTCGCGGATACGCTCGGGGAAGCGGGCGTTGTACGGCGCGAACTGCAGGTCGGCCCGTTCCTCGACGATGACGGCCTTCACGTCGCCGATGTTGACCATGCTGTCGAGGTCGAACACGTGGACGGTCTGGCTCGTGATCTCGAGCTGGTCGAACAGGAAGTCGCGCAGCTCTGGCGGCATCGCGGTATCGACAGAAATGGAGATCAGGTCGCCGCGACGGCGGCGCTTCAGCGCGCTCTCGTAGAGCAGCACCAGATCCTCGGCCTCTTCGTTGATCTCGACGTCGCTGTCGCGGATCACGCGGAAGAACCCGCGCGTGTGCACCTCGTAGCCGGGGAACAGGCGCGGCAGGAAGATGTCGACCAGCTCCTCGAGCGGCAGGAAGCGGATCGCGGGACCCGGCAGGCGGACAAAACGATCGACCTGCGGCGGCAGCGGCAACAGCGCCATCAGCGGCCGCTTGTCGTCCTGGCGCTGCAGCTTGAGGATCGTCGAGAAGCCGCCGTTCGGGATGAAGGGGAACGGATGCGCCGGATCGATGGCGAGCGGCGTCAGGATCGGGAACACCTGGTCGATAAAGTAGGTCTCGAGCCAGGTCCGCTCTGCTTTGGTGAGTTCGTTGGCCTTGAGCACGGCAACACCGGCTTCACGCAGGTCACCCTGCAGGCCAGTCCAGACGCGCTGCTGCTCGGCCATCAGGATCGAGGCGCGGTCGCGGATGGCGGCGAGCTGTTCGGGCGGCGTCATGCCGTCGTCGCTCAACATCGTCGAACGAGTGGGCAGCATGTCGACGAGGCCCGCCACACGGACCATGTAGAATTCGTCGAGGTTGGCCGCCGAGATCGACAGGAAGCGCACCCGCTCGAACAGCGGATGGCGCACATTGGTGGCCTCTTCCAGCACGCGCGTGTTGAACGCCAGCCAGGAAAGCTCACGATTGATGAAACGGCGTGGACTATCGGCCGTTATGGCTGCAGCCTGTTCGGCCGGTGCGGACGCGCTTATGGTATCCATGGGAGTTATGCACAGAGCCTAACGCCTCTTCATGACGATGTCATGGCCTTTAACTAACTACTTGGGATAAAAGGATTTTCCTGGCATCTTTGGTGAAGACAATCCTCCTCCTGCGGCATGCGAAATCGGCCTGGGGCGAACCCGGCGTGCCCGACCATGACCGGCCGCTCAACAGCCGTGGCGTACGCGCGGCGGAGCTCATGGCGGAGCATCTGCTGGCCAAAGCGCCCCTTCCCGATCTCATCCTGTGCTCAACGGCCATGCGAGCCCGCCAGACGCTGGCGCCGCTGGTCGAGCGGCTGCCACAGCCCGCTCCGCCGATCGCGCTGGAGAACGGCCTCTACCTCGCCTCGGAGGATGTCCTGCTGAACCGGCTGCGCGATCTGCCAACCACCGTCTCAACCGTCCTGATGATCGGCCACAACGACGGCATGGGCGAACTCGCGGCACTGCTGGCCGGCCACGGCAAGGCGACGCTTCTTGCAGCCTTGCGCGACAAGTTCCCGACCGGCGCGCTGGCCACCCTGCAGGCCGAGATCACCGACTGGTCGAAGCTGCAGGCGGGCGGGACGACTCTCGCCGCCTTCGCCCGCCCGCGCGACTTCGATTAGAGTAACTTCGACTAATACGTGCCCGGGTACTGGCCGCCATCCATCAGGATGTTCTGGCCGGTCATGTAGCCCGCGTGCGTGCTGCACAGGAACGCGCACATCATGCCGAATTCCTCGGCCGTGCCGAAGCGGCCGGCCGGATGCGCCTTGGCGCCCGCGGCATACTCCTCGTCGAAGCTCTTGCCGGCCTTGCCCGCACGGACCTTCACGGTGTTACGCAGGCGATCGGTGTCGAACGGGCCCGGCAACAGGCCGTTGATCGTGACGCCGTGACGGATCGTCGTGCGCGCCACGCCCGCGACGAAGCCGGTCAGGCCCGAGCGCGCGCCGTTGCTGAGGCCCAGGATGTCGATCGGCGCCTTCACCGAGCTCGAGGTGATGTTCACGATGCGCCCGAAGCCGCGCTTCATCATGCCGTCGACGCTCGCCTTGATGAACTCGATCGGCGTCAGCATGTTGGCGTCGAGCGCCTTGATCCAGTCCTCGCGGTTCCAGTCGCGGAAGTTGCCCGGCGGCGGACCGCCCGCGTTGTTGACGATGATGTCCGGCTCCGGACAGGCCGCGAGCACCTGCTTGCGGCCCTCGTCGGTCGTGACGTCAACGGCCACCGCCGTGACCTTCACGCCGTACTTCTTGCGGATCGCCTCCGCCGTCGCGTCGAGTTCCGACTTGGTGCGCGCGTTGATCACCAGATCGACGCCCTCACCCGCAAGCGCCTCGGCGCAACCGCGTCCCAGTCCCTTGCTCGCCGCGCAGACGATCGCCTTGCGACCCTTGATTCCCATGTCCATCGTTGCGTCCCCCTATTGAACCCGTGTCCAGATCTGCGTCTCGCCGAACATCGCCGAGCCGACATAGCCGCGCACTTTCAGAGTGCCGTCCGACTGCAGGTTGATGTTGGCCTTATAGGTCTTGCCGTTCTCGCCGTTGTAGATCGTGCCGCTCTCGAAGCTGTTGGCCTCGCCGCTCTTGGTGAAGCCATAGAGCAGCGTCATGCCCAGCACCTTGCGCGTACGCAGAGCCGGATCGGCGTTGTGCACGTCGGTCACCGCCTCGGGCGCCACGAGCTTGCCACTGGCATCCTTGGGATCGATCAGCTTCACGACCTGGCCGCAGACCGGGCCCTGGGCCGGATTGGCGCACGGGGCC
This sequence comes from Enhydrobacter aerosaccus, assembly GCA_903832005.1. Taxonomy (GTDB): domain Bacteria; phylum Pseudomonadota; class Alphaproteobacteria; order Reyranellales; family Reyranellaceae; genus Reyranella; species Reyranella aerosaccus_B. The sequence continues at coordinate 31,865 of CAIKZO010000085.1, read as the reverse complement.
AGCTGCACCTGCGCCGACTTCGCCGACGTCAGCCACGTGCCCATGACGGAGGGCGACTGCGCGGCAGCGGGTAGTGTCGCCATCATCAACGGCAGCGCGATCAACAGTCTTTTCATTTTCCCTCCTTGGGCGAGACCTCGGCCAAAACGTCAATCGCCAGGCGACGATCGATTTCACGACTTTCCGCCAGCGCCCGGCGATCGAGCGCCGCCACGATGCGGCGCGCCGCGTCGGCGGAGCGTTCCATGCGCGGCACGAGATACTGCACGACGCCGGCGCCCGCATGCAATTGCCGGTCGGCGAGCTGCTTCAGGATGATCGAGCCCAGCAGCTCGTCGTCAGGTGACGACACGGTGACAGCAGGCGCGGCGCGCAGCCGCGAGGCGAGATCGGGGAGCGCGATATGCCAATGCGCCGGCGGCGCTTCGGAGATCAGCAGCAGGTACTGCCCCCGCTCGCGCATCAGATTGTAGAGATGAAACAGGCCGCGTTCGGGCGCGCGATCGGCATGCTCGATCACGATCGCGGGGGATGTCGAGGCAAGCGCCAAAAGGTCGGGCACGGTCTTGCCGTCGAGATCGCTGCCTTCCATCAGGGTAGCACTGGCGCGCGCGGCCCAGATCCGGCCGAGATGCGTCTTGCCGCTGCCCGAAGGACCGCTCAGCGCCAGTGCCGGCGCGGGCCAGTCGGGCCAGCGATCGAGCCAGGCCAGCGCTTCGCGATTACCGGACGAAACGACGAAGTCCTCGCGCGCATACGTGGGCGGCGGCAGGCTGAGGTCGAGGGTGAGCTGATCGACCACGACGGACGTCAGGCCGCGTCGTTGCCGCGATAGATCGAGCTTTCATGGTAACGCTCGAACAGAAAGCGCACGAGCACGCCGATGATCGCGGCGATCGGCACCGCCACCAGCACGCCCACGAACCCGACCAAAGAGCCGCCGGCCAACAGGGCGAACATGATCCACACCGGATGCAGCCCCACCCTGTCGCCGACCAGCTTGGGCGAGAGGACGTTGCTTTCGAGCAGGTGTCCGATCAGGAAGACCACGGCGACCTTGCCGACGCTGACCCAATCTGGCGGGAACTGCGCCAGCGCCATGCCGAGCGACAAAGTGGCGCCGACCAGCGTACCGACGAAGGGGATGAACGAGATGACCCCCGCGATCATCCCGATGACGAAGCCGAACTGCAGGCCGACGATCGAAAGCCCCACGCCATAGAGCGTGCCGAGGCAGAGGCAGACCAGCGCCTGGCCACGCAGATAGCCCGCGGTGGCGGCATTGGCCTCGCGCGCGAGCCGGCGGATCGTGTCGGCATGATCGAGCGGCAGGGCGCCGTCGATCGCGGCCAGCACCTTCGGCCAGTCGCGCAGCAAGTAGAACGTGACGACCGGCGTCAGGAACAGGAGCGCCAGCAGATCGATGATCGCCGCGCCGCGCTTGGCGACGCCGCCGAGCACAGCGCCGGATACCGCGAGCGCTTCGCCGGCCCATTGCGTGGCATGCGCCTGCAGCTCCTTCATCCCGAGCGGTGGCAGACCGAGCCTCTCGCGCAGCGGGTCGACCATCGGCTGCACGCGCACCGCGGCCTGCGCGAAATACTGCGGCACCTTGGTCACGAAATCCTCGATCTGTCCCAGCAGCGGCGGCACGATCGCGGTCGCCAGGCCGATCGCCATCAGCACCGCCAGGATCGTGACGACCGCCGTCGCCATCGAGCGCGACAGGCGCAGGCGTTCCAGCCGCGCGACCAGGGGATCGAAGAAGTACGCCACCACCATGCCGACGACGAACGGCAGCAGGATGTCGTTCAGCCGCCACAACACCAGCACGAAGACGATCGCCGCGCCCAGCCAGAAGCGCCAGCGCGTGGGTGAAGCCGCCGAAGTTGTGTGGTCGGTCATCTCAACGAACCTGCAGCCGCCACGCGTCGCCATCCTTGGTGAGCTGCAGCCCGGCCTGGGCCAGGGTCTGCTGAAGCTGCTCCGACGTGCCATAGTAATCGACATGCACGTCGGCGTGGTCGGTCTCGAGCGTGCGCACCGCGATGCCCTTGATCGCCGGGATCGCGCCCAGGCGCTGGCGGACCTGCACCCAGTCGCTCAGCGCCTTGATCGGCACGACGACGTCGATAGCGTCCTGCGAATCGCGCCGCACGACGGCCACGCCGCGCCAGTCGGCATCGAGCTTGGCCTGGATCTTGGCGGCGGCATCGGCAAGTTGGCCCGCGCCCGCCACCGTCACCTTGCCGAGATCGCTGCGCGCGCCGGTCTGCGCGTCGTAGCGGAAGCCACTGACCGACAGCGTGCCGGCATCCTTGTCGCCCTCGACGATCGCCACGACGATGCTCGGCAGGTGATAACGGTCATTGAGGCGGCTGAGTGCCGACACATCTCCGACATAGGCCTCCTCGACCGACAAAGCGTTCTGGTCGAGCTGGTCGCCGCGCACCACCGTCACCGGCACGGCGCTGCCCGAGGTGTCGAGCTTTTTCCAGGCATCGCGCCACGCATTGCTGTCGTCGAGCGGCTCGACGCCGTTCTTGTCCTTCCACAGCGGCACGACCAGCGCCGCCCGCGCCACCGTCTCGGCGACCCCGATGCCGGCCTCCGACAGCCACGCCTTCACCTGATCGGAGGCGAAGACGACGTTCAAGGTGCCGATGAACCGATTGCCCGCGGGACGCTCCTTGGCGAACTCGACGCCGCGCACCATGCCCTCGAGCCGTGCATCGTCGACCGGCGGGACCTTGGCGCGGTCCTCCGGGGCCACCATGCGCTCGATCAGCATGCCGACGGCACGCCGCTTGGCGTCGCGGACCGCCTGGTCACGCGCCTTAATCGCATCGGCGCCCGTCACATCGACGTCGACCCCGCTGATGGTGAAGGCATTGCCGCTGGTGACCTGCGCATGGCTCGGCCCGATGCCGGCAAAAGCCGCCAGCAGAGCGAGGACGATCGTGGAAAACCTGCGGGCTATCGGCATTGCGGGGGTCCGGAATTTGGCTATGTTCGCGGCACTCTCTAGCACGCCCCCTCTCCAGCAGGAATGAGCCTGGCTTGAAGCCCGACCACAACAGCCCTCCCCTTACCTACAAGGAAGCGGGCGTCGATATCGACGCCGGCGACGCGCTGGTCGAACACATCAAGCCGTTGGCCAAGAGCACCGACCGCCGCGGCGTGATGGGCGGCCTGGGCGGCTTCGGTGGATTGTTCGACCTCAAGGCCGCCGGCTTCAAGGATCCGATCCTGGTGTCCGGCACCGACGGCGTCGGCACCAAGCTGATGGTCGCGATCAAGTCCGGCATCCCCGATACTGTGGGCATCGACCTCGTGGCGATGTGCGTGAACGACATCGTCGTCCAGGGCGCCGAGCCGCTGTTCTTCCTCGACTATTACGCGACCGGCAAGCTCGAGGTCGAGACCGGCCGCCGTATCGTCGCGGGCATCGCCGAAGGCTGCCGCCGCGCCGGCTGCGCACTGATCGGTGGCGAGACGGCCGAGATGCCCGGCATGTATTCCGAAGGCGACTTCGACCTCGCGGGCTTCTCCGTCGGTGCCGCCGAGCGCGACCAGCTGCTGCCGCGCACCGACATTGCCCCCGGCGACGTGGTGCTCGGCCTCGCATCGAGCGGGCTTCATTCCAACGGCTTCTCCCTGGTGCGCAAGATCGTCGAGCGCGGCGGCGGCTACGACATGCAGCAATTGCTGGAGCCGACGCGGATCTACGTGAAGCCCCTGATCTCGGTCATCCGCTCCACCGGCGCCATCAAGGGCCTGGCGCACATCACCGGCGGCGGCCTGCCCGGCAACGTGCCGCGCTGCCTGCCCGACGGGCTGCGCGCGACGCTCGATGCGCGGACATGGAAACCCGCGCCGATTTTCAGTTGGCTGCAGAAGACCGGCAGCGTGCCGACCGACGACATGCTGCGCACCTTCAACTGCGGCATCGGCATGATCGTCGTTGTGGCACACGGCGACGCCGAGAAGGTCACAAAGGCGCTGGCCGAGGCCGGCGAGACCGTGAGCCGGATCGGCGTCATCGAGCAGGCACCAACGTCCGAAGCGGACTGCATCGTCGAGCACGCCGACACGCTATGGCAAAGCTGAAGGTCGGCATTCTGATCTCGGGGCGCGGCAGCAACATGGCCGCGCTGATCAAGGCCGCACAGGCCGCCGATTACCCCGCCGAGATCGCCTGTATCGTCAGCAACAAGGCCGATGCCGCCGGTCTCGAGATCGCAGCCGACGCCGGCATTCCCACCGCAACGGTCTCCCACCGCAGCTACCCCGACCGCGAGAGCTTCGACCGCGACGTTTCAGCGGCACTGGGGAAGCACGGCGTCGAACTGGTGGTGATGGCAGGCTTCATGCGGATTTTCAGCCCGTGGTTCCCGCAGCACTGGGCCGGCCGCCTGATCAACATCCACCCGTCCCTGCTGCCGTCCTTCCGCGGCGTCCATGTCCAGCAGCAGGCGCTCGACGCCGGCGTCCGCATCAGCGGCTGCACGGTGCATTTCGTGATCCCCGACCTCGATGCCGGCCCGATCATCGCCCAGGCCGCCGTGCCCGTACTGGCCGGCGACACCGCGGACACCCTGACCGCCCGCATCCTGCGCCAGGAGCACCGGCTCTACCCCCAGGTCGTGCGCTGGATCGGCGAGGGCCGGGTCGGCGCTAGCGGAAATGGCGGAAAGGTCGCGGTCGAGGGCGTGCCCCCGGGCGCCACCCTCCTCTTCTCGGACGAGCCCTAATTCGCTATAAGCGGCTCACCAATTTCACGAGCATCTCGACGGGGAGCGACAATGGCTGAGGCGACGCAGGAAGAAGTCCGGACGCACATGGCGACCTACACGGCTTTCAACAAGCTCGTGCTGTTCATGGTCCTGTGGCTGATCGTGCTGCTCAGCAGCATGGCGCTGGGCCTGATCGCCCATATCGGCATCCTGTCGCTGCTGCTGGGCGTCGGCGGCTCGATCGTCCTGCTGATCGGCTTTGCCGTCCTGGGCTGACGAGCCCGGCCACCGGGCACAAAAGAAAAGCGGCCCAACCAGGCCGCTTTTTTATTGCCGTGTTTCACTCGGCCTTAGCCAACAATCTCTGTACCGGCGAAGAAATACGACATCTCGATGCCGGCGTTCTCCAGCGAGTCCGAGCCGTGCACGGAGTTCGCTTCGATCGACTCGGCAAAGTCCTTGCGGATCGTGCCGGCGTCGGCGTTGGCCGGGTTGGTGGCGCCCATGATCTCGCGGTTCTTGGCGACGGCGTTCTCGCCCTCGAGAACCTGCACGACCACCGGGCCGGACGTCATGAAAGTGCAAAGGTCGTTGAAGAACGGCCGCGCCTTGTGCACGCCGTAGAACGACTCGGCCTGCTGGCGGCTCATCCAGAGACGCTTCTGGGCCACGATGCGCAGGCCCTTCTCTTCGAAGCGGGCGTTGATCTTGCCGGTCAGGTTCCGGCGGGTCGCGTCCGGCTTGATGATGGAGAAAGTGCGTTCGACGGCCATAAAATCCTCATGAACAGTGTGCTTTGACTGTGTGGGCCGGGCTTATAGACGCCGCGACAAAGCCCTGCAAGCCGTGCTAAACGCCGCCGCCTCATGCTCAGTATCACCGATCTGTCCTTTCGCCACGGCGAGCGCATCCTGTTCGACCGCGCTTCGGTGGCTTTCTCCGACGGCTGGAAAGTAGGCCTGGTCGGCCGCAACGGCGCGGGCAAGTCGACCCTGCTCAAGATCATCCAGGGCCAGTACGAGGCCGATTCGGGCAACATCAACCTGATGGGCCGGACCCGCATCGGCTCGGTGCCGCAGGATCCGCCAGGCGGCGATATCTCGGTCATCGACGCCGTGCTGGCGGCCGACGTCGAGCGCACCGCCCTTTTGCTCGAGGCCGATACGTCGGAAGACGGGTTGCGCCTGGCCGACATCCACATGCGGCTCGACGAAATCAACGCCGCCTCTGCGCCCTCGCGCGCTGCCTCGATCCTGAACGGCCTGGGCTTCGACAACGACGCCCAGCAGCGCGCCTGCGGCACCTTCTCGGGCGGCTGGCGCATGCGCGTGGCGCTGGCCGGCACGCTGTTCAGCAACCCCGACCTCTTGATCCTCGACGAGCCCTCGAACCATCTCGACCTCGAGGCGATGCTGTGGCTCACCGAGCATCTCCAGAAGTTCCGCAACACCGTGCTGATGGTCAGCCACGATCGCGACCTGCTGAACGACGTGTGCGACCACATCGTGCATATCGACCAGGAGAAGCTGGTCGCCTACACCGGCAACTACGACTTCTTCGAGCGCACGCGCGCCGAGCGGCTGGCCAATGACGCCGCCCAGCAGATGAAGGTCGCCGCCCAGCGCAAGCACATGCAGGCCTTCGTCGACCGCTTCAAGGCCAAGGCCAGCAAGGCCCGCCAGGCGCAGTCGCGCATGAAGATGATCGAGAAGCTCGGCCCGGTGGCCAGCGTGCCGATCGACGAGAAGATCAACTTCAACTTCCCCTCGCCCGAGCTGCTCGCCTCGCCGATCGAGACCCTCGACGAAGTTTCGGTCGGCTATCCCGGCGGCCCGAACATCCTGAACAAGCTCGACCTGCGCATCGACATGGAAGACCGCATCGCCTTGCTCGGCCAGAACGGCAACGGCAAGTCGACCTTCATCCGCCTGATCTCGCAGCGGCTCGAGCCGCGCGAGGGTAAGCTCAAGAAGACGCCCAAGCTCAAGGTCGGCTACTTCTCGCAGGACCAGGAAGAAGGCCTCGACTTCGAGGCGACGCCCTACGACCACATGGCGATCGCCATGGGCCCCGGTGCGCTCGAGCCCAAGGTGCGCGCCCAGCTCGGCCGCTTCGGCTTCAGCCGCGACCGCGCCAACCTCAAGGTCGGCGTGATGTCGGGCGGCGAGAAGACCCGCCTGCTGCTGGCGCTGGCCACCCGCAACGCGCCGCACATGCTGCTGCTCGACGAGCCGACCAACCATCTCGACATGGACGCGCGCGCCTCGCTGGTCGACGCGATCAACGACTTCGAGGGCGCCGTCGTGCTGGTGAGCCATGACACGCATCTGGTGAAGATGGTCGCCGACCAGCTCTGGGTCGTCGAAAAGGGCACCGTGCAGCCGTTCGAAGGCGACATCGACGAATACCAGGTGAAGATGCTGCGCGAGCGCAGCGGCCGCCCCGCCAAGGAAGGCAAGGGCAAGAAAGAGAAGAAGGCCGCTGCGGCGGCTCCCGTCTCTGCGCCGACTGCAACCGCTCCGATCGAGAAGGTGAAGCGCGGCCCGCTGAAGCGCGCACTCGAGGAGGCCGAGAAGGCCCTGACCAAGCTCACGCAGGAGCGCACCACCCTCGAAGCCAAGCTGGCCGATCCAAAGACCTATAGCGGTCCGCCCCAGGCTGCCGCCGACCTGCAGAAGCAGAAGGTCCGCCTGGAGCGCGAGATCGCCCACGCCGAACACCAATGGCTCACCGCCCAGGAAGCCCTCGAAGCGGCTTAACCGCCCTTTGCGCTGTTTCCGCTAGCCAACAAGGGTCCCTCGCTCCGCTCGGGATGACAATTTTGGCTTGGCTGCCAGGACAAGACTGTCATCCCGAGCGCAGCGAGGGACCTTTGGTTCGGCTACCAGTCTCCATCGCTAGCGGAAATGGCGGAAACACCGTCATGTCTTGCCCAGCAATCTTCGTCTTCCTCATGCGTCCATCCAAGTTGGTGAGCATGATTGCGAACATGCTCGCGCGCGCCAGAAGCGTAGTAACTACGCGACAGCGTTAAGGGCGATTGGGAGATGGGGGTATCCCGATTGCAATTCAAGTCGTCATTCAACTTTAAATTGCTTCTGCCAGCACTGCCATACCCGCTGTCGCTAGCGGAAATGGCGGAAAGGATTCCCGCCATTTCCGCTAGTGACAGGCGCTCCTACTCGTCTTCCAGACGCTCGCCCCAGCCACGGGCCCGGAAGGACTGGCGCACGCAGCCGATCATGAAGAACGACTGCACGAGCAGGATCGCCGGCAATCCCAGCACGAGGACGATGAGCTGCATGTTTTCCGGCAGGTAACTGTCGACGAACGGCAGCAGTGCCATCGCGCCCAGGAAGGCCAGGTGCCAGAAGAGCGCGAGCGGGAACTGCGTACGGCCTGCCTTGAGGAGAACGTAGATCGAGCCCGCGAGCGCGGCTGCGAAGTAGGACGACCCACTGACCGACGAGACCTTGCCGGTCTTTCCATTGTGGAACTGGTAGTGGGTAAACACCGGCATGCGAAACAACTCTCACCGGCTGAGGGTCGTTACTCCGCCGCCGCCGGTATACGCCGCGGCGTGGCTTGTCGGATCAGTGTCACGAGGCCCGCGTTCACCAAATAAAGCCCGGTCGCGATCCAGAACATCATCGCGGGATGGCCCGCTTCCATGATGCGGCTGAACACCAGCGGCGCCATGAACGAGCCGACATCAAGGCCGGAGTAAACGAAGCCGAAGACCTTGCCCGACGCGCCGGGCGGCGTGATGCCGCGCACGATCATGTCGCGCGAGGGACCGGTCGTGCCGCCGGCGAAGCCCGCGAGGAACAGCACCACCGGCAGCAGCATCGGGCTCACGCTCGCGGTCGCGACCGGCAGGGTCAGCGCCGCCGCAGACAGCAGGCCGATCGCCGCCACCCGCTCGTGCTGATGGAAGTGATCGGCGATGTAGCCGCCGGCCAGCATGCCGGACGCCGAGCCCACCACGAAGACCATGAGGCAGATCGCGGCGAAGTTTTCCGTGACGCCAAACATGCTGGTCCAGGCCGGCACGGCGAACTGCTGGATGCCGACGGTGTTGGTGGCGAGCAGCGCGAAGTAGCCGAGGCAGAGCAGGATCGGCGCCTGCAGCAGGATCGAGACGATCGACGCGGGCTTCTCGGTCGCGGCGGCGGCACGCGCGCGAGCCTTCACGCGATGGTCAACGAGATCGGTGCGGTTGGTGAACACGAGGGCCGCGAGGATGAAGCCGGGCACTGCGCCGATCAGCGCCGTGGCCACCCAGCCCACCGTGTGGTCGAGGAAGTACATCGCCGGCGCCGCAGCCCAGCCGAGCGAGCCGCCCAGCCCATGGATCGAGAAGGCGCGGCCGAGCTTCTTCTGGTCCACCGATGCGTTCAGGATCGCGAAGTCGGCGGGATGGAACACGCTGTTGCCCGCGCCGCCCACGACAGCGATGGCGGCGAACGCCCAGAACGAATGCGCGATCGAGATCAGCGCCAGCGACAGGCCGAGCGCCAGCAGACCACCCGCCAGGATCGGCCGCGCGCCGAAGCGATCGACGGCAAAGCCGGCCGCGGTCTGGCCGGCACCCGACACGGCATAGAACAAGGCGCCCAGTACGCCGATGTCGCCGAAGCTCAGGCCGACGCTGTCGCGCACGATCAGTAGCATCGTGATGAAAGCGAGCTGGTAGTAGTGGCTCGATCCATGTGCGACGCCGATCAGGCTGATCACACGGTAATCGCGGCGGGGCAGTTCGGCGGTCATGCTCGTCATGGTCCGTGCACTATAACCGATCCGCTGCGCGAACACCGTTGGAATTGCTTATGGCAGGCATGCAGACGTAGTCTCCCTGCCGATCGAAGGGAGTTACGTAATGAAGCGATGGAAGCACCGTCCCGAGGGCTCGACCTGGGGCGATTGGGGCGACGACGATCAGTTGGGCCGCCTGAACCTGATCACGCCGAAGAAGGTCCTGGAAGGTATTGCGGAGGTGAAGGAAGGCCGCTCGTTCTGCCTCTCCCTGCCGCTCGACCTGCCCGGCGGTAACGTGCTGAACCCGCGCCGCCTGCCGCCCGTGCTCTCGCCGACCGGCGATGAGAACGGCTGGCGTTTCAACTTCCACACCAAGACGATCAACCCGCTGTTCGTCGACGTGGCGAGCGACGATCGCGTGATCCTGACGCTCCAGTATTCGACGCAGTGGGATACGCTCGCCCATGTCGGCGGCTTCTTCGATGCCGACGGCGACGGCGTGGCCGAGCCGCTCTACTACAACGGCTTCAAGTCCGGCATCGACGTGGTGGGCCCGGTGCCCGACGCCGGCCGCGATGGCTGCGGCCACCTCTCCTACGCCCACAAGCTCGGCGTCGAGAACATGGCCGAGAAGGCGATCCAGGGCCGCGCGGTGCTGGTCGACCTCGAGAAGCATTTCGGCCGGGACCATACCTACGTGAACTACGACAACTTCCGGAAGGTGCTCGAGGCCGACAAGGTCGTGGTCGAGCCGGGCGACATGCTGTTGCTCTACACCGGCTTCACCGACGAGATCGTGAAGATGAACAAGAACATCGACCCGGCGCGCGCGCATGCGATGTGCTCGGTGCTCGACGGCCGCGACAAGCGCCTGCTGCAATGGATCACCGACAGCCAGATCAGCGCGCTGATCGCCGACAATTACGGCGTCGAGGCAGTGCCCGCGAAGCCAGGCCCGGAGGATGCCGAGCATCCGTCGCTGCCGATCCACAATCACTGCCTGTTCAAGCTGGGCCTCAACCTCGGTGAGATCTGGTGGCTGAAGGACCTGGCGCTGTACCTCCGCGACAAGAAGCGCTCGCGCTTCTTGCTCACGGCCCCGCCGCTCCGCCTGCCCGGCGCCGTCGGCTCGCCCGCGACTCCGGTCGCCACGGTCTAGATGGGAAAGGCGTTCGTCTCCTTCGTTGCCGACGCTCTCGGAGACGCACGCTTCTCGCTGCTCGACATCGGCTGCTCGGGCGGCATCGACCCGACTTTGCGCCATTTCGGTAAGCGCCTGCGCGCGCTGGCGATCGACGCCAGCGTCGCGGAGTGCGAGCGGCTGCAGAAGGCGGAGAGCAATCCCGGCATCGAGTATGTGGCAGGCTTCGTAAGCGACTCCTCGACGGCCAAGGTCGATCTCGAGAACGGCCAGGCCTCGCCGCTGATCTTCCGCATGCGCGATCGCCTGTCGTTCATGCGTACCAACGAGCTGCGCGAGAAGCGGCTGACGCAGGCCGAGATCGAGGACAAGCTCCGGCACAATGCGTGGGAGATGACGCAGCTAGCCGATCACACCAAGCCGCTGGTCGCGCCCGACCTGCTGGCCGAGCGCGGCTGGACCGACTTCGACTATCTCAAGATCGACATCGACGGCTCGGACTTCCTCGTGCTCAAGACCTTCGAGGGCAAGCTGGCCGAGCTCGGCGTGCTGGGCGTGCAGCTCGAGGTGAATTTCGTCGGCACCGGCGACGATGGCGAGCACGCCTTCCACAACACCGACCGCTTCATGCGCAAGCAGGGCTACGAGCTGTTCCGCCTCGACGTGCGTACCTATTCCACGCGCGCCCTGCCCGCCCGCTACGTCTGGCCGACCCCCGCCGAGACCGTGACCGGCCGTCCCTGGCAGGGCGAGGCCTACTACGCGCGCGACATCGATGCTCTGTTGTCGGCCGAGAAGCGCGCCAAACTCGCCGCCATTTTCTCCACCTGGTCGGTCCCCGACGCCGCCGCCGAGTTGTTGCTCGCCCAACGCGACTCGCTCTCGACGCTGCTCGACGTCGACAAAGCCCTTGATCTCCTGGCTCTGCAGGCCCAGTCCGACCGCGGCACGCGCCTCGGGTACCAGGCCTACATGCGCACCTTCGAAGCCGACGCTCCGTCGTTCTACCGCCCCGAAGGCAACATCAGCCTCGGCGAACGCCTCTCTGCCGCCTGGCGGGCGTTCCAGAAACCGCGGACCTAATTGCGCCATTTCCGCTAGCGCTGAAGGCGGCAAGACATAGATCCTTCGCTACGCTCAGGATGACAATGTTGGTTTGGCTCGATGCCTGCGCCACGACAAGGTTGTCATCCTGAGCGCAGTGAAGGATCTAAGCCTTCTTCTCCCAGCCGCCTGACGCGGTCTGTTGCCAGTAGGCGACGGTGTGGCCGGCAGCCTTGTAGGTCTTCCACCGTTCGCGGGTATCGGCGACGGCTTCCTCATCGCGGCCGTCGAACAGTTCGAAGCAGCGCTTGAATCTGTCGACCTTCTCCGACTTCGCGCGATCGGCGACGAACAGGAAGTTGGCGCCGTTCGGGTTCTCGTCGAGATGCGTCAGCCACACCGGCTGGCGCGCGGCCTCGCCGTCCTTCATCGAACCGTGCGGCAGGAAGCCGTTGGGATCGAAGGTCCAGAGATGGGTGTTGAGCGCGTCGACCCGCTCGGGCGAGCCCAGCATGACGACGGCACGCTCGCCGGCCTGCAGGGTCTTCACCAGCAGGCGCGGCAGCGCGTCCTCGAGCGACGCCTTGGTCAAATGGTAGAAATTGACCTCGGTCGTCATGCGTTCACTACTTCTCGTAGTTGTCGGCGATCAGCCGGTCGAGCAGGCGCACGCCATAGGCGGTGGCGCCCTTGGGGCACGTGGCGTTGCCCTTGCCCCAGGCCATGCCGGCGATGTCGAGATGCGCCCAGGCGACGCCCGGCTGCACGAAGCGCTGCAGGTACTGCGCCGCCGTGATCGAGCCGCCGTCGCGCCCATTGCTGACGTTGCGCATGTCGGCGATGTCGCTGTCGATCAGCTTGTCGTAGTTGGGGCCGAGCGGCATGCGCCACAGCTTCTCGCCCACGAGGGCACCCGCTCCACGCAGCTTGTTGGAGAGCGGCGTGTTGTTCGAGAACAGGCCCGCGCGTTCGTGGCCCAGCGCCACGATGATCGCGCCGGTGAGCGTCGAGAGCTCGACCATCGCCTGCGGCTTGAACTTCTCCTGGCAGTACCACATGGCGTCGCCCAGGATCAGGCGGCCCTCGGCGTCGGTGTTGATGATCTCGACCGTCTGGCCGGACATGCTCTTCACCACGTCGCCCGGACGCGTGGCGTTGCCGTCCGGCATGTTCTCGACCAGCGCGCACACGGCCACGACGTTGGCTTTCGCCTTGCGGCCGGCAATCGCCATCATGGCGCCGGTGACGGCGCCCGCGCCGCCCATGTCCCACTTCATGTCTTCCATGCCGCCGGCGGGCTTGATCGAAATGCCGCCGGTATCGAAGCACACGCCTTTGCCGATCAGCGCGACCGGCGCCTGGCCCTTCGGCCCGTTCATCCAGGTCATGACCAAGAGCTGCGAGTCGCGCGAGCTGCCCTGGCCCACGGCCAGCAGCACGTTCATGCCGAGCTTCTTCATCTCGGGCTCGCCCAGGATCTCGACCTTCACGCCGAGCTTGGTGAGCGCCTTGGCGCGCTTGGCGAACTCGACCGGATAGAGCTCGTTGGCGGGCTCGCTCACCAGGTCGCGGGTGAAGAACACGGCGTCGACGGTCGGCTCGAGCCGGTCGTACGCCTTGCGCGCATCGGCCGGTCCGGCGAGGACCAGGGTCATCGAGGTGAGCGCGTTCTTCTGCTCGGGCTTGTCCTTGGTCTTGTACTTGTCGAAGCGATAATTGCGGAGCTGCGCTCCGAGGGCGATGTGCGCGGCGATCTGGCCGGGCGTCAGCTTGCTGCCCTTCACCGCGTCGACCACCACCGTCACCGCGGTCTGACCGGCGGCATTGGCGTCAGCCACGATCGTGCCGCCCATCGCCTCTGCCGTGCGGGCATCCAGTTCGCGCCCCTTGCCCACGCCCAGCAGCAGCAGCCGGCCGAGGCCAGGCTGGCCCAGCACGACCAGGGACTGATGCTTGGCGCCGCTGAAGCGGCTGGCCGCCATGGCGCCGGTCAGCCCGCCCGCGCCATCCATCGCCGTGGCGGCGGGCAGGAGGGCTTTATCTGCCGCCACGAAGGCTGCAACATTGCCGCTGAAGGCCTTCGGAACGGCCGAAAATTCCACTTTCATCAGGATTCCCTCACTTGTGGGGCGATTTTTCACCCCTGCGACTGCACAACGCAAGTCGCCAATTGCCTCGGCGCGGTCCGGACAGTATCAGTACCGGCCCTCGAAAACGGGCCAAAACGTAGTGGATCGTAAATGACTTCTGGAACCCTCCCTCGCGTCAACGTCGTCGGCCTCGGCAAGCTCGGCGCCCCTCTCGCGGCAGTCCTCGCCAGCCGCGGCTTCGACGTCATCGGCCTCGACGTCAACAAGGTGCTGGTCGACGCCATGAACGCCGGCCACATGCCGATCGTCGAGCCGCAGCTCAACGAGCTGATCGCGGCCAACCGCTCGCGCCTCAAGGCCACCATGGACGCCAACGAGGCGATCCAGAACAGCGACGCGTCGTTCGTGATCGTGCCGACCCCGTCGGGCAGCGACGGCTTCTTCTCCAACCGCTTCGTGATCCAGGCGATGGAGACGCTCGGCAAGGCGCTGCGCAACAAGAAGGGCTACCACGTGGTCGTCATCACCTCGACGGTGATGCCGGGCTCCACCGGCAGCGTGATCAAGGACGCGCTCGAGGCAGCCTCGGGCCGCAAGGTCGGGCCGGACTTGGGCCTCTGCTACAATCCGGAATTCATCGCGCTGGGCTCGGTCGTGCGCGACATGCTCTATCCCGACTCGATCCTGGTCGGCGAAGGCGACAAGAAGGCCGGAGACATGCTGGCCGGCATCTATCTGCAGATGTGCGAGACCAAGCCGCCGGTCCAGCGCATGAACTGGATCAGCGCCGAGCTGACCAAGATTTCGGTCAACACCTACGTCACGACCAAGATCTCCTACGCCAACATGCTGGCCGAGATGTGCGAGCACCTGCCCGGCGCCGACGTCGACGTGGTGACCAAGGCACTGGGCGCCGACACCCGCATCGGTGCGAAGTACCTGAAGGGTGCGATGGGCTACGGCGGCCCCTGCTTCCCGCGCGACAACGTGGCCTTCGGCAAGCTGGCCGAGAAGCTCGGTGTCCGCGCCGACGTCGCCCTGGCGACCGACGCGATCAACAACCACCAGATCGGCCGTCTCACCGACCTCGTAGCCAAGTTCGCCAAGGCCGGCACCAAGATCGCGATCATCGGCCTCAGCTACAAGCCGCAGACGCCGGTCGTCGAAGAGAGCCACAGCGTGAAGCTCGCCGCGAGCCTGGCCGATGCCGGTTACGTCGTCACCGTGCATGATCCGCTGGCCCAGGAAGCCGCCCTCACTGCCCTCGGTGAGAAGGTGATCGGCGCCTCGTCGCTCGAAAGCGCCGTGAAGGAATGCGACCTGCTGATCGTCGGCACCGGCTGGCCCGAGTACAAGGACATCGATCCGGCCTGGGCCAAGCGCTCGGGCCCGAAGATGACCATCCTCGACCTCTGGCGCACGCTCCCGGCGGACAAGTTCAACACCGTCGCCGACGTGATCTACCTCGGCTACGGGCGGTAAAATCTCATCTGGGACCGCGGTCCCAAATACCTACGCCCTCTTGCGGAAGCGCAGGATCTTGCCGCGCACCGTTGTCGGCTCGGGCAGCGGGCTGCCGGCCAGGACCTGGCTGCAGAACGGGTTGATGTTGGCACCCACGTAGTCGGTGAAAATCGGCCAATACTTGTTGTAGATCACGTTCACGCCGATGAAGCGGCGCGCAAGCTTGCGGCGCGCGGGGCGCGTGTTGGCTTCGGTGCTGGCGGCTTCACGGAAAAGCCTCTCGAGCGTCTTAAGGCGCTTCTTGTCGGTCGCACTGGCCTCGCGGCCGGTACGCGTCGGATCCTCGACTTTCTGCGAGGCCAAGCCGAACTCGAACATGAACAGGTCGGTCTTGCGCACGATGTCGGCGAACGGTGCCTGCGTCACGCCGGGGAGCCCGGCGGGAAGCCCCTCACACTCCTGCGGCACGAGGATCGCTCCCGTGAACCCCATGCCCTTCCAAGCCTTGGCGAAGCCCGTCAGGAAATCCGGCCGTGTCGCCCCCAGCATGATTACCGTCGACTTCGGATATGTCAGCACCTGGTCGCAGGCGAACGGCAGCGTGTGCGGCAGGTCGTAGGTCAGGTCGTCGAACAGGTGCCATTCGCAGCTCGTGTTCGTGAACGGCACGGTGGCGGGCTTGATCGCGGTCTCGAGGCCGGCGACGAAACGCTCGTACGAGGTCTCGCGGTCGAGCCGCACTTCCTCGATCTCGACATCGGGCCACCCCCAGGTCTCGGCCTGGGGCGGCAGGTACGGCGTCGAGACGTTCCAGATGAAGCGGTCGTGGCTGTTCATCGTGGTCTTGCGGCCCTTGTTGTTGGCCGCCGCCACGCGGGTGTGGTCGCAATGATATCCGAAGGCCTTGTCGATCAGCGTGTCGACCCGGCCGCGATAGAGCGCCAGGCGAGCTGCCAAGTTGGAGTCGCAGTGCCAGCCCAGGATCATGTCCTCGTCGAAGCCATGGATCGCGAACATGTCGTCGCGCAGGCAGGCCTGGAAGTCACCCAGTGCGTCGTAGCGCATCGGCATGAAATTGTGGACGACCTGGTTGAGATGGAAACGCACCGACCAGTCGCGCAGCTTGACGAGGTTGCCGACAGGATCCTTGCGGTCGAAGGCGGCTTCCCAGAGCATCTCGGGAATCTCGAAGCGCGGGATCTGGTAGAAGCCGTCCGGCAGCGCGCCCAGGATGTCGCTCATCGACTCCTTCGGATTGCGCGAGGTCAGCAGCATGTCGGTGTTGGTGTAGAGGATCCAGCGGTTCTTCGGGTTCGACCGGCGCAGCGCGATGTTGCGCGACTGCGATTCGAGCGCCACGAGGTGCGTCTTGTTCTTGAGGTGCGCGTGATGCTCGGGACGGACCCGAAAGATGCGCATCACCTTCTTGGCCTTCTCCGTCAGCGTATCGGCGATCGCTTCGGGAAAGGTCGGATGGTCGTCCGGCGTGTTGTAGTCGACGAACAGGATCTCGTCGTCGGGATCGCTCATCACCTCGGCCAGCGCATTGAAGCTGATCGCCGCGCGCTTGTGCAGGTTATAGCCGTGGCTGTCGTTGCGGCCGTAGATGATGACGGAAAACATCGGACGCTCTTCCTACAGGCGGGACAATTCGTTGTGCGCGGCGCAGACCTCGATCAGCGACACCGGGCCGAGCTTGATGGTCTCGCGCCATGCGACCTTTGCAGCTTCCGTGTCGGTCGCGATCGCCGCGACACCCTTCTGGAAGGCGGCCTCGGCGGCAGGTGCGGCGGCGGGCAGCAGATCTTCCGGATCCGCCGGCCGCGCGAGGCGGCGCAACGCGGTCTGGCGATAGAGTTGCCAGTAGAGTTCGCCCGGCTCCCTCGTGATCGCTTTCTCCAGGTCGGGGAGCGCCGCGGCGTAATCGGCAAGACGCAGCGCCACGCAGGCGCGGGCGGCGGCCTGTTCCGCGGGCAGCAGCTCAAGCTGGCGGCGCCAGTCGGCGTTGGCGCCGGCCAGATCGCCCAGGCCAAGCTTGGCGATGCCGCGGGCGTTCAGCGTCTCGGGGGCCTTGGGATTGGTCGCAAGTGCGAAGTCGAAGGCCTCGACCGCGGCCTTGTAGCGGCCGGCCATCGACAATGCCTCGCCCTTCAGTGCCGTGAGGTCGGGGTCGTTCTGCTTGATCTTGAGGGCGCGATCGTAGCACTTCAGCGCTTCTTCCGGGTGCCCCTGCGCCAACAGCGCGTTGCCACAGGCCAGATGCGGGAACGAACCGGTCTTCACGCGGAGCAGCGCCAGCTCGTAGGAATCGACCTCGAACGTGAAGCGGCCGCGCTGCCGGAAGAGATAGGACCGGTCCGGCGCCCCGGGGCGTTGACCGGCCCACAGGCTACGCGCGCGCTCGTACTCGGGACGTGCCGCGTCGATCTTGCCCATCATGTCGAGCGATTCGGCCCGCGCGGCGACGGCCTCGGCGTAGTTGGGCAGGAGCTTCAGCGCCTGCTCGAACTCGGCCAGCGCCGCCTCGGTTTCGCCCGCACGCATCTTGCTGCGGCCCAGCCGAAACAGGCCCTGGCCCTTGCGCTCGGGGTCCTTGCTGCGCAGGTCGTCGGCGGTCGGATGGGCCGACGACCGACGCATCAGGAAGTTCAAAATGCTGGGCTTACTCAAGGGTTTGCGGTCCTCAACGGAGCGTCCCGCTAAACCACCCGCTGCGCCCCGTCAAGACGGCGTGGGGACGGTTTGCCGGGGCGCGAGGAGCGTATATACCCGCTGCACGATGACCGTCACGCAAGCGGTCTGCCTTGTCGGCGGACGCGGAACCAGGTTGGGCGCCCTTACCGACCAGACTCCCAAACCCATGCTCTCGGTGGGTGGCCGGCCGTTCCTCGACTATATTGTGCACGAGGCGCGCAGGTTTGGCCTCAGCCAGCTCCTGTTGCTGACCGGCTATCGCTCCGAGGCGATCGAGGCGCGCTATCACCGCAAGGTCTTCGGCACCCTTGAAGTCGAGGTGGTGGTCGAGCCCACCCCCGCCGGCACCGCGGGCGCACTGGTGAACGCCGCCTCGAAGCTCGACGACACGTTCTTCATGATGAACGGCGATTCGTTCTTCGACTTCAACTGGCTGTCGCTGGCGCCGGCGCTCGCCCAGCCCGGCTGGAAGATGCATGCGGCACTCGCGAGCGGCATCGAGGGCAGCCGCTATGGCCGCGTCGACCTGCAAGACGGGGGAATCCGCGGCTTCCGGCCCGAAGGACCGAGTGGCCAGCCGATCAATGCCGGCATCTACCTGATGCGCAAGAGCGTGCTGGCCGACATCAAGGCCTCGCCCTGCTCGCTCGAGCGCGAGATCATGCCGGAGCTCGCCGCGCGCGGCGAGCTGCTGGGCACGGCGGCCGAGGGCTCGTTCATCGACATCGGCATTCCCGACGATTTCGCCCGCGCCCAGGTACTGCTGCCGACGTACATGAAGCGACCGGCCGCCTTCCTCGATCGCGACGGCGTGCTGAACCGCGACGACGGCTACGTCCATCGCCCCGACCAGATCGTCTGGATGCCGGGCGCCATCGAGGCCGTGCGCTGGCTGAACGACAAAGGCTACTACGTGTTCGTCGTCACCAACCAGGGCGGCGTGGCGCACGGCTACTACACCGAACAGCATGTGCACGACCTGCACCGGTGGATGCAGCAGCAGTTACAGGCCGCGGGCGCCCATATCGACGCTTTCGAGCACAGCCCGTTCCATCCCGACGGCGTCGTCGAGGCCTATGCGCGCGAGTCGGAGCTGCGCAAGCCGCAGGCCGGCATGCTGCACAAGCTGCGGCGCGACTGGGCGGTCGAGCTCGAGGGCTCGTTCATGATCGGCGACCGCGACAGCGACGTCGCCGCGGCGAAAGCCGGCGGCGTTCCCGGCCACCTGTTCGCGGCCGGCAATCTCCTCGAATCGATCAGGAAGATCGTAACCGGCTAATAGTGGCCGGCGAGTTCCTGGGTGATCGTGGTGGCCTTGGGCGAATAGAGATAGGCGCCCTTCTTGTTGCCCCACCAGACGATCTCGCGGCACCACGTCTGGAAGTCGTCGTACGGCTTGGACATACGGTCGACCTCGACGACCATCTCGCGCTCCTGGAGAATGGCCTGCTCGCCGCCACGCACCTTGTTCCAGTAGTCGAGGATGTCGTAGCGCAGCTTCACCTTGAGGTTGGTCTTGGCGAAGGGCTGGTGGACCAGGGCGTGGTTGAGCTTGATGGCCTCCTCGATCACGTCCATCGGCAGGCCGGCGTGGCGCGCCGACACCGTCTCGGCCAGCAGCTTGCCCGCTTCCGCGTAGAACGCGTCGAACCTGCCTTCGTGCGTCAGCTTGACGAAGATGTACTCGTCGGCCGGCCAGAAGATATTCAGGTATTCCTTCGAGAACACGTATTCCGCGCCGCCCTTCTGGATCGACTGCGATTCGCTCTCGAAGAAGGCGTTGATCTCGGCGATCAGCGGATAGCGCTTCGGATCGGCGGCGATGAAGGCCTCGATCATGTCGCGATAGGTGATGCCGGATATGCCGTGCGCCAGGATCAGCGGGATCTGGAACAGCTTGTCGAAGTGCAACAGCGCCGTCATCCAGCAGAAGTTGCGGGTGCGGCGCCAATCGGCCAGCGGCGTGGAAGCCGTCGCAATGATGAGTTCCTGTACTTCCGGCACATCGTCATCCAGTTCGACGCGCTCGCCGTGGATGTTGATGATCTTCGATTCGATCGTCTGCATGCCGTATTTCTTCTGGTACTCCTTGGAGCCCATTTCGGCGTTCGGCAGGATCGAGCAGTTGTTGAACTGGATGCGGTTGTGCTGGCCGTTCTCCATCAGGAGGTCGACGCCCTTCACGAACGACTCGTAGGTCTCGCCCGGCAGGCCCAGGATCAGGTCCGAATAGGTCTCGACCTTGTCCTTGGTGAAGCGCCGCTGCAGCTCCATGTAGGTGTTGAGCGAGATGTTGTCGCGCTTGATCGCCTCGAGGGTCGGCATGTCGACGCTCTGCATCGACAGGGCCACGCCCTTGTTGAGGCCGGCGTCGGACAGGATTTTCTGCGTGAGATAGGCGCGCTCGGTAGCGTTCTTGGTGTTCTGCACCGACAGCGCGACCGGATAACCGGTCTTCTTCTTCACACCGGCCACGTAGTTGGCGATATCGACGTCGCGCTTCTGGATGCCGAAGTTGGCGTCGCAGCAGAAGATGTACTCGATCTTCTTCTCGGCGAACCAGTCGGCCTCGGCGAACAAGCGATCGTCGCCGAACTTGGTGACCTTGCCGGCGGTCGCCGACCCCCAGTCGCAGAACGTGCAACGGAACGGGCAACCGCGGTTGGTCTCCCACAGGCCGATCCAGCTCTCGTTCGGATTGGCCTTCATGATCGAGTCGAAGGCGCCCTCGAGGAACGGCGAGGGAATTTCGTCGAGATCGCGCACGCGGTCGGAGTTGGGGTTTCGGACGAACGAGCCGTCGGGCTTCACCATGCTAACGCCGGGCAGGCGGGTCCACGACGCGCGGTCGGGATAAGACTCGAGCAGCTTCAGGAAAGTTATCTCTCCCTCGTTGTGCACGGCCAGGTCGATCTGCCGATTGGCGCGCATGAAGCCTTCGGGCTGGTCGGGCACATGCGGACCGCCGAACATGATGATAATCTCTGGCTTGATCGCCTTGAGGCGGCGGGCAATCTCGAGCGAGATGCGACCGTTCCAAACATAAGTGCTGAAACCCAAGATGTCGGCATCCTTGAGCTGCTCCACCGCATCGGCGATCCGAACGCGCTTGTAGAGGGGCGTGAGGAACTCATAGCGCTCGGGATTCGGCGAAAACTTCTGCACGTAGGTCTGCAGCAGCGCGATCGAATAAGGTAGGTAATTCTGGCCGGAGAACGAGTTGTTGATCTGGACCAGAGCGATCTTGAGCGGACGCGATAGGCTAGTGATGTCGCGGCCCGCTGCCGTCACGTCATCTTGCATGAACATCTTCTAGAAAAAACCGGACCGACCCATCGATAGTATCAAACAGTATACTAAGCAGGGCGAAGCTCCGGCGGTAAATTATCAATCTTTCGGCTACCTGGCCATGTACAGCCTGTTGCCGTCGCCTTTTCGTACGCAAAATCATACCGCCGAAAAACGGCGGAGATCGTCTGGCTCTCCATCGGCAGCTGCCAAATAAGCTTTGATCACGTCGTCAGGCAGCCCTTTTTCCCTAACTTTGCCATTATCGATCCAGATTGCCTTGCTGCAAAGCCGCCTTACCTCATCCATAGAATGGCTGACGAACAACAAAGTTCCCGTCGCCCGGAAGTCGTCGAGCCAATCGAGACATTTCCTCTGGAACGCCTCGTCGCCAACCGAAAGAGCTTCGTCGACGACGAATATGTCGGCCTCGACATGGACACAGATCGCAAAAGCAAGTCGGGTGCGCATGCCGGCCGAGTAATGCTTGATCGGCTGGTCCATGAAATCGCCGATACCCGCGAATTCTGCACTCGACTCCATTTTGCGAAGGATATCGTCGCGCTTCAGCCCCATGACGGCGCCTCCGATGAGCACGTTCTCCCGGCCCGTGGACTCGAGATCAAACGTGGCGCCGAGCGCGAGCACCGGGGCGACACGCCCATTCACCCACAATTCACCTTTTGTCGGACGGATAATACCGCAGATGATCTGGAGCAACGTGGATTTCCCGCAGCCGTTTCGTCCCAGGATGGCAACATTGTCGCCGTGCCTGATTTCCATGTTTATGTCTTTCAGCGCCCAGAACGATTTGTAGTAGTTCCGGAACGACCCGAAGAAAATCTGCTTCACCCATTGCTGCGGGCTCTCGTAGAGCCGGTAGGTCTTGGACAAAGATTTCGCACTAATCACAATCGGTTCAGAGGACATCAGCGATGGCGTCCCGTTGTTTGTCGAAAAACCAATATCCAAGCCAGAACACGACCATCGAACAAAAAATTGTCCAAAGGCAGACCTTCCATCTCGGCAGCACGCCGAAGACTACAAGATCACGCAAGATATCGATGAACCCGGTCAGCGGATTTGCATACATCAGCAACCGACCATACTCAGGCAAGGAATCGATCGGAAAGAACACTGGCGCCATGAACATCAGCAACGGCGCGATCGTCATCATCAGGTAGGATGCGTCACGCGTAAAAGCCCCTAGAGCGGACAGCAACCACGTGAGGCCGATCAGGAACAACAGGAACGCCGCGAACCAAAGTGGAAGCGCCAGAACGGTCCAGGAAAGCGTGCCGGAGGTGATGCACTGCGCAATCAACAGACACACCAGTGCAATGGCCGAATAGGCGGCGGCGCGCAAAGTAGAGATGATCGCCAGCATCTCTGCCGGGAACATCGTCTGCTTTATGAAGTGGGAATATTCATGGAGCAACGAAGGCGCCCGATAGGCCATCTCGGTGAAGAAATTGAAGGCAACCAGCCCGGCAAATATGAACAGGGCGTAGCCGCCCTTCGTCCCCTCGCCTGTCCTTGCCTGGACCTGCAGCGCCCCACTGAAGGCGATCGTATATGTCGCCAGCGATAGAAGCGGCGCAAACACCGCCCATATCCAGCCCGCGATCGACCCCTTGAAGCGCTCTTGCAGTTCGCGCCGAAGGATAGCGGCGATCAGGTCTCGATGGCGCCACGCCGACTCGAAGGGGGCCGTGAAGAAGCGCAACATGAGGGCCGTGGTCGTCGCACCGCGCAGGTGGACTATTTTTCCATCCCGTATGTGCAACAGGGGCATGATCGCTGAGTTCCTTTACTTCGCCCTGCATGCGGGCGGGACGATCAATGGCAGTTCGTTCCGCCAAAGTGTAGATGAATTTGAGTGAATTTGGCCGGCACTGTGCGTTGCTCTTGCAAATCATCCTGCTATACAATTAAGCATCACTGCGCGCCTTAAGGTTGTCCTTGCCAAGATATTCATCCGGATCCGACCGACCTTTTCGTCCAAGCGCTTCATCATCTTCCAATTGGAACGTTATTTCAGCCCCGCTTCTCCACGTATGGCGATGATGTCCGACGCCAAGCCTGCACCGCTGATCTCCATCATCTGGAACGCGCGCGGTCGGAGTGCGGCAGCACTGGAAAACGTCGCCGCCCTTAAGGCCCAAAACTATCATAATTTCGAACTGCTGCTGATCGAGGATGGCGAGCCGGCGGAAGGCTCGCGCGATCTTCTGGAAGCGGCCGCGACCGACTCGCGCTTACGGATTTTGCCCCGGACGAGTTCGCGCTCGGGCGAATCGCTGCTCGGCGCCTTGAGACAGTGTCGAGGCGACTATATTGCGATCTGTCCGACCGAAGGGCACTTCGTTCCCGATGCGCTTCAGTTCGCGGTAAAAGCGTTCGCGGAGCATCCGGGCGCCGGAATCATCTGTGGTGAGAAATTCCTCGTCGATGCGCACGACAACGAATTGACCGACGTCGATCTTGTCACCCTGCTCTTCACAAGTTACCGGCCATTCCTTCCCGCGGGCTTCTTCCGCCGTCAGGCCCTCCTGGAGGCCGGGCTCGAAGGCGAAGGATGGCGGAAGGAAAGCCTCGACCTCGAACTTTGTACACGCTTGGCGGGTGACTTCGGCGTGAGATGCTTTCCACGCAAGGTCGTCGATTGCAAAAGCGCCGCGACGCAGGACGACGGCCTGTCCAAGACGGCGGCGGGCGCGCTGGAAGCGCGACTGCAGTTGCTCTCGAAGATTTTTTCCGCCGAAGGATTCTGGGGAAACGACGAGCCTCTTCTGCTGGAGAGCACGGTGCACCAGGCTGCCATCCTGTGGGAGCAGTTCCTGGCCCTCGGTCAAAGCGACATCGTCCCTCTGGCACAAAGGGAGCTCACGGCGGTGGCGGATCGCTTCGACACCCTGCTGAAGCACGATCATCGCATCCTGCACAACCTCCATCGACTTTTCAGCACGCGCAGCCACCGTCTCGGCATTCTGTCCACGCCCCTGCAGAAATGGCTCGCCTTCAGTTCCCGCCAAACAGGGCGGCTGGCCATTCATCTTCCTTATCAGATGTGGGAAAGCAGGTTCGGCGTCGGCTCGTGGTTGAAGCGCAAGGTCATCGCGCAGACGCTACCGCACGCCCGCTACCATGAAGCCGCGCCCACGCGGCAGCAGATGCTCGCGGATCTGTACGCGATCGCGGCGTCGCGGCACGAAGCCTACGGGCAGGTCGACGTGGCGCTCGCCATGTGGAAGCTCGCCGAACCTCTCGGGAGCCTCGATATCGACAGCTTGGCAGTACAGGGTATCCTTCGCCTGCCATCTGCGACGAACGAGACGATCACGGCATTCCAGGAAAGATGGGTGCGTCGGCACGTCGGGCCGGCCGGACCGAAAACTCTCAAGACCCCGAACCTTCCCGGCGCCACTGGTAAAATCCGGATCGGCTACCACTGCGCATTCATGCACAGCGATACGGTC
Source organism: Enhydrobacter aerosaccus (assembly GCA_903832005.1). Taxonomy (GTDB): domain Bacteria; phylum Pseudomonadota; class Alphaproteobacteria; order Reyranellales; family Reyranellaceae; genus Reyranella; species Reyranella aerosaccus_B. The sequence goes on along the minus strand of CAIKZO010000085.1, from coordinate 7,171 downwards.
CGATACATGATGAGAAACGTGCTGCAGGCGCACGATCGGACGCGCTTCGAAATCTATGGTTATTCCCCCCGCGTCGTTCCTCCCGATATCGCCCAGACCTTCGACGTCCTGCGCAGCACCGCGGCAAAGCAATCACCTCACAGCGTCTTGCCGATGGGCGCCGTTCCCGCGATCCCGACCAGGGACTTCGTCGCGATGGTACGAGGCGACGACATCGATGTATTCGTGGAACTGACCGGCTTCTCCATGGGGCACCGATTCGTCGATATGGCCAGCCGCTGTGCTCCCGTCCAGGTGAGTTTCCTCAACCACACCGGTCCAAGCCAGGTCCCAAACGTCGACTACATCCTCGCCGACCACATCGGCGCGTCTGACTCCGACCAGCCGTACTACTCCGAGACCATCTATCGGCTGCCATCGTGCTTCTTCTGCTTCGACTATCGGGGGTATTTCGCACCGCCCATCTCGCCAGAACCGCCTTCGACAGGCAATGGTCATACGACCTTCGGCGCCTTCGGATATGGTGGCAAATTCAACGAGCGGATGATCGAAATCTGGGCGCGATTGCTTCATCGCGTTCCCCACTCCGTCCTCCACTTGCAGAACTCCCAGATGAACGATGAAGATTGCCGTCGCTTCATAGCCGGCAAGTTCCATCGTTACGGCATTCAGCGAGATCGCCTTGTTTTGGCCCCGGGTACCTCGCGCGAGAAGTTACTCGAAACCTACAATCAGATCGATGTCAGCCTGGACACCTGGCCTTACTGCGGTGGCAATACCATCGCGGAATCGCTCTGGATGGGCGTTCCCGTAGTGAGTCTGACGGGCGACCGGTTCAGTTCTCGCTATGGCGCGTCGTTGCTCGCCGCCGCCGGTTGCGGCGACCTCGTCGGTGAGACTCCTGAGCACTACGTCGAAATCGCCTCTGGACTTGCGGCGGATCTGCCGAGGTTGCTCCTGCTGCGCCAAAATCTCCGGCGAATGTCGATCGAAAATGGCCTGGGAGATTCCGAGAGATTTGCCCGCGATCTCGAAAATGCCTATGTCGAGATGCTCCGCCGCGCCGCCGCCGTAACGCCCTGACCCGGCTCTTGCTCGGACGGTCAAGACATCCTATGTCCCACAGACTAGCAGGGGGAGAGCAAGGCAATTCTCCGGGTTTAAGCGAATGAATACTGGTCCTTACGTCAGCTTTGTCACCTATGGTCGCAATGACGGGTATACGGAAAACTATGTAGCGCGCGCGAACCGGGCAACGAGTTGCCTTATCAGTCGGCTCGAAAGCTCGGGCATAGACGCCGAGCTCGTCTTCATCGAGTGGAATCCTCCGGCCGACCGGCCTCTGCTGCTCGACCTCTTCAAGCTTCCCTCCAAACTTCGGCACGTGACCGTTAGGGGATATATCGCCCCTCCCGAATATCATCGCCAGTTCGCGGGCTCGCACCAGGCGGGCTTCCATGCCGCCGAAGCCGCCAACTCCGGGATTCGCCGCGCCCGCGGCCGCTTCATAACGGCCAAGGCGAGCGATACGTTCTTCTCCCCGGACGTCTTCAAGATGATTGCGGCGCGCACGCTTGACGCCGACACAATGTATCGCGTCGATCGGCATGACATTGCGGTCACGGACGAAAGGCTCTGGGATCTCGATGACGATGCCCTTCTCGCCGCCCTTGCATCGCTGCCATCGGCTCCTCACGCCTGGATCCAGCAATCGAGCCATTGGCAGCTGCGCGAACTGCATACCAACGCTTGCGGTGATTTCACCCTGATGGCGGCGGCCTACTGGGACTACCTCCGGGGGCATGTGCGGGATCCGACCGTCCTGTCGCTCGACATCGATTCACTGGTCATGCATGCGGCAGCAGCCCTCGGAGTTCGCGAGTGCCGTTGGCCGGATTCATGTCGGGTCTACAAACCGATCCACGGCAAGGTGCACAGCGAGCGAGTACAGCAGCTGTGGAAGCCGTGGCAACGCCGGCTCGACAAATTCCTCTCCGAGAAGGTCAGCGAGGAGAGCGCACACTGGGCGCGCACGACCTTCAACTACCCGCGCCGCGGAGTGCGCGGGATTCCGTCTGTGGTCGGTCCCTCGATCGAAAAGAACTTCGTTCGCCCCGCCAGCCGTTGGGCCAAGGGCGAAAAAATGGTCCCGACTCAGCCGACAGACTGGGGGCTCAGGAACCTGACGCTCGAGATGCGCACCCTGTGCCGTGCTGACTGGGACACCGTCGATACCTGACGCTTAGGACGCGCGTGGCCGTGCGACAAAGAACTGCCGCGTCCGATTGATCTCAAGAACGGCGTCGACGGCCGCTTTGGGAAGCGAGCCTCGATCGCTCGCCGCGGCATTCATGTCGGCTTCCGCCGGCGTCAAAATCCCCGGAATAACGCTCGAGATGGCGGGGAACGACAGGCAGAATCGCAGCGCGCTCTCGGCCCCCTGCCGGCCTGGCTGCGCCTTCACCGCGGCGAGCAAGTCGGCCGCGCCATCGATCCAGTTGTCGAGTTGCGCGCGCGACCAGCCGAGGCGGTGATCGCCGGGCGGGAATTCCGTGTCCTTCGAGATCGTGCCGGAGAGGAAGCCAAAGCAGAGCGGCGTGCGCCCGATGAAACCGGCCTGCCGCCGCTCGATCTCGCCCAGAAGGCCGTCCAGCGCCCGCACATCCATCATGTTGAAATTGGCTTGCACCACGCCGACGTCGCACTCCCGCAGCGCGGCGATCGCCTCGACCGGGCTCTTGGCCGACACGCCCCACGCCCGAATCTTGCCCGCCTTGCGCAGGCCGGAGAGCGCTTCCCCCAGTTCGGGCACGCACAGGGCTTCCTGCGGGGGATTGTGCAACTGGAACAGGTCGAGTGTCTCGGTCCTGAGGCGCCTCAGGCTTGCCTCTGCCGAGGCCACGACCGCGGAGGGCGAGAAATCCGGCGGCTTGTCCCAGGCGTCGTAGCCGGCCTTGGTGGCGATCACGACGCGGTCGCGCTTGGACGCGAAGGCCTGCCCGATCAGTGCCTCACTGTGGCCGTTGCCGTAGGCGCTCGATGTGTCGAAGAAGGTGATGCCGCAATCCAGCGCGCGGCCAAGGGCGGCAAGCGAGGTGCTGTCGTCGGTGTCGCCGTACGACGTCGTGCCGACCGTGCGGCCGCCGATGCCCCAGGCACCGAAGCCGATTTCGGAGACCTGCAATCCCGTCCTGCCGAGCGCGCGATATTTCATGCTCCGAAGGTCTTCTTCCACCATTGCACGGTGCGCCGCACGCCGTCGTCGAACGCGACTTCCGGCTTCCATCCCAGCACCTCGAGGGCGCGGCGGTTGTCGAGCGCGAACGACGTCTTGATCGTAGGCCCGGCAGGATCGTGCTCGATCCTCAGGTTTCGCCCGGAGGCGGCCACGACGCGAGACACCAGATCCCTGATCTGGATGGCGTGGCCCGCGCTGGCGTGCAGCATCTCGTACGGCTTGGTCTGCCTGTCGATCGACAGTTCGACGAAGCGCACCAAGTCGTCGACATGGATCAGATCGCGCGCCTCCTCGCCAGTGCCCCACACGGTGATCGCGCCGGTGGCACTGGTCATGGCCTTGGTTACGGTGGCGCCGAAGACGTGGCTGCGCTCGAGATCGAACTTGTCGTACGGCCCGTAGACGTTGGTATGGCGGATCGCCGTGTGCCTGGTCACGCCGAGGCGGCCGAAGAATTCGCACATCTTCTCGATGTAGACCTTGGTCCAACCGACGCCGAAGTAGTTGACGTGCATCTCCTGCGAGGCATCCCACTCCTCCTCGCGCCACGGCTCATCGCGCGGCTGGTACATCACCGAGCAGCTGAAGAACACGAAGTGCCCGACCTTGTGATCGAAGCACGCCCGCAGCAGCAGCGAGTTCATGACGGCATTGTCCGTCACGTGAATGTAAGGGGTCTTGACGATGTCGCGCGAGCCCGAGGTGGTTGCTGCCGCCTGGATGATGACATCCATGCCTGGCACGAGGCGTTTCACCGCTTCGGCATCGCGCAGGTCGCCCTGATGCCAGGTGACGCCCGCGATCTCGTAGGCCGGCCGGGTGAACCGAAGCGCATGGACTTCGAGATCGTCTCGCCTGGCCAACGTCGCGACAAGGTTGTGGCCGATGAAGCCGGTCGCGCCGCAGATCAGGACGCGCCGTCTGGCCATCTCAATCCCCTGCCCGGCGACCGTTCCGCTGCTCGGCCTCGTACAGCACGAGCTGCGTTCCGCCACGCTCGAACTTGAACGGCACCGGCAGGAGGGTCTCGAGGGCACGCAACACCGCCGCCCGCTTCTCGGGTTCGACGAAGATCAGCATGAATCCGCCGCCCCCGGCGCCCAGCAACTTGCCACCGACGGCGCCGGCTTTGCGCGCGGCGTCGTACATCTCGTTGACCATGGCTGGCGCAATTTTGCTCGAGAGCGAACGCTTGCGCTGCCACGCCTCATCCAGCAGGGAGCCAAACTCACGCAGCGAGCCGGTGCCCGCCAGGATCTTCTCGCCTTCGTCCACCATGGAGCGCATGGCTCTCATCTCGGCAGTCTTGTCGCCCATGGACGAGACCTGCTCGGCGGCGATCTCCGAAGCGTGACGCGACAGTCCGGTGTAGATCATCAGCAAATGCCCCTGAAGGCTTGCCAACCGTTCAGCCTGCACCACCAGCGGGACGACTTCGAAGGAGGCATCCGGCCGGATATCGACGCGGTTCAATCCGCCGAACGCCGACGCAATCTGGTCCTGCACACCGACATTTTCGCGCAGCACCGACTGCTCGACGTAGATCGCCTCCTCGGCCAGGCCTCGTTTCGAGACCAGTTCGCCCCGCATGGCGTGCAGCGCGTGAAGCAGGCCCACCGTGAAGGACGAGCTCGAGCCCAGGCCCGTGCGGGCCGGAAGGTCGCCGTGGTGATGTATCTCGACGCCCTCGTTGATCTTCATCCACTCGAGCACGCCGCGGATCGCCGGATGCTTGATCTCGCTGGCGTTCTGGACCTGCTCGATCTGCGACCAGACGATGCGACTCTTGAAGTCGAAGAACGGCGGCAGGTAGCGGACGTGGAGGTACAGATACTTGTCGATCGTCGTCGACAGGACGGCGCCGCCATGCTCGCGGAACCAGGTCGGATAGTCGGTCCCGCCCCCGAAGAAGGAGACACGAAGCGGCGTGCGCGTGATGATCATCGCTAGATCAGCGACCGCGTCCGCAGGAAGGCCCGGACCTGTTCGGCGACGTAGGAGCGCGCGCCCGAATCGACATCCTGGTGGTTGCCGAAGGAGAAAGCGCCATCCATCACCGCGTTGGAATGCTGCATGTCGCCGACCACGCGATGATCGTAGAGCTTGAGCGCCGGCTGGCGGGCGATGTTGCCGGCGATGATCGGCCGGGTCTCGACGTGCGCGGCATTCAGCGCCTTGGTGAGTTCGGTCACCTTGAAGCCGGCATTGGCCTTGACCCGCATCGGGAAGCCGAACCACGAGTGACGCCCCTTGGGCTGCTCTTCCTGGAAATCGAAGAAGTCGCCGTATTGGGCGAACTCCCGACGGAACCAGGCCGAGTTCTCACGGCGCGTATCGACGAACTTCGCCAGCCGAGGCAACTGCACCATGCCCATGGCGCCGGAGAGTTCCATCGGGCGCAGATTGTAGCCCACATTCACGAACAGGAAGCGCGGGTCGAACTCGGGATACTTCTTCAGCCAGCGCTCGCGATCCTTGACCTCGCGCACCCAGCCATGGGCGCGCAGGATGCGCATCAGCTCGGCCAACTCGAAGTCGTCGGTGACGGTGATGCCGCCCTCGAGCGTGGTCATGTGGTGCGAAAAGTAGAAGCTGAACGTGCCGACCCTGCCGAACTTTCCGACGGGCTTGCCGTCGTAGTAGGCGCCCAGTGCCTCGCAGCAATCCTCGATCAGGATCAGGTTGCGGCGCTTGCAGATCTCGACGATCGCGTCCATCGCGCAGGGATTGCCGTAGACCGGCACGATCATCACGGCGCGCGTCTTCGGCCCGATCGCCTTCTCGATCTCGTTGGGGTCGATGTTGAACGTCGCAGGATCTATGTCGACGATCACCGGCTTTAGCCCGCACTGGATCACCGGCCACACCGTCGTCGACCAAGAGAGAGCCGGCACGATTACCTCGTCGCCCGGCCTCAGCCCGTCCTCGGTCGCAGGATTGGCGAGCGCGGCCACCGCCAACAGGTTGGCCGAGGAGCCGGAATTGTTCATCACGCCCTCGGTCCAGCCGAACTCCGTGCAGAACATCTCCTCGAACTTCTTCACCTTCGGGCCCATCGTGACGTAGGTCGACAACAGGCACTCGAGCGCTGCGTTGATCTCGTCCGCCTGGAACGTCGGCTCGTGCAGACGCACGACCGGGTTCTTCGCGTCGAACGCATAACCGAAATCGGCGGCGCAATAGTCCTCGACTGCCTTGAACACGGCGGCGCGAAGCGCGTCTTTGTTGGCCATCAACCCCTCGGGTGTTTTTGATCGCGTGTTTGAATGAGCTTAGAACGGACCGCGGAACTCGGCGACCTCGTTGCTGTCGACCTTGCCGGCTTTCCAGGTCGGCGCGTCGGCGCCACGGGTTAGCAGGTAAGCCGCCTCCGCGATCGACTGAGGCGAAGGATAGTACAGATTCTCCAGGATCTTGGTCGTCGGGCACGGCGTCGGCAGGTAGCCCAGACGCTTGGCCACGAATGGCCGGCGCGCGCCGATATGCTCGAACACCTCGGACAGGATCTCCGACGACGCGCCGCAGCTCAGCCAGCCGGTGTCGACCACGAGCAGGCGTCCAGTGCGCTCTACGGATTTGGCGATCGACTCCGCATCGAGCGGCGACAGCGACACTGGATCGATCACTTCGGCGTCGATGTTCGCGGCCTCGAGCAGATGCTTGGCGCGCACGCACTCCAGGGCCATGTGGCTGATGCCGACGATGGTGATGTCCTTGCCCGGGCTCAGCACGCGCGCCTTGCCGTAGGGAATCTCGTAGCTCTCCGTCGGCACCACGCCCTTCACGTTATGCAACATGCGGTGCTCGATCATGATCACCGGATTGTTGTCGCGGATCGCCGTGATCAGGCAGCCCTTGGCATCATGCGGCGTCGTTGGTGCCACGACCCGGAGGCCAGGAATGTGCATGAAATATGAATGGAACGCCTGGCTG
>CAIKZO010000084.1 GCA_903832005.1 Enhydrobacter aerosaccus | reverse complement strand
TAATGGCTCAAGCGCTACTACTGCAATTGGCTGAGCCCGCGGCGGCTCGGCTCCACGCATGGCAACGCTGGCCATGCTCAAGGCTTATTACTATTTCTTAAATTTTCGCGGTGATCTCATCCTCCTGACGCTGTTCGTCGCGGGGGCGTGCATAGGAGTCCAGCGGACGATTCGACGACGCGGTCCCCAATATCGGATCCCAAAAAAGTCCTTTATTCTCGCCGCCCTTCTGGTGATGGCCGGCGGGGTCGTCGCGGAGTGGGCGGCGCGCGACCGGGTCGACCGCCTCGAAAAGCTCTTTGCCGGATTCGGACCCACGTATTCCTCGGAATTGAGCTCGATGGGCCATGCCGCGGTGACGCTTAACACGCCGGCCGACGATCCGGTCTACCTCCGGATGATCGAGGCCGAAAAACGGTGGCTCGCGGTCAACCCCATCATTGCCGACGTGTATACCTTCCGGCTGGACGCCCAGGGCCGGGTGCGGCTGATCGTCGATTCGGAGACCGACTACAATCACAACGGTATCATCGACGAAGAACGGGAGAAGCGGACGCCGATCGGGGAAATCTATGAGGAGGCGACGCCGAAATTCTTTGAGGCCCTCGCCGGCCATGCCGTCTTCGAATCCACCATCATGCCTGACCGGTGGGGATCTGGGTGTCGTCCTTCACGCCGATCTACGACGCGGCCGGGCGGGTGGAGGCAGCGGTCGGCATCGACTACCCCGCCGACAGCTGGCTTTTCGCCATCGGCGGGGTGCGCCTGGCCGCGCTGGGCCTGACCCTCGTGCTGAACATCATCCTGCTCACCAGCAGCACGCTGATCTCCTTCCTCACGGCGGAGATCGAGGACCGGAAAAAAACCCAGCGGCAACTCGAGCAGGCGAGCGAAGCGGCCTTTTCCTCCAGTGCGGCCAAGAGCCAGTTCCTCGCGCTCATGAGTCATGAAGTGAGAAATCCCCTCTCCGCCATCCTCGGTTTTGCCAACATCCTCGGCGATACCAGCCTCGATTCCACCCAGAAGCGCTACATCAATACGATCAACCGGGCCGGCAGCAACCTCATGGAGTTGCTGAACGACATCCTCGACTATACGCGGGTCGAAAGCGGCAAGCTCAAGCTGGAGCGCATCGAGTGGAATCCGGCGTTGCTCATTCATGAGGCGATGGAACTCATGTCCGCCGAAGTCGCCAAAAAGGGCCTGCAGTTGCAGTTCGACAACACTCTCCCCGACGCGCTCATGCTCTGGGGCGATCCCATCCGGGTGCGCCAGATCGTGCTTAACTTTGTCGGCAACGCGGTGAAATTCACCGCCGCAGGAAGCGTCACCGTCAAGGCCGGCTGGACCCCGGATCCGGCGCGCACGGACCATGGCCGGTTTGCACTGGAAGTGGTCGACACAGGCATCGGCATTCCCGCGGAGAAGATTCCGCTGCTTTTTCAAGCCTTCAGCCAGGCCGACGAGTCGACGACGCGCCACCATGGCGGCACGGGACTCGGACTCGCGATCTGCAAGCGTCTATCCGACCTCATGGGCGGCTCCATCGAGCTGAGGAGCACTTCGAATGTCGGCACCGCCCTTTCGTTTGCGCTCGATTGCGATGCCTCGAAGATCATCGCCATCCCGGAGTTGTCCGCTGTCGGAGCGGATCCGGCCAATCCCATTCTCAATCGTGCTCTCGTGGTGGACGACATGCGGCTCAACCGCGAGTTGCTCAAGGTTATGCTTCGTCGCTTCGGCCTCGTGGCCGACCTCGCTCCCGGCGGCCCGGAGGCCGTCAAGCTTGCCGCGGAGCACCGCTATGCCATCATCTTTACCGATCTTGAAATGCCGGACATGGATGGGTTCGCCACCGCGCGCCAGATTCGTGCAATCGAGAAACACGGTCGGCGCACCCCGATCGTGGCCGTCAGCGCCCTCACTGCAGTGGGCACGCGGGAAAACTGCATCGCCGCTGGCATGAATGACTATCTCACCAAGCCGGTCTACCTTCCGGCCCTGGAGTCAGCCATCAACGCCCTCTTGCCCGGACAATATAAACTGCAGATGCCCGCGGCACCCAAAACGGAACCCCAGCTTCGAAGCGAACCCCTGGCCGCATGAGGATCTCGGCCACATGGCCGGCGCCCTGCTCTTCCCAAGGGCGCCACCGAGGCAAGGATTTCCATCCATCCGCCGGCTGAACCCAAGGCGTCCCACCTCGAGGAACGAGCCGAAGGCGGCAGCGCGCAATATGTGATGGCTAGAGATTTCCGCGCATCGTTGTCTCCATTCGAGCCCTGACGTCTTTTATCGGGCCACCGAGTCGAAGGATCGGGGTGCGAATCGATCAAATCGATGAACCGCGCGGCGCTTCAGGTTAGGGAGTGGCGCACAAAACCGACCCACCCCGCCGCTGCGCGCCACCCCTCTTGATAAAGGGGAGCCGGGCTTGATGGCACAGACTCCCCTCTATCAAGAGGGGTGCCCATCGGGCGGGATGTGTTGGCTCGGTCTTCCCGACGCTCTCAATCAATGCCGTCCCTGCTCCATCCAACCAACACTACTTCGCCGGCACCGTCGCCTCGTCGAACGGCTCGACTCGCTTGAAATCCGTACGCGTAGCCTCGAAGGAGCGCGAAAATTTCACGAACAAAACGCGGACGCCACCGCCCGCTTTCAACCGCACGGGCTGGGGTGCCAGCGCGGGATCGAACGTCTGGAAATGCACGTCGACACCCGCCTCGGTGACCTTCACCACGCCGGCGACGCGGAACGAGTCGCGCAGCTGTACGGTGATGTCCTCGAATGCGCGGGAGACTTTGTTCACCCGGAAGTGCGCCTGGAACTTCTCGGCGGGGAAGTCTGCGCTGTCGTTTCGGATCGGCAGCTCGAAGACCACGGCTGCGGTCCCATCCTGGAAGACGCGCAGATCCTTCAAATCGACGATGGTCGCGAGCGGAGGCAGGTCGCCCAGCGTCTTCGGCGTATCGCCGCCGTCGTCGCGCCACCGTTGCACTTCGGCAGGCGTCGGCGATTTGCCATCGATACTGAGCAGCACGGAGCGCTCGGACTCGGGCTTCGAGGGGTCGACCCGCGTCACCGTCACGCGTTGGTTCTCGAGGCCGCGCGATGTTTCCGTGTAGGCCCACTGGTCCGGGTCCGCCCCGAGTTTGCCGTAGGCGTCGGTGAACAGCGCTCGTTCAGCTTCGCCCGCCGGCGGGAGTTTTAGAAAGGCTTCGGCGAAGGGACGGACGACTGCGACTGGGGGCGCCCCGTCCTTCGCGGCAAGAACGGCGAAAATCGCATTCGCATCGTAGCCCGGTTTCACCTCGAACGGCCAGCGGGCGGAAACCTTGCCGACCTTGGTCGTCCAGAGATCGAGCTCGGATTCGAAACTGTCACGAGCCTCCCCGGGCGAAACTTCGCCCGACTTCTTCGGCTTGCGTTGCCAATGCCACGCCCGCTCCAGCGCCCCCGAGGGCGAAGTGAGATAAATCCAGCGGCCGGTGGCGTGCGAACTCGTTTCGAGCACCACATCGGTGCGGCCGCGGAATTGCGTCACGCGGATCCGGTGCTCCCCTTCCGACCCGTTGCCGATGTGCCACTCGTAGCCGGTCGGCCGGGCGCCTGAGGAGAGGCTCCGGTCGAAGATGCTCTGGACGGAGTTCTCTTCGAGCAACGTCCAGATGCCATTGTCGAGGACGGCACGGCTGCGTTCCGCCAGCGGTCCAGGCTCGCGCACGGTGGCGGGCACCCGCCCCTCCGGCATCCGCCAGACCGACGCGCCCCAATAGGGCGGTGGCGTCGGCACCACCAGTTTTACGGTGCGGACGACCTTGGTCACCGGCGCTTCGATTTCGAGCGTCCACGTGACATTCTTTTTGCCCGCCGTGACTTCTGCCCATTTTTTCCTTTGGGTCTTGTACCACTGGCCAAATTTCCCCGTCGAAAACAGACCACCGACCGTGGACTGGCCCTCGGATTTGAGAATGCGCTCGCCCGGTTGAAGGCCGGCCTTGGCCGCGGCAGTGTTTGGCACCACGGCGGTGATCAGCGGGGTAAACTTGGCGAACCAGAAGGTAACGAGGGTGGTCGGCCCGGAGTAGGCCGAGGGCCGGACGCGCAATCCGAAATCCTCGATCCGGTCCGCCTTCACGTTGTAGGCCGCCAAGGAAATGACGTCGTCGTTATCAGCGGCTTCGTCATCAGCTGCGGCAGCCGGCTCTGTCTCCGCGGCGGCGAGCGGACCGGCCAGTCCTAAAACCACGATGGCAAAGAGCGGAAAGCCACGGCTGAGCAGTGTCTGGCGTCGCGCGGTTCCCCCAAGTTCAAGAACGTTCATGAAGTGAAAGAGCAAGTGAGAGGTGCTTCCCATCTCATATGTTCCGGATTATCGAAGGGCTCGGCAATGACGTTGACCCGCGGCATCGCAACTTTGAAATGAACATCGTGCCATGCTCTGTGTCGCAGTCCGCCAACCCATGACTTCCCCGCGGCTGGGATTTATCCTGCTCTTGCTCGCGTGGGCTGTGCCGCGACTACCCGGCGCCGATTCGCCGGCGATTGCGCCCGCGGAAAAGAAAAGCGCCACCACCCCGCTGCCAGACGAGCCACCAACGGCGAAGAGCATACCTGCCGTCAACCCTCCTGCCAACCCAGTCCCTCCCGGCAGCAGAGGTGAAAGCGATGAGGTGAAATCCAGCTCGATCCTGCGGAGCGCTCTCCATGAGAGCTTCCCCTACGATCCCAGCGCCCGGACGAAGCGCCCGGAGCAATCCTCCCCCGATCAAGCGGCCCGAGGCACGGACGAATCCGAAATCGTCGTCCTGCCGGACGTCGAGGTCACATCCCGCGTGCTGGACCGGGGCCTGACCACTGCGATCGCAAATCAGAGACCCACTGGTCCACAAAACCACAGCAAATTCGGGACGGGGATTCACTAGAAAGACTTCGGCAAAGTGCGCGCGAGTGTCATCACCATCCTCTACATCCCGGTTGGCTTCGGCTTGAGCTGGTGAGGTCCGGCCAAGAGTCAGGCCGAACGCATCAAGCCTCGACTCTCCGCAAGGCGACCCGGCGTTGGGGCCATACCCTTGCGGCCAGTTCCGCTACCATATGAGATTGATAAGGTCCCAGCCCTTATGGAGGGGACTATATTTAAACTTCAGCTCCAGCCGGTCTCCGACCTTCATGATCGTGCCGCCGTCCTTGAAGGTGAAAGCCTCCTGATTGATTTTTCGTTCCTTCTCTTCAAGCGCCCGATCCGCTCGTTCAAAAGTTCCCGAAACCTGGAAGGGCTTCATCTCCACGACATCGCCCTTGGGAACAGCGGCACCCGCGACCGCTTCCGTGGATGGGGCCGGCGGGACATAGGGGAAAGCCCGCCTTAGCGCCGAGGTTATTGCGGGAGTGTCGGGTGACTGAATTGATTCTCCGGTTGAAATTGCATGTGGCTTTTCGGCGGAAGGATTTACTGAAGCGGTCGAAGGAGCCGACAAATTTTCTTGTCGGCTCTTCTCGGAAAGAAAAGGCGGAGCCGAATTGGCCGGCGGCGGAGACGATGCCGACGGTGAACTGGAACCGGCAACCGCGGTGGGATTCTCCCCGGCCCGGCTGATCGACAGGCCCAAGGCGAGCGCCGGGGCAAGGATCGCGGGGCACCAGGCATTGGCTCTCATGGGTGGATGGCGACAGAAGGTTGGCGGGCTTGTTCCTTTGGGCCAGACGCAAGACAACCCGAATATTTCACAGGACGCAAACCGGGGAAATGAAGAGGATTTAAAGCATTCGGGAGCGGGCCGATCATCGAGCCGGGGCCGTCGGGCCCAACGATTGAGAATTACCCCAAGAAGGGTGATTGGTCGGGACGTGGCGTCGTTACGCGAAACTTTCATTCTCCCAAATTCATCACAGCCCGGTCGGCGTGGGACCCTTGGCGGCCACTT
>CAIKZO010000083.1 GCA_903832005.1 Enhydrobacter aerosaccus | reverse complement strand
TGTTGCCGGTGCAGGACGGTCACCTGATGTCGCAAGGCTACGAGCTCGAGCTCCAGCGAGAGGCGACTACGAACCCGGAACGATAGCAGGGAACCGAGGGCGGACAAAAGCGTGAGCATGCCGATGACGGTATGACTGCGTCGCCAAAAACTCTATGCTTTCTCGTCTTCTTGGAGTTTTGAGCAAGGACAAGTGGAGAAGGGTTTGGTATCGGATCGGCGGCAGCGCTAGCAAAGCCTACTAGGAAATGTCGGTTTACAAGAGACTCAGATGAATATCCTAGCCAACACGCGTGCTATTGCAGCGCCCAAGTTCAATCGATGGCTCATTCCGCCGGTGGCCCTCGCCGTCCATCTGTGCATCGGGCAAGTCTACGCCCTGTCGATGTTCAGCGAGCCGCTCACGCGCATCATCGGCGTGCGCGCGGCCGCTGCCGAAGATTGGTCGCTTCAGGAACTGTCTCCCCTCTTCGTCGTAGCTATCGCAGTCCTCGGTCTCAGCACGACAATTGGAGCCGGCTGGATCGATCGCCAGGGACCAAGGGCCGTGATGTTCCTGGCGGCCTGTTGCTTTGGCGGCGGGCTGCTCGTGTTCGCCCTCGGCGTATTTACCCATCAGCTGTGGATGCTTTACCTAGGTTACGGCGGATTGGGCGGCATCGGGCTCGGACTGGGGTACATCGGGCCGGTCTCGACCCTCATACAATGGTTTCCCGACAGGAGGGGCCTGGCGTCGGGACTTTCGATCATGGGCTTTGGAGGAGGAGCTATGATTGCCGCGCCCCTCTCCCAGAACCTGATCGACTTCTTCAGCAGTCCGACCTCGGCGGGAGTGGGCGAGACGTTTATAGCGATGGGCGTCATCTATTTCGTCGCGATGAGCATTGGCGCGTTCTCAATCCGAGTTCCTCCTCCCGGCTGGCAACCGGAGACAGCAGCGCGGGATGATGCTGTGGCAATCCCAGTCGGTACCGAACACAGCACACAGAACATCGTCGCTGGCCGTGAGGCGATGAAGACGCCTCAGTTCTACCTCCTCTGGATACTGCTCTGCCTAAATGTCACTGGCGGGATCACATTGCTTGCTTATGCGTCTGACAAGCTTATCGACACCTTTCCCGAGGCCATCACAACCGCCGCCGCCGCTGGATACGTGGGCCTGCTCAGCCTGTTCAACATGGGTGGACGGCTGATTTGGTCGGCCTCGTCCGATTTTATCGGCCGTCAGAATACCTACACGGCGCTGCTGTTCTTCGGCGTAGTCTTCTACATGTCCATCGCAGCGATCGGACAGACGAACTTGACGCTGTTCGTGGTCCTCCATGTACTGGCGGTAAGCATCTACGGGGGCTGCTTCGCCATGATCCCGGCCTACATCTCCGATCTGTTCGGCAGTCGACACATGACGTACATCCACGCCAGGGTGCTCTCCGCCTGGTCGGTCGGTGTCATTCTTTCATCCGTCATCAATCACATGAGATCTCCACAAGTGGAGGGCGGGATAGCTTTTTCTCTTGGCAGCGCCCAGGTACTGTACTTGGCTGCAGGGATGATGTTCGTGGCGTTAATCTGTAACCTTTTGATAGGCCCGGTGAGTTCAAGGCATCACGCCTCGCCAGGGGAGCACGGGTGATGGCAGCTATCACGCGGCCTGTCCTCGAGGGCCGGGCGCAACTGGTTCTGGCCTGGCTCGCCGTCTTGATCCCGTTGGCCTGGGGCATCCGCGCAGCCATGGAAGAAGCTGCTGCATTGGAACTCTCCAGCAAGCTCAGCCTGACCGTCCTACCTTTACTTCTGGGCGTCGCGGTTTGCTTCTTTTTTTTACACCTTGACAGAAGCCGTTTCACGATCCGAGGCGTCGTCGGACCCTATTTTTCCTCGGTCGCCATTCTCTTCGCCCTTTTCGCGAGCCTGCTCGCCGCCGAGGTGTGGCAGCGACAGGAGAAAAAGGACGTCCTTCTTCACCAAGAGACTAAGAGCCTGAAGGTGATGCTGTACATCGCGGCAAGTATCGACTCCGACGCATACGACGTGCGCAACGCCATAAGTGGCTATCTCAGCCACACGGCCTATGGAGCGGAGCTGGTGCCTCGCTCGGGCAGCGCGGAGCCTCTCCCCAGCGAGGCGCTGAAGAAGCTCTACCGATTGGCGATTGATCCGGCGACGTTCAAGGGTAATACCGTCGCCAACGCGGCCTTCCTGCAGTCCCTCAACGTGGTCCGGTCCGCCCGCGAAGACCTGACCGACTTGTACAAGGCGCGCATCGTGCACTCGAAATTTTTCGCGCTGCTCCTGTTCGGACTGTTGACTCAGATTGCCATCGCGTTCTGTCACGCCGGCAATACCAGGGCGCTTGGAGCAGGCGTCATGCTATTCAGCGTCGCCTTTTCGTTGGCCATCGGAATCCTGTCTCTGCTGGACGATCCCTACGAGGGGCTCCCAATGGTCAGCGGTACCCTCTTGAATGGTTTCTAGACGCCCTCACTAGGGACCGCCGCCGCCAGTAGAGTCGGAAGCCTTTACTATCATCGTGAGGCGGCGTGATGGTGCGTTGGTCGGGCCAATACTTTGACCATACGGGATGCCGGAGTTCCCCGGCATCCCGACCTTCGCGGAAGCAGGCTATCCCAAGGTGCGTGCCAGCAACGACTTCGGCATCTCGATCCGCTCCGACACACCCGCACCGATCAAGGCGAAGCTCGAAGAAGCTTATCGCAACGCCGTGCGCCGGCCGGAGATCGTGCAGCGGCTGACCGATATCGGGCTGATCGTGGTCGGCACCTCATCGGCCGAGTTTGCCCGCGTGCTGGCGGAAGACGCGGCGCGCTATACCGAGGTCATCCGCGTGGCGAACGTCAAACTCGAGTAAAGACCGTCAGCCTGACACGCCATCCCAGTTGGCCGGCGGGTCGAGATGAAAGTGCCGGCATCGCTCGATCATCAGCTTGGCCGCCTTGTCGTCCTCGCGTAGCGCCAGAGAGGCCTGGAAGCGCTTCAGGGCCTCGGCCCACTGGCCGGTGATATAGGCATCGAGGCCCGCTTCGTAGACGGCGATCGCTTCCTCGAACCGGGACGTCCAGCAATCGGGGCGATGGTCGTGCACCTCGAATACGCTGGTCGGGCGCGTCTGGCCTCGCACCCGCACGACGTCGACCCGGCGCAGTTTTGCGTCTTCCGCGAGATGCGCGCGGGTATGTTCGCAGATCAGGATTTCCGCGCCGTAATTCTTGGTCATGCTCTCGATTCGCGAGGCGAGGTTGACCGCATCGCCGATCACCGTGAAATCCATGCGCTTGGGTGAACCGATGTTGCCCGCGATAACCATGCCGGTGGCCAGCCCGACGCCGATCCGGATCGGCGCGGCGCCCGTCGCCTCGGCACGACGGCGGTTGAGCAGTTCCAGCACCTGCAACATCTCGCCGGCCGCCGCGACCGCGTTGCGTGCGTCGTTCTCGCCCGCGTGCGGCAGGCCGAACACCGCCATGATGGCATCGCCGACATACTTGTCGATGACGCCGGAGCGGTTCGTCACCACATCTTCCATGTAGGAGAAGTATTCGTTGAGCATCGACACCGTGCCGGCAGCGCCGAGCTGCTCGGCCAACGTCGTGAAGCCCCTGATGTCGGAAAACAGCGTAGTGGCGGGCTGCGCCACGCCGCCCAGCATGCCGTCCGAGTCCTGCATCAGCTGGTCGATGATCTCGTTCGAAAGATAACGCGACATGGTGCGGCGCCATTCACGCTCGCGCTCGAGGCTCTCGATCACCAGCATGAAGCCCAGCGGATTGCGCTTGGAATCGAGCAGCGGCAACAGCGTGGTGTTGGCCGAGACCCATTCACCGAGGCTCTCGATATAGAACTCGTTGTTCGGAAGGTTCTTCTCCGACCGGCCGTTGGCAACCTCGTCGATCGCCTCGAGGATCCAGGCATTCATCTCGCCGAACACCTTCATGACCGGCACGCCGACCAGCTCGTCCTCGCTGCGGCGCAGGATGTCGAGTGCCGCCTGGTTCACGAACGTGACCTCGCCGCGCATGTCGAGCGTCAGCACGCCATTGGTCAGGCTGCGCAGCATGCTCTCGTTGTGCGACTTCATGCGCAGCACCTGCTCGAACAGGCCGGTGTAGTCGAGCGTCACGCCCATTTGCGCGGCAAGCGCCCGCAGGTGCGCTTCGTCGGCGGAGTCGAAGGTGCCGTGGCCCTTGTTGACCACCTGCAGCACGCCAAGCTTTCGGCCATCGCTGGCGAAGATCGGCGTACAAAGGATGTTGCGCGTGCGATAGCCGAGCTGGAAATCGATCGCGGGATTGAATCGCGGATCCTGGTAGGCCTGGGCGATGTTGATCTGCTCGCCGGTGCGGAAGGTCGCGCCGGCGATGCCGTCCTGCGCGCCGACCCGAAGCTCGCGTCCGCCCAGCCCTTCCGCCTGGCTGGTGAAGAGCTCGTCCGTCGACGAATCGTGGAGCAGCATCCAGCCGCGGTCTGCCCCCACGATCTCCAGCGCCGTCGCCAGGATGCGGGCCAGCATCTTGGCCCCCGCCTGCGTATCCTCGTCGAGTGACGGCCGATCCTCCAGGCGCACGCCCGACGACAGCCACGGCAGCAGGCCCGCAGTCACGGCGAGCTCGGCGATATGGCTGCCCACCTCGGCGGCCAGCTCGAGATCGGCGGCGCCAAGAGCGCGCGAACATAGCAGCTCGAGCACACCGACCGTCTCTCCGTCGAAGCGGGTCAATGGCACCGCGACTGGCATTGCCGTCGATGCCAGTCCGATCTCCTCGAGCAGACTGAGCGAGTCGGAGGCCGATTTGAGCAGCAGCCGGCAGGACGAGCCCGCCGTCGCCTCGACCAGGCCTGCCGCAAGCGTCGACATGATGGCCCGCGGCGGCTCGCCGGCAGCAGCGGCATGGTCGAGCGCAAACACACTGGCCAGGCGGCGAAACGCGCCGGCGAAAGCGTCTGGCGCTTTCGAGGCATCTGAAAGATTGGCTTGGACAAGGCAGTGGGCGAGCAGTCGCTCGGCAAGCGCAGTGTAGCCCGGGATCTGCACTTCGCCGTCCATCGTCAGGTGCGCTCCGGTTCCAGCGCCATCGGATCGAGTCTCTTGCGCAGGCACAGCGGATATCGTCCGTCGATCGGCTCGATCGCGATGGAATCGAAAAGCTGGCCGAAGCGCGGCGACAACGGCGGCAGGCGCGCCAGCATCTCCTCGCGCACGGCCACCAGACCCCTGACCTCGTCGACCGCGAGCAGGATGCCCGCCTCGCCCTCGCCATAGAGGATGATGACCTCGCCTGGCCCGCCGCCCAGCAGACGGGAAAGATCGAGCGTCGGACGTCCGTCCGATACCAGGCCGCCGTCGCTGACCCGCTGTACCGACGGGCTCGGCAGCAGCAGCTCCTGGCCGCAGGCGCCGACCCGGAGATGCGTCGTCAACTCACCTTCTCCGCGCGCTGCGGAGCGCCCCGCCAGGCGCCGTTGCGCACCATCTGAATCAGCTCGTCGGCGTCGAGCATCAACACGATGCGCCCGTCGCCCAGAACCGCGGCGCCGCTCACCGTCGGGCAGGCGGCGAGCAGAGGATGCAGATCCTTCAAGAACAGCTCGAGCCGGCGGCGGATACGGTCGACCTCCAGGCCGATCATCTCTCGGCCGTTGGAGATCACGACAATGTTGTGAAAATCTCCGCCAGCCCGTCGCTCCGCCGCGCCATGCCACAACAGGTCGGCAAGCTTGTAGATCGGCAGAGCGATGCCCTGGTGGCGGATCGTCATCTGGCCGCCCGACTCCACCATCTCATCGGTCGGCACCTCGAGCACCGAGGAGACATAGCGTTCGGCCAGCCCGAAGGTCTGGCCGTTGACCCGGACCAGCAGCGACGCCTGCATCGCCGCCGACAGGGGCAAACGCAGGGTGAAGGTGGTGCCGGCGCCTGCTTGCGTTTCCACGTCGATGTCGCCGCCGAGCTGCTGCACGGTGGTCAGCACCACATCCATGCCGACACCTCGGCCGGACGTCTCGGTGAGCTTCGCAGCGGTCGAGAAGCCCGCGGCGAAGATGAAGCGGTAGATCTCGTGCGGGTTGAGGCGCGGTGCGTCGGCGGCGGTGGTGAGACCTCGCGCGACCGCCTTGTCGAGGATCGCCGTAGCGTTCAATCCACGACCGTCGTCGGACACACGCACCAGGATCTCGCTACCG
This sequence comes from Enhydrobacter aerosaccus, assembly GCA_903832005.1. GTDB lineage: Bacteria > Pseudomonadota > Alphaproteobacteria > Reyranellales > Reyranellaceae > Reyranella > Reyranella aerosaccus_B. Next base: position 9,785 of record CAIKZO010000083.1, on the reverse strand, counting down.
CGCGGCATCGCGGCCAGCGTGACCGTGGCCTGGGCCGGTTTGCCGGCGCGGGTCCGGTCGTCGGGCACTTCGATGCCGTGATCGATGGCGTTCCGGACCATGTGCATCAGCGGATCGACCAGCAGCTCTATCATGCTCTTGTCGACCCGCACGTCGCGGCCTTCGAGCACCAGCCGCACATTCTTGCCCTGCTCCTGGGCAAGGGCGCGCACGACCCGCGGGAAGCGCGTCAGGATCGTATCGATCGGCACGACCCGCAATTCGAGCGCGGCCCCCTGCAGGCGCCGCAGTTCGGTCTCGACGGCGCGCGCAAGATCGGCCGCGCCACGACGACCGCGGCGACGTGGATCGCCGTCCGGCGACGCGGCGGCCTCGGCAAGTTCGGCGGCGACGATGCGGATCTCGCCAATACGCGTCATGAAGCGGTCGATGACGTCGCTACGCACACGCAGCACCGTCGATCTGCGGCTGTCGCCGCTGTCCTGCACTCCACGGGATGCAGCATCCGGCGAGTTCGGAACCGCGGCGCCCGCCTCTTCATCGTTGTCGAGCAGCGCCTCGCCGCCGACCTGACGCAGCGACTTGACGCACCGCCGGTCCGGATCGAGTGCCAGGAGCGAGGCACGCACCTCCTCCGGCGCCTGCGGTGACAGGATCAGGAAGTCGAACCAGCTCTCGCCATTGGTCAGCACCGTGCGATTGCTGATGATCTTCGTCTCGGCGGTCAGCCACGCGACGATCGCCTCGCCGATCGCCGGCTGCTCCTCAAGGAACAACATCAGTTCATAGACATTGGCTCCCGCCGCGACGCCCGCGGCAAGGTCGCCGACATTGTCGCTCGACAGGCTGCCCAGCACTTCCGGCCGGCCTTTCAAGCCCGCCAACAGCTCGTCGACCTGCGGCGTCGCGCCGGTCGCCGGATCGGCGGACAGGGCGTCGCGAATGCGCTGGGTAAGGTCGGTCGCCTGCCGGCCGTCGAGATCGCGGCCCTGGTCCGCTTCCGCAGCGATCGTCTCCACGGCGAACTGCATGGTCGAGGCGAGCAACTCGCTGGGAACCGTCTCGCCATTGGCAACGCGACTGGCAACATCCTCGATCAGCAGCAACAACTCCGCCGCCTGCTCGACGGCCAGACATTGCAGGATCGAACCGGCGGCATGGCCGAGGCGCGCGACGTCAGCGGCCGCTTTGCGCAACACCGGCGCCTCGCCGGTGCCGGCCGCGCGTTCAAGCGCGCTCAGCGCCTGCGCCAACGCAACGAGCGTTCGAGCACGATCCTCGACCAGTACACCGCCGAGCGCCTCGGTAAGACCAGTCGCGCCGGCATCGCCGCCGACGACCTCGTTCAGCAGCCTTGCCTGCAAGGCCACTTGCGCGATCCGTTCGATCGCCTCACGTCGTGCATCCTCGCCCAACGGCAGACCCTGCGCGGCGAGATACTCCTTCAAGCCACCGACTGTTTCGGCGACCTGATCGAAGTCCATCACCTCCGCTGCGTGCTGCATCGAATCGAGCGTGTCGACCAGATCCGTGCGACCAGCTTCGTCGGCCTCGAACGCGCGGGCCAGTTCCGGCAAGCGGGCCTGCATCAATTCGGCGAAGAGGCCCAACATCTCGTCGTCGCCCAGGCCGGCGGACGGCGCGGCCTCGGTCGCCGCAGGCGTTGGCTCCGCAACCGCCTCGCTACCGCCAGCTGCTTCGAACAGCGCATCGAGACGCTGCAGCAGCGCGGGCGGCGGTTCGCTGTCGGCGCGACCGCGGATCGCGGTGTCGCGCAGGCCTTTGAGGCAGTCGACGGCTTCGAGCAAACCATCGAGCATCGGCTCGGTCATCGGCACGCCGCCATCGCGCATCAGCCCGAGCAGGTTCTCGGTGCGATGCGCCACGGCCTCCATGCCGTGCAGCGACATCGCCCGGGACAGTCCCTTCAGCGAATGGAAACCGCGGAACACGCGCGCAACGTCGCCGGTCTCTCCTTCCGCGGTGCCGAGGCGAACCAGCAACGGCTCGAGCACGGCGAGATGCTCGTCGCTCTCTGCGCCGAATTCCTGCCAGAGTGTCTCGACTAAGTCGCTCATGATGGCGCGGGTTCCATGCCCAGGGCGCGCCGCAGTGCCTGGACGATCTCGTGACCCTTCTTGGCCTGGAGGTCGAGGCTCATGGCGCCCGATGGCTTGGCGATGATGTCGACCGCGCCGAGCTGGCGCGCCTGCACCGCTTGCGGCGACCCTGCCTGGCCGACCGACGAAACAACGATCACCTTGGCCTTCGACAGCAGCGCCAGGCGCTTCAGCATGTCGATGCCGGACATTTCCGGCATCTCGAGGTCGAGGATCAGGGCGTCGGGCTTGAGCTCACGCGTCTTCTGCAGGCCAACCTTGCCGTTCTCGGCGAAGCCCACGACCTTGAACTCGAGATCGCTCTCGACGATGTCCTTGATGATCGTGCGCATGATGAAGGAGTCGTCAACAACGAGAATATTCTTAGTCATAAGGTCTCCGCCAATTCTGTCTTTGGGGTATAGCCAGCGCCGGTCCAAAGCACGAGCCTTTGTCCGATGCCATCGGGCGGCAGTGCCTCGCTCGCGACGCCAGCCTCGATGGCAGCCGTCGGCATTCCCGACACGACGCAGGTCTTGGGAGCCTGCACCAGCACCGGCGAACGCCGGCGAAGCAGCTGGAGTGCGCCCTTGGTCCCGTCGCTGCCCATGCCAGTCAAGATTACTCCCACCGGATGGCGCGCAACCATGGCCGCCGTCTCGAACAACAGATCTCCGCAAGGATGGACCAACGCGTCGTGCGTGGTCAGCCTCAGCTCGAAGCCTGCGGCTGAGCGCGCCACGATGCCGTCACCGCCGCCCGGGATGATGGTCACCGAGCCCGGCGGGAGGGCCATGCGATGCGTTCCTTCGCGAACATTGAGGCGCGTTTCGTTGGCCAGCAAACTGGCCAGGCTGGTGGTGAACTTGGGCGGCATGTGCTGCGCAATCACCATCGGCGCGCCGAGTGGGGCTGCGTTGGCGAGAAAGCTTCCCAGCATCTGGGGGCCGCCCGTGGAGACGGCCACGACGACGAGATCGACCTGACCGCGCGGTGTGCGCGGCTGCAGAAGCGGCTTCGTATCGGTGGACTGCAAAGCCGTGGCCGGCTGGACGCGCACGCGTGGCGGCAGCGGTGCCGGCTGATTCGCCCAGTAACGCAGCTTCTCCTTGAGCTCACTGTCGACATGGCCGAGATCTTCGGCGGCAAAGGAGGAAGACTTCGAGACGAAGTCGACCGCGCCGAGGCTCAAAGCCTTGATCGTTGCCTCCGTGCCACTTTGGGTATGGCCGCTGACCATGATCATGATCGGCGCCGGCCGGTTCGCGGCGATGATCTGCTTCATCGCCTCGAGGCCGTCGAGCTCGGGCATCTCGACATCCATGGTGATGATGTCGGGTTTGAGGTCGCGCGCCAGCGTAACCGCCTCGCGGCCGTTGCGGGCCTCGCCGACCACCGTCATTGCTCCTTCGCTCTCGATGATTCGGCGCAGGGCGATCCGCATGAAGGTCGAATCGTCGACCACCAGGACGCGGCGAGCGTTCATGCCGCCTCCTGCCGGGCGAGCAGCGCGGCGGTGGACAGGATCTCGAGCGTGCGACCGTTGGCGGTGCCGAGGCCAGCGATACGCGGATCGGCATTGGCTGTGAGCAGGATGTCGTCGCGCGCTATCGTGATGATACGTTGCACGCCGTTCACCGCCAGTACCCGCTGCTCACCGTCCAACTGCAGCACCACGTAGGCGCTGGCGGGCCCGGCGGCGTCGAGCGACAGCCAGCGCCAACCTTCGGTCACCGGAACGATCCGGCCGCCATACTCGATCGCGCCATCGACCCCGGCCGGCGCGCCGAAGGGCAGCATCACCGACTGGCGGGCTGGAAGAACGCGCTCGACTGCAGCCAACGCCAATGCATAAGGACGGTCACCAAGGGTGACGCAGAGAAAGCGCTGCCGACTGACGTCCCTAGCCGCACGCTGCTCGATATCGCCCGGCATCTGTGCAGCCAACGACAGCCATTCGGCATCGATCAGTTTCTCTGGATCGAGCCGGACTGCCTGCGAGCCCTGGCGCCGTAACCCGACGATCGCATCGACCACCAGGACGATACGGTTACGGCCGACCGACAGGACGACATGGCCACCAGGCGTCACTGCGCCGGCCCCGCCGAGCAGCCGGTCGAGGCAGAACGCGAGAAGCGGCCGGCCGCGCAAAACCATCACGCCACGCAATGCCGGAGGCACAAGAGGCAGCGGCGTCAGCTCGGCATTCTCGAGCAGCTCGACCACCGACTGAGACGGCAGGCCATAGAGTTGCCCCGCCACCTCGACGGCGAGCACTGCGTCCTCCGCTTGCGTCATGTCTTTCGATGGCTGTCCGTCACGGCTATTGGCGATCACCCCCGGAACGCCCCGCGGTGGCAGCTTCGGCTCCAACGCGGAAAGGCCCAGCGACGCAGGATCGATGCAGGTCACGAACGTGCCATTCCATTGCGTTGTGCCGTCGCTCTCCGGAGACAGGGTGGCGGCCACAAACAACATGCGCTCGATACGCACGGCAAAGCGCTGACCGGCAAAGCGTACGATCATGAACTGCGCACCGGTGCGCGATCGCACCGGCCGCTCGGACTGGCGCAGCGCGACGGGATCGAGCACGGGCACGACATCACCCGAGATACTGGCCACTCCTTCGACTGCAAGAGGGGCGAAAGGTAGGGCCGTCACCTGGCTGGCCGCCATCACCTGCTCGACGGTAGCGGCCGGCAGGGCCAGCGCTTCGCCCGCCAGCTCGAAGCCCGTCCACGCCATGTCGGAAAGAAAGTCCGTCATATCACGCCAACCTGCGGTAGATGACGGCGCGATCTCCCCAGATCGCTTCGAAGCAGCGGGGATCGGGAGGCGCATCGGTCGGACCAAGGAGCAGGAAACCACCGGGCCTCACCGCGGCCTCGACATGGGCCTGGGCGATTTTACGCGGCTTGGGCGCCAGATAGACGAGCACGTTGCGGCAAGCGACGACGTGGAAGCTGGCGAGCTGCGGACGCGGCTGCATCAGATTCGATTGCTCGAAACGTACATGCCGCTGGACATCTTGCCGAACCATCCGGCTCCGGTTGCCCGCCTCGCCCTCGGCGCGTGGAAAAAAGCGCAGGAAAGCCGCGGGAGTGTCGCGGAACGCCGAGAGCGAGCCTGTGCCGTAGACCCGATTGCGCGACTGCACGATCATGATCGGCGAGATATCGGTGCCCAGCACATCGAGCGACCATCGCGGATCGAGCCGGATATCGTGCAGTGTCTCCTTCGCAACTCCGGCGGCGACCATCGCCTCGAGCGCGAGGATAGCCAGACTGTTGGCCTCCTCGCCCGAGGCGCAACCGGCCGACCACAGCTTGAGCAACGGGAGCGGCTGTCCCGCCACTGCGGAAATGAGGGGGATCAGTCCCTTCGCCCGCAACAATTCAAGCTGTGGCAGGTCCCGAAACAGGTAGGTCTCGTTGGTGGTGAGGCTTTCGAGAAGCGTGAGCCAGTGCGGATGATCGCGGGGCAGCTCTTCGAGCCCGGTAATCCAGTTGCTGAGTTCGACGATACCGACCGACGACAGGGCAGCCCGCAGCTTTCCCTCGACTGTCTCGTCGATCCGGAGCCCGGCATGCGCCTCGACATGGGCGAGTAGCCGCCCCAGCAGAGCGGCGCGTGAATCGGACGGCTCCGGTCTCGCCTTCGGTGCGACCGGCACATCCTTGCTGGCGAACGCCCGGCGGTGGCCTTGCATCGCCATCGCCAGCTCGCTCAAGGTCCGCTCAAGATCATCCATGGCGATCCCTGATCAAGACGATCAACGCGACAACTTCTCGAATTCGTCGACGTCGAGGCGCGTGCGCTCTGCCAGGCGCGACAGGTCGAGCATGGTGGCGGTGATCTCCTCCGCGGCCGTCGCATTCGACTGACCGATCCGGGTCAACTCACCGACATTCTCGTTGATGCCGGAGACCGTGGCCTGCTGCTGCTCCATCGCCGTGGCGATCGCGCCGATCAGCTTGTCAGTCTCGGCCACGCCGGTGGCGATCTCCTGCATCTTGCCGGCGACTTCGCGCGCCATCGCCACGCCGCGCTCGGCCTGTTGAGTGGCCTGTCCCACCTGGTCGGCAATGTCCTGGGCGAGGCTGCGCGAACTCCCGGCCAGCTTGCCGACTTCTTCGGCGACTACGGCAAAGCCGCGACCATGCTCGCCGGCACGTGCCGCCTCGATCGACGCGTTGAGCGACAGCATGTTGGTCTGGCTGGCAATGCGCGAGATCGAATCGGCGATGCGATTGATCTGGGTGCTGTTCTCAGAGATTGCACCGACCAGCTCGACCATGCCGGTCATCTGCTCGATCTCCTTGCCGACCAACGAAGCGGCACTGCGCGCCCGCTCGCTCGCCTGCTGGGTACTGCGCGCCACCTCCGCGATCGCCTGCGCGCTCTGCTCGAGCGCGCCGGACGACTGCTTGAGCGCGTCGAGCTGGATATTCGAGCCGTCCGACACCTGGCTGACTGCCGAACTCGCCTGGCTGGCGGCCATGGCGACACGGTGAATGTTCTCCATGATGCCCGTGGTCAGCCCGCGCACCGCGACCGCCTGGTTGAGGAATATCTGGAAGGCGCGGGCCATGTCGCCGATTTCGTCGCCGCGATTGGTGTCGGTCGCGACAATATCGGTGCTGCCCGCTGCCAACGTAATCATCGCCTGCGTCAATCGCATGATCGGCCGGGTGATGGTGAACACGACGATTCCGATGGCCAGGACGATGCTGGCAAGGATGCCGATAGTTGCCAGCCCGATCATCAGGTAGAGCCGGCTCTTGTAGAAGGAAGCAACCTCGTCGATAAGGTCATGCGTGTATTTGTCGTTCGAGGCACCGAGCGCAAGCATTTCGGTGCTGAGGGCGATGCGGTTGGCGCGGCTCGCATCGTTGTCGCCCCAGTTGCGTGCGTCGACGAGATTGACTTCACGCGCAAGGCGAACAAGCTCGGTACGCAGGCGGATGAGCTCTTCGATGCGGGCATTGACCCGGTCCATCCTCTCCTTGTCCTCCGGACGGATCAGGCTGGTCCACTCGTTCACCAGGCCGCTGATCACGCGCAGGTTCGAGATGATCGCCGGTGAATACTTCTCGGCTTCCTTGAGATCGCGGGACATGTAGACACCGCGCGAATCCATGACCACGAGATAGAGCATCGAGTTGACGCGCTCGGTCAGCCACGCACGCTTCGACGCCCGGTCGATATCGCGGACCATGGCGTTGTACTGCTGGAAGCTGGAGATCGCCACCGCGCCGATAGCGGCAGTGAACAGCGACAGCAGGATGACCACGGAGTAGATCTTGGGGCCAAGTCTCCAGAATGTATTCACGTCACTATCCTCCCCCTGGCGCGCCGTAGCGCCCTCGTCTTCAGCGTGTCGAGGCGCGCGTTGCGCCGGCATCGTCCTCGGCCGTCTTGAATTGGGCGACCTTCGCTTTCGTCTCTTCGGCCAGCCGCGACAGATCCTGCATTGTCGTGGAGATCTCCGAGGCCGCCGAGGCGTTGGCCTGGCCGATCTCCGTCAGCTCGCTCATCTTGCCGTTGATCTCGCCGACGTTGGCCTGCTGCTGCTCCATCGCCGCGGCGATCGACTGGGCGAGCCGATCGGACTCGGCCACGCTCGACGCCATGATCTCGATGCTCTCGTTCAACCGTGCCGCCGCCGCGACACCATGCTCGGCCTGCTGGATCGCGTTGCGGATCTGCGCGGCAATCTCGGTCGCGAGCTGGGCCGAACTGTCGGCCAGCTTGCCGACTTCCTCTGCCACGACGGTGAATCCCTTGCCGTTCTCGCCGGCGCGCGCCGCTTCGATCTCGGCGTTGAGCGACAGCATATTGGTTTGGCTGGCGATGCGGGCGATGTCGTCGACGAACTTGGCGACTTGGCCGCTGCTATCGGCGATGGCGTTGACGGCGCTCACCATGCCCGCCATCTCGGTGCGACCCTGGGCCACCAGCCCGGCCATCTGCTGCGCACGCTCGCGCGCCGACTGCGTGCTGGTGGCGACGAGGGTGATCGCCGACGTGCTCTTCTGCAACCCGTTGGCGACATGACGCAGCGCCGCGAGCTGGGTATTGGCACCGCCGGAGACCTGCCCGATCGCGCTGGTTGCCTGACCCGCGGCGACAGCCACCTGGCGGATGCTGTCATTGACCTCGCGGGCCAGTTGCTGGGCGCCGATCGTCTGACGCTTGAAGAACTGCAGCGCCTCCGCCATCTCTCCGATTTCGTCGCGCGCACCGGCGCGCGGCACCTCGATACGCGTGTCGCCCGCAGCGAGGGTTGTCATAGCGAAAGACAAGCGACGCAGACGGCCCGCGACATTCATGCCGACGTAAAGGAGTGCGATACACAGGATCGGCAGCACGGCAGCGGCGCCAACAATCAGCAGAAAGATCCGTGCCTTCTCGGTCTGCGCCGCCGAGCTGCGCATCTTGTCGTCGAGTTCGTGCCGCCGTTGCTCGACGACGCGCCCGAACTCCGCAGCCAGAACGGCGGCATCCTGCTTGACCGGCCGCATCGCCTCGGCTTCGAGGGCAATCGCCTTGAGTTCGCGCTCGCGCAACTCGAACAGATTGTCCGGGCCGCTCCCCAGCGCCACCAGTGCCTTTGCCTCAGGCACGAGTTCCGGAACCTTGGCAAGTACTGCCGCCTGTTGATCCATTGCCGTGGCCACCGCGGCAAACCGCGAACGCAATGTCTGGTCGAGTTCCGTCGTTGCCGCGAAGCGGGCTTCGCTGAGCAACGCAGCCCCCAATGCCACAGCATGACTGAATTCGGCCAATCCGGGTATGTCAGACCGGTCGGCCGTGAGCTTCTCGATGCGGTCAAGCACCGGCAGGACTGCGGCGGTCGCCGCAACGCGTCGCTCGACGGCGGCGATCCGGCTGGAGGTTATCTTTTCTACCGCCGCGTAAGTCGCGAAGACGCGGTCGACTTTGGCGGCGATGGCATCAACCTGACCGGCCATCTGGAAGTCGCGACGCAGGACCACGACGGCGTAATTCGCCTTCTCGCGCCCCTCCGCGATCGAATCAAGGACCGGTGCGAGTTGTGCCTGGCGATCGGCCGTGACGAGCGAGTTGGTCACCTGGAGGAGCTGCTTGGCTTCCTCCTGCAACCGCACCATGCTGCCGAAGGTCGCGAAGTCCCGACGGATGGTGCGCGAGAACAGCGAACTGAAGCCATCGAACAGAAATACCGACACGCCGCAGGCGACGATGGTGCAGCCGGTCGACAGAATGATGGCGGCGAAGAGCTTGGTGCGAATCCGGCTCAACCAATGGATTCCGGGGCCCGGCAGGGCTGCTTGAGTTGCGGCCGAGATCTTCATGTTGGGCGGTCACTCGCTCTCTTTACGCTGCATCGCACAACAGGGCGTTGCCGCGCCCCACAAACATAATCCAGGCTCTTCCGGGAATCGAGTGGGTGATTTTGGGGGATCATAGGGTGGACCTACCCCGTTTCCGTGGACAGTTGAGGTCTTGGGATCAGGCTATACTGTCTGACGTCATCGTGTCCTTCCTTTTCTGTTCTTCCTGCCCCCTGCTGGTGGCATCCTTTTGTTCGGCCCCTGCGGAGCCCATCCTTCCGTCCCGGCCCGCACATCCAACACGCCGCCGCGCGGAGGTGGCCTGCCCCCTGCAGCGATACCAGTCCGTGAGTCACAGTCCGGCCGCTTT
>CAIKZO010000082.1 GCA_903832005.1 Enhydrobacter aerosaccus | reverse complement strand
TGCCAAAACTGATCCTGGGGGTGAAGTTCACCAACGGGCTGGAGGTCACCGCCAAGGCGAACAACCTTCAGACCGCAACCGCCGCCGCCTGACAGATCAGGCCGTCACCAACTTTTGGCGATAGCTCGCTCGCCAGCGACGTGATCGATGTGCGCGAGATCCACCGTGCCGGTCTTCTGGCGGACGGCTGGATCACGCTCCAACCGTCATTACGGTGGCCCAGCATCGTGACGATGCGTGCGGCTCGGTACCGGATTCTGCTCGAGCTCCGCAACCAGTCGGCGCGACAGTCCATCAGGGTGTCATGGACGCGATGCCACTTCGGCGGTGACCGGCCCTGGCTGCACTGCCCGCATTGCGATCGGCGGGTGGCGCGCCTGTTCAAGGGCTTTGGCGGGTACTGCTGCCGGACCTGCTGCGGGAGCCCGATTTACGAGAGCCAGCGCCGAAGCACTAAGGCGAGGGCTTACCTGCAGGCCTACAGGCTCAGGCAGCGCCTGGACGGCTCTCGCCCGGTGGTGGATGCCCTGCCGCAGCGCCCGCCCGGCATGACCCGCAAGACCTACGAGCGGCTGTGCGCGCGGGTAGCGCGGCTGGAAAAGCCGCTGATCGGCAGCCGTGTGCTGCGTCACGCGTCACGCTGGATCGCGCCGCTGGCGTACTATTGATTTAGGTGGATTTTCCATCGTCGCTCTGGCTCGTCGGCACCTAAAGCTGGCGAACGATCGCGGGGCTTGGGTGAAGGCTTGATGACCCACGACGCCGCGCGAGTAACGTGATGGGCTGCTGGCACATTGATAACCGCGCGGATGAGGGCGCGGTCCGTTAGGATCGTGTGATCGACTGATGACGTGAAGACTCCATAGTCGTCCGAATTGGTCCGTTTCAATCCAGCGCCGGGATTGGGGCCCAGATTGGGGCCGACATGCCTTCTATATTAGAAAATGTAATAATATCAATGCATTAACGCAAAGATATGGCGGACAGGGCGGGATTCGAACCCGCGGTGGCTGTTACACCACGCACGCTTTCCAAGCGTGTGCCTTAAACCACTCGGCCACCTGTCCTCCGGGAGCGGCCCTCCTGCGCTCTAAAGAGCTTCGGAGGGCGTGGTCGGCGGCTCTTATAGCGTGCTGGTCGGCATGGGCAACGGCATCTTCCCCCGCCAACGTCGCTTGGATAGGGTGCGCCCGGGTAATCGGGGGGGGAAGATGGTCCTGTTTCGGGCCTTGGGATGGCTGCTGCTCGTGGCAACGGTCGCGACGACGGTACAGAACGGGTTGACCTGGTGGTCGGAGGGCGTGTTTCGCTTCCTCACCCTGGGTGACGTATGGGCGCACCTCGATTACGGGTCGTTGTCGGGCATCCAGGCCTACCTGACCCAGCACGTCTCGGCGCGCGGCTGGAGCTGGGGGGCGATGCCGCTGCTGCGCCTGCCGGCCCTTCCGGTCTTCCTCGTACTGGGACTCTTCTGTCTGTGGATCGGGCAATCGGGCGGCGAGGGCCATCGCTCGGACGGTCGCCCGTCGGGCTTTGCCATAGGATCTCGCCGTCCCCGCCGTCGGCGCGGACGCGGCCTGTCATAGGCCCCAGTCGCAGGCCCAGTCGCGCAATTTTGTTGCGCGGGAGGGGTGGTGGAATCCGGGACAAATCGCGAGAAAAGCCTATCGCAGCTGCATTTTAGGTGTCCCAGGATTTGGAGACACTTTTGCGATTTTCGGGCCGCTAGCGGTTGTCCATCTTGAGGGCGGCAATGAAGGCGGACTGCGGGATCTCGACCTCGCCGATCTGCCGCATGCGCTTCTTGCCCTTCTTCTGCTTCTCCAGGAGCTTCTTCTTGCGGCTGATATCGCCGCCATAGCACTTGGCCAGCACGTCCTTGCGCATCGGGCTGATGGTCTCGCGCGCGACCACCCTGCCGCCGATCGCGGCCTGGATGGCGATCTTGAAGAGCTGGCGCGGGATCAGGTCCTTCAGCCGCTCGCAGAGCGCGCGACCGCGGGTCTCGGCGGCGTTCTTGTGCACGATCATCGACAGCGCATCGACCGGCTCGGCGTTCACCAGGATGGCGAGCTTCACCAGTTCGCTCTGCTCGTAGCCATCCATCTCGTAGTCGAAGCTGGCATAGCCGCGCGTCATCGATTTCAGCCGGTCGTAGAAGTCGAACACGACCTCGTTCAACGGCAGGCGGTAGATCGCCATGGCGCGCGTGCCGGCGTAGGTCAGCTCGATCTGCTGGCCGCGACGCTCCTGGCAGAGCGTCAGCACGGAGCCCAGATGCTCGTCGGGCGTGATGATCGTGGCCTTGATCCACGGCTCCTGCATCGACTCGATCTTCATCGGATCGGGATAGTCGGCCGGATTGTGCAGCTCCATGTCGGAACCGTCGACCATCTTGACCTTGTAGACGACCGAGGGTGCCGTCGTGACGAGGTCGAGGTTGAATTCGCGCTCGAGGCGTTCCTGCACGATCTCGAGATGCAGCAGGCCGAGGAAGCCGCAGCGGAAGCCGAAGCCCAGGGCCGCACTGGTCTCGGCCTCGAAATGGAACGACGAGTCGTTGAGGCGGAGCTTGGAGAGCGATTCGCGGAGCGTCTCGAACTCGGCGGCGTCGGCCGGGAAGAGGCCGCAGAACACCACCGGCACGGAAGGCTTGAAGCCGGCCAGCATCTCGGTGGCGGGCTTGCGATCGTCGGTGATCGTGTCGCCGACCTTGCAGTCCGCGATCGTCTTGATGCCGGCGATGATGAAGCCGATTTCGCCCGGGCCGAGCTCGGCCACGTCGGTGGCCTTGGGCGCGAAGATGCCGACCTTGTCGAGGTCGTAGGCCGCGGCTGCCGCCATCATGCGGATCTTCATGCCACGCTTCAGCACGCCGTCCTGCACGCGCACCAAAGTGACGACGCCGAGGTACGGGTCGTACCAGCTGTCGACCAACAGGGCCTTCAGCGGCGCGTTGCGCTCGCCCTTGGGCGGCGGCAGGCGCTTGACCATGGCCTCGAGCAGATCGTCGATGCCGAGACCGGTCTTGGCCGAGACCTTGACGGCCTCCGACGTGTCGATGCCGACCACGTCCTCGATCTCGCGGCAGACCCGATCGGGATCGGCCGAGGGCAGATCGATCTTGTTGAGGACCGGGATGATCTCGTGGTTGGCTTCGATCGCGTGATACGCGTTGGCCAGTGTCTGGGCTTCGACGCCCTGGGAGGCGTCGACGACCAGCAGCGAACCTTCGCAGGCCGCCAGTGAGCGGCTCACCTCGTAGGCGAAGTCGACGTGGCCCGGTGTGTCCATCAGGTTCAGGATGTAGGTCTTGCCGTCCTTGGCCGTGTAGTTGAGGCGCACGGTCTGCGCCTTGATGGTGATGCCGCGCTCGCGCTCGATGTCCATCGAATCGAGCATCTGGTCATGGAACTCGCGCTCGGTCACCGCGCCGCACGCCATCAGCAGGCGATCGGCCAGCGTGCTCTTGCCATGGTCGATATGGGCAATGATCGAGAAATTACGGATCAACGACAGGTCGGTCATTTCACTCTAACCACGCAGACTATGCGCGCAATTGGGCGCCGGTCGCCTTGGTGACGGCGGCGACGATCTTGTTGCACACCGCTTCGATCTCCGCATCCGTGAGGGTGCGTTCGACCGGCTGCAATGTGACGGCGATGGCCAGCGACTTCTTGCCCTCGGGCACGCCCTTGCCGGCATAGACGTCGAACACGCGCACAGACGTGATCAGCACTTTGTCGGCATTGCGGGCGGCGCGGACAAGCTTCTCGGCCTCGACGCCGGCATCGACCAGGAAGGCGAAGTCGCGCTCGACCGGCTGGAACGCCGACAGGGTGAGCTTGGAGCGCGCCTTGGTGGCTTTCGTCTTGGGCGGCGGCGGGGCATCGAGGAAGACCTCGAACGCCGCGACCGGCCCTTTGAGGTCCGCGGCCGTCGTGAGTTCCGGATGCAGTTCGCCGAAGGTCGCCATCACACGATCGCCGAGCTTGATCACGCCCGAACGGCCGGGATGATACCAGTCGGGCGCGCCGGCTTGGGCGCTCATGTTCTCGACCGGCGCGCCGATCGCGGCCAGCACGGCCATCGCGTCGGCCTTGGCATCGTAGGCATCGACGGTGCGGGCAGGGCCCTCCCAGTTGCGCGGGATCGCCATGTTGTGGCGCAGGCCGGCGGCCACGCGGGCCTGGCCGGTCGGTGTCGCGTCCTTGTACTGCGGGCCGACCTCGAACAGGGCGGGATCGCTCAGGCCACGCGCCTCGTTGCGCGCGGCGGCGTCGATCAGGTTCGGCAGGATCGAGGGCCGCATCGTGTCGAGCGTTGCATCGATCGAGTTCAGCAGCCGCACGTCGGCGCCGCCGCCGCCGAACCGCTCGGCCTTCTTCAGCGGCAGGAATGACCAGGTCACGACCTCGTTCATGCCGCGCTGGGCGAGCGACCGGCGCGCCTGCGGCACGCGGCGCTGCAGCGGATCGCGCGTCGGCTTCGACGTGGCCGACAGACGCGGCAGCGACGTGGTCGGGATCCTGTCGAAGCCCGCGACCCGCGTGACTTCCTCGACCAGATCGGCCTCGCCCACGATGTCGGGGCGCCACGACGGCACGGCGGCGGTCCAACCCTCGCTATTCTGACCGGTGCCCGACATGGTGAAGCCGAGCTTGGCGAGGATGTCGGTCGTGTCCTTCGCCGACACGTCGATTGCCGTGAGGTTCTTCACGCGGTCGGCGCGGAGTGTGTAGCTGCGCTCCCAATCCGGCATCACGCCGCTCGAGGTGATCTCGCTCGCCTCGCCGCCGCACAGCTCGAGAATCAGCTGCGTGGCCACGTCGGTGCCCCATTGCACCGACTGCGGATCGATGCCGCGCTCGAAGCGATAGCGCGCGTCGGACTGGATGCCGAGCTTGCGTCCCGTGGCGGCGACCTTGATCGGCGTGAAGTAGGCGACTTCGAGGAACACTTCGGTCGTCTCGGGCTGCACGCCCGTCTCCTCGCCGCCCATCACGCCGCCGATGCCGTGCGCAGCCTTCGAATCGGCGATCACCGACATGCCCGGATCGAGCTCGTAGGTCTTGCCGTCGAGCGCCTGGATCATCTCGCCCTCGCGCGCCTGGCGCATGACGAGATCACCCGAGAGCTTCTGGGCGTCGAACACATGCAGCGGCCGGTTGAGGTCGAAGCACACGAGGTTGGTGATATCGACCAGGGCGGAGATCGGACGCAGGCCGATCGCCTTGAGGCGACGCTGCAGCCAGTCGGGCGAGGGGCCGTTCTTGACGCCGCGGAAATGCCGGCCGAGCACGATCGGGCAGGGGCTGTCGGGCTTGGCCTCGTAGCCGTGCGTCCACTTGATCGGGCTGGTGTAGCTGCCCTTGATCCGTTCGACCTTCATCGGCTTCAGAGTGCCGAGACCTGCAGCCGCGAGGTCGCGCGCGATGCCGTGCACGCCCAGGCAATCGCCGCGATTCGGCGTCACCTTGATCTCGATCACGGGATCGTCGAGGCCGAGGGCTTCGGCCGCTGGAATGCCGGTCTTGGTCTCGGCCGGCAGGTCGATGATGCCGTCGTGATCGTCGCTCAGCTCGAGCTCGCGCATCGAGCAGAGCATGCCGTTGCTCTCCTCGCCGCGGATCTTGCCGACCTTGAGATGCATGTCGGTGCCCGGGATATAGCTGCCGGGAGGCGCGAACACGCCCTTCATACCGGTGCGCGCGTTGGGCGCGCCGCACACGACCTGGACGACGCCATTGCCCGTGTCGACCTTGCAGACGCGCAGGCGATCGGCGTTGGGATGCTGCACGGCCTCGACCACGTAGCCCACGATGAAGCCCTTCAGGGTCTCGGCCGGGTTGGCGATGCCCTCGACCTCGAGCCCGAGCATGGTGAGCGCGTCGCGCACTTCGACCAGCGTCGCGGTGGTCTCGAGATGCTCCTTGAGCCAGCTCAGCGTGAATTTCATCGCGCGACTCCTTCCAGCGCGGAGAAGCCGTAGTGCCGCAGCCAGCGCAGGTCGCTATCGAAGAAGCTGCGCAGGTCGGGGATGCCGTACTTCAGCATGGCGATGCGATCGATGCCCATGCCGAAGGCGAAGCCCTGGTAGACGGCGGGATCGAGGCCGCAATTGGCGATCACGTTCGGATGGACCATGCCGGAGCCCAGGATCTCGAGCCAAGAATCGCCGGCGCCGATCTTGAGTTCGCCGCCCTTCCACGAGCAGCCGATGTCGACCTCAGCCGACGGCTCGGTGAACGGGAAGTAGGAGGGGCGGAAGCGCAGCGGCAGGTCGTCGACTTCGAAGAAGGCGCGGCAGAAATCGACCAGGCAGCCCTTGAGATGGCCCATGTGCGTCGTGCGGTCGATCACCAGCCCCTCGACCTGATGGAACATCGGCGTGTGCGTGGCGTCGTTGTCGATGCGGAAGGTGCGTCCCGGCACGATGATGCGGAGCGCACCGCCATCGGCCAGCATCTTCTGCACGTCCTTGTTCAGCATCGTGCGCGCCTGCACCGGAGAGGTGTGCGTGCGCAGCACCATCGGCGTGCCGTCGGCGCGCGACGGCAGGTAGAACGTGTCCTGCATCTGCCGCGCCGGATGATCGGGCGGGATGTTGAGGGCAGAGAAGTTGTGCCAGTCGTCCTCGATGTCCGGACCCTCGGCCCAGGTGAAACCCATGTCGCCGAAGATCGCGGCGATCTCGTCCATCACCTGGCCGATCGGATGGAGCGTGCCCGGGTTCTCGGGCCGCGCCGGCAGGGAGACGTCGATCTTCTCGGAGGCAAGCCGGGCGGCGAGGGCTGCATTGCCGAGCAGGCCCTTGCGCGCCTCGAGTGCCGCCTCGATCTCGCCTTTGAGCTGGTTCACCCGCGCGCCGAATTCCTTGCGCTGGTCCGGCGCCATGCCGCCCAGGGTCTTCATCAGGCCGGTGACGCTGCCCTTCTTGCCGAGCACGGCAACGCGCGCGGCCTCGAGGGCCGCAAGGTCGGTGGCCTGCTCGACGGCGCCGAGCGCCTCGCTGCGTATGGCGGAAAGATCGTCCATCTCTCGCTCTCCGAATCCGAACACGAAAAAAGGGAGCCTGTGGTCCAGGCTCCCTCTTAACGATTGCTATCTGCCGCGCGCGATGCGCGAAAGACTACTTGAGGGCGGCCTGGGCCTGATCGACCAGGGCCTTAAACGCTGCCGGCTCCCGCGCCGCGAGATCGGCCATGACCTTGCGGTCGACCTCGATCCCGGACTTCAGGATGCCGTTCATGAACTGCGAGTAGGTCATGCCGTGCTCGCGGACCGCGGCGTTGATGCGCTGGATCCAGAGCCCACGGAACGCGCGCTTCTTGTTGCGGCGGTCGCGGTAGGCATACTGAAGGCCCTTTTCGACCTTCTCGATGCCGACGCGGAACGCCAGGCTGGCGCGGCCGCGATAACCCTTGGCGAGCTTCAGGACCTTCTTGTGACGAGCGTGTGCAGCCACGCCCCGCTTGACGCGTGCCATGGTCTACCTCTCGTATGGGAAGAAGTTGCGCTTGATGATGCGCGTGTCCGGCTCGGACACGATGCTCATGCCGGTCGCCTGGCGGAGGAAGCGGTTACCCCGCTTCGTCATGCCGTGACGCTTGCCGACGACGCCATGCTTGATCTTGCCGGAGGCCGTGAAGCGAAAACGCTTCTTGGCTCCGCTCTTGGTCTTCATCTTGGGCATTTTTGTTCCTTTTCAAAGGGTTAGCGCTTGCGCGCGGGTCCCGAACTTGCGTCCGAAAAGTCCTTACAAAGCGGCCGAGGCAATGCCCTTATTGGCCAGGCCACTCGAAGGAGGCGGGTTTATAGCGGCGAGCCTTCGCCCGTGCAAGCCGGCACGGTTATGGCAGGATCGGCCGTGAAAAGAGGGAATTTGCATGAAACTGACCGGAAAAGTGGCACTTGTGACGGGCGCCCAGCAAGGCATAGGGGCGGCGATCGCCGTGGCCCTGGCCGAGGCGGGGGCGGACGTCGCCGTGAACTGGTTCGACGACCAGAAGGGCGCCGAGGCCGTCGCGGCCAAGGTGACGGCGGCCGGCCGCAAGGCGTTGTTGCTCAAGGGCGACGTCGGCAAGGTGCCGGAGATCGACGCCATGATGGCCGAAACGGTGAAGCAACTCGGCGCGCCGGACATCCTGGTCAACAATGCCGGCGTCTACCCGCGCGTGCCGCTGCTCGAGATGAAAGAGAGCGACTGGGACTTCCTGCTCGACATCAACCTCAAGGCCGGTTGCTTCGGCAGCATCGCCTTCGCCAAGGCGGCGATCGCGGCGAAGAAAGCCAGCGGCTCGATCATCAACCTGTCGTCGGCCGCGATCCGCGGTGCGGTGCGCGGCGTGCACTACAGCGCCAGCAAGGGCGGGGTGGTCTCGATGACGCGCGCGATGGCGCTGGAACTTGCGCCCTACAACATCCGCGTCAACGCAATCGCGCCCAGCCTCACCGACACCGCCC
Organism: Enhydrobacter aerosaccus; assembly: GCA_903832005.1. Taxonomy (GTDB): domain Bacteria; phylum Pseudomonadota; class Alphaproteobacteria; order Reyranellales; family Reyranellaceae; genus Reyranella; species Reyranella aerosaccus_B. Next base: position 67,748 of record CAIKZO010000082.1, on the reverse strand, counting down.
AGCCACGCTTCGGCAACACCACCGAAGAGCTGATCGAGATGGCCAAAGCCAACCTGCCGCTCGGCGGCAAGATGCTGACGCCCGAACAGATCGCGCGTACGGCGGTGTTCCTGGCCTCCGACGATTCGGATGCCACGACCGGCCAGATCCTGCACGTCAACGGTGGTTCGTATATGCCGTAGTCTAATTACACGGCGGCGAGCGCGTTCCGGTCTCGATGAAGCTGTAGAGGCAGGCGCCGTACTTGGCGCCGAAGGAGGCGTTGTACGCGGCCGAGTGGCCGACAAAGCCGTCGGGCTGGGAAATCACCATCGAGTCGACGCCCGAAGCGGTGAAGGCCGTGCGCGCATCGTTGTCTCGGCCACCGACGTCGTAGCTATCATTCTTGAACAGGACGACGACCACGCGCGGTCCCTTGCGAATGCCGCCCACGATCTGTCGCCATTCGGAGCGCGCAAAGGACGTATCGCGCATGTCCTTCACCTCGCCATGGTGAGCGGGCGAGGTGGCAAGCACGCCATCGACTGGCGCGCCGCGCATTGTGGCGGCGATCGAGACCCAACCGCCGGCGGACTGACCGGCGAGGATGACGCGGCGATAGCCCATCGCCTTGGCCTGCTTCACCGCGTCGACCAGGGCCGTCGCGTCGCCCGGCCAGTCACGGATCCATTGCCGGTCGAAGCGGTAGAGATCGTAGCCGTTCATGGTGAAGTTCATGGCCTGGGCTTGCGGCGCCGATGTCGTGGCATCGCGGCCCGACATGTAGCCGTGACTCCAGACGATGAGCCCGGCAGCGGCCTGCGGTCCCTTGTTGTCCCAATAGGGCTCGGGCCGCAAGCGTCCGATCGGCGGCAGAGCCGACGGCGCGGCCGACTTCCAGTCCCGCCCGTTCAGCACGACGTTGTTCACGGCGTACACGGTGCACGCGCCCTTGCTGCGCTCAGCACAGTATTTCAGGCCACGGTCGACGGCTTCAGTGGGGTTGGCGCCGTTCTCGCCGGCCCAAGTGTAGGATCTGCCGGTCCCATCCAGCATGAACACGCGGTGCGGCGACAAAAGCTGGTATTGTTCGAAGCGTTGCTGGGCCGCCGCATTGAGTTGTGCCGAGGCCGGTAGGGCGGCAAACGCGGCGGCCAGGGCCGCCGCGAAACATGCCAGTCGTGACGTCACCGGGGCGTCACTTCGGAGCCAGCACCATGATCATCTGCCGGCCTTCCATGCGCGGCATCGATTCGATCTTGGTGAGTGGATCCATCTCGCCGCGGACGCGGTTCAGGACCTGCAGGCCGAGCTCGGAGTGCACCATCTCGCGACCGCGGAAGCGCAGGGTGACCTTCACCTTGTCGCCTTCCTCGATGAAGCGCTTCATGGCGCGCATCTTCACTTCATAATCGTGGTCGTCGATGTTCGGGCGCATCTTGATCTCTTTGACCTCGATGACCTTCTGGTGCTTGCGCGCCTCGTGGGCCTTCTTCTGGGCCTCATACTTGTACTTGCCGTAGTCGGAAATCTTGGCGACGGGCGGCACGGCGTTGGGCGAAATCTCGATCAGGTCGAGACTTGCCTCTTCAGCCATCTCCAACGCTTCGCGGGAACTGACGACGCCGACCATCTCGCCGTTTTCGTCGATCAGTCGGACTTGCGGCGCTCTGATTTCGCCGTTGACGCGCGGACCATCCTTGGTCGGAGCAGTCTGTTGTGCGGGTCGAGCTATGGCTTACTTCTCCTCTATGAAACCCCGTGCAGGGGCGAAAACGAGACTGTGGCCGCCCCTAGAAGGGCGGCCGCGCCTCGGCTGAAAGTGTAGTGGCGGCGGCCCCGAGTTCAAGGACCTCCTGCTTGTCCGATCCCAGGCGGCGCACGGCGACAGTCTGGTTGTCCATATCGCGCCGGCCGACGGCCAGAATCAACGGTACGTGAGCCAGCGAGTGCTCGCGCACCTTGTAGTTAATCTTCTCGTTACGCAGGTCAACGTCGACCCGCATGCCGGCGGCCCGCAGTTTCGCGGCGACCTCGTTGGCATAGCTGTCGGCGTCGTTGACGATCGTGACCACCACTGCTTGCGTCGGGGCCAGCCAGAGCGGGAAGCGGCCGGCGTAATGCTCGATCAGCACGCCGATCATGCGCTCAAAGCTGCCGAAGATGGCGCGGTGCAGCATGACCGGCCGCTTACGCGAACCATCTTCTGCAACGTAGGCCGCTCCCAACCGTTCCGGCAGGACGAAATCGACCTGCAGGGTGCCGCACTGCCAGTCGCGACCGATCGCGTCGCGCAGCACGAACTCGAGTTTCGGCCCGTAGAAGGCGCCTTCGCCGGGATTGTGGATGAGGTCGAGGCCGGCCGCCTTGGAGGCCGAACGGAGTGCTTCCTCGGCCTGGTCCCACACGGCGTCCGTGCCGGCGCGCGTGGCCGGACGGTCCGAGAATTTCACGAAATACTCGAAGCCCAGGTCCTTGTAGATCTCGCCCAGCAGTTTGCAGAAGCGGATCGTCTCGCTCTCGATCTGATCTTCCGTGCAGAAGATGTGCGCGTCGTCCTGCGTGAAGGCGCGCACGCGCATGATGCCGTGCAGCGCGCCCGATGGCTCGAAGCGGTGGCACGATCCCATCTCCGCCATGCGCAGCGGCAGTTCGCGATAGCTGCGCAGACCCTGGTTGAATATCTGGATGTGGCACGGGCAATTCATCGGCTTCAGCGCAAACACGCGCAGCGCCGGGTCGGCGATGAATTCCTTCAGCCCTTCCTCGTTCTCGCTGAGATACATGTTCTCGCGGAACTTCTCCCAGTGGCCCGAGGCTTCCCACAGGCGACGGTCGTTGAGCTGCGGCGTCTTCACCTCGACATAGCCGCCAGCTTCGAGCTTGCGGCGAAGATATGCCTCGAGCGTGCGCCAGAACGTCCAGCCCTTGGGATGCCAATAGACCATGCCGGCCGCGTCTTCCTGCTGATGGAAGAGGCCCATCTCTCGGCCGAGCTTGCGATGGTCGCGCTTCTCGGCTTCCTCGATGCGCAGCATGTACGCCTTGAGGTCCTTGTCCGAGAAGAAGACCGTGCCGTAGACCCGCTGGAGCTGCGCCTTGGTCGCGTCGCCGCGCCAGTAGGCGCCCGACACTTTCGTGAGCTTGAACGCCTTGCCGAGCTTGCCCGTTGAGGGCAGGTGCGGACCGAGGCACATGTCGAGCCAGTCGCCCTGCTTGTAGACCGTGATGATCTCGTCCTTCGGCAGCTCGTCGGCCCACTCGGCTTTGAACTTCTCGCCGTGGTCGACGAAGTACTGCTTGATCTTGGGACGGTCCCACACTTCGCGCACGATCGGCAGGTCGCGGTCGACGATCTCGCCCATGCGCTGCTCGATCTTGGCGAAGTCCTCGGGCGAAAACGGCTCGGACCGCACGAAGTCGTAATAGAAGCCATCCTCCGTCGAGGGGCCGAACGTGATCTGCGTGCCGGGGAAGAGTTCCTGAACGGCTTGCGCCAGGATGTGCGCTGCATCGTGGCGCAGAAGTTCGAGCGCGGCAGGATCCTTGGACGTCACGATGCCGATCTTGGCGTCATGGTCCACGACCGTGCTGAGGTCCTTCATCTCGCCGTCGATTCGCAGCGCAAGGGCGGCCTTGGCCAGACCCGGTCCGATCGACGCCGCGATCTCAGCGCCGCTCACCGGCCTGTCGAATTGGCGGACGGAACCGTCCGGCAGGGAAATATTGATCATCGAAACCACCTAGAAAGAAGAGAGGCGAACAAGTCCCATCGACCGGCGCAGGACGCCGGTGAACAGAGGCCGGGAAGCGGCACAAGTGCGCGCGCCCGGCCGAATCAAGTTCGAACGGTGGTCAGTGTCGTGGGAGCGGGGAAAATCAACCGGTCCATGAGCCTGCAGATAGGTAAAGAGGCCCGTGGAGTCAAGTTTTAGCCGGTAATCTGGCGATAAAGCTGCAAAAGCCGCTCGTTGGCGTCGCCGAGACCGTAGCGGCTTCGGGCATGCTCCTGGGCCGCGCGGACAAGTTCGCTGCGGGCGGGAGGCGACAGCGACAGGGCGGCATCGATCGCGCCGGCAAGGGCTGCGGGATCGTTCGTGGCGGCGAGCCAGCCCGTCGTGCCGGGCAAAAGCGCCTCTGCCGCGCCACCGCCGTCTTCGGCCACGACGGGGCGGCCCATCGCCTGCGCCTCGACCATCGGGCGACTGAAGCCCTGATCCTTGCCGCCGGTCGCCACCACGACGTCGGCCAGCATGTAGGCGGCCGGCATGTCGTCGACATAGGGGCCGATCTGGACGCGGCCGTGCAGTCCGGCGGCCTCGATCGTGCGTTCGACTTCCTTCTCGAGAGCCGTCGGCGGACCGATCGATCCCAGCAGGAGGCAGAAGACGTTGGCGCGATTCAGCAGCTTGATGGCCTCGACCAGCCGCTTCTGTCCGCGATCGCGGTCGAAGCGCGTGGGACACAGGACGACAAGCGCGCCGTCGGGGACGCGCAGATCGGTCGCCAGGCGAATGACGCGATCGGCGCGTACGGCGGCGGGATCGAAGCGATCGAGGTTGATGCCGAGTTCGATCGTGTGGACACGGTCGGCGGGCGCGTTGTGTGCGCGCGCATCGCGGGCGACGTAGTCGGAGACGGCGATCACTGCGTCGGCCTGCAGTTGACGGCGCTCGGCCATCCGCTCGGTCATGCTGCCGCCCATGAAGGGGCGGTGCAGGGTCGTGATCCATTTCACCTTGAGTCGACGCGCCAGGGCGCTGGCGACCCATGCGGCCGTGGGCGAGCGTGCCTGGATCAGGCCGACATTGGTCTCGCGCAGGCTCGCTGCGAGCTTGCCCGGCAGACTGAGCCGCGCCCACAGTGGGCCGCCCCATGCGGGCAACTCGAGATGCGTGGCGCGCGAGCGCAGCAGGTCGGGCAGCATCGCGCCGCCGGGCGAGGCCACGATCGCCGTGCCGCCCGCGGCGACCACCGCTTGCGCGGCGTCGAGCGTGGCGCGCGCAATACTGCCGCCAGCCAGCGAAGGGACGATCTGAAGAAGTGTTGGAGGCGACAATTGATTGTCAGTTGTTTCGATGATGTGGCAGGTAACACGACATGAGTGTCAAAGGTAGGGCAGAGCAGCTCGCGCGGCCGGACGGAAATTTCGTGGCCTACGCAAGAACCGAAGGCCGTGCGCCCACCGTCGTGTTCCTGGGCGGCTTCCGCTCCGACATGACGGGCACCAAGGCGATCGCGCTCGAAAGCTGGGCGAAGGCGCGGGGCAACGCTTTTCTGCGCTTCGACTATCTCGGCCATGGACAATCGTCCGGCCGCTTCGAGGACGGCACGATCGGTCGCTGGCTGGACGATTCGCTCGTCGCCGTCGACCAACTCACGACAGGAAAACTGGTGCTGGTAGGCTCGAGCATGGGCGGTTGGCTGTCGCTGCTGGTCGCATTGAAGCGTCCCGAGCGCCTGGCCGGGCTGGTGCTGATCGCGGCCGCGCCAGACTTCACCGAGCGCATGTTGCTCGCCGGCCTGTCACCCGAGGATCGTGTGGCCCTGCAGCGCGACGGCCGGCTCGAACGTCCGTCGCAATATTCGCCTGAGCCGTCGGTCTTTACCTGGAAGCTGATCGAGGAAGGCCGCAACCACCTGGTGCTCAACAAGAAGCTCGCGCTGCCGTGCCCGGTGCGGCTGCTGCACGGCCAGAGCGATCCCGACGTGCCGTGGGAATATTCGCTGCAGATCGCGCAACATCTCGAAGCGCCGGACATCGTCACGACCTTCGTGAAGGGCGGCGACCATCGCCTCAGCACACCCGCCGACATCGCACGCCTGATCGCGACAGTCGAAGAACTCGCGGTCTAGCCGAGCGCCGCGATCGCCCGCAGACCCTCGCGATAGGTCGGATGGCGCAGCACGACGCCGAGATCATGCTTGATGCGCTCGTTCTTCACGCGGCGGTTCTCGGAATAGAACGAACGTGCCATCGCGCTCAGGGTCGGTTCGATCTCCGCCCAGGGAATCGCGGGCGGCGCCGGCTTGCCGAGCAGTTCGCAGGCGTAGGCGATCAGGTCGCTGCTCGAGGCGGGAAGATCGTCGACGACGTTGTAGATCGTGCCCGCCGACGGACGGTTGATCGCGGCGACGACGGTCGCGGCGATGTCCTCGATGTGGATGCGGGAGAAGACTTGGCCTGGCTTGTCGATGCGCCGCGCGGTGCCGGCCTTCACCTGGTCGACGGCGCTGCGACCGGGACCGTAGATGCCGGGCAGGCGGAAGACGTCGACGGGCACGCCTGTCCTTTGGCCCAGCGCCTGCCAAGCGAGCTCGGTCGCGAGGCGCTCGATGCTGCGGCCCTGGGTGGGCGCGGGTTCCGTCGTCTCGTCGACCCAGCCGCCGCCGCGATCGCCGTAGACGCCCGTCGTCGAGAGGTAACCCAGCCATCGGGCGTGGCCCAATCGATCGGCGCAGGTCTTGAGCGCAGGATCGCCGGTGATGCCGGGGGCGATTGAGCAAAGAACATGCGTGGCGGGCGCAAGGATCTCGGACGGCAAGGGCGCGCCGCCGTCGAACAGATGTGTGTCGATGCCCAAGGCACGGAGCCGTGCGACCTTGTCGGCGGTCGTGGCTGTGCCGCCCACGCTCCAGCCGCCGGCCTTGGCGAGATGGGCGATTTCAAGGCCGCTGTAGCCCAGCCCGAAAATGAAAAGACGTCCTGTCATCTTGTCAGGATCGCCGGGGCGCGGTTCTTTTCAACCATGTCGTTTCGTCTCCAGACGCTGCTCCCGCTGTTTCTGACGCTGGCCGCCCTCCCGGCGGCGGCGCAGATGAGAGAGCTGCAGACCGATCCCGGCGTGGGTACCAGCTTCGACAAGGGCCTGGGGCCGCTGGCGACGACTCCCGACCATGAGCGACGTTATACAGACTGCATGCGTCTGGCGCGCACCGAACCGCTAAAGGCGCTGCCGGTGGCCGAGAAATGGATCGGCGAGGGCGGCGGCCTGGGCGCGCGCCATTGCGTGGCCATCGCCATGTTCGAGTCGGGCAAATACGTCCCGGCGGCCACCCAGCTCGAGGCGATCTCGCGCGACATGGGCACGGAGCGCCCTGGCCTGCGCGCCGAGCTGCTGGCCCAGGCCGGGCAGGCTTGGATCGAGGCGGGGCAGGCGGAGAACGCGGCAGCCGCACAGAGCCTGGCGCTCGACCTGAAGGGCACCGATCCCGACCTGTGGATCGATCGCGGCCTCAGCTATGCCGCCATGAAGGCCTGGCCGCGGGCCATCTCCGATTTCGATCACGCGCTCAACCTGCGCGCCAAGGACGTCGACATCCTGATCCTGCGCGCCGCCGCCTGGCGCAACGCGGGCGATCCCAAGCAGGCGCTGGAAGATGCGCAATATGCGCTGCGGATCGCGCCTGACCACTCCGAGGCCCTGCTCGAGCGTGGCTTCGCCTACCGGGCGCTGGGCAACAAGACGGCCGCTGACATCGACTTCAAGAAGGTGATCGAGCTGGTGCCGCCGGGTTCCGACGCGGCGAGGCGGGCTGAGACAGGTTTAGGTGTCGATCAACCGGCCGTGACTCCGGCGCCTGCTGCAAACGGTCCGCGGAAGCGCTAAAGTCCCTTCAAATCGGGTAAAGCTTGAAAACAATGAATCGTATCCTCCTCTGCCTCGCTCTCGTGATCGCCGCCGGTTCGGCCGTGGCCCAAACGCCGCCCACCGACTCGCAGGCGCCGTCCTCCTTCTATCCCGCACCGCCGCCGCTGCAGGCACCCCAGGTCGACAAGGGTGCGCCGATCGGCGGCCTGACCTCGCCGTTGGCCGACGACCAGAAGACGGTGACGCGCACCAAGATCGACTCGGACGCCGAGGCGCAGCTCTTCGCCGGTGCGGCCAAGGTCGTGTGGGGCCGCTACGCCAAGATCAAGGGCGCCAAGCCCGGTGCCGTGACCGTCACCAAGCAGGGTGCGGTGTGGACCGTGAAGGGCCGCATCGACAGCGTGGCACCGGGCAGCGAGGGCGACTGGGCCTCGATCGACGGCACGGTCGAGAGCATCACGGCCAACAACGTCGTGGTGCGTGGCGAGGCCGCCTTCCGAGTCGCCAAGATCGACAAGGGCGCGACCTGCAAGGTGGCAGGTGCGCTGCATTTCCGCCGTTCGGGCAAGTCGCAGGTCTGGCGTTTGGTCGAGGGTGACAATCCCTGCGACGGCACGCAGGAAATGTTCGATCTCGTCTACGAGAAGCCGGCGGTCGAGAAGAAGCCGGTGCCGGCAGCGAAGAAGGGCTAGGCGCGCAGCTTCGCGATCGCCAGGCGCGCCAGCGAGTCGGCGCGCTCGTTCTCCGCGTGGCCGCTGTGGCCCTTCACCCAGATCCAACGCAGCTTGTGCTGCTTCTGGGCTGCATCGAGACGCTGCCAGAGCTCGACATTCTTGACCGGCTTCTTGTCGGCGGTGCGCCAGCCGTTCCTCTTCCAGCCGTGGATCCACTTGGAGGCACCGTCGAGCACGTACTTGCTGTCGGTGTGGATCGTCACCGCGCAGGGACGCTTCAGCGCCTCGAGCCCGGAAATGACGCCCATCAACTCCATGCGATTGTTGGTGGTCTGAGGTTCGCCGCCACTCAGCTCGCGCTCTGTCTCACCCATGCGCAGGATGGTGGCCCAGCCGCCCGGTCCGGGATTTCCGCTGCAGGCGCCGTCGGTGAAGATGTCGACATCGGGCGAGTCCATCTAGAGCCCGTAGTCGGCGAGCGAGCGCACGCCGCGATGGAAGCGCAGCTTGGCGAGATATTCCTGCGGGTCCTTGCGCTTCACCAGCGCGTCCTTGGGCGTATTCACCCAGTCGTAGAGACGCGTCAGCATGAAGCGCAGGGCCGAGCCGCGGGCGAGGATCGGCAGGGCCGCGCGCTCTTCGTCGGTGAGCGGTCGCACCTTCTCGTAGGCCTGCAACAGTGCGCGTGCCTTGGTGGCATTGAAGGCATTGTCGCTCTCGAAGCACCAGGCGTTGAGGCAGATCGCGACGTCGTAGGCCAGGAAATCGTTGCAGGCGAAATAGAAGTCGATCAGCCCCGACAGCCTGTCGTTCAGGAAGAAGACATTGTCGTTGAACAGATCGGCATGGATCACGCCCGCTGGAAGTCCCCGGGGCCAATTCTTCTCGAAGAAGTCGATCTCGGCGCCGAGTTCTGCGTCGAGCGTTTTGTCGATATGCGCCCGGCAGCCTTCGTACAGCGGCCGCCAGCCCGCGACCGAGAGTGCGTTGGTGCGCTTCAAGGCGAAGTCGCGGCCGGCAAGATGCAGGCCCGCCAGCGCCTCGCCGATCGGCCCGCAATGCTGCACCGTCGTGCGGCGCGGCCACATGCCCTGCAGGAAGCTGGTGATGGCGGCGGGCTTGCCCGCGAGCGAGCGCAGGGCATTTCCATCTCGCCCGTGAATGGGGCGCGGGCAGTTGATGCCGCGGCCGGCGAGATGGTCCATGAGGCCCAGGAAGAATGGCAGGTCCTTGGGATCGACGCGCTTTTCGTAGAGCGTCACCATGTACTGGCCCTTGTCCGTGGTCAGCACGTAGTTGGTGTTCTCGACGCCCTCGGCAATGCCCTTGAAGGACTGCGCAGTGCCGATGTTGTACTCGGCGAGAAAGGACTCGAGTTCGGCGTCGCCGACTTCGGTGTAGACCGCCATTCAGGCCACCAGCTGGCGTGGCAGCTTGAAGACGACGCTTTCCTCGGTCGTGCGCACTTCCTCGACGGTGACCTCGTAGCGCTCGCGGCAGGCCGCGATCAGCTCGTCGACCAGCAGCTCTGGCGCCGAGGCGCCGGCGGTGATGCCGAGGCGCTGCGCGTTGCCCAGCCACTGCCAGTCCATGTCGGCGGCGCGCTGAACCAGCCGCGACCTGGCGCAGCCGTAGTTCGCCGCGACCTCGACCAGCCGCATCGAGTTGGAGGAGTTGGGCGCGCCGATCACGACCAGCGCATCGCAGGTCTCGGCGATCGCCTTCACCGCGGCCTGGCGGTTGGTGGTCGCGTAGCAGATGTCTTCCATCTTCGGCCCCTGGATCGCGGGGAAGCGCCGGCGGAGGGCCGCGACGATGTCGGTCGTGTCGTCGACCGAGAGCGTGGTTTGCGTGGCATAGGCGAGGTTCTCCGGATCGGCGACGACCAGCGCCTCGGCCTGTGCCACGTCCTCGACCAGCAGCACCGACTCGGGCGGCAGCTGGCCCATCGTGCCGATCACTTCGGGATGGCCAGCATGGCCGATCAACACGACCGTGCGTCCCGAGACGCTGTGGCGTTCGGCCTCGCGATGGACTTTGGAGACCAGCGGGCAGGTCGCGTCGACATAAAGCAGGTTGCGGCGCACGGCCTCGGCCGGCACCGATTTTGGCACGCCATGCGCGGAAAAGATCACGGGGCGATCGTCGGGCACTTCATCGAGCTCATCGACGAAGATCGCGCCCTTAGTCTCGAGATTCTCGACCACGAAGCGGTTGTGCACGATCTCGTGCCGTACGTAGACCGGCCGGCCGTAGCGTTCGATCGCGCGCTCCACGATCTGGATGGCGCGATCCACCCCGGCGCAGAAGCCGCGCGGGCTAGCGAGCAGGATCGTGAGTGGCTTCTTCGATTCGGTCATTTTGATCACGGCCTGCGGCACGCTGGCCCCCTCGCTTGCAGGGCCGCGGACCATTGCCTAGACTCCCCGGTCAACGCAATGAGGAAAGCAATATGACCGAGCCTGTTGTCGCGGCCAAGGTGCCCAGCAAGGTGTCGCTGGAGGCAGGCAAGGACTATTGGTGGTGTGCCTGCGGCATGAGCAAGAATCAGCCCTTTTGCGACGGTACCCACAAGGGCAGCGGCATGGTGCCGATGAAATACACCGCCGAGAAGACCGGCGATCACTGGATGTGCGCCTGCAAGTATTCCAGCAAGAAGCCGCTTTGCGACGGCACGCACAAGACGCTGCCATGATCGTTTCAAGATTCGCGATTGCGGCGCCCCTCGCGCTGGCATTGGCGCTGGGCGGCTGCGGCGGTCCCAGCAAGAAGGAGCAGGCGGCGGCCACTTATTGCCCCAGCCCGTTCCTGGTGCAGGACGCGCAGAATCTCACGCGCTTCAAGGCCGGTCCTGGACGCGATCCTCGCGACATCGCCTTCCAGGCGGCGTTGACCGGTACCGCGGTCACCTGCGAGCTCGGCCGAAACAAGATGGAGGTCAGCCTCAAGCTGCGCGTCACGGTGGACGCCGGTCCGTCGGTTGCGCCGGGCACGACGAGCGTGCCGTACTTCGTGCGCTTGCTGAACGGCGCCAACGTTTCGGAAGGCCAGGACTTCGCTGCCACGTTCAAGCTGTCGACGGGCAGTCCGCGTGGCGCGTCGATCGAGGAGATCACGCTCACGCTGCCGTACAACGACCCGGCCGAGCTGGGCGCCTATCGCGTGGCCGTGGGCCTGAAGCCGACGCCCGAGGAACTCGAGTACAATCGCCGCGCGATCGTCCGCTAGTCTGACGAGGCGCTAGGTCTTCAGGAATCCCGTGGAGAGCCACGGGATCGCGGCCACTGCGATCAGTCCGACGATCAGCGCCCCGAGATAGGGCCAGATCCGCTTCATGCCTGCGTCAGGGGAGACCTGGCCGATGGCGCAGGCGGCGTAGTAGCCGACACCCAGCGGCGGTGCGAACAGACCGACGCCCATCGCCAGGATCACCACCATCGCATAGTGCACTTCGTTGATGTGCGCGGCCTTGGCGATCGGGAACAGCAGTGGGCCGAACAGCACGATCGCGGGAATGCCCTCGAGCACGCTGCCCAGGACGATGAAGGCCAGGATCGAGATCATCAGGAAGCCGAAGCCGCCGCCCGGCACGCTGGCCATCGCCTCCGCCAGCTGGCGCGAGAAGCCCGACTGGGTCAGCGCCCAGGCCATGCCGGTGGCGGTGCCGATGATCAGCAGGATCGCGCCCGACAGGCAGGCCGTCTCGACCAGCATCGGATAGAGCCGCTTCCAGTCGAACTGACGGTAGATCAGCAGGCCACAAAGCGTCGCATAGGCGACGCCGATGGTCGAGACCTCGGTCGCCGTCGCCACACCCTCGACCACGGCCGAGCGGATCACGACCGGCAGCAGCAGCGAGGGCAGCGCCACGATCAGCGCCTTGCCGATCTGCTTGCCGCTCGTGCGCTCGCCCGGTTGCTCGTCGCGCGAGCGCCACCAGGCGACGACGCCGAGCGCCACCGCCAGCACGAAGCCCGGCAGCAGGCCGCCGGTGAACAGCGCCGCGATCGACACGCCGGTCACGGAGCCGATGGTGATCAGCACGAGGCTGGGCGGGATCGTTTCGGTCATGGCGCCCGAGGCCGAGAGGATCGAGACCATCTCGCCGTCGTTCGAGCCACGCCGCTTCATTTCGGGGAACAGCACGGGCGCGACGGCCGCCATGTCGGCGGCCTTGGAGCCCGAGATGCCCGAGACCAGGTACATCGCACCCAGCAGCACGTAGTAGAGACCGCCGCGCACATGGCCCAGCAGTCCGGCGAGGAATGCCACCATGGCGCGCGCCATGCCGGTCATGTCGATCAGCAGGCCCAGGAACACGAACAGCGGCACGGCCAGCAGCACCAGGCTGCTCATGCCTTCGTCCATGCGGGACACGACGATGGTGAGCGGCGCCTTGGTGACGCACATCAGGAAGGCCAATGTCGCGGTACCGAAGGAAAAGCCGATCGGCACACCCAGCAGCACGCCCGCCGCCAGCAGCAGGACGAAGAAGAACACCAGGTTCCAGTTGCCGATCGCCTTCAGCGCCGGCGCCAGGAAGAACAGCGCGACCGCGATCGCCGCCAGCACGGCGACGACGGAGAGCAGTTTCTTCCAGTCGAAGCGCACGAGCCGCAGCGCACAGCTAATCAGCATGAGGGCGGCACCGGCCGGGATGGCGGCGGCGCGCACGATGTTGGGTAGGCCGAGCGCCGGCGTCTCGATGTAGAACTCGTCGGCGGCGTATTCCCACGCATAGGGCAGCAGGATGGCGAGGAAGAGCGCGGGCACCGCCACGCTCAGGATCTCGGCATAGGCCTGCACCTTGGGCGGCACGCGGCTCACCACGGCGGTGAGGCGCATGTGCTGCAGGCGCTGGAGCGCCACCACCGCGCCCAGCATCGCCAGCCACAGGAACAGGATCGAGGCCAGCTCGTCGCTCCACACGAACGGATGGTGGAACACGAAGCGGCTGACGACGCCCGCCAGCAACACGAAGATCTCGACCAGCACCAGCAGCGCCGTGGGAACTTCCACGGCGCGGCATAGCGCGTTCTCGATGCGCGAGATCACGACCTTAGGAGAGGTTGCCGACGGCCTTTTCGAGCACGCCCCACGCCTCGGCGCCGAACTTGCCCTTCCACTCCTCGTAGAAGCCGGCGCTCTTCAGCTTGGCGCGGAAGGCCGCAGCGTCGGTCTCGACGAACTGCATGCCCTTGCCCTTCAGGGTCTCGGCGACAGAGTTGTTCATCTTGGCGAGGTCCTCGCGCTCGGCGACGGCGCCGGCGTTGAACTCGGTCTCGACGATCCCGCGCAGGTTTTCGGGCAGTGCTTCCCAGGACTTCTTGTTGGCCAGGAACCAGAAGCCGTCCCACATGTGGTTGGTGATGGCGCAGTACTTCTGCACCTCGTAGAGCTTGGCCGTGTCGATCAGCGACAGCGGATTCTCCTGGCCGTCGACGACGTGCGTCTGCAGCGCCGTGTAGACCTCGCTGAAGTTGATCGAAGTCGGCGAGGCGCCGAAGGCCTTGAACAGGCTGGTCCAGAGCGGCGCCACCGGGACGCGGATCTTGAAGCCCGAGAGATCTTCCGGCGTCTTCACCGGCTTGCTGGCGCTGGTGATCTGGCGATAGCCGTTGTCGTACATCTTGGCGAAGGCGTAGAGGCCGCGTTTGGCGATCTCGCCGCGCACCAGGGCGCCCAGCGCGCCGTCCATGGTCGGCCACACCTGGCTGTAGTCCTTGAAGGCAAAGCCCACGCCGTTGATCGACGCGACCGGAACCAGGGTCGCGAGGATCAGGCCGGAGAGCGTGAAGAACTCGAGCGCGCCCGAGCGCAGCTGGCTCAGCATGTCGGTGTCGGAGCCGAGCTGGTTGTTCGGGAACACCTTGATCTCGACCTTGCCGGAGGTCTTCTCGAGCACGCGCGCGGCCGCCTCGGTGGTGCGGATATTGAGCGGATGCGTGACCGGCGAGTTGTTGGCGTATTTGTAGCTGAACTCGGCGGCATTGGCCGGCCAGCTCAGGATCGACACGAGCGGGAAGGCCGCGCCCGCCGCTGCGGACGTGCGAAGCAGGCGGCGGCGGTTCATCTTGATCGTCATTGGTGTTTCTCCCCTTGAACTGTTGAGGAGGTATTGGCCCGATTCAGGCGTCCTTTGCAACTGGCCTGAGCCAGGTCCGCTCCTCGACCAGAATGCACTTTTGCTCCTCCGCAAAGCGGAAATTGTCCATCGCCGCCTTGTCCTGCCGCAGCCGCGCCCGATAGGCCTCGTAGGCCGCCAGGCTCGGGAACGAGATCAAGGCATGGGCAATGTTGTTGGTGCCCTCATGCGGCATGAAATAGCCGATCAGGTCGCCGCCGTTGGCCGGGATGATGGTGAGCCAGTTGCGGGCATAGGACTCGAACGCCTCGCGCTTGAACGGGTCGAGGACGTATCGGATCGCGCAGGTCACGGTCATGGCAGCCTCCTATTGGGCCCCCAAGATAAAGTCGCCCTGCAGGCCGATGTTTCGGCCGCCGCCGAAGCGCTAGTATGGCCGCGAATACCCGAGGAGGTTGCCTTGAGTGCATACGCGGATCGGCTGGAGGCCCTGGCGGCGGACGCGGCGGATCGCTGCACCGAATGCGGCAAATGCTTCGAGGTGTGCCCGACGGCGCGCGAGACCGGCCTGGATGCCGGCGAGGCCAGGACGCGCGTCGGCGAGCTGATCGTGCTCACCCGGCGAGCAAGTGAGGGGGCGGGCGCGGCGGCCGAGGGGCTGCAGGGCTGGCTCAACGCCTGTGACGGCAGCGCCCAGTGCAACGCGGCCTGTCCCGAGGACATCAACGTCCGCCAGTGGATCACCATCGCCAAGATGAAGACGGTCGAGGCGACGCGCCCGCTCGAAGCGAGCGCCGGCGCCGCGGCCAGCCGCTTCCGTCACATGGCGCAGGCGGTACGGCTGCTGGCCAGCATGCAGCTGCCGTCGGACACGCTGAAGAAGATTTTGGCGCCGGCCGAGAAGCGTACCGCCGACGTGATCTTCTATACGGGCTGCAACGTGCTGCGCACGCCGCACATCGTGCTGAACGTGATGGATATCCTCGATGGGATGCGGCTCGACTTCGACGTGGTCGGCGGCACCGCCCATTGCTGCGGCGTCTACCAGTTCCAGGAAGCCGATCTGCCGACCTACGAGAAGATCGGCCATCGCACCTTCAATCGTCTTGGCCAGTCCGGCGCGTCGCAGATACTGACCTGGTGCCCGACCTGCACCAAGAACTTCGACGAACTCGAGAAGGACGTCGCTGCGCCGTCGTTCGGCCTCGACCATGTGAGCGAGTTCCTGGCGGCCAACATCGACGAGCTGAAAAAGTACTTCGTTGACCAGCCCAAGCGGTGTGTCGTGATCCATGAGCACCAGGGGATCGGCGCCACGCTCGACAGCATGCGCCGCCTGATGCGGGCCGTGCCCAATCTCGAACTGATCGAGCTGCCGCAGGACTCCGGCTTCTCCTACGCCTGCGGCGGACAGGCCGCGAAGTTCAAGGATCGCGAGAAGGCGATCCATCGCGGGCTGGCCGAGGCCGCGGTCGCGGCGGGCGCAGACACGATCGTCACCATGTACCACTCGTGCCACCGCGCGCTCGCAGGCGCTGAGGCGATCTACCCGCTCAAGGTGGTGAACTTCACCGACGTGATCGCCGAGGCGATGGGACGTGGTGGCCATCCCGACTATTATCGCCTCTACAAGGCGGGTGGTCCGATGGACGAGGCGGTGTCGGCGGCAGCCAAGTTCCTCGCCAACAACGGCGTGAAGCTCGACCAGAACTCGGTCCAGTCGCTCACCGCCGACATCTTCAACGAAACCGGATTGGACGGCGGTCGCGAGGCTTTCGCCACGGCGTTCGCGGAACTGGCGGGCCCGTCCCAGAGGGGGTAGCGGGGTAGCGCCAATTGCGCCAACTGGCCCAGGAGGCTCGTCAGTCTCCTCGAATCTCAGGGCTGTGAGACCGGTCCGATTCCCATGGTAAAAGGATTTCGGCGGCGGAATCTCATAGTCTCACCGCTGCGCCCCTCCTCGATCTGTCGCGCTGTGCAGCGTCTCCCGAGGCCCCCGCGCTTCGACCCTATCGGACCTCGGGTCCGGGTCCCCGATGACCAAGCAACATTGGGACGCGGTGATGCGATTCAAGGAGTGTATGCAAAACACTCAGTAGCTCTTGGAGCTTTTCGTTCCGACACAAACCTCACCCTGAGGAGCCGTACGAAGTGCGGCGTCTCGAAGGGTGGGGAGCCAGTCTTGCTGTTGCCCATGCTTCGAGACGCCGCTACGCGGCTCCTCAGCATGAGGTTACGCGGGATCGAAGCGCGACCCGAGTGTCCGGAATTGATGATGGGCTAACTCTGATCTTCAGCATCGCGTTCCGCAGAAGAAAGTCGCAATTTTCCCGCGCTTGGCCGTGGACGGCCCCTAGCACCAGAGCCTAAGGTCGAACTGCCCAGTCGATACCTGTGGGAGAGACCACCTGAGAAGGTGGCGCCGAAGGAGCAACCGACCCCGGAAACTCTCAGGCAAACGGACCGCAGGAGGATGGGTCTCTGGAAAGTGGCGGGCGCCTCATCTGGCGCCGGCCCACCGACGAAGTAAGCCAGTTTTTACTGGCGAATCTTTCAGGTCTCCGGACAGAGGGGGTCGCGAACGGCGCAGTCCTTGCGTCGGGAAAACGCGACTCTGGGAGACCGCCTTGAAGCGCACGCCGCTCTATGAATTGCACAAGGAACTGGGCGCGCGTCTCGTGCCCTTCGCCGGCTACGAGATGCCGGTCCAGTATCCCACCGGCATCCTGGTCGAGCATGCCCACACGCGCCGTGCCGCTGGCCTGTTCGACGTCTCGCACATGGGCCAGGTGCGGCTCACCGCCAAGCCGGGCCACAACGCGGCCAAGGCGCTGGAAACCCTGGTGCCGGGCGACATCGCGGGGCTGAAGCCCGGCGAGCAGCGCTACACGCAATTCACCAACGATGCGGGCGGCATCCTCGACGATCTGATGGTGACCTCGACGGGGGATCACCTGTTGCTGGTGATCAACGCCGCCTGCAAGGACGACGACCTCGCGCACCTCCAGAAGCACCTGTCGGATGCGTGCGAGATCGAGCCGATGTTCTCGCGCGGCCTTCTGGCGCTGCAGGGACCGCAGGCGGCGCAGGCGCTGGCGCGGCTGGTGCCCGCTGTCGCGACGATGAAGTTCATGACCGGCGCCTTTTTCACGATCGATGGCGCGCAGTGCTACGTCACGCGCTCGGGCTACACCGGCGGGGACGGCTACGAGATCTCGACGCCGGCCGATGCCACCGACCGAATCGCGCGCAAGCTGCTGACGCAACCCGAAGTGAAGCCGGTGGGTCTCGGCGCACGCGACTCGCTGCGTCTCGAGGCGGGCCTCTGTCTCTACGGTCACGACATCGACACCACGACGACGCCGGTCGAGGCGGTGCTGCTGTGGAGCGTCGGCAAGGAGCGCCGCGTGCAGGGCGGATTCCCGGGCGCGGCGGTCGTGCAGAAGCAGATCGCCGAGGGCGCGTCGCGCAAGCGCGTCGGCATCCTCCCCGAAGGCAAGGCGATCGCGCGCGAAGGCGCAGAGATCGTGATCGGTGGCAAGGTGGTGGGGAAAGTCACATCGGGCGGTTTTGCGCCCGGTCTCGAGCGCGCCATCGCAATGGGCTACGTCGAGAAAGCCCAATCGGCCAACGGCACCAAGGTCGAGTTGATGGTGCGCGGCAAGCCGGTGCCTGCCGAGATCGTGCCCATGCCTTTCGTCAAACACGCTTACTACCGCGGATAGGAGTCTTGAGATGGCCGACGTGAAGTACACAGAAGAGCACGAGTGGATCAGCATCGAGGGCGATGTCGGCACTATCGGCATCAGCGCCTATGCGCAGGAGCAGCTGGGCGACGTGGTGTTCGTCGACGTGCCGCAGGCCGGCCGCAAGGTCGCCAAGGGCGAGTCCGTCGCGGTTGTCGAATCGGTCAAGGCCGCCTCGGACATCTACGCGCCGGCGTCCGGTGAAGTCGTCGAGGCCAATGCCGCGCTCGCCGACACGCCGGGCGAGGTGAACACGGATCCGACAGGCAAGGGCTGGTTCTTCAAGATGAAGCTCGCCGACAAGTCCGAACTCGACGGGCTGATGGACCAGGCGGCGTACGAAGCGTTCGTGAAGGGCCTCGGCTGAGAATGTCCCCCGTCGTCCCGACCGGAGCCGCGCGAAGCGCGGTGCAGTGGAGGGACCTGTCTTCGGCATCGACGAAAAAAGGCCCCTCGGCTGCGCTCGGGGCGACGGATTTGATTTCGCTTTAGGAGTTACGGCATGCGCTATCTTCCCCTCACCGATGCCGACCGGCGCGACATGCTGGGCGTGATCGGCGTCAAGTCGGTCGACGAGCTGTTCCGCGACGTGCCTCTGTCGGCGCGCCTCGGTGCCAAGGTGGCGGGCTTGCCCGATCACCTGGGCGAGCTCGAGGTCGAGCGTGCGTTCCAGGCCTATGCCGCGAAGAACGTGTCGCCGTCGGTCGCGCCGTTCTTCATCGGTGCCGGCGCCTATCGCCATCATGTGCCCGCGACGGTCGACTACATGATCCAGCGCGGCGAGTTCCTGACGTCCTACACGCCCTACCAGCCCGAGATCACGCAAGGGACGCTGCAGTATCTTTTTGAATTCCAGACGCAGGTGACGTTGCTGACCGGCATGGAGGTCGCCAACGCCTCGATGTACGACGGCTCGACCGGCACGTCGGAAGCCGTG
Organism: Enhydrobacter aerosaccus; assembly: GCA_903832005.1. Lineage (GTDB taxonomy): Bacteria > Pseudomonadota > Alphaproteobacteria > Reyranellales > Reyranellaceae > Reyranella > Reyranella aerosaccus_B. The sequence goes on along the minus strand of CAIKZO010000082.1, from coordinate 48,735 downwards.
CTGATGGCCAACCGCGTGACGCGCCGTTCCAAGGCACTCCTGTCGGGCGGGCTGCATCCGCAATATCGCCGCATCATCGAGACGACCGGTCACTGGCAGGGTTTCAAGGCCGTGTCCGGCAAGCCGGATGCCGACGGGCTCGAGGATCTGATCGCCGCCGTCGACAAGGAGACCTCCTGCGTTGTCGTGCAGAACCCCAGCTTCTTCGGCCATGTGCGCGACTTCGGGAAGCTCGCGGAAGCTTGCCACGCCGCGGGGGCGCTGCTGATCGTGGTGGTGACGGAAGTCGTGTCGCTGGGGCTGCTGAAGCCGCCGGGCGAGATGGGCGCCGACATCGTGGTCTGCGAAGGCCAGTCGATCGGCAACGGCCTCGGTTTCGGCGGGCCGTATGTCGGCCTGTTCGCGACCAAAGAAAAGTACATGCGGCAGATGCCGGGCCGCCTCGTGGGCGAGACGGTCGATGCCGACGGCAAGCGCGGCTTCGTGCTGACGCTGTCGACCCGCGAACAACACATCCGCCGCGAGAAGGCGACCTCGAACATCTGCACCAATGCGGGCCTGTGCGCGCTCGCCTTCACGGTGCATCTCACCTTGCTGGGTGAGGCAGGCTTCAGGCGCCTCAGCGAGCTCAACCATGGCAAGGCCTCGCAACTCGCCGACAAGGTCGCTGCGCTGCCGGGCGTGAAGCTGCTAAACGAGGGCTTCTTCAACGAGTTCACGGTGTCGTTGCCGAAGGCAGCTGCGCCGGTCGTCGAGGCATTGGCCGCCAAACGCATCCTGGGTGGTGTGCCGGTGTCGCGTTTGCTGCCGGGTGACAAGTCGGTCGAGAACCTGCTGCTGCTTGCCGCCACCGAGACGGCGACCGACGGGGGCATGGATGCCTTGGTCGCCGGGCTAAAGGAGATGCTGTGATGGACCGCTCTCAAGGACGCACGGGTGGCATCGCTTCCGGCGCATCGACTGAAGCACCGACCTTCACCGGCAACCGAGCACTTCAAATCGAAGAGCCGTTGATTTTTGAGATGGGCCAGCCTGGACGCACCGGCGTCGACCTGCCGGAAGCGCCGAAGGTGAAGGACCGGCTGAACGGCCTACGCCGTGCCGGCGAGATCGGCTTGCCCGGTCTTTCGGAGCCGCAGGTCGTGCAGCACTACACGCGGCTCAGCCAGAAGAACTACGCCATCGATATGGGCGTTTATCCGCTGGGCTCCTGCACCATGAAGCACAATCCGCGCATCAACGAGAAGGTGGCGCGGCTGGCCGGCATCGGCGATCTCCATCCGCTGCAGCCTCAATCGACGGTGCAGGGCGCGCTGGAGCTGATCGATCGGCTGGCGCACTGGCTCAAGACCCTGACCGGCATGCCGGCGGTGGCGATGTCGCCGGCGGCCGGCGCGCACGGCGAGATGTGCGGCATGATGGCGATCGCGGCCGCCCTCGAAGCCAAGGGCGAGCGCGCGCAACGCAAGACGGTGCTCGCACCGGAATCCGCGCATGGCACCAATCCGGCGACGGCGGCGGCACTCGGCTTCACCGTGAAGCCGATCCCGGCCAACGAAAAAGGTCGCGTCGATCTCGCCGCGCTGAAGGCTGCCCTCGGTCCCGACGTGGCCGCGATCATGCTGACCAATCCCAACACCTGCGGCCTGTTCGAGAGCGAGATCGTCGAGATCTCCAAGGCCGTGCACGACGCGGGGGCGTATTTCTACTGCGACGGCGCCAACTTCAACGCCATCGTCGGCAAGGTGCGACCGGGCGACCTCGGCGTCGACTGCATGCACATCAACCTGCACAAAACCTTCTCGACGCCGCATGGCGGCGGCGGGCCGGGTGCGGGACCGGTGGTGCTGTCGGCGGCGCTGGCGCCGTATGCGCCCTATCCCTGGATCGTGAAGGATGGCGAGACGTGGCGGGTGGCGGAGGACGGCGCCGCCGTCGATGGCACGCCGCTCGGACGGCTGAAGGCCTTCCATGGCCAGATGGGCATGTTCACGCGCGCGCTGGCCTACATCATGAGCCACGGCGCCGATGGGCTGAAGCAGGTGGCGGAGGACGCGGTCCTCTCGGCCAACTACGTGATGGCGGCGCTCAAGGACACGATGACGCCGGCCTTCGACGGCCCCTGCATGCACGAGGCGCTGTTCGACGACAGCTTCCTCAAGGACACCGGCGTCAGCACGCTCGACTTCGCCAAGGCGATGATCGACGAGGGCTATCACCCGATGACCATGTACTTCCCGCTGGTCGTGCACGGCGCGATGCTGATCGAGCCGACCGAGAGCCAGGCCAAGGAGGACCTCGACCAGTTCATCGCCGCCCTGAAGTCGCTTGCCGCACGCGCAAAGAGCGGCACGGCGGTCGAAGCTTTCAAGGCCGCGCCGCTCTACTCGCCGCGCCGCCGCCTCGACGAGACGCTGGCGGCCCGCAAGCCGGTCCTGCGCTGGCGGCCGAGCAACAACTTCAAGGAAGCAGCGGAATAGGGAGGAAAGGAGATCCGGTTGTCCGGATCTCCTTTCCGTCACCTATTCGTCGGCAAGGACCGGACTTGCCACAGGCGGCGAGACCGTCGTGTCGACGGTGTAGGCCTGGGCCTGGGTGGGCGCCTGTTCCTGCTGGACGCGTGCCTGATGATTCTCACGCGCCGCACCGGTCGCATCCACAGCAGTCGCACCGACCGTGGTGGCGCCAAGACCAATCGCAATAAGGAAGAAAAGAGGCATCGTTCTCTCCTTGGTTGGTTACCTCGGGCATTGCCTGAGGCGGGAAAAGAACGCGCCTCGGAGAACGCGGGTGGCGCGACCGAAGTGCGCGACATCGCGCATTTCACGACATGGTCACGGCAACCACTTCACCCCTCAGGGCTTTGCGCGCGGAACGCGGCGGCTTGTCGCGTATCATCGTTGTGCCATGTCCCACATGTTACAACCGGGAGCGGTGGGGAAGTATTGAACATGGGCGTGGCTCGCTATTCGTTTGCCGTCGTGGTTTCTTCGGCGTTGCTCGTTGGCCTGACCACTGTCGCCCAGGCCGAGGGGCCGGCGGTCTCGGCGCTGAACGGCAAACTCTCAAGCGAAGGTGGCACGATCGGCAGCAACGGCAATACGTCGGCGATCGGACTGGCCGAAGGCTCGATCACCGCGCCGTTGGGGACGTCGTTCGGCATCCAGGCGGATGTGGCGGCAGGAGTCGCCTATAATTCCTTCCTTGCCGGTGGCGGGCTACATGCCTTCTGGCGCGATCCGTCGATCGGGTTGTTCGGTCCGATCGCCGCGATGGGCGGCGGCCGTGGGTCGCGCATCGGCCTGTATGGTGCCGAAGGGGAATTCTATCTGGGCCATGTGACGCTAGGTGGAACGGCCGGTTATCAAGACGCAGTCAGCAGTGGGACCGGCATTGTACCAAGCGGTGGCTTCTACACCGTACACCTCACTTTCTACCCCATCGATGATCTCGCTTTGACAGCCGAAGGCCGCGATATGGCCGGCCAGTACACCGGTCATGGCACGATCGAATACCAGCCTGATTTCGCGGCGAAGCGTGTCATGTCCTTCTTTGTCGACGCTGAGGCGGGCGACAGCTCGTACTACCGTGTCACCGGCGGCGTGCGCTTCTACTTCGGTGCCGACAAGACCTTGATCAGGCGCCATCGGGAAGACGATCCGCCACAGATCCCGCTCGGCACGCTCGTTCCGACGGGCGTCGGCGGTCCGGCATCCTCCTCTCCTTCGTCATCGGGACTTGTTAATCCAGCCGATGGGGGAAGTGCCGGAGGCGTTAGTGGAAGCGGCACTATCACTAATAGCGGTGGTACCTCGCCGCCGCCGGGGTCGGGAATCGTATCGGTGCCGTCGATATAAGAATCTAGGCCACTGCGTTCTTCGCGATGACTTCGCGGTAGAACGAGGCGCTGAGCTTCGGTGTACGCTTCTGGGTGGCGTAGTCGACGTGGACCAGGCCGAAGCGGGTGGCGTAGCCGTCGGCCCATTCGAAATTGTCGAGCAGGCTCCACAGGAAGTAGCCGTGCACCGGCACGCCCTCGGCGGTGGCGCGCTGGAGCTGCGTCAGGTAGTTGCGCAGATACATGATGCGGTCGAGGTCGTTGATCGCGCCGCTGGCGTCGATCTTGTCGGCACCTGAGGTGCCGTTCTCGGTGATGTAGATGCTCTTCACGCCCCAGACCTTGGCGGCAAGCTTTGGCGCCCAGTAGAGCGCCTCGGGTCCGATGGTCAGCCAGTTGGAGGCCATCTTCGGAAACGACTCGGGAACCGGGACGATCGAATAGCCCTTGGGATCATCGCTCGCGAGCACGTAGTTGTTCGGCGTGTAGACATTGAGGCCGACGAAATCGAGCGGGGTCGAGATCGTCTTCAGGTCTTCTTGCGTGAACTTGGGCGCGTCGGCGCCCGCCGCGGCGAGATAGGCGTCAGTGTAGCGGCCCTCGAGGATCACCGTGAGATAGGCTGCGTTCAGCTCGCGCAGCGCCTTCTCGGCGGCCGCGATGTTGGCCGGAGTCTCGATCGCGGGGATGGTGTTCAGGATATTGTCGGCGATGCCGATCTCGGTGCCCGCCTTGGCATTGGCGCGGATCGCCTGGACGCCGAGACCGTGCGCCAGCACCGCGTGATGGCGCACCTGGTTCAGGCGGCCGGGCGGCAGGGTGAGGCCCGGCGCCCACACGCCGGCGCCGTGGCCCAGTTCCACGAAAGCCGAAGTCTCGTTCAGGGTGAAGAAGTGCTTCACCCGGTCGCCGAGCTTGCCCGCGACGTAGCCGGCGTAGTCGCCGAAGGCCTGCGCCGTCTCTCGCGACTCCCAGCCGCCGCGATCCTGCAGCGCCTGCGGCAGGTCCCAGTGATAGAGCGTGGCGTAGGGCTGGATGCCGGCCTGCAGCAGCTCGTCGACCAGCCGGTCGTAGAAGGCGAGGCCCTTGGGATTGGGGGTCTTGCCGCCGTCCGGGAAGACGCGCGGCCAGGCGATCGAGAACCGATAGACCGTGGCGCCCAGGCCCTTCATCAGGGCCACGTCTTCCTTGTAGCGATGGTAGTGATCGTCGGCGACGAGGCCGTTCGAGCCGTCCTTGATCTTGCCCGGCGTGGCGGCGAACGTGTCCCAGATCGAGGGGCCGCGGCCATCCTCTGTCGTCGCGCCCTCGACCTGATAGGCCGAGGTCGCGGTGCCCCAGCGGAAGTCCTTCGGAAAGCCGTTCTGCATCGATTCGCTCCGTTGCTGTGCCCGGACCGCGGGTGGCATCGCCACCGCCGCTCCCGCCGTTGCCAGAAGATGGCGTCGCTTCATTCGCCAGGAACGCATCGACCGCACTTTCTTCCTCTGCCGCCCGGTGCCAGATTATCCGCCCGCGAGATTCGGGCAAGGAGCAGATGGTGCAAGCGCTGAGTGTCCTGTTGCCGGTGTTCGGCGTCTTCATCCCGGCCCTGATCCTGCCGGGCCCCGATTTCGTGGGCGTGGTGCGCTCGTCGATGACGCGCGGCACGCGCGCGGGCCTGCTGACCACCGTCGGCGTCTCGCTTGGCCTGGGCTTCTACGCGACGCTCAGCCTGCTCGGCCTCTCGGCCGTGCTGGTGAAATTCCAGTGGCTCACCTGGGCGGTGCGGGTGCTGGGCGGCGCCTATCTCTGCTACCTCGGCCTCAAGCTGTTGATGGCCAAGCCCGCGGCCGCCGGCCAGGAGATGGCGGGCGGCCCGATGCGCGGCAACGCCCTGGTCTTCGGCTTCCTGGTCACGCTCACCAATCCCAAGGCGGTCGTGCTGTTCGCCAGCGTCTTCGCCACCGCCGTGACCGCCGCGACGCCGCTCTGGTTGATGGGACTGATGATCGCGCTGGTGATGGCGAGCGGTCTGGTCTGGTATTCGATCGTCTCGCTCTTCATGTCGTCGGCGCCGGTGATGCGGCGCTTCCAGCACGCGCGCCACTGGATCGAGCGCGTGGCGGGCGCTTCCTTCATCCTGATCGGCGGCCGCATCATCCTCGATGCGCGCACGCCCGTTGCACCCTAGAGGCCAGAATGCGCGTCTTCACAACACTTCCGCAGGAGGACCTGCGCAAGGTCGGCCCGGCTGCCCAGGCGATCGAGGCGGCGGGCTATACCGGCGTCAGCACGCAGGAGAACCGGCACGATCCATTCCTGGCGCTGGCCGTCGCGGGCGTCGCCACGCAGAAGATCGAGCTGCACACCGGCGTCGCGATCTCCTTTCCGCGCTCGCCCATGGTGGCGGCGAATGTCGGTTGGGACATCCAGGCCAGCACCGGCGGACGCTTCACCCTGGGGCTGGGATCGCAGATCCGGGCGCACAACGAGAAGCGCTTCTCGGTGCCGTGGACGCCGCCCGCGCCGCGCATGCGCGAATATATCCAGGCCATCCGCGCGATCTGGAAGGCGTGGAAGGGCGACGGCAAGCTCGCCTACGAGGGCAAGCATTATCGCTTCACCCTGATGACGCCCAACTTCGTGCCCGAGAATTATGAGGCGCCCGCGCCGCGCATCGGCCTCGCGGCCGTCGGCCCCGCCATGCTGAAGGTGGCGGCGGAGGAGAGCGACGGCGCCAAGCTCCACATCTTCTGCACGCGCAAATATCTCGAGAACCGCATCATGCCGATCCTGTCGGCTGGATTGGCCGTGTCGGGGCGGGCGCGACAGGATTTCGAGATCTCGGGCGGCGGTTTCGTCGTCACCGGCAAGGACGATGCGGCGGTGGCCGAGCTGCTCGAATTCATCCGCTATCGCGTGGCTTTCTACGGCTCTACGCCCGCCTATTGGCCGGTATTCGAGGAGGAGGGGCTGGGCGACCTCGGCCCCAAGCTCAACGCCATGACCAAGGCCGGCAAGTGGAACGAAATAGCGGCCGAGATTTCCGACGACGTCGTCCATCGCTTCGCTGCTGTCGGCCGCCACGACCAGATCGCCAAGGCGATCGAGCAGCGCTTCGGCGGGCTGGTCGATTCGATCAGCGCCAGCGCCAATTCGTCCAAGCCGTCCGACATGCCGCCCGACCTGCTGCAGGACCTAGCGCGCATCCCGACGCTCTACAGTCCCCGTCCGTGAACCGAAGGAGAGCAGGATGAAGCTCGAAGGTGGATGCTATTGCGGCAATATCCGCTATGTCGCGGAAGGCGAGCCGATGATGAAGGCGCAGTGCCATTGCCGCGAGTGCCAGTACATCACCGGTGGCGCGCCGAACACGTTCATCGTCATGCCGCTCGACGGTCACAAATATACGAAGGGCACGCCGAAATCGTTCACGCGCAGCGACCTCGAGAAACCTGTGACGCGTGAGTTCTGTCCCGACTGCGGCACGCATCTCGCGACCAAGCCGCAGCGGCCGGTGGTCGTGGTGAAGGTCGGCACGCTGGACGATCCCAAGCTGTTCGGCGGTCCGCAGGTGGCGATCTTCACGATCGACAAGCAGCCCTTCCACCAGATTCCCGACGGCGTGCCGAGCTTCGAGCGCCGGCCTGGCTAACTGAAATGAGCTGAACCCGGCCAAAGAAAAACCCCCGTCTTGCGACGGGGGGCACAGGTAGCCCGCGATTAGTTTTATGCGGGCAATCCGATTTCTGAAATCAGTGCTGGCGGCGCGGCAACTCCGCGATCGCGTCGTCGATCATCGCCGCGGTGCGGCCGGTGCCGACCTGCTCGCGCAGCAGCGCGCGGGTGGCGCCCAGCGCCACGTCGATGGCGGTGTCGCGCACTTGCTTGGCGGCGGCGGCTTCCGACTGGGCGATACGGTCGAGCGCCTGTTGCTCGCGGAGCGCGATCTGGTTCTGCAGGCTCTGGGCCGCGCGGGCCTGCATGGACTGCACTTCCGAGCGCGCGAGCGCCAGGATGCTGTCGGCCTCGGCGGTGGCTTGGGCCAGCGTCTTCTCGGCGTCGGCCTTGGCCTTCATCGCCTCGTCGCGCAGGCGGCTGGCCTCGTCGAGCGCCTTGGTGATGTCGGCCGCGCGCTTGTCGAGCAGGGCCGCGATCTTGGTCCACAGGATCTTGCCCAGCAGGACGACGAACAGCACGAAGGCAACGGCGACCCAGGTCTCCGGATCTCCCCAGATGCCCGCATCGTGACCCTCGGCAGCGGCCTGGGCGGCCTTGTCGGCGGCGAATGCGCTACCCATCAGACGCTTCCTTTCGCGGCGGCGGCGACCTTGGCGCCGAGCGCGCCCTTGTCGGCCGCACTGCCCGCCAGCTTGGCATAGACGTCGGCGGCGACGTCGTGCGCCATGTCCTCAAGACCTTCCATCACCTTGGCACGCTGGCCGGAGATACGCTGCTCGGCGGCATCGACCTGGGCCGTGAGCTTCTCACCCAGCTTGGTGAGCTCGGCCGTGGCGGAGGACGCGTCGGCTTCGCTGCGCGCGCGAGTGAGGCCGCGGGCCTCCTCGCGGGCATTGGCCAGGCGCTTCTGGTAGGCGTCGACGGCGGCGCGGGTGTCCTCGCTCGCCTTCTCGGCCGCATCCAGGTCGCCCTGGATCTTGGCCTGCCGCTTCTCGAGCGTGTCGGCGATCGCGGGAACCGCGAGGCGCGACATGATCAGGTACAGCACCACGAAGGCGATCAGCAGCCACACGAGCTGCGGGGCGAAGTCGTGGAAGTTGAGCTGGGGCATGCCGCCTTCGGCCGCCTGGGCTCCGCCACTTGCGCCGACGACGAGGGCCGCCGTCAGCGCGCTGTAGACTGATTTCTTCATGATCGTTGGTCCCTCTTTTATTCGATGAGGGCCTTTCGGCTTAGAAGACGAACAGGATCATGAAGGCGATGACGAGCGCGAACAGCGCCACGGCTTCCGTGAGCGCGAAGCCCAGGAGCACGTTGCCGAACACGCGCGGGGCGGCTTCCGGGTTGCGGAGCGCGCCGGAGACGAAGCTGCCGAAGATGTTGCCGATGCCGACGCCCACGCCAGCGAGAGCGATGGTGGCGAGGCCGGCGCCGATGAGCTTGGCTGCAGAAGCGTCCATGGAAGTAGTCCTTTCAGTCAGTGTCGAGTCGAGTTGGAGAGAAAGCGCCGCCGTCAGTGACTCAGGTGGATGGCGTCGTTGAGATACAGGCAGGTCAGGATCGCGAAGACGTAGGCCTGCAGGAAAGCGATCAGCAATTCGAGGCCGGTGAAGGCCACGATGAAGGCAAGCGGCGCCCAGCCGGCGTAGAGGCCCAGCATCACCACGAAGCCGCCGAACACCTTCAACATGGTGTGGCCGGCCAGCATGTTGGCGAACAGGCGGATCGAGAGGCTGAAGGGGCGCACGAAGTAGGAGATGATCTCGATCGGCACCAGCAGGAGCAGCAGCACGAAGGGCACGCCCTTGGGCACGAAGAAGCTCACGAAATGCGCGCCGTGCTTGGCGAAGCCGATGATGGTGACGCCCAGGAACACCGTCGCCGCCATCGCGAAGGTCACGATGATATGGCTGGTCGGCGTGAAGGCGTACGGCACGAGGCCGAGCAGGTTGCAGAACAAGATGAAGATGAAGAGCGTCAGCACGAACGGGAAGTACTTCTTGCCCGCGCTGCCGACGTTGTCGCGCACCATGCCGGCGATGAATTCGTAGCCCAGCTCGGCGGCCGACTGCAGGCGGCCCGGCACCATCGCCTTGCGGCTCATGCCGAACACGAAGACGACGGTCGCCAGCGCGACCGCGATCAGCATCCAGAGGGCAGAATTGGTGAAGGAGGCATCGAGCGAGCCGATATGGAAAGCAAGCAGGCGCTTGATTTCGAACTGCTCCATCGGGCTATGCATATCGTCCCCACTCCCACTTACGCCTGTTGGCTAGGGGAGCCTGTTCTCCCCTTTGCCTGCCTGCTCCGAGTACACCCGGATGGCACGCCACGCATTGTTGGCGCCGGCCGCGAACCCCACAATCAGGCCCCCGATCAGGGACCAAGGCGCCCAGCCCATCCAACGATCGAGCCAGTAGCCGAAAAAACCCCCGACCAAAAGGCCCGCGATCATATCGACCAGCACCCGATAGGCAACGCCGGTTTCCCGGTGCGACACCCGCATGTCCTGCGAGGGTTTGACCTCCGGTCCGCGCGCCTTTTTCAGGCGGGCGTCCAGCTCGTCCAACCGCCGCCGTTCCCCTTCGGGATCGCGATCCTGCGTGGCCATTGCCTATGCCTCCGGACGACGTTGCTTCACTGCTTCTGCCGCCCTGACGCGGGCGGATGTCTAGGGGTTGCCTGTACCCCTGTCAAGAAGCCGATTTCCCTTGTGGTCCAATCGGTTAGACGTGCTTTTCCGGCTTCAGAACGGCGAAGCTGGCGTCGCCGTCACGCTTCACCTGCGGGACCAGGTCGACCTCCCAGTCGAGGTACTGCCGCATTGCGGCTTCGACATCCTCCTTGAAGTCGTACGGCCGGTACCAAACGTCGGTCGGCGTATCGGCCATCCGGGTGTGTCCGGTCTCGACCGCGAGCTTGGCGTCGTGCCAGGCCTTCATGCCGCCGGCGAGGACAGCCACGGGAAGAGCGCCCGCGACGGCGGCGGCTTCGGAAGCGGCGAGGGCTGCGATCTCGCCGTCGGGCGAGACCAATACGATGCGCGTGACGCCCGCCTGCTGCTTCAGCATCTCCGGAATGGTCGTGGCGAGGTTGGCGCGCACCGCGAACCAGGCGCCCGGCACGTGGCCGTCCCGATACTTGAGGCTGGTGTCGAGATCGATCACGAGCGTCTGCTTCAACGACTTGTCGAGCTCGGCCGGTGTCACCGACGCCGGCGCCGGCACCTTGAAGCCCGTGGGGAAACGCGGCTCGGCGTCGGTCGTGAGCTCGGCGGCCGACGGCGTGTGCTCGAGTACATAGGTCTCGTTCCAGTTCATCTGCAGCAGCCAGTGCGCCGTCATGGTGGCGCGCACACCGTCATTATCGTGCAGCACGATCGTCGCGTTGCGCGCGCCGACATATTGATCGGTCGCTTGCACGAGCTGGCCGCCTGCAGCGTGGCGGAAGCCTTTTATATGGCCCTTGGCGTATTCGGCGGGATCGCGGACATCGAGCCTGTAGAGCGGCGTGCCGTTGCCTTCGAGCTTCTTCAGCCTGGCCATGTCGATCTTCTTGATGCCCATGCGCTTGTTGAGATTGGCGGCGGCGACTTGCGCGAACTTGGCGGCTTCGGCGCTTTGCGGACCGAAACTTTTCGTCTCGCCGCGGGCCACTTTCAGGCCCGCGAGATGCCAGCCCATGGTGCCGTTCTTCAGCGCCATCACCTTGTTTGGCAGGCCCGCGTTGATCAGCGACTGTGCGCCGATGATCGAGCGCGTGCGGCCGGCGCAGTTCACGACGACCAGCGTCTCGGGGCGCGGCGCGAAGTCCTTCACGCGATAGACCAGCTCGGCGCCGGGGCAGTCGATGCCGCCCGGGATCGACATGTTGTTGAACTCGGGCATCGGCCGCGAATCCAGGATCACCATGTCGGCCTTGGTATCGATCAGCTTCTGCAGGTCCGACGCGTCGATGCGCGGCGTGTCGTTGTCGTGCTCAACCACTTCGCCAAAGGCCTTCGACGGCACGTTGACGCCAGTGAAGACCTCGCAGCCCGCGTCAGCCCAGGCCTTGAGGCCACCCGTCATCACGTCGACGTTACCGTAGCCCATCTGCTTCAGACGGGCGGCGCCGCGGTTGGCGCGGCCGTTTTGGCCTTCGTCGCCCGCATCCATCAGCACGACGCGGGTGGCAGGATCGGGCAACAGTGCAAAAACCCGCGGCTCCAGCCGGGACAGGGGAAGGGGTGTGGCGAACAAGGGGTGACCCTTGATCGAGAACTCGCCTTCTTCACGCACGTCGAAGAAGGCAAAGACCTCGTTCGACTTCAGCATCGCTTTGACGTCCTGGACCGAAACCATGCGAATCCTCCAATTTGGCCGCAGTATAGCGACCCGGCGCTTGTCGCCACATGGGAAGTCCAACTACGGTGCGCCCATGAAACGGAATCTTCACGTTGTTCTGCTGGGCGCGGTGAGCCTGATCGCCTCGTCCACCCTGCTGGGGGCAGGGGCGCAGACGCCAAAGCCATTGCGGCCCAGTCCGCTGACCAGTCCGGGTGCGAAGCCCACTCTCATTATCCCCAACGCCCATGCCGCGGCGCGGCCGGTCGTGCGCCATCCGGTCTATGTGCCGCCGCCGCCGGTCATCGAGCTCGACGAGATCACGCCGGTCGCCGGTCTGCCCACGGTGCTCGACGCCAACAACCTCGCCCTCTATCGCCGCATCTTCCAGGACCAGGCCTCCGGCAACTGGGCCCAGGCCGACGGAGACATCGCCAAGCTCACCGACAAGACCCTGCTGGGCTACGTCGGGGCCCAGCGTCTGCTCGCGCACAATTACACCGCGCGCTACGACCAGCTCGCGACCTGGCTGCAGGACTACAACGACCATCCCGATGCGCCCGCGATCTACAAGCTGGCCGTCGTGCGCCGACCGAAGGGCACGGGCGGCGATCTGACGCCCGCGAGCTTCGTCAGCCAGGCGCAGCCGTCGCCGAATTTTGCCGCCGCCCGCACCGTCAACGGCGCCGACGCCGCCCGTGCGGCGGAACTACGCACGCGCCTCGATCAGATGTCGGGCGACGGCGGCTACAACGCGGCCTTCGCGCTGCTCGACCGCCCGTCGACGGTCGACACTTTGGGACCGCAGGAGGTCGAGCTGTGGCGCGGCCGCATCCGCACGCGCGCGCTCGAGGCCGATTCGCAGCGCGGCGTTCAGGTCCCGGTCGATATCTCTGCGCCGCCCGATGCCAACTGGAGCGCGGGCCTTACGGCCTTCACCGGCGGCAACATGCCGGAGGCCGCGCGCCGCTTCGAGCTGGTGGCCGACGCTGCGCCCGACCAGGCCTCGTCCTGGACGCTCTCTGCCGGCGCCTTCTGGGCCGCGCGCGCCAATCTGCTGGCCGGCAATCCGCAGAAGTTCGCGCCCTATATGAAGCGCGCGGCGCTGCATAGCCGCACCTTCTACGGCCTGGTGGCGCAGAAGGTGCTGGGCATGCGCATCGAGCCCGACTGGAACCTGCCGCCGCTCGACGGTGCGATGGCCAAGGTGCTGTCCGACGACAAGGTCGGCCACCGTGCGCTCGCACTGATGCAGCTGGGGGCAGCGACCGCGGCCGAGCGCGAGCTGTTCTCGGCCTCGCTCGATGCCGATCCGCAGTTCATCGAGGCAATCCTGGCGCTCGCCAGCAAGGCGGTGATGCCCACGCTCTCGATCCGGGTCGGCAATGCCGCCTGGGATCAGCGCCACAAGCTCAAGGGCTACGACGGCGCCATGTATCCGATGCCGCCGTGGCAGCCGCTGAACGGCTATTCGCTCGATCGTGCGCTGGTCTATTCGTTCATGCGCCAGGAGTCGGCGTTCAATCCCAAGGCGCGCTCTGTTGCCGGCGCCATGGGACTGATGCAGCTGATGCCAGGCACGGCGCGACTGGTCACCACCAAGTACGCACCTGAGACAGCCGGCGCCAATCCCTACGATCCCGCGGCCAACATCTCACTGGGCCAAGCCTATCTCGTGACCTTGCTCGACAACGTCGACGGCAATCTTGTCCGCACGGCGGCCGGTTACAACGGCGGACCGGGCAACGTGATGCGGTGGGACAACACACTCAACGCCTCACAGGATCCGCTGCTCTACGTGGCGTCGATCCCGCTCAACGAGACGCGCGATTATGTGCAGCGCGTGCTCGCGAACTATTGGCTCTACTCGATCAGGCTCGGCCAGCCGACGCCGTCGCTCGACCAGATCGCCGCGCACGAATGGCCGCGCTACGTGGCGCAAGGCCAGGGTAAATGAACCTCGCGCGCCTGCGTCGCTTCATCGGCGACATGACTTCCCTGGTCGGCGGCGCGTGGCAGGACAAGGACGAGGCGGCGATTCTTGAGGTCGGCGCCACGCTGCTGGGCGAGCTGGTGAAGCACGACGATTGGCTGCCCGAGTCGATGGCGAAGTGCCCGCCGCACGGCTACGCGCAGAACATGCTGTGGTGCGATCCATTCGAGCGCTTTTGCATCGTAAGTTTCGTGTGGGCGCCCTCCGCGCAGACGCCGGTGCACGATCATCAGATGTGGGGCCTGGTCGGCATGCTGCGCGGCTCCGAGAGCTCGCAGGCGTATTCGCGCGATGCGTCCGGTGCGCTGGTGGTCGGTAAGGCAACGACCCTTGCGCCGGGCGATGTCGAGGTGCTGCGACCGTCGGTCGGCGACATTCATAAAGTGACGAACGTGCTCGACGACTGCGGTTCGCTCAGCATCCACGTCTATGGCGGCAACATCGGCGCGGTGAAACGCTCGACCTTCGATCCCGCGACGGGGAAACCGAACCTCTTTATCTCCGGCTACACCAACCAGATCGTGCCCAACCTGTGGGACAGATCGGCCGAGGTCCGCGCTTCATAGGAGCGCGCCACTCCAGTGGCGCTTCTTATCTATTCTGCGCGATGTGGGCTCTCGCGCATGTGAATGCGCTGCCGCCCACCGGCATTAACGCTCCGCGTTAATGCTTGTGCGGATGGGGGTGCGTGGGATCGACCCAGTACACTTCCTGCGGATCTTCCACCGGCGTGATGTCGATATTGATCGCGACCGCCTCATTGTCCGAGCGGACCAGCACGCATTCGAGCGGCTCGGTCTCGGAGGCGTTGATCTCCTGGTGCGGCACGTATGGCGGCACGTAGATGAAGTCGCCCGGGCCGGCCTCGGCGATGAACTGGAGCTCGTCGCCCCAGCGCATGCGCGCCTTGCCCTTCACGACGTAGATCACGCTCTCGAGGTGGCCGTGATGGTGCGCTCCGGTCTTGGCGTGGGCATGGATGGTGACGGTGCCGGCCCACAGTTTCTGGGCGCCGACGCGGGCGAAGTTGATCGCGGCCGCGCGGTTCATGCCCGGGGTCTGTGCGGTATTGGTGTCGAGCGATCCGGCGGGGATGACCCGCACGCCGTCGTTCTTCCAGTCTGTCTTTTTCTGCTCGGTCATGCCCTTGATCTAGGCCGCGTGGCTCGCCATCACAAGCGAGGGATCATGGCTCTGCGCTAATGAGCAAATTTGATCGAAAGTGGCGCCGTGGCAGAAAAATCGATCTTCGTTTGCGGCGTCCTGAAGGATAAGTTTTCGAACTCCCACAAGAGGGGCAAATGAACCGTATCGACGAAACTAAGCCCTTCAAGCCGGTGAACATCGCCGTGCTGACGGTTTCCGACACGCGGACGCTCGATACCGACAAGTCCGGCGACACCTTGGTCGAGCGCATCGCGCGCGACGGCCACGTGCTGGTCGACCGCGCCATCGTGACCGACGACGTGGCGAAGATCCGCGCCCAGGTGAAAAAGTGGATCGACGATCCCAAGGTCGAGGTCGTGATCTCGACCGGCGGGACCGGCGTCACCGGCCGCGACGTGACGCCCGAGGCGATGGAAGGCCTGTTCGAGAAGCGGATCGAGGGCTTCGGCGAGACCTTCCGCTGGATCAGCTTCCAGAAGATCGGCACCTCGACCATGCAGAGCCGCGCCACCGCCGGCGTCGCCAACGCGACCTACATCTTCGCGCTGCCGGGCTCGACCGGCGCCTGCAAGGACGGGTGGGACGACATCCTGCGCCAGCAGCTCGACATCCGTTTCCGGCCCTGCAACTTCGCCGAATTGATGCCGCGCCTCAACGAAGGCAAGCCTCCCAGGAGCGGCTGAGGGCAGTGGTTGATCCGTTCGACGGCGAGGCGCTGCCGGCGACCGGCACGGCGCACGGGCATGTGAAGTTGCGCGACGGCAGGTTGGCGCGCATCGCCTACGCTTACGAGGGCGACCCGACGGTGGCGGCGCGGCTGCATCAGCAGGCCGAGGCGTTTCGCTGGCTCGAACCCGCCGGCTGCACGCCGCGTCTCCACGAAATCGTCGAGCCGCGACCCGGCCTGCCGGGCGGCGCGCTGATCGTTGACTTCATCGAAGGACACGCGCCGCGCCTGCCGGACGAGCTGGATACGATGGCCGAGTCGCTGGCGGCGATCCATGCCCTGCCGTTGCCGCTGGTGAGCTCGCCGATTCCGCGACAGCAGAATCCCTTCCTCGAAACGCTCGCGGCCATAGAGCTCAATGCCGACCGCTTTCTCGACAAGGCGGTGCCGGACTGCGAAGCGCGTGCCGAGATTGCCGAGGAGTTGCGCCTGATGCGCGGCCTGGCGCTGCCCGAACATCAGCCGCTCACGGTGGCGCTGGCCGATACGCATCCCGGCAACTTCATCGTCGATGACCGGGGCACCGCCTGGTTCGTCGATCTCGAGAAGGTGCATGTCGGATCGCCGGCGATCGACCTCGCGCACGCAACCTTGCCGACCTCGACGCTCTGGCATCCCGACGTCGGCACCTTGCTGACGCGTGCGGAGGTACAGGGGTTCTACGACGACTATCTGGCGCTGCTCACGCGCGAGACGGCGACGGCGCTGGCGCCGTGGCTGATGCCGATGCGGCGGCTGACGTGGCTGCGCACGACCCTGTTCATGGCGCGCTGGCGAGTCGAGACGCGCAGCGCCCGCGATCCGGCGAACGCCGGCCAGTGGAGCGACGCGGGCCTCGAGCCGCGCATGAAGCAGCACATCGATGCGCGCATCGATCAATGCTTCCGGGCCGACACGATCCACGCGATCCGGGCCGAATTTCTATAGCGGCTTCACCATGCGCCGCGTCTCGGTCTTGAAGCCGCCGCGGCGATAGAAATCGACCGCGCGGCGATTGTCGGCGAACACGTCGAGGCTGAGCAGGCGATAGCCACGGCCGCGCGCCCAGTCCTCGGCCGCCGTCATCAGGCGCGTGGCAACGCCTGAGCCTTCGGCTTCCTTGGTGGTCGCGATCAGCGAGATGTAGCCGCACGGCTCGTCGGTCACGCCGTCCTTGCCGGGCCGCAGATGGATGTAGCCAAGCGGCTTTCCGTCCTCCGCGCAGGCGATCACGGTCGACTCGCCGTCGACGGCTGCGAAGGACGCGGCCATGTGGCGATCCTGGAAGCCTTCCATCGCGGCGAGGTCATGCCAGCCTGGCCGCGGCACGCTCGAAAGACGTGGCGAAAGACTTTCGATAAAGGCGCGGTCGGTGGCGGTCGCGGGCCGCAAGGTGATGGTGGTCATGGCGCCTTCTTACCACTAGGGGCAGCGGCTTGACTCGTTCCTGATTTGTTCTAAGAGTCGGCCGGTGAGCAAAAACCCGGACGATCCGCTGTACCCCGACGATCAGATCCCCGAGCCACAGCACAATGGCCGGGGCGCGCTGTCGAATGCGTCGAGCCGCTTCGACGACGAGAGGAAAATCCGAACCAACGACGGCTGGGACATCGAGGACGAACTGCCGCCGCTGCGCACGACGCTGACGCGCGACGCCACGCGCACCATCCTGGCGCGCAACACCTCGCCAGACATTCCGTTCGACCGCTCGATCAATCCCTATCGCGGCTGCGAGCACGGCTGCATCTACTGCTTCGCGCGGCCGACGCACGCCTATCTCGGCCTGTCGCCCGGCCTCGATTTCGAGACCAAGATCCTGTTCAAGCCGGAGGCGGCGAAGCTTTTGGTGGCCGAGTTGGCGTCGCCGAAATATCGCCCCGACGTGGTGGCGATGGGCACCAACACCGATCCCTATCAGCCGGTCGAACGCGACCTGAAGGTGACGCGCTCGATCCTGCAGGTGCTGAGCGACTTCAACAATCCGGTCGGCATCGTCACCAAGAACCACATGGTGACCCGCGACATCGACATCCTGGCCGACATGGCCAAGCGCAATCTCGCCGAGATTTTTTTGTCGGTGACGACACTCGACAAGGATCTCGCCCGCACGATGGAGCCGCGCGCGTCGGCGCCGCATCGCCGGATCGACGCGATCAAGCGGCTGGCCGATGCCGGCGTGCCGGTGGGCGTGATGACCGCGCCGATGATCCCGGGCCTGAACGACCACGAGATGGAGGCGATCCTCGAGGCAGCGGCCGCGGCGGGGGCCACGCGTGCGGGCTTCACCGTCCTGCGCCTGCCGCTCGAGATCAAGGAGCTGTTCGAGGAATGGCTGCGCGCCAACCGGCCTGACCGCGCCGAAAGGGTGCTGTCGCTGGTCCGCCAGATGCGCGGCGGCGCGCTTTACCAGGCCGAGTTCGGCACGCGCATGAAGGGCGAGGGACCGATCGCGCAACTGATCGCCGCGCGTTTCAGCGCGGCCAACAAGCGCCTCGGCCTGAACAAGATCCGCTACCGCCTCGACACGATGCGCTTCGCCGTGCCTGAGTCGGCCCGCACCGCCTTGGTCGACGCCAAGCGCGACGCCCGGCAGATGAAGCTTTTCTAGGAAGAAGGAGTCTCGTTCATGGGCACGAGAGGCGCCGATCGGCAGATCGACAATATCGAATTCAACGTGAGTGACATTGCCCGTTCCAAGGCGTTCTACGGGCAGGCACTGGGCTGGACGTTCACCGACTTCGGGCCGAGCTATACCGAATTCACCGACGGCCGGTTGACGGGCGGACTCACCACGCATGGTCCGGTGTCGCCCGGCGGCCCGCTGGTGATCGTCTATGCCGACGATCTTGCGGCGGCGCAGGCGCGACTGGAAGCGGCCGGCGCGCGGATCGTGAAGCCGGTGTTCGCTTTTCCCGGCGGCCGCCGCTTTCATTTCCGGGATCCCGACGGCTACGAGCTGGCGGTCTGGTCGGCCGCTTAGCCGTGGCCGTCGATTTGGGGTAGAGCTTGGCCGCCATGGCCAACGACGACCGCGTCCGCCTCGCCCTGCCGGGGATTATCAATCTCACCGTGATCGCCGCCGTGGCCGGTGCGATCTATGGCTACGCGACAGGCGATCAGGCGCTGCAGGGCATCCCGCGTGGCGCGTTGACCGGCGCCCTGATCGGCAGTGTCACCAGCTCGCTCGACGCGTTCGTCCTGCAGGCACCGGGAGCGCCGCTCACCCGCGCGCCGTTCCTGATCAATGTCGGTGTGCGGTCACTGGTCTATCTCGTCGTCTTTCTGGCCGCGATCGCGGTGGGCCATTGGCTGCTGCCCAACTCGCCCAAGGACAAGGTGTTCGACTTCTCGCGCGACGACATCCTGTTCTGCTTTGCCGTCACCTTCGTGGTCAGCTTCCTGCTCGAGGTGAACAGCCTGCTTGGCCAGAACGTGTTGTTCACGTACGCCACCGGCCGCTATCACCGGCCGCGGGTCGAGCAGCGCATCTTCCTCTTCATCGACATGAAGGGCTCGACGGCCGCGGCCGAGCAATTGGGCGAGATCGATTTCCATCGCCTGCTCAATCGCTTCGTCACCGATCTCACCGCCTCGATCGTGTTGCGCGAGGGCCAGATCCATAAATATGTGGGCGACGAGCTGATCGCCACCTGGCCGCTGGCCACGGGCCTGAAGGACGCGCGCTGCCTCGGCGCCTGCTTCGGTGCGATCGCGCGGCTCGATGAACTGGCGCCTGTCTATCAACGTGACTTCGGCCGCCGCGTGGAGATCCGCGCGGGCCTGCATTGCGGGCCGGTGGTGGTGGGCGAGATGGGCTCGGTGAAGAAGGAGATCGCCCTGATCGGCGACACGCTCAACACGACCGCGCGCATCGTCGATGTCTGCCGTGATAGCGGCCAGCAGGTCATCGCCTCGGCAGCACTTCTCGACCAACTTACCCTGCCGTCGGGTATCGCCGCCCGCGCGCTCGGCCCCACGACTCTGCGCGGCAAGAAGGGCGCGCTCGATCTCTTCGTGTTGGAAGCGGGCTGAGATACAGGCGCGGCGGCTAGAGTCTTTGCGAAACGCAGCGCGCCATGTCGGTAAAGGGCGCCAGATCGCCGCTGCCGCCGGTGACCAGCCGAAGGGCACGGGCGTAGTCGCCGGTCGCCATCGCCGTCCGCATCGGCTCGGCGGAGCGCTTCAGGTAGGCGGCGAGAATGCGGGCGGCCACATCGGGGTTGTTCGCCATGTCCGGGTTGTTCAGCAGGTCGTTCTCGATCCCGAGTTGCTTGCCGAATAGCTGGTAGTTCGCCCGACCCGTCAGGCCGATGAAGCCGCGTCCCCGGAACTTCGCGCCGTCGCCGGGCTGGGTATTCCCCACGTTCTTGCGATTTTCGTAGAGGTCGAACGGTGTGTCCTTGGTGTTGAACCGGTTGGGCGTCTCGACGAAGGGCGCGAACTGGCGGGAATTCACGCGCATGACACCCATGGCGGCGGCGAGCATGGCGCTGTCGGTGAGGCCGGCCTCCTTCAAGGCGCTCTTAAGGGCCGGCAGGTTCTGCTGCACGTTGTCCATCGAGACGCCGGGCCAGCATGCCTGGACGACCTCGGGCGTGAGCTTGTCGCTGGAGTCTGCCACCGGGCCTGTACTCGTGAGGGGCGTGAGGGCGACGGCGGTGGCCTGTTGTCCCGCCAGGGTCGCCAGCTTGGAGAGCGCCTGCTCCACGTTCGGGCTCGCGTCGGGCGCCTTCGCCACCGCCACGGTGGCCTTGTTAGCCTGGGCGACGAGGACGTCCTGTTCCTTCTTCATCTCCGTATTCAGTTCGGCGAGATGGGCCTGGCTCTTGTCCACATCCTCGCGCGTCTCGGCATAGGCCAGTCGCGAGCGCTCTACCCGGATCTGATCCTGGAGGTCCGCGATCTTCGTGTTGGCGGCTTTGCCGGCATCGATGGCATCCTGCGTGTCGGCGATGATCTTCTTCATCTCGTCGACCTGCCGCTTCTGTTCGACCAGCTGATCGCGGGCCCACGCCTGCAGCGGGTGGCCGTCGAGCGTCGCCATGGCGCTTAGGAACAGGATGCGGTCGTTCGGCGTGGTGTCCTTGTTGGCGATCCGGTTCAGGTAGGTGATCGCCAGATCCGACTTCTGGCCCATCTCCTTGATCTTCAGATTGCTGATGTCCTCGGCTTCCTTGAGCTTCTGGTTGTTGATGCCGCGGATCCACTCGGTCACCGGCACGGCGACCGAAATCAGGGCGGTCACGATCGCCACATACTTTGCGACGCTCCTGCCGATGGCATCGAGCCGGTCGGTGGACGGCGGAGGAGGCGGAGCGGAAGGGGGCGACATTTCGATGTTGGCCATGTGCCGGGTCTCCGCTCGCGTAACTGTCTTATCGCCGAGTCAGTCTACCATCTGCAGGGAGTGTGCGCCTACTCGAGGAATCGCACCTTCGGCCAAAGCTCACGCCAGCCCTTGGCGGCGATGCGCGCTTCGTATTGGTCGCGGCGCGCGTGGCCGGCCTCCGTCGGCCGGCAGCGCAGGCCGAGCAGGTCGTCGGTGCCGAGTGGCGCGATGACGGTGAGTGTGTCGTCGGCTTCGAGGCGCACGCCGACCGCGGTCACCGTCTCCAGCCAGTGGGTCATCGCCTCGGCGGTGTCGCGATGCGGCGCCACGGTCTTGCGGACCAGATGCATGCGGGCCTGGTTCCGCACTTCCCATGACACGCCTGGAAGCATCTGGCCGAGGCGCGCTTCGTACCCGGCCTCGCGTTCCTTCGAGACGTCGCTTGCATCGAAGAACAGCACATCGATGTCGGGCGAGGGGCGCGGCGGCGAGATGCCGTGCAGATGGTCCCACACGCGATTGCGCACGAAGCCTGCGGCGATGCACCAGTCGGGCAGGGCGAGGCTGCGCACGCAACGAAGCTGTTTCATGCCCACAGGGTCCTGGGCGATGATGTCGGCGACAACGGACATCCAAGAAGTCTAACCCACCGGTCGGGGGATATGCCGAGCTTCCGCTACGAATTGCGCTTCGAAGGACGCGTCGCCGGCATCGACGAAGTCGGTCGCGGCCCGCTGGCCGGGCCCGTGGTTGCGGCCGTGGCGGTGATCGACCGCGCGGCGGCCAGGCGCAAGCTTCTGAAGCTGATCGACGATTCCAAGAAATTGGCGCTCGAGAACCGCGAGGAAGCCTACGAGGCGATGGTGACCTCGGGCCTCGTGCAGTTCGCGGTGGCCGAGGCGACGGTCGAGGAGATCGACAGCATTAACATCCTGCAGGCCACGTTCCTGGCCATGCGGCGCGCGCTCGAGGCGCTGGTGCACCAGCCGGACGTCGTGCTGATCGACGGCAACCAGGTTCCGCGCGGGCTCGCCTGCCGTGCCGAGACGATCGTGGGCGGGGACGCGCAGTCTTATTCCATTGCTGCCGCCTCGATCTTCGCCAAGGTAACGCGCGACCGCGCGATGGTCCGGCTGGCCGAGGCTTTCCCGGGCTACGGCTGGGAGACCAACCGCGGCTACGGCAGCGCTGCCCATCTCGCCGCCTTGCAACGGCTCGGACCGACGCCACATCACCGCAGGAGCTTTGCGCCGGTCCGTGCTACGTATGCCGCCGCCGCAACAAGTTGAGGAACAACCGATGGCCGACACGGAACACGGGCCCCTGATCGCGGAGATCCGCGCGGCGGTCGAGACCAACAGCACCGGCACCCGCCGCGAGCGCCTGCTTGCCCGCCTGCGCGAACTCGAGCTGGCGCACGGCACGCCCACCTTCGGCGATCACGTCAAGGTGCTGGTGAACGAGGCGGAGGAGGAAGCGGCCGAGATCGCGCCATTCCTCTCGCGTCTCTCGAGCCTGCTGCCCTAGCCAGCACCCGTGCTCGACCTCTTCTACGCCGCCCACACCTGCTCGCTCGCCACGCACATCGTGCTGGAAGAGGTCGGCGCGGATTATAAAACGACGCGCATCGACTTCGGCTCGGCACAACAGCGCTCGCCCGAGTACCTGAAGATCAATCCCAAGGGCCGCGTGCCGGCACTGGTGACCGATCAAGGCATCCTCACCGAAACGCCGGCGATGCTCGTGTTCGTGGCGCAGAGCTTTCCGAAGCAGGACCTCGCGCTGATGGCCGATCCCTTCGCCTTCGCCGAGGTGCAGGCCTTCAACTCGTACCTCTGCTCTCATCTCCATATCGCCCACGCACACCGCATGCGCGGCCACCGCTGGGTCGATGCCGACGATACGCATTCGATTGCGACCATGCAGCGCAAGGTGCCCGAGTCCGTCGGCGGCGCTTTCGATCATGTCGAGGCGGCATTGCTGAAGGGCCCGTGGGTGATGGGCGAGCGCTACACGATCTGCGACGCTTATCTCTTCACCCTGGCGCAATGGCTCGAAGCCGACGGCGTCATCCCCGCGCGCATCCCGAAGGTGATCGATCACCGCCGCCGCATGTCGGAACGCGCGACGGTGAAGAAGGCGATTGCCGAAGAGCTCGCCTAGCGTCCGTCGCAACCTTCTGCCGTCGACGACGTTCACCCGGGGGCAAGGTTCGTTGCCGAGGGGGACGAGGGGTAAGGTGGCAAGTTCGGACGATCGTTCACGGCCGTTCCCGTGACTTCCCGATCCCGCAAACTTCTCCGGCGATGGGTCCCCGCTGTCGTCCTGATCGGTCTCGCAGGCTTCGGCCTCTGGTTGCTCGTCGCAGCCTGGATGAAGCCGCCGCCCAAGCCCGCCCCACCGCCCATTCCCGTGTCGGTCGCGGCCGTGCAGTCCGGCGATGTGCCGGTATATCTCAACGGCATCGGCAACGTGCAGGCCTACAATACAGTCACCGTGCGTTTCCTGGTGAATGGCACGCTGCAGAAGGTCGACTTCACCGAAGGCCAGGACGTGAAGGAGGGCGACCTGCTGGGCGAGATCGATCCGCGCCCGTACCAGGCCGCGCTCGACCAGGCGACCGCGGCCAAGGCGCGTGACGAAGCAGCACTCGCCAATGCCCAACTCGACCTGCTGCGCTACGAGAAGCTCGCGGCCCAGAACTCCGTCGCCACGCAGGTGCGCGACACCCAGGCCGCGCTGGTGCGCCAGGACGAGGCCACGATCAAGAACGACCAGGCGCAGATCGAATCCGCGTCGCTGCAACTCCTCTACACCAAGGTCATTTCGCCGATCACCGGCCGCACTGGCGTGCGCCAGATCGATGCCGGCAACATCGTTGGGACGACCAACACCACCGGCCTCGTCGTCGTGACGCAGCTCGAGCCGATCTCGGTGCTGTTCACTTTGCCGGAGGACGATTTCAGCCTGGTCAACAAGTGGATGGCGCAAGGCCCGCTCACCGTCGCGGCGACCAGCCGCGCCGACAACAAGAGACTGAGCCAGGGCACCTTGCTGCTGATCAACAACCAGATCGACCAGACCAATGGCACCATCCAGTTGAAGGCGACGTTCGACAACAAGGACCACGTGCTGTGGCCTGGCCAGTTCATCGACGCCCAGCTGCTGGTCGAGACGCGCCATAACGCCCTCACCGTGCCGACGGCCGCGGTGCAGCTCGGCCCGCAGGGCACCTACGCCTATGTCGTGAAGTCCGACAACACGGTCGAGATGCGGCCGATCAAGGTGTCGAGCTTCGATGCCGGTGCTCCGCAGGCGCTGATCCTGTCCGGACTTTCCGCCGGCGAAAACGTCGTGATCGACGGCCAGGTGAAGCTGCGCGCCGGTGCGGCGGTGAAGCCGACCGTTGTTGCCTCGGCACCGCCGGCGCCGCCGCCGATGTCGGGGTCCGCGCCCGCGCCCGCCGCCGCCCCACCTCCTGCGACTCCGCCAACTCCCGCACCGTCGCCGGCGGCACCCTCCGCCCCGCCGCCTGCGCCGAAATGAGCATCTCCGAACCGTTCATCCGCCGTCCGATCGGCACGACCTTGCTGGCGACAGGTCTGCTCGCGCTGGGTTGCGTCGCTTTCCCGTTGTTGCCGGTCGCGCCGCTGCCGCAGGTCGCCTTTCCTACCATCCAGGTCTCGGCGTCGCTGCCGGGCGCCAGCGCCGAGACCATCGCCTCGAGCGTGACGGCGCCGCTCGAGCGCCAGTTCGCCATCATCCCGGGCGTGACCGAACTCACCTCGACGAGTTCGCTCGGCTCGAGTTCGATCACCGTGCAGTTCAGTCTCGACCGCGACATCGATGCCGCGTCGGGCGACATCCTGGCCGCGATCAACGCCGCCAGCGGCCAGTTGCCGACCAACCTTCCGGCCGCGCCTAGCTACCGCAAGGTCAACCCGGCCGATTCGCCGATCCTGATCCTGGCCCTGACCTCGGCCTCGCTGCCGCTCACGGTGGTCGACGACGCGGCCGAGAACATCCTGTCGCAACAGCTCTCCCAGATTCCTGGCATCGCGCAGATCTCGGTCAACGGCCAGCAGAAGCCCGCGGTCCGTATTCAGCTCGATCCGGCCAAGATCGCCGCCCTTGGCCTCGGCATGGAAGATGTGAGGGCCCAGCTCGTCACGGCCTCGGCCGAGGCGCCCAAGGGTACGTTCGACGGTCCGCGCCAGAGCTTCCCGGTCTACGACAACGACCAGATCCTGACGGCGGCGCCGTGGAGCGACGTCATCGTGGCCTACCGCAACGGCGCGCCGGTCCGCATCCGCGACATCGGCCGCGCGATCGACGGGGCGGAGAACACCAAGCTCGCCGCCTTCGCCAACGGCACGCCCTGCATCCTGCTCGCGATCTTCAAGCAGCCCGCGGCCAACGTGATCGACGCCGTCGACCAGGTGCGGGCAGCGCTGCCGCATCTCCAGTCGATGATTCCCGCGGCGATCGACGTCAATATTTTGTCCGACCGCACCACGACAATCCGGGCGTCGGTCGATGGCGTCGAATCGACCCTGGTTCTCACCATCGTCCTGGTGGTGGCCGTCATCTTCGTCTTCCTGCGCAGCATGTGGGCCACGATCATTCCCGGCATCGCCGTGCCGCTGTCGATCGCCGGCACCTTCGCGGTGATGTATGCGCTGGGCTACAGCCTCGATAACCTGTCGCTGATGGGGCTGACCATCGCCGTCGGCTTCGTGGTCGATGACGCGATCGTCATGCTGGAGAATATCACCCGGCATATCGAAGATGGGCTCACGCCCTTCGACGCGGCCCTGAAGGGCGCGGGCGAGATCGGCTTCACCATCGTGTCGATCAGCCTGTCGCTGGTCGCGGTGTTCATCCCGCTGCTGCTGATGAGCGGCATCGTTGGCCGCCTGTTGCGCGAGTTCGCGATCACCGTGACCGTCGCGGTGCTGATGTCGGCCTGTATCGCGCTCACCCTCACGCCGATGATGGCGTCGCGCTTCCTGCGCAGCGACAAGGACGTCCATCACGGCCGTTTCTACCAGATGGCCGAGACCGGCTTCGACCGCCTGCTTGCGGGCTACGAATGGGGCCTCAAGCACGCGCTGAAGTACCGATTGGTGACGCTCGGCATCATCTTCCTGACCTTGGCGATCACCGTCGTGCTGTATCTGTGGATCCCGAAGGGCTTCTTCCCGCAGCAGGACACGGGCATGATCTCGGGCAGCGCGGTCGGCGCGCAGGACGTTTCGTCGGCGGCCATGCGTCAACATCTCGCCGAGTTCGCCAAGATCGTGGCGCAGGATCCCGACGTGACCGAGGTCGGCTACAATGCGGGCTCCTCGGCCTACAACACCGGCAACTTCAACATCACCCTGAAGCCGCGCGACCAGCGCACGGCCGACGCCATGACCATCGTCGCCCGCCTGCGGCCCAAGCTCGCAACGGTGGTGGGCGCCACGCTCTATCTGCAGGTGCCGCAGGACATCAAGGTCGGCGGCCGCAGCGGCGCCACCCAGTATCAATACACGCTGCAGGACGCGAACCTCGACGAGCTCAACAGCTGGGCGCCCAAGCTGGTGACGGCACTGCAGGGGGTGAAGCAGTTGGCCGACGTCACCAGCGACCAGCAGGCCAACGCCGCGGCGGCGACGGTAACCATCGACCGCGACCGTGCGGGGCGCTTTGGCATCCAGCCGACCCTGATCGACTCCACGATCTACGATGCGATCGGCCAGCGCCAGGTCGCGCAGTTCTTCACCCAGATCAACGCCTACCACGTCGTGCTCGAGGTCGATCCGGCGCTGCAGACCGACCCGCGGTTGCTCGACAAGCTCTACGTCACCTCGCCGGTGACGATGAAGCAGGTGCCGGTGTCGTATTTCACGCGCACCGACATGGGCAAGACGGCCTATCTCGTGATCAACCACCAGAGCCAGTTCCCGTCGGTGACGGTGAGCTTCAACCTCGCAAGTGGCGCGGCGCTGGGCGACGCGGTGACGGCGATCCAGCAGTTGGAGGCCCAGCTCGGCGTGCCGGCCACGCTGACCGGCTCGTTCCAGGGCACGGCGCAGGCCTTCCAGGCGTCGCTCGCCACCACGCCCTACCTGATCGCCGCCGCGCTCGCCGTCGTCTATTTGATCCTGGGCGTGCTCTACGAGAGCTTCATCCACCCGATCACCATCCTGTCGACCCTGCCGTCGGCCGGCGTCGGCGCGCTGCTGATGCTGCAGCTGTTCGGCTTCGACCTCAGCGTGATCGCGCTGATCGGCATCATCATGCTGATCGGCATCGTGAAGAAGAACGGCATCATGATGGTCGACTTTGCGCTCAGCGCCCAGCGCGAGCGCGGCCTGCCGCCCGAGGAGGCGATCTACGAAGCCTGCGTGCTGCGCTTCCGCCCGATCATGATGACGACGATGTGCGCCATCCTGGGCGGCGTGCCGCTGATGCTGGGCGGCAGCACCGGCTCCGAACTGCGCCAGCCGCTGGGCTTCGCCATGGTCGGCGGCCTGATCGTCAGCCAGGCGCTGACCTTGTTCACCACGCCGGTGGTCTTCCTCTATCTCGACCGGCTCGATAACTGGCGGCGACCCAAAGCTTCACTCGAGGCCAAGCCCGCCGATGCGTCCGATACGGTGAACATTCCGCCCCAGGCGCCCATCTAGAAAGGACGGCGCGCGCCGCCTCTCGGCTTCTTGACGCTGCTGCGTTTGCCGCTGGGCAGCTTGGCGGCTGACACATTGGTCGCAATGGCGCTCACCTGCTACGTTTTTACATGCTCAAGCTCTATCATACGGTTGCGTCCCATTTCGTTCGCAAATGCACGATGACGATCAAGGAGCTGGGGCTCGAGGATCGCGTCGAGATCATCACGACCAAATGGCCTCATTCATGGGGCACCGAGACTGTTCCGTTCCTGCCGGATTTCGTCGACGCCTCGCCGATCGCCCGCATTCCGGCGCTGGTGACGGAAGACGGTCTTCGCCTCTGCGACTCCTCTACCATTTGCGAGTATCTCAACGACGAGTTGGGGAACTTTGCGCTTTGTCCGCAGTCCGGACGCGAGCGCTGGCAAATCCTCTCGGTGGTCTCGGTCGCGACGAGCGGCATCATGGAAACGCAGGTGATGCGGCGCGCAGAGAACCTGCGAAAGCGGGAAGACTCTCCCAATCCACAGGAATTCTCGGCGGGCTTCGTGCGAAAAATGAAGGACCGCCAGACGCGCTGCTACAAGGTCTTGAACGAACTCGTTCCAAGCTTCACGCGTGAGGTGGACCTTGGACAGCTCGCGATGGGCAGCGCCTGTGGCATGTCGGACTTCCGCTATCCCGAGGACGATTGGCGGGCGATCGCTCCCGATGTCGCGCGCTGGTACGACAAGTTCCGCCGCCGTCCTTCGATGCGGGAGACCGAGCCCGGCGAAACGCCGACCGATCCCGACAAGACAACGTGGCCGCGCAATGGCTGACCGCCCGCCCGAGATCGACTCCAAACGCGCCGCCTGAACAGGACGATCGAATGCATTACCTCGTTTACCAGGAAGACAGCTCTCATCTCTGGCGCTGGCGTCTCTACGCCGAACCCGACCGCAAGGTCGCGGAGAGCATCGAGAAATATTACAATCGCGCCGACTGCCTCGCGAGCATCGAGTTCATCAAGAACTCCGGGGCCTTTCCCGTAAAGGAAGGCAAAGCCTACTAGCGTCGCGCGTTGACGGCATCACCATCCACCTGACGCATGAGATACGCACTGGCGGCGCCAACCAGGCAGGCGATCAGCATGCCGGTGGCAAGTAGCCATGGCTTGCCGCCCGCCAATGCCACGAGTCCAATGGCGGCGATCGGCGTGAACGAAATCCCGACGATGGCGCCAAAATGATAGACGAGGGAGATGCCGCTGTACTTCACGCGCGTCTCGAAGAGGCTGCAGAATAGCGCGGCCTGGGGCCCATAGACCGGCGCCCACAACACGCCGAGCCCGATCACGATGGCGAGGAACGCCAGGGTCGGGGAGCCGGAATACTGCATCAGCCAGAGCAACGGGAAGGCGGCCACGCCCGACACGAGCGAGGCGACGATATAGAGCCTCTTCCATCCCACCCTGTCCGAAAGCCAGCCGGCGAGGGGAACGGTGACGACGAGCAGCACCGATGAGACGGTCACGGCGGAGATGGCCAGCGTCCGCGAGAATCCCGCGGCCGTGACCAGGAAGGTGCTGGAGAACAGCGCATACACGGCATAGACGACGCCGTCGGAGAGGCGCGCCAGTATGCCCAGGCCCACGTTTCGGGCGGAATGGCGCAGGACCTCGGCCACCGGCACCTTCGCGATGTTGTGCGATGCCTTGGCGGCAAGGAACATCGGTGTTTCCAGGAGGCGGAAGCGGATGAACAGGCCGATCAGCAGCAGCGGGACGCTGCCGATGAAGGGCAGGCGCCAGCCCCAGGAGATGAAGTCGGCTTGTGACAGTACGCCCGACAGCAGCGCCATCGTCCCGGTGCCCAGGAACAGGCCCGGCGCGAGGCCCATCTGCGGCAGGCTGGTGAACAGCCCGCGTTTGGCCGGCGGCGAATATTCGTACGCCATCAGCACGGCGCCGCCCCATTCGCCGCCCGCCGCGAAGCCCTGGACGAAGCGCAGGGCCGCGAGGAGGAGTGGCGCGGCGACGCCCCAGGTCGCATAGGTCGGCAGCACGCCGATCAGGAAGGTCGCGCCTCCCATCAAGGTCAGGCTGACCACGAGGAGCGGCTTGCGGCCGATCCGGTCGCCGAGATGTCCGAACACGATCCCGCCCAGCGGTCGCGCCAGGAAGCCGATCGAGAAGGTCGCGTAAGCCAGGATCGTCGACACCATCGGGTCGGCGGCGGGAAAGAACAGCTTGTTCAGTACGAGGCCCGACATCAGCGCATAGAGGATGAAGTCGTACCATTCGATGGCCGTTCCGATGGTGCTGGCAATGGAGACCAGGACGACGGAGCTGCGCGCTCCGGCCTCTGCTGTCGGCTCGTCTCGCATCATTGCTTGTTCCTCCGGGACGTCTCGTCTTGGGGCGAGACCGACAAGCACGATGGCTCGTTCTATGTCGGAGACTAGGCGTCGGGAAACAAAGGGGTCAACGGTTAGGCGGTCGCACTAGTCCGACAGGCGGCTGATGATGCCGGCCATGATCAGCAGGGCCACACCCACGCCGGCGACGATGAGGCCGGACATGTGCGCGGCCATCGCGAAGTGCGACGGGAAGAAACCCGCGCCGCCCATGTCGCCGATGTGATGGTGCACGATCAACACCGGGAAAGACGTCATCAGCAATCCGACGATGATCGTGACGGCGCCGACACAGGCCATGAGCTTGAGGGCGGTCATGGTGTGAGGATTGGGACGACTGCTGGTGTAACGGTCATGACTTCACCGCCAATCTTGCGACGCTTTAGCTGTGATCCAGCGCGCCATCTCTCAAGACTACGCGCTGAGCCCTGTCTTTGCGACTCTTCCGCTGTCGCACCACGTATGAAGCGGCCATCTTGTGAGTGGGCGTCGGTGAGTGCGACGGTAAGAGGGCGGTCGCGCAGGAGCTTTCCCAAGGGGAGCGTATGGGCAGGCGAAAGGGCGGAGCGAACAACGACGAAGAAGCTGAAAAACTGACGCTTGGTCAGTTGAACGGACTTATTGCTCACGCCGAATGGCGCTTCCAGACGATGAGCAATTCGGGCCTACGCAAATCGGCCTTCAAGCGCCTGGTATGGTTGGAGGCGCAACGGGAGAGGATTCACGGTATCCCCGCACCGCCTCGTCGCTCTCCCCGAAGAAGTGCGAGCTAGCATGACACACAAGCTCTACGAACTACTCGCTCTGCTTGACGCTCGGCGCCGGCACTACACACTGCATCGGGTTCAAGACGACGAGGTCATGATCTCGGTGACACTCGTTGGCCACAGGATCGAAATTTACGTCTCGTCCAATGGGAGTGTTGGCACTCGGTCTTTACCGGCGATGAGAGCGTGAAGGGGGATTTCGCCGGGTTGCTCGTCATGCTGGAACGCGAGTGATATGGCCGCTGGCGTCTCGGATCACGTGTCGTAGATGGAAGAGATTGCGGAGCTTGAGAAGCCAAGCGCGCCCGCAAAGCGCGGCCCGTATCGGAAGAAGGCAGCTGCCTAGCGCGGAATCCGGTCGAGGCTTCTGCGCGCCTGTTGCCGAAACTGCTCTGCTTCTTCCTGTCTCGGCGTCAGAGGCTTTATCCAGCCCAAGAAGCGCTGCATGAGCGGAATGCCCAGCGCGAGAATGATACCGGCGCCAATAGCTGCGAGCGTGTAGGTGATCATCTGCGGAGACTAGGGACGACGCCTGGCGGCGGCAACGGGCGACCTTGGGGCGGCCCT
Organism: Enhydrobacter aerosaccus; assembly: GCA_903832005.1. GTDB lineage: Bacteria > Pseudomonadota > Alphaproteobacteria > Reyranellales > Reyranellaceae > Reyranella > Reyranella aerosaccus_B. The sequence goes on along the minus strand of CAIKZO010000082.1, from coordinate 17,327 downwards.
AGTATTCAAACTGAGGCACTACCACTCCATCTTGTGGATCGATCTCGTAAACAATTGAATCAATTGTAATTTCTTGACGTGGACTCGGTGGATGACTCATCTTCCGCCCATGCCTGTGGACAACATTGATCGCGTTCTCGTCGGCGACTGTATCGACCTGATGAACGGCCTGCCCGAGGGCTCGGTCGACATGGTCTTCGCCGACCCGCCCTATAACCTGTTGCTGGGCGGCGACCTGCTGCGGCCCGATCACAGCAAGGTCGATGCGGTCGACGACGATTGGGACAAGTTCTCCGATCCCGCGGATTCGCATGCCACTGGCTTCGCCGAATACGACAAGTTCACGCGCGCCTGGCTGAAGGCCGCGCGGCGCGCGTTGCGGCCCGGCGGTACGCTGTGGGTGATCGGCAGCTATCACAACATCTTCCGCGTCGGCACGGCGCTGCAGGACGAGGGCTACTGGCTGCTGAACGACATCGTGTGGCGCAAGTCGAACCCGATGCCGAACTTCCGCGGCAAGCGCTTCACCAACGCGCACGAGACGCTGATCTGGGCCGCGCGCGATCGCGCCAACAAGAAGTACACCTTCAACTACAACTCCATGAAGGAGCTGAACGAAGGTCTTCAAATGCGCTCGGACTGGCTGTTGCCGCTGTGCACCGGCCACGAGCGATTGAAGGACGAGGACGGCAAGAAGGCGCATCCGACGCAGAAGCCGGAGCAGCTGCTGTTCCGCTGCATCATGGCGGCGTCCAATCCGGGCGACGTGATCCTCGATCCGTTCTTCGGCACCGGCACGACCGGCGCGGTGGCGCGCCGCCTCGGCCGGCATTTCATCGGGCTGGAGCGCGACCATACGTATGCAGCACTTGCCCGCAAACGCATCGCCGAGATCCAGCCGCTCGACGGCGAAGACGTCGTGCCGATGCCGAGCAAGCGCAGCGAGCCGCGCATTCCGTTCGGCACCCTGATCGAGGCAGGGCTGTTGCAGCCCGGCACGGTGCTGAGCGATCCCAGCGGCCGCTTGCACGCACGCGTGCGCGCCGATGGCACGCTGTCGTCGGCCGACGCGCGGGGCGAGCATCGTGGTTCGATCCATCAGGTCGGTGCGGCCGTGCAGGGCGCGCCTGCCTGCAATGGCTGGACCTTCTGGCACTTCCAGGGCCGGCCGATCGATCAGCTGCGCCAGCAGGTGAGATCAGGGCTTTAATATCTGTCGTCCTGAGCGTAGCGAAGGACCTTACGCTTCAACGACGTGCTGTGTGGTAGGCGGGAGGTCCTTCGCTGCGCTCAGGACGACAAAGTTTTGGGTTTAGGCGTCGAGCGCGAAGCCTTCGAGGGCGCCGATCTGCAGGCGCTCCATCAGGATGACGAGCGACCTTTCGAGGCGCCGCAGCGGCTCTCCCACTCCCATCTCGACGGTGGAATCGGAGTCGATCGTCGTGGGCAACGCGCGAAGGGATTCTGCTGTGCTCGATGCCAGTTCGCGAAGCCGCGCTTCGGCCGCTTCCATGCGGGCGATGAAGGCATCGTCGTCAATGATCTCCGGCGTCTGCCGGCTGGCGGCGACGAGCTGGCGTGTGGAGTGAACGCAGTCGAGGAGCACCGGCACTGGTCGCTCCACGGACTCGCGGCGGATCATCCAGCGCCGCGCGGCGAGCGGCGCCAGCGACAGGCGAAGATCGGCCACCTGGCGATCGACCTTGCGCATCGCCACGTCGGGCGCCGCGCCAGTGCCTTCACCACCGTTGCCATTCTTCAGGACATCCCGGGTGGCCTTTACCGCATCGGCGAGGGCCACGAGGACGTTGCGCCCGGAGGCCTTGACCTGGTCGCGCGTCCTCGCGGGCAGGACGAAGAAGGCAACGAGGATCGCGGCCGCCGCACCGAGCGCCGTTTCTTCCAGGCGCAACACGAACAGCGCCTCGAGCGGCTCGCCCAACGTACCGTAGATCATGCCCAGCATCATCGTCACGCAGAAGACGCCAAGCGTGTAGGACACGACGTAGAAGTAATACATGCCGAAGATCGACAGCAGCAGCAGGCCGATCTGCAGGACCGCGTGATGGCCCATGAAGGAGGCGATGGCGAGGCCGGCGGTGATGCCGAGCAAGGTGCCGGCCGTGCGCTGGGCTGCCTTGTAGATGGTATCGCCGCGCGAGCGCGTGTTGAGGAACACGACGTAGACGGTGATGACCGCCCAGAACCAGCGATGCGGCGACAGCGCCAATCCCCCCGCCATCGCCAGAGCGGCGGCGAGCGTGATGCGCGTGGCCACGCGCCAGGCCAACGGGCCCGGCGGCAGGGGCGCCGGTGTGGGCGATTCAGGATGTCTCCGGGTTTCCCTGGCCGTGACGCCCAGTCGATGGAGCGCGTGGCCCAATTCGAGCAGGCAGGCGAGCAGGCTCCCCTGTTCGAGGGACTCCGGCGGCAGCGTGTAGGGCAAGCCCTGGCGCATGCGCTTGAGGTGGAGATGCACACGCAGGGCGTCCCGGCGATCGGGCACGCCGGTCCGCATCGCGTCGATGCACCGGGCCGCGGCCAGTTCGAGATCGATCAATCCCGCGCGCACGATGTCGCCGCCATCCTGCTCGAGAAACGCCAGCTGATCGTCCGCCGCGAGAACGGCTTCGTTCAGGCGGACGAGGTCGCGGCGTATCCGGGCCTCGGACGCGGGCGACAGGCTTCCGCCCTGCGTCAGTTGGCGCGCGCTGTTCAGAACCTGCGCGGCGCGCCACTGCACCGTTCGGACCGCACGTCTCAATGTGGCCGCCGGCGTGATCGGCAGGACCACGAGACACACGAGGGCGACGATCACCACGGCGAGCACGGACGCCAGAAGCTGGAACGGGAGCAGGCTCGTTGGGAGCTGAAGGAAGAGGCCGATATAGGTTGTGATCACGGCGACCAGCCCGATGCCGATCATGCGCTGTGCGCGCGGCTGGAAGAGGTAGCCCAGGAAGACGAGCGAGAGAAAGAAGCCTTCGCCGGCCAGCGGCTGGGCATGGAGCACCGCCGTGGCGGCGGTCGCCAGCATCGACGGGATGAGGAGGAAGAGGATTGTCTTGCGCTGCTGAGCCAAGGTCGGCTCGCGCATGATGAAGGGTCCCATCATGCTCAAGGCGATGCCGCTGGCGAAGACGGTGGGCGGGAGGCCCGCGAAGTGTCCGATGGCCAGGGCGCTGGCGGTGGTCAGCGCCGTCGTCAGCGTTCCCCGAAGCGCGATGGTCAGGCGCAGCAATCCCGGATCGGCGCCCAGCAATCGATCGCCGATAGCGAAGAACGGTGCGCCGAGAAGCTCGACAAACCGGGGCATTTTTACTCTTCGCAACTGCAGCATAAGTGAACCATAGAGCTTTGCTGCACTGCGTCATGCGCCAATTGCGCATGAAAGAACGGACGAATTGCCTTGGCTCAGGGAGGGAACCACTCCCTGTCATCCTGAGCGAAGCGAAGGATCTAGCGCTTCAAACGACGTGCTGTGTGCCGGACGGGAGGTCCTTCGCTTCGCTCAGGACGACAGTAACAATCTTACGCGGAGGGAGTGGCGGAATCCGGTACAAATCCCGAGAAACCCTTGTGCCATCGGCATCGGAGATGTCCCAGGATTTCGGTGCACACGGCGTCAACTTTTGGCGGCCACCGCGTGGGCGATCACCTTGCGCATGACCGTGGGGAGCGCCCGCTCCGTAAGGCGGTCGAGCGTCACCCAGGCGCTTTCGGGCAGGAGCGTGGCCAGCCGCGAGGTCGTGGCGACGGCGTGCGCGACCGTGAGTTCGAGGTGGAAGTGCGTGAAGGTGTGGCGCACGCCGCCCTCGAGGACCTTCCAGTTGGCCGGCACGGGCGCTTCCTTGAGCGCGTCGGCCACGACCAGCTTGCCCTCACGCCAGGCGCTCGACGGCACCTCGTCCATGCCGCCCAGCAGTCCCTTGAGCGGGCGCTTGCGCAGCAGCACCGCACCGTCGCGGTTGGTGAGGACGAAGGCGATGCCACGGCGCGTCGGCTTGTCGGCCTTGGGGGCGCGGCGCGGTAGCTCTTCGGCGATGCCTTGTTCGCGTCCCTTGCAGCCTTTCATCAAGGGGCAGATCACGCAGCTCGGGTTGCGCGGCGTGCAGACGGTGGCGCCGAGGTCCATCATCGCCTGCGCGTAGTCGCCGGCGCGTTTAGTCGGCACCAACTCGGCGGCGCGCACTTGGATCTCGGCCTTTACGTCGGGCAGGGACGTCGTCAGCGCATAGAGGCGCGCGATCACGCGCTCGACATTGCCGTCGACGGCCGACGCCGGATAATCGAAGGCGATCGCGCGGATCGCCGACGCCGTGTAGGGGCCGATGCCGGGCAGCGCGAGAAGCGTCGCTTCGTCTTCGGGGAAGGCGCCGGCGTGATGTTCGACCACGGCGCGCGCGCAGGCGTGCAGGTTACGGGCGCGTGCGTAGTATCCGAGGCCGGCCCAGGCCGAGAGCACGTCGTCGAGCGGGGCGGCGGCCAGTGCCTCGACGGTCGGCCAACGCTTCACAAAGCGGTGAAAGTAGTCGCCCACCGTGGCCACGGTGGTTTGCTGCAGCATGATCTCGGAAAGCCAGACTCTATAGGGTTCCGTGCGCTCTCCGGCGGGCGCACGCCAGGGCATGGTGCGACGATGACGGTCGTACCAGGCGAGCAGGCGGGGGGCGTGAGTAATGGTCATGTAAGGGGCGCTGGCCTACCATACAGCAACAGGTTTGCAGGAAAGAGATTGAGGATCGCGATGCGCCAAAACGGCTTCCGCGCCGTCGGGGGGCTTGCCCAGGCACTGACGTCGGGACTCGCCCGCAAGGGCGCCGGTGGCGGCCGGGTGGCGTCGATCGTGCGGTTGAGGTCCGACTGGCCGAACATCGTCGGGCCGGAACTGGCGCGCTGCACGCAGCCCGAGGCGCTGATCACCGGGCGCGGCGGCCGCAGTGGAGCGAAGCTGCTGCGGCTCAAGGTGGCGGGCGCCGCGGCGCTCGAGGTGCAGCACATGAGCACCCAGATCGTGGAGCGGGTGAACGCCTATTTCGGCCATCGCCAGATCGACGATATCCGCCTGATGCAGGGCGCGATTGCCCGCGCTGCCGGGCGCGCGCCGATCCCCAAGCCCGCGCCCGAAGCCGTGGCCAAGGCCGACGCCCAGGTGGCGCAGGTCCAGGATCCCGACCTGCGCGCGGCGCTGGCGCGACTGGGCGCGCGCATCGCCACGAACCCGACCGGCCGCCGCGGCGTGCTGCTGGGCGCGCTCGGCACGCTCTTCTTTGCACGCTCCTCGCGGGCCCAGTTCGATGATTCGGCGAAGTATCTGGCGGCAGTCGAAGGCGACCACGTCCTGGGCAGTCCCGACGCGCTCAATATCATCATCGACTACTTCTCGCTGACCTGTCCGCACTGCGCGAACTTCAACGCCGCCGTCCTGCCGACGGTGCGTAAGGAGTGGATCGACACCGGCAAGGCCAAGCTGATCATGCGGCATTTCCCGTCGGACGGGATCGCGACCCATGCCTCGCTGCTGGCCGAGTGCGCCGGGCCGGCGAAGTTCTACACAACCCTCGACGCGCTGTTCAAAGCGCAGATCGACTGGCTGACCGCGCCCGACCCGGATGCCGAGATGATCAAGGTGCTGGTGGCTGAGGGGGTGAAGGCCGAGGCGGCCACGGCCTGCTTCGCCGACGACCGCCTTTTGAACAAAGTCATCGCCGATGTGCAGTCCGGCCAGGCGCTGAAGGTCAATTCGACACCGACTTTGTTCATCAACGAGCAGTTCTACGGCATGCCCGGCGACGGTGCCGACGGCATTAGCGCGATTTTACGTCAAGTGGGTAGGTAGCCTGTTCGGACCCTTATATTGGTCCGAACTTGTTTGACTCCCCACAGGCAGAATTCCCAAGATGTAGTGGAGAGGAAGTTGAGTATGCGGAATATCTTGATTGTCGCCGGCGGAGCCGTGGCGGTGGTCGCGATTGCGGCTGGCGTCTATTTTGGCACCCGTCCGACCGCGCCCGAAGCCGCGCCGGTGGCCGTGGCGGCGACGTCGACTGACGCCAAGGCGCTGCTCGCGATCCTGCCGTCCGACCACGTGATGGGCGACCCGAAGGCGCCGATCACCATGATCGAGTACGCCTCGCTGACCTGCCCGCACTGTGCGCATTTCAACACCACCGAGCTGCCCGAGATCGAGAAGAAGTGGGTCCAGACAGGCAAGGTGAAGCTGATCTATCGCGACTTCCCGCTCGACCAGGTGGCGACCAAGGCCGCCCAGCTCGCCGAGTGCGCCGGCAACGACAAATACTATGCCGTGCTCGACATGATGTTCCGCGGCCAGGGCAGCTGGGCCGTGGCGCAGGACCCGATCGCCGAGCTCTCCAAGTCACTGCGCATCGCCGGCATGGGCGACAACGAGGTCAAGGCCTGCCTGGCCAACGACCAGGTGGCTAACGGCGTGATCGCCGACTATCGCGGCGGCGAGACCTTGGGCGTCAACTCGACGCCGACGATCTTCGTCAACGGCGAGCAGTTCAAGGGCGCACGGACTCTCGAAGAGTTCGACGCCCTGTTCACGAAGCTTTCGAAGTAAAAACAAACAAGCGTGGGGTAACAAAGGTGCAGTTCGACAAACTCCGGCTCTCCGGTTTCAAGTCCTTCGTCGATCCGACCGAACTCGCCATTGAACCCGGCATGACCGGCATTGTCGGCCCCAACGGCTGCGGCAAATCCAATCTCGTCGAAGCCCTGAAGTGGGTGATGGGCGAGACCTCGGCCAAGCAGATGCGCGGCAGCGAGATGGAGGATGTGATCTTCGCCGGCGCGGGCACACGGCCGGCGCGCAACATCGCCGAAGTCACGCTGACGCTCGACAACAAGACGCGCAGCGCGCCCGCCGCGGTCAACGACTCCGACCAGCTCGACGTCGTGCGCCGCATCGAGCGCGGCCATGGCTCGGCCTATTCGGTCAACGGCAAGGAGATCCGCGCCCGCGACGTGCAGACGCTGTTTGCCGATGCCGCCACCGGCTCGCGTTCGACCGCGCTGGTGAGCCAGGGCCGCGTCGGTACGCTGATCAACGCCAAGCCCGCCGACCGTCGCATGATCATCGACGAGGCGGCCGGCATCACCGGTCTCTATGCCCGCCGCCATGAGGCCGAGTTGCGCCTGCGCGCCGCCGAGCAGAATCTTGCCCGCGTGCAGGATGTGCTCGTCGCGCTCGAAGAGCAGCACAAGGGACTGAAGCGTCAGGCCCGCCAGGCCAGCCGTTATCGCAACCTCAGCGACCATATCCGCCGCGCCGAAGCCACCGTGCTGGCGCTGAAGCTGGCCAATGCCGAGAAGGAACTGGCCGAAGCCGGCGAGCGCCTGACCGAAGCCGAAGCCCAGGTCGCCGATCTCACGAGCCTGGTCGCGATTGCCACCACGGCGCAGGCCGATGCCGCGACCGCGCTGCCGCCGCTGCGCAACGACGAGGCCGCCGCGGCCGCCGCCCTCCAGCGCCTGCGCTCGGCGAACGATGCGCTCAGCGCCGAAGGCGAGCGGGTTGCCGCCGCCCAGCACGACGCCGAGACGCGCCTGCACCAGACCCAGTCCGACCTGTCGCGCGAATTGGGCCGCAAAGGCGACGCCGATGCCGCCATCGCCGATCTCGACGCGCAGAGGATCACGCTCGAGCAGGATCGCGTGGGCGAGGAAGACCGCGCCGCCGCGGCCCAGGAGATGCGCGTCGAGGCGCAGGAAGCCACGGTCACCGCCGAGGGCGAGCATGACCGCCTCACGCGCCAGATCGCCGACGACGAGGCACTGCGCAACAGCGTGAGCCGAGAGATCACCGAGCTGCAGGATCGCCTGCGCCGCCTCACGGTGCGTCGCGAGGAAATCGCCACGCAGCAGCGCGCGCTCGAGAGCGAGCTCTCCAACCTGCCGGCACTGCCGGACGTCGAGGCGGCCCTCGAGGCCGCCCGTGCCGCGCTCGAGGAAGCACGTCTTCAAGGCGAGCAGACGATCGAGGCCGCGCGCGAGGCCGAGCGTTACGAGTCCGAAGCCGCCCGTGAGGCCGTCGCCAAGGCCGAGGCCGAGCGCATCGACATGGAGCAGGCGCGTGCCGCCGAGCGTCAGGCCGCCGAGGCGAGCCACGCTGCCGCCGCCGAGACGCTGCAGAAGAGCAACGCCAAGCTCACCAAGCTGCGCGCCGAGGAATCGGGCGTGGCCGCGGCGCTGCAGTCGGCCGCCGACTCGCTGTGGCCGCCGCTGCTCGACGCGCTGACGGTCGAGCCTGGCTTCGAAAAGGCACTGGGCGCGGCGTTCGCGGAGGAACTCGAAGCCTCGTCCGATCGCGGCGCGCCGGTGCACTGGCTGCCGCTCGGCGCCATGACCCACGTGCCGGCGCTGCCCGATGGCGCGACGCCGCTCGGCGCGCACGTGAAGGCGCTGCCGGAACTGGAACGCCGCATGGCCTTCATCGGCATCGTCGCCGATGACGCCACGGGTGCTGCGCTGCATCCGAGCCTCAAGGCCGGCCAGCAGCTCGTCACTGCCGAAGGCGCGGTGTGGCGTTGGGACGGCTACACGGTGCGCGCGGGCGCGCCGACGGCCGCCGCCGTGCGTCTCAGCCAGCGCAACCGCCTGGCCGAGATCCGCTTGCAGATCGATGCCGTGGCCGTCGAGCACGCCCAGTACCAGACTCGTGCCGACGCCGAGACCGTCTCGCTCGCCGCCGCGCGTGACGCTGAAAAGACCTGCGTCGAGCAGGCCCGGGCGCACGAGCGCGCCGTGGCCGAAGCCGCGCGCGCCAAGACCCAGGGTGCGGGCCAGGCCACGCGGACGGCCGAGCGTGCCGTGCAGGGCGCCATCGCCGCTGCCGAAGCCGACGCCTCGAAGGCGCGCGAGCATCATACCGACGTCGCCCGCCGTACCGACCAACTGCGCACGCGCCTGGCCGGCATCGAGCAGGCAGTCACCGAGATCATGGTCGACGTGGCCGACGCCGAGATGCGCCGCACCTTCCGTGAAGCGCGCCTGTCGTCGATCTCCGACACCCAGGCCGACCGTGTGACCGCGGGCACGCTGCGCGGGCGCATCGCCGAGCTGCGGGCCGCGCTGGTCGAAGCCGAAGGTAATTGCGAGCGTCTGGCACGCGAGTCCGAGATGCGGGCCGAGCGTCTGGCCAAGATCGCGCAGGACCACACCGGTTGGAGCACGCGTCTGGTCGACGCCGACAGCCAGATCGTCGAACTCGATGCGCGCCGCGAGCAGATCGCGGCCGCCATTGCTGAGCTTGCCGCCAAGCCCGAGGAGATCGAGACCAAGAAGCTGGCTCTGGGCGAGGAGATCGCCAAGGCCGAGCATAACCGCCAGGAGGCGGCCGATCGTCTCGCCATCGGCGAGACACGCCTCAGCGACACCGACAAGGGCATGCGTCAGGTCGAGAGCGAACTGGCCCAGGTGCGTGAGAGCCGCGTGCGCCGCGAAGGCCTCGTCGAGCAGGCGACCAAGGATCGCGAGGCGGTCGTCGAACGCATCGTCGAGCGGCTGCGCTGCGAGCCCGAGGGCGTGCTGGCGCTGGCCGAGGTCGAGACCTTGGAAGAGTTGGGCGAACTCGAGAAGGCCGAGCACAAGCTCGAGCGGCTGGTGCACGAGCGCGAGACCATGGGCGCGGTCAACCTGCGTGCCGAGGAAGAGGCCAACGAACTCGAGCAGCAGATCACCGGCATGACGACCGAGCGCGACGACCTTGTCGCCGCCATCGGCCGCCTGCGCCAGGGCATCCAGAGCCTGAACCGCGAGGGTCGCGAGCGCTTCCTCGCTGCCTTCGAACAGGTCAGCACCAACTTCCAGCAGCTCTTCACCAAGCTGTTCGGCGGCGGCAAGGCGGAACTCCGCCTCACCGAGTCGGAAGACGTGCTCGAGGCCGGTCTCGAGATTCACGCTTCGCCGCCGGGCAAGAAGCTTCAGGTCATGTCGCTGCTCTCGGGCGGTGAGCAGGCGCTGACGGCGCTGTCCCTGCTGTTCGCGGTCTTCATGTCCAACCCCGCACCGATCTGCGTGCTGGACGAGGTCGACGCGCCGCTGGACGATTTGAACGTGGAGCGCTTCTGCGGCCTGGTGAAGGACATCGCCGGCCGCACCGACACGCGCTTCATGGTCATCACCCATCACCGCGTCACCATGGCGCGCATGGATCGGCTCTACGGCGTCACCATGGCCGAGCAGGGCGTTTCCCAGCTCGTGTCGGTCAATCTGCAAGAAGCAGACCGCATGGTCGCGTAAGCGACCGGCGGCTTAACGAGGTTCAACCCAAGAAGAAGACTATCTTCCTCTCAAAATGTGACTGGGCGCCGGTTGTTAGACCGGCGCCCTTCTCTTTGTGGAAAGGTACCTGTATTTTCCCGCCATGCCCGACACACTCGCTCCCGCTGCAACCGACACGATCGAACTGACGCGCGCCCTGGTGCGTTGCGAGAGCGTGACGCCGCGCGAAGCCGGCGCCCTGCAATTGCTGGAGAAGGTGCTGGCCTCGGTCGGCTTCCGCTGCGAGCGCATGGACTTCAGTGAGAAGGGCAGCGACGACGTCGCCAACCTCTATGCCCGCATCGGCCAGGACAAGGATGGCAACGGCAAGCATTTCTGCTTTGCCGGCCACTCCGACGTCGTGCCGGTGGGCGACTTGTCGTCGTGGACGATCGGGCCGTTCGCGGCCGAGCTTTCCGGCGACTATTTGTTCGGCCGAGGTGCCGCCGACATGAAGGGCGCGATCGCGGCCTTCTCCGAGGCGGCCGCGCGCTTCGTGGCAAAGCGTGGCACGAACTTCGGCGGCGCGATCAGCCTCTTGATCACCGGCGACGAGGAAGGCCCCGCGGTCAACGGTACGGTGAAGATGCTGAAGCGCCTGGCCGACCGCGGCGAGAAGATCGACGCCTGCGTGGTCGGCGAGCCGACGAGCTCGCGACGCTTCGGCGACATGATGAAGATCGGCCGGCGCGGCAGCATGACGGTCGACATGACCGTCCGCGGCATCCAGGGCCACGTGGCCTATCCCGAGCGGCTCGACAACGCGATCCATCGCCTGTCGGCGATGATCGAGGCGCTGGTGCGCGAGCCGATCGACAAGGGCTCGACGCACTTCCAGCCGACCTCGCTGCAGTTCACGACCGTCGACGTCGGCAATCCCGCGACCAACATCGCGCCGGGCGTCGCCAAGGCGCGCTTCAATACGCGCTTCAACGACCTGTGGACGTCCAAGACGTTGTTCGCGCACCTGAAGGCGCGGATCGACAAGGCCAATGAGGCGCTGGGCGGCAACGGTATCGTCGAATATCAGGTCTCGGTCTCGGGCGAGTCCTTCTATACGCCGCCGGGTCAGCTGTCGGAGCTGGTGGCGGGTGCGGTGCGCGACGTGGCGGGTGTCGAGTGCGAGCTGTCGACCACCGGCGGCACCTCGGATGCCCGCTTCATCCGCAGCTATTGCCCGGTGCTGGAATTCGGCCTGGTCGGCGAGAGCATGCACAAGGTCGACGAGAAGAGCGCGATCGCCGACCTCAAGACGCTCAGCCTCGTCTACGAGACGATGCTCGACCGTTTCTTCGCCGTCTGAGGAGAGCACTGTGCTCAATGCGAGCGAGATCGCCCGCGGCGTGCAGGGGGCGCTCCGGTTCCTGCAGCGCGATCCGGGCGCGCCGCTCTATTTCGAGAACACGATCGAAGGCTGCCTTCGATCGTTCCGGGTGATGGCGCTGGCGGCGCCGCTCTACGGCCTCTACCTGCTGCTCTACTATTCGAGCGTCGATACTGCCGCCGACACCGGCGAGATCGTCGCCATCGAGGCGTTGCACTTCGTCGTCGACTGGCTGCTATTCCCGGTGCTGTTCTACGAGATCGCGCGCCGGCGACGTTGGCTCGACAACTATCCGCGCTACATCGCGGCGCTGAACTGGATCAACCTGCCGGTGATGGTGATGGCGGTGGTGGCCCTGGCACTCACCCTGGTGGCGCCGCGCCCGGTTGGCCAGATCGTCGAAACCGGCCTGCAGCTGCTGTTCTACTACTGGTTCCTGATGGCGACGCGCGTGTCGCTCGGCCTCAGCTGGCCGTACTCGATCCTGCTGCTGATCGTGAACTGGATGCCGTCGCTGCTGCTATCACTCATCGTCGACCGTCTCCTCGGCGTCGTCCCGTTGCCCGGCACCTGAGGGGCCGTAGCCCACCTTCATGAGGCAGAGGCCCTGCGGCGGTGCCGTGGGGCCGGCGCGTGTGCGGTCACAGGCAGCCAAGGCTTCCTCGACGTCGCGCTTGCTCCACTGGCCGCGTCCGACCAGCGCCAGGGTGCCGACCAGGATGCGCACCTGATTGTGCAGGAACGAACGCGCGCCTACGTCGACCAGAATTTCCTCGCCGTCGCGCCGCACGGAAAGTTCGTCGAGGGTTCGCACCGACGACTTCGCCTGGCAGGCGACGGAGCGGAAGCTGTTGAAGTCGTGGTGGCCCACCAGCACCGCCGCCGCCTCGGACATCTTCGCGACGTCGAGCGGGACCGGCACGTGCCAGACGAAGCCCGCGTCGATGCCCGCGCGCACCCGCCGGTTCAGGATACGGTAGCGGTAGCCGCGATGGTTGGCCGAGAAGCGCGCATGGAAGCCGGGCGGCGCCAGCTCGACCGTCGGCACGGCGATCGGGTTGGGCTTGAGGTGATAGTTGAGCGCACCGCGTATCTCGTCGGCGGGCTTCTCCGTCGTGAGGTCGAAGTGCGCGACCTGGGCTCGTGCGTGAACGCCTGAATCGGTGCGGCCGGCGGCGCGGACCTTCAGCCGTTCGCCCGAGAAGGCGAAGATCGCGTCCTCAAGTGCCGCCTGGATCGAGGGGCCGGTGTCCTGGCGCTGCCAGCCGACGAAGGGGCCACCGTCGTATTCGACGGAGATCTTGTAGCGCGGCACCGTCAGGACGGCCGCGATTGCGGCAGCGAGACGACGGCGGGCGAGGGCAGCACCGTCCCCGCCGGCAGGGTGAAGCCTCGCAGGAAGGCGTCGGCCGCGACCGCCGACTTGCCCGGACGCTGCAGCCGCAGCAGCTTCAGCCCGCCCGAGCCGCAGGCCACGATCGGGAAACCGTCGCGCGCGATGCTGAGCGTGCCCGGCGCACCGCCCACCAGCGCCAGAGCTGCCTCCAGAACCTTGATGCGCTCGCCGTTCAGTTCGAACGACGTACCGGGCCACGGATGGAACGCGCGCACCTTGCGTTCGAGTTCGGCGGCGGCGCGGCGCCAGTCGAGCACGCCTTCTTCCTTGCCGAGCTTGTGGGCGTAGGTGACGCCATCCTCTGGCTGCGGCGTCGGGTCGATGCTCTTGCGCATCAGCCCGTCGAGCGTCGACACGATCAGCGTCGCGCCCAGCGCGGCCAGCCGGTCGTGCACGGCCTCCGCCGTGTCGCCCGCGGAGATCGGTGTGCGTTCCGCCAGCAGCATCGGGCCGGTGTCGAGACCCTCATCCATCCGCATGGTGGTGACGCCGGTCTCGGCATCGCCGGCCAGAATGGCGCGATGGATCGGCGCCGCGCCGCGCCAGCGCGGCAGCAGCGAGCCGTGGATGTTGACGCAGCCCAGCACCGGCGCGTCGAGGAAGCTCTTGGTCAGGATGTGGCCGTAGGAGACGACGACGGCCGCGTCGAGATCGAGCGCGCGGAAGGCGTCGGCCTCTTCGTCGGTCTTGAGTGTCCTGGGCGTTCGCACGGCGAGACCCAGCGTGTCGGCCAGCAGATGCACGGGCGTCTTGCGCTCCTGCTGGCCACGGCCGGCGGGCTTGGGCGCACGGGTATAGACCGCGACCAGGTCGTGGCCGGCGTCGACCAGCGCCTGCAGGGCGGGCACCGCGAATTCCGACGTGCCGAGGAACGCAATCTTCATTGCCGCATCTTATAGGCAGCCGCGCGCCGGTGAGCTAGTTATGCGGCCGTCATGGACGCCGATATGCCCACAACCGGCAAGGGACCTGCCGCCAACCTCGCCGCGCGCCGCGCCGCGGGCCAGGTCCATTCCGATCCCGTGCAGGAAAAGATCGTGGCGCGCCTGCAGGTGGTCTTCGACCAGTTGAAGGCGGGGACGGGCCAGCAGGCCAAGCCGGGTCTCTTGTCGTGGCTTGGCCTCGGGCAGGCGGCCAAGCCGCCCGCCGGGCCGCACGGCCTCTATATCTGGGGACCGGTCGGGCGCGGCAAGTCGATGCTGATGGACCTTTTCTTTGCCGACGCGCCCGTGGCGAAGAAGCGCCGCGTCCATTTCCATGAGTTCATGCTCGAGGTGCACGAGCGTCTCCATAAGCGGCGCGAGGAGCTGGCGGCCAAGGGCGCGCCGCCGGAGTCCGACACGATCGTGCCGATCGCCAAGGCAATCGCCTCGGAGACGCGGCTGCTCTGCTTCGACGAATTCCAGGTCACCAACATCGCCGATGCGATGATCCTCGGTCGCCTGTTCGAGACTTTGTTCGACGAAGGGCTGACGGTGATCGCCACTTCGAACCGCGCGCCCGACGATCTTTACAAGAACGGCCTGCAGCGTGACCGCTTCCTGCCGTTCATCGAGCTGATGAAGCGGCGCCTCGAGATCCTAGAACTGGGCGGCGGCCAGGACTACCGGATGGATCGCCTGCGCGAGCTCGACATGTATCTGACGCCGCTCGGCGCCTGGGCCACCAAGAAACTCGACGAGGCATTCCGCGCGCTGTCGGGCGGGGCCGACGGCGAGCCGCGCGTGTTGCGTACGCAGGGCCGCGACGTCGAGGTGCCACGCGCCGCGCCGGGCGTCGCCATGGCGCACTATCTCGACTGGTGCGCCAAGCCGATGGGCGCGGCCGACTTCCTGTGCATCGCCGAGCACTTCCATTCGGTCATCGTGGCCGAGATTCCGAAGATGGGACCGGACAATCGCGACAAAGCTGCGCGCTTCATCACCATGATCGACACCTTCTATGAGAAGAAGGTGAAGTTCATCTGCTCGGCAGCCACGTCACCCGACAAGCTTTATACCGAGGGCGACGGCGCCTTCGAATTCCAGCGCACCGTCTCCCGGCTGATGGAGATGCAGAGCCCGGAATATCTCGCTTTGGACCACATCGCCTAAATGTGATCGCGGCCCTCGTCTGGCGCGGCCATGGCCCCCATGCCAAGCTGAATGCTCAAGAAACGAGGGAGGTCAAAAATGCGAACAATCGTATTGAGTGCGCTGTGTGCGATGGCCGTGATCGCGAACGCGAATGCTGCGGTCAAGGAAGAGCCTGTTACCTACAAGGACGGCGACACCACCCTGAAGGGCTTCGTCGTTTATGACGATGCGAACACGGCCAAGCGGCCCGGCCTCGTCATGGTGCACGAGTGGTGGGGCATCACCCCGCATATGCACAATCAGGCGAAGCTCTTCGTCCAGCAGGGCTACACGGTGATCATTGCCGACATGTACGGCGACGCGAAGACCGCGGACAATCCGAAGGACGCTGGCGCACTCTCGGGCGGCGTGATGAAGGATCCGGCGGCGATGGTGTCGCGCTTCAAGGCAGCGCAGGCCGTGCTGGCCAAGCAGGCCTCGGTCAATCCGCAGAAGATCGGCGCGGTCGGCTACTGCTTCGGTGGCGCCGTCGTGCTGAACATGGCGCGCACCGGCGACGATCTCGTCGCGGTCACGGGCTTCCATGCCTCGCTCGGCCTCAACACGCCCGCGCCGGCACCGGGTGCCGTCAAGGCGAAGATCCTGATCCTGAACGGCGCGGACGATCCTTTCGTGAAGCGCGAACAGTACGACACCTTGAAGAAGGATCTCGACGCCGCGAAGACCCACTACAAGATCATCGAGTATCCCGGCGCCGTGCACGCCTTCACCAATCCCGAAGCGACGGCGCTCGGCGAAAAGTTCAATCTGCCGCTGAAATACGACGCCAAGGTGAACGAGCAGGCGGAGGGCGAAGCGGCCAAGTTCTTCGCTGCCAACCTCAAGTGATCTCCCAATTGTGATTGTGGCGCGGAGGGAACCGTATCCTAGGCTCCCTCCGCCAGTCACTTCACAGGGGGCTTAATCATGGACGGCGACAACATCTCATTCGACGACAGCGTCTCGCGCCGCAGGGCACTGTTCGGCACCACTGCCGCTCTCGGCAGCGCCTTCGCACTTTCGGTCCAGCCGGTGCAGGCTCAGACCATGATCGTCACGCCGGGCGACGGCATCATCACCGGCGAGGTCTCGATTGCGACCAAGGACGGCAAGCAGATGCGCGGCTATCGCGCCTATCCGGCGACGGGCACGGGCTTCGCCACGATCCTGGTCACGCAGGAAGTGTTCGGCGTCCACGTTCATATCGCCGACATGTGCCGCCGCTTTGCCAAGGCCGGCTACTACGCGATCGCGCCGGAACTCTACTTCCGCCAAGGCGACCCTCAGAACGAGGCGACCCTCGAGGGCCTGCTGAAGAATATCGTGAACAAGGTTCCCGACGCGCAGGTCATGAGCGACATGGATTCGACCGTGGCCTTCGCCGCCCGCGATGGCGGCAAGGCGGACACGAGCAAGCTCGGCATCACCGGCTTCTGCTGGGGCGGCCGCATCGTGTGGATGTACGATGCGCACAATCCGGCGGTGAAGGCGGGCGTGGCCTGGTACGGCCCGCTGGTGAAGGACGCGACGCCGCTGTCGCCGACCAATCCGATCGACATCGTCGGCCAACTGCATGGTCCGGTTCAGGGCCTCTACGGTGGCGCCGATACCGGCATCAGCCAGGACTCGGTGAACAAGATGCTCGCGGCCCTGAAGGCCTCGAGCAATCCGGCAGCGCAGAAGTCGCAGATCAAGGTCTATCCAGACACGCCGCACGCCTTCAACGCCGACTACCGCCCGTCCTATCGCAAGGCGGCCGCGGACGACGGCTGGCAGCTCTGCCTGGCTTGGTTCAAGGCCAACGGCGTGGTCTGATCGGCGGCATGATCGAAACGATAAAGATCAAAACCCGATCCGGTCTCGAATTCAGCGCGGACGTCGCCGGCCCTGCCGGCGGCGTCCTTGTGCTTCTGCTCCATGGCTTTCCGGAGTCGCGTCATAGTTGGCGCGCGGCGCTGCCGGAGCTGGCGAAGGCAGGCTATCGGGCGGTCGCGCCCGACCAGCGCGGCTACTCGCCGGGCGCGCGACCGGATCCCGCCAATCTCGACAACTATCTCTTCGACAAGCTTGTCGCCGACGCGATCGACATCGCCGATGGAGAGGCGGCTGCGGAGGTCCTTAACGAGACGGTACGGCGCGAGGACGTAGTTGCGGATCTGAGAGCCGAAGTTTATTTCAAGCTTGGAATCTTCGGTTTCGCGGGCTT
>CAIKZO010000081.1 GCA_903832005.1 Enhydrobacter aerosaccus | reverse complement strand
GACGCGAAGTCGGCAGATTTACAGTCTGCTGCCATTGACCGCTCGGCCACCCCTCCAAACCTGCGGCGCGCGGCGCGAGATTTAGCCTGTTCTGCCCGCCTGAACGGGCGCGCGTTGCTCGCAAATCCAATGAGTTACGTCAAGGGGCAAATCCCTCTATAGGGGTCTTATGTCCCGTCCCCCGTCCCGCCCGCACAAAAATTCCAAACCCTCCCGCGGTGGCCATCAAGCCGTCTGGCTCTATGGCCGCCACCCGGTGCTCGCCGCCCTGGCCAACCCGGAGCGCAAGATCGAGCGCATCCTGGCAACCAAGGACGTAGCCGAACGCCACGCCAAGGAGTTCGCCGGCAAGGCCCAGATTCTTTCCCGCGACGAGCTGGCGCAACGCCTGCCTGCCGGCGCCGTCCACCAGGGCCTCGCCGTCCTCCTGGCGCCCCTCGAAGAGCCGCAGCTCGAAGACCTGCTCGCCAAGTGTGGCGAGCAGTCGATGGTCCTCGTGCTCGACCAGGTCACGGATCCGCACAATGTCGGCGCCATCCTGCGCTCGGCCGCGGCCTTCGGCGTTGCCGGCGTCATCGTTACTGAGCGCAATGCGCCGGCCGACACTGGCGTGCTGGCAAAATCGGCCTCTGGGGCCCTCGAGATCGTGCCCCTGGTCCGCGCGGTCAATCTCGCGCGCACGCTCGATCAATTGAAAGAGGCAGGCTTCTGGATCTACGGCCTCGACGAGCGAGGCGATGCGCCGATCGCGGGCCTCGATCTCGCCGGCCGCGTCTGCATCGTGCTGGGCGCCGAGGGCGAAGGCCTGCGCCGCCTCACCGCCGAGAAGTGCGACCGGCTGGTGACGATCCCGACCAGCCAGGCGCTGGCCGCGCTCAACGTCTCGAACGCTGCCGCCATTGCTTCTTACGAGTGGGCCCGGCGGCGCAGCTAAAGGGGCTTTGCCCTCGCCGCGCGCAAGGTGCAGCCCGCGGCCGAGATCACGACCAGGCCGATGCCCAGCCACTGGCGCAGCGCGAGTTGCTCGCCCAGCACGACAAAGCTCATCGCGGCCCCGATCGCGGGCGAGCCGCTGGCAAGCACACCGTAGATCGCGCGCGGCAGTTGCCGGAGCGCGATCATCTGCAGGAAGAACGGCACAGCGCTGGTCAGGATCGCCACGCTGCAGCCCAGCGCCAGATTCTCAGGGCCGAGCATCGTAGCGCCAGCCGTAACCGCGCCGAACGGCACGACAAAAGTCGAAGCAATCAGAACGCCGCCCGCCGCCACCCGGCCGCCGCCCAGGCGCGCGATGCGCGAGCCGAACACGATGTAGCCTGCCCAGCAGGTCGCCGAGCAGGCCGCAAAGCCAATGCCTGCAAGGTTCAGCGCCGGCACTTCCTTGCCCGGAAACAGCACCAGCGCCAGGCCGCAGATGGTCAGGCCAAGCCACGCGAGGTCAGCGGGACGACGCGAACTCAACAGCACCAAAGTGAGCGGCCCGGTGACCTCGATCGACATGCCGATGCCGATCGGAATGCGCGAGAACGACTGATAGGCGACCGAGTTCATGATGCCGAGGCAGATGCCGTAGCCCGCGATGTTGACCCATTGGTCGCGCGGCAGCCGCAGACGCCACACGCCCGTCAGAACGCCCAGCAACAGCGCACTGAAGCCGATGCGCAGCGCCACGACGCCCTCCGGCCCCATGATCGGAAACAGCGACTTCGACCAGGCGGCGCCTATGCCATTGGAAAGTTGAGAGGCAAGGATCACGAAGCCTGCGAGAATCGTGCGATCCGAGGCGCGGAGATCGATCATTCTGGCGAGGTGGACTGTCGACGCATGGATAAAGTATTTTGCTCCCAGCGCCGGCTTAGCACAGTGGTAGTGCAGCGGTTTTGTAAACCGAAGGTCGGGGGTTCAAATCCCTCAGCCGGCACCAGCTTTCTACTTCACCACGCGCTGGCGATGCTCCGTCATCCAGCGCCACGCGGTCTCGATGATGTTCTCCGGCGTGGAGTGCAGCGGACGCCATTTCAGGCCGGCCGCGGCACGCGACGCGTTGGCGACCAGGCGCGGCGGGTCGCCGGGGCGGCGGGACGCGGGCACCACCGGGATGTTCTTGCCGGTGATCGCGCAGGCATGGGTGATTATCTCGTTGATGCTGGTGCCCGTGCCCGTGCCGAGATTGAAGGCGGCGAATTTGCCCGGTGCACAGACCGACAGCGCCGCGACATGCGCAGCCGCGAGATCGGTGACGTGGATATAGTCGCGGATGCAGGTGCCGTCGGGCGTATCGTAGTCGCTGCCGAAGATCGAGATGTGCGGCCGCACACCGGCGGCGGCCTGCAGCACCAGCGGAATGAGGTGCGTCTCGGGATCGTGCTCCTCGCCGGTCTCGCCTGCGGCGTCTGCACCGGCGGCGTTGAAGTAGCGCAGCGCCACCGCACCCAGGCCGTGCGCGGCGCAGGCGTCGCTCAGCATCATCTCGCCCACCAGCTTGGTGCGACCATAGGGGCTGATCGGAAATTGCCGCGTGTCTTCGTCGATCGGCTGCCGATCGGGCTCGCCGTAGGTGGCGCAGCTGCTCGAGAACACCATCGCGCCCACGTCGTGCGCGCGCATCGTCTCGATCAGGGTCAGCAGGCCGCCGACATTGACGCGATAGTAGTGGTTGGGCTCACGCACCGAATCGCCAACGTAGGCGAGTGCGGCAAAGTTGATGACGGCATCGGGCCGGTGGCGCTTCAGCACGGCGCCGAGCGTCGCGGCATCGTTCAGGTCGCCTCTCTCGAATGCGCCCCACTTGATCGCCCAGCTGTGGCCGGTGTGCAAACTGTCGTAGACGATCGGGGTATGGCCGGCCTCGGCCAACGCCTTACAGGTGTGTGAGCCGATGTAGCCCGCGCCGCCAGCCACCAGAACCTTCATCGCGTAACGCCCCTCATCGCGTGATGCCCGTTATCGAGTGATGTAAGTATCGCCCAGCACCAACACGTCCATCTTGGTGCGCAGGAAGCAGTCGATCGCCTCCTCCGGCTTGCACACCACCGGCTCGTTCTCGTTGAAGCTGGTGTTGAGCACGATCGGCACACCGGTGAGATCGCCGAAGCTCTGGATCAGTCGCGCATAGCGCGGGTTGCCGGACCAGGTCACGGTCTGCAGGCGGCCGCTGCCGTCGACATGGGTGACCGCCGGGATTTCCTTGCGCTTCTCGGGCCGGATCTTGAAGACCTGCATCATGAACGGCACGTCGCCGTCGCTCTCGAACCAGTCCTTCACCGCCTCGCGCAGGATCGAGGGCGCGAACGGCCGGAAGGACTCGCGCCGCTTGATCTTGAGGTTGAGGATGTCTTTCATGTCGGCCCGGCGCGGATCGCCCAGGATCGAGCGGTTGCCGAGCGCGCGCGGACCCCATTCCACGCGGCCCTGGAACCAGCCGATCACCTTGCCTTCGGAGATCGCCTGCGCGGTGCGACGGCAGAGCGAGGCCTCGTCGCCAACCCGCTCGATGGTGCAGCCCGCGGCGTCGAAATCGGCGCGGCGCGCGGCAATTGCGGTCGCGATCTCCTCCGGCGTGGCCGACGGGCCCCAGTAGGAGTGATCCATCACGAAGTGACGCTTGGCCTTGTCGCCTTCGGTCTTGTGCCAGGTGGCGAAGGCGGCACCGATCGCGCCGCCGGAGTCGCCACCGGCCGATTGGATGTAGACCTTCTTGAAGGGCGAGCGGTCGAGGATCTTGCCGTTGG
The DNA here is from genome assembly GCA_903832005.1 of Enhydrobacter aerosaccus. GTDB lineage: Bacteria > Pseudomonadota > Alphaproteobacteria > Reyranellales > Reyranellaceae > Reyranella > Reyranella aerosaccus_B. Next base: position 3,156 of record CAIKZO010000081.1, on the reverse strand, counting down.
CGACGGAATTGTAGGCGCAGCCGCCGGCCAGCACGACGGCATCGGTATCGTAGCGCTGGTGCATCGCGCTCAGCAGGTTGAAGAAGGCGTTCTCGTAGGTCGCCTGCGCCGACCGCGCGATGTTCTTGTGATGGTCGGTGAGCTCCGACGCCGAATCGCGCGCCGGGCCCAGCAGGCCGGTCAGCGCGTCGCTCCACAGCCGTCCGCCCGAGGGGATGCCGTCCATTACCGAATAATTCGCCCCGTCGCCCGTGGCGTGACGGAAGTAACGCAGGTTGAGCGCGAAGCTGCCGTCGTTCTTCAGCTTCACGATGTCGGCCATCTTGTCGACCAGGCTAGGCTCGCCGTACGGCGCCAGGCCCATCACCTTGTACTCATCGCCGTAATGCGGAAAGCCGATGAACTGCGTCATCGCCTCGTAGAACACGCCCAACGAATGCGGGAAGAAGACACGGCCATCGACGTCAAGCTTGCCGCCCTGCCCCAGACCCCAGGCTGCCGACGAAAAATCGCCGAAGCCATCGACGGAGACGGCGACCGCCTTCTCGAACGGCGACACGAGGAAGGCCGAGGCGAGATGGCAGAGGTGATGCTCGACGGCATGCACGGTACCGCGGAACTCCTGCTCCGGCAGGTCATGCGCGAGGTTGCCCGCGACGTCGGCGCGATCGCCGCGATTGCGCAGGCGCTTCAGCACGTAACCGGGCGACACGCCCGAGGTGAGAACGTAGGCAACCTTTCGCCAGCGGTTGGCCTTGTTGTCGCTGTTGACCGCGACATGGGCCACGTCGCCCAACGAGATGCCGGCTTCCTTCAGGCAGTAGCGGATCGATTCGCTGGGGAAGCCGCCCCAGTGCTTGATGCGTCGGAAGCGCTCTTCCTCGACGGCTGCGACCAGCTCGCCGTCCTTCACCAGGCAGGCGGCGGCGTCGCCGTGATACGCATTCAGTCCGAGGATGTAGGTCATTTGGCGATGTCGCGGCGCAGGAGGTGCATGGACAGGATGAGGTCGGCGGTGACGCGCTGGGCTGTATAGAGAAGACCGGCTGTGCCGTCGAATATAAGCCCTTTCACGAACAAGCAGTGCACGGCGACCGCAATCGGTCCCAGCACCCGCGTGCAGCGCAGCCGGTCGGGCCAGCTCAGCTCCGACCACGGCCGGCTGATCAGCTTCTCGGCCTCCGAGGCTTGGTAACGCGACTGGCTCTGCAGCCAGCGCTCGGTGGTCTTGCGATCGTCGTGCAGCAGCCGGTTGGCGAGCGGCACCACGGGACCGTCGATCCGCAGCTTCTCGGTGTGGCCGTCCTGCACGAAGGCGCCGCGGCCGCGCCGGAACAGGACCGGCAGCGAGGGATAGAGCGAGGCGCGGAGTGGCCGGCCGTCCATGCAGTATGTAAAGCCGATCTGGTAGGCCGCGACCTCCGGCGTGGGCACGAGGGCGGCGATCTCGTCCCGCAGGGCCGGCTCCATGATGTAATCGGCGTCGAGCCGCAGGATCCAGTCGCTGGCAATACTCGTTTCGGTCGTGGCGAAGCGCCACTGCTGGGCATGGGTGTCGAACGGCCGCGAGACGACCCGGACATTGGGGAAGCGGTCGGCAATGGCCAGCGTCTCGTCGGTCGACACGCTGTCGACCACCACGACCTCCCGCGCCCACGCGAGGCGTTCGAGGATCCGGCCAATGTTGGCCGCCTCGTTGTAGGTCAGAATGACGGGGGTGATGTCTGTGAGCACGATCGATGCAGCTATGTGACTGGTATAAGTGAGCTTTTTGGCCTGAACCACCGATTTTCACCACCCTTGGCTGCAATTACCTGTGGCACCGGGACGGCTTGACGAGGGGCTGCGAGGCGAGCAAACGAACAGCCCTCGCGCGACTATCCACCGGACGGTCGCTGCCAATTCGCAAGTCTTTGAAAAAGCGGTTAAATACCCCTCGCATTGGATCGAAAGGCCTTCTCAATGTCGAAGAATGATCTCGTGGTTGTCACCGGCGCCGGCGGCTTCATCGGCGGCCATCTGGTGAAGGTGCTGCAGCAGCGCGGCCACACCAAGATCCGTGGCGTCGACAACAAGCCGCTCGCCGAGTGGTACCAGAAGACGCCGGGCGTCGAGAACCAGGTGGGCGACCTTGCCCAGCTCGAGCCCTGCCGCGCCGCCGCCAAGGGCGCCAAGATGATCTACAACCTTGCCGCCGACATGGGTGGCATGGGCTTCATCGAGACCCACAAGGCCGAGTGCATGCTGTCTGTGCTGGTGAGCACGCACATGCTGGTCGCCGCCAAGGAAGCCGGCACCGAGCGGTTCTTCTATTCGTCGTCGGCCTGCGTCTACAATGGCGACAAGCAGACCGACGCCAACGTGACCGCGCTCAAGGAAGAGGACGCCTACCCCGCCCTTCCCGAGGACGGCTACGGCTGGGAGAAGCTGTTCAGCGAACGCATGGCCCGCCACTATCGTGAGGACTACGGCATCGCCACCCGCGTCGCGCGCTACCACAACGTCTACGGCCCGGAAGGCACCTATGACGGCGGCCGCGAGAAGGCCCCGGCTGCGATCTGCCGCAAGGTCATCGCCGCCAAGCTGGCCGGCAAGCTCGACATCGAGATCTGGGGCGACGGCGAGCAGACCCGCTCGTTCATGTACATCGACGACTGCACCGAGGGCACGATCAAGCTCGCCCAGAGCGACATCATCGAGCCGCTGAACATCGGTTCGGACGAGCTCGTGTCGATCAATCGACTGGTCGACATCGTCGAGAAGATCGCCGGCGTGAAGCTGAAGCGCTCCTACAAGCTCGACGCGCCCAAGGGCGTGCGCGGCCGCAACAGCGACAACACGCTGATCAAGAAGCTGATGAACTGGGCCCCGTCCATCCGTCTCGAGGACGGCATGGAGAAGACCTACAAGTGGATCTACGACGAAATGACCTCGGGCAAGGTCTCCGTCGTCAACGCGCTGCCGAAGCAGGTCGCCGCGCAGTAAATTTCGTTCGGCAACGGGGTCGTCCGGGCGTACCAAGCGCTTGGGCGGCCCCGTTTCGTTTCAGGCCGGCCAACGCTATGCCGGATATAACGACCGTAAGTCGGGATTCCGGGAAGCGCGCTTAGAAGTGCGCGCATGATCACTCATGGCTGGGAGCGCGCCACTCCAGTG
>CAIKZO010000080.1 GCA_903832005.1 Enhydrobacter aerosaccus | reverse complement strand
GCCCGCTCTTGATCATGAGCGGGCTGGAAGCCCGCGGTCCCACTCACACCGTAGGATACGGCGACGGCTTCTTGCCGGCGAGGACGGCGGCAGCGGCGAAGCCCGCGGCGGCGACCAGCATGATCGCGGCAAGACTCCACAGGACCAACGTGTAGCTGCCGAACACGCTCCAACCGAGGGCCGCCGCCAACGGACCGGCGGCGCGCATGACGTTGGTCGGCATGGTGAGTGCCCCCGAGACGACGCCGTAGCCTTCGGGTCCGATGAACTCCGGCACCGCCATGCCGCGCAGGATGGTCAGCAGGCCGTTGGCCACGCCATACAGGATGGCGAAGAGGATCAGCCCGTAGACGTCGTTGATGCCCAGCGCCAGCATTGCCATGGAGATCGGAAAGGCGAAGTAGATGCCCGCGCCCAGCTGGATGGTCGTGACATGGCGCTGACCCGCCAGCAGCAGCACGCGCCCGACCAATTGCATCGGACCGATCAGCGCCACGATCGCCATGACCACGCCCATGTCGACGTGCCGCTCAACCAGCACCGGGATCAGGTGAAAGCTCATCGCCGAGAAAGCGAGGCCATAGCCCGAAAAGGCCACGACCAGCCCCCAGAAGGCCGGCACGCGAATCGCCAGCGCGAGTGGGCTCTTCTTCGGCTTTCCGTCGGTAGAGACTGACTTGGGCGCGTCGCCGATCGGCACCGCCTTTTCGTGCGGGCCGGGCACGAACAGCCAATGGATGAAATAGGCGACGCCCAGGATCACGACGGACATCACCTCGAGCGCCGGCCGCCAGCCGATGCGCTCGATCAGGAACTGCGCGAAGGGAATGCCGAAGGTACTGGCCAGCGCGCCGAGGAACGTCATCAGCAGGATGCCCTGCTTGTAGCGGGGACCGAAGACGCGGGTGATCACCGCGAACGCCGGCTCATAGAGTGTCACCGACTGGCAGGCGCCCAAGCCGATCCACACCGCATACAACATCGGCAGACTGTGGATCTGCGACCAGGCAAACAGCAGCACCGCCGCCAGCAGCGAACCGCCGGTCATCAGCATCCGGCCGTGACCGCGATCGATCCAGGCGCCGACCGGAATGGAGCAAAGCCCCGCGACCAGCAGGCCGGCCGACAGAGCGCCGTAGAGCTGGTCGCGCGACCAGCCCAGTTCCTTCTCCATCGGCACGACGAACAGCGGGAACGTGTAGTAGACCAAGCCCCAGGTGATGAGCTGGCCGAGTGAGAGCACCCACAGGATGGTCGACGGGCGTTTTCGCCACGGCCCGCCGCGCGGGTCTTGCGCTCCGCTCTCCGCCATACTGAAACTGCTGCCGTCGCGCGCCATGGTAACCAAATCGTAACGTGGTCCGCCGCCGGAGGATAGAGACCGGAGGTCAGAGAGATGAGCGAGCGCAAACGAATCAATCTCGCCTTGCAGGGCGGCGGATCGCACGGCGCCTTCACCTGGGGTGTACTCGATACCTTGATCGAGGACGGCCGGCTCGAGATCGAGGCGTTGAGCGGCACCAGCGCCGGCGCGATGAACACCGCCATCTTCCTGCAGGGCTGGGCCAAGAACGGGCCGGACGGCGCCCGTGCGGAGCTTCGGGATTTCTGGACGGAGCTCGGCAGCATGTCGATCACCAGCCCGATCCAGCGCACCTTCTTCGACCGGCTGCGTGGCACCTGGAATCTCGACGGTTCGCTGGCGGCGATGTGGAACGAAATCCTGCAGCGCACCCTGACACCGTGGATGCGCAATCCGCTCGGCCTCGATCCGCTGCGCGACCTGCTGCGCCGCCACTTCGACCAGGACGCCGTGCGTGGCTGCCACGGCATCAAGGCCTTCATCGCCGCGACCAACGTGCAGAACGGCAAGGTCCGCATCTTCACGCGCGAGGAACTCACGATCGAAGCCCTGCTCGCGTCGGCCTGCCTGCCCAACGTGCATGAGGCGGTGGTGATCGACGACATCCCCTATTGGGACGGCGGCTTTCGTGGCAATCCGCCGATCTGGCCGTTCATCTACAACAGCGAGAGCCGCGACGTGGTCATCGTCGAGCTCGATCCGTCGTTCCGGCCGGGCGTGCCGACGACCAACGCCGAGGTTGCCGACCGGCTGAACGAGATCACCTTCGGCGGTGCGCTGATGTCGGAAATGCGCGCCATCGCCTTCGTGCAGGACATGATCGAAAAGGGCGCGATCACCGGCGACTTCGGCACCCGACTGAAGACAGTCATGATCCACTCGATCAACGACGAGGCCTCGATCGCGCCAATGGGTTCGGTCAGCAAATTCCTGATCGAGCCGGCCTATCTCGAACATCTGTTCGAGTTGGGACGGCTCGCCGCCACCAAGTGGCTGGCCTCGACGTTCGACACGGTCGGCGTGAAGAGCAGCATCGACATCCGCGCACGGTTCCTGTGATACAGGCTTCATGAGAATCGGCATCGACCTCGGCGGCACCAAGATCGAAGGCATCGCACTCGATACGACGGGCGCGATCCGCGAACGGCTGCGCGTGCCCACCCCGACCGGCACTTATGAAGAGAGTGTCGCGGCCATCGCAGGCGTCGTGACCGAGGTGGAACGGCGGATCGGCCAACGATGCTCCGTTGGCATCGCCCATCCCGGCGCTATTTCGCCGGCGACCGGCCTGATCAAGAATGCCAACTCCACGCGCCTCAACGGCCGGCCGCTGAAGGCCGACTTGGAACAGGCGCTCGCCCGCGAGGTACGGCTGGCCAACGACGCCAATTGTCTCGCCATCTCCGAAGCCGCCGACGGAGCGGCCGCCGGCTATCCGATCATGTTCGGCGTCATCCTGGGCACCGGCGTCGGTGGCGGCGTGGTGGTCGACGGCAAGGGGCTGGAGGGCGCGCAGGCCATCGCCGGCGAATGGGGCCACAACGCCCTGCCCCAGCCGCGGGACTACGAGCGCCCGGGCCCGCAGTGTTATTGCGGGCGTATGGGCTGCATCGAGACCTGGCTTAGCGGCCCCCGCGTGAAGGACCAGTTCGCCGCGCGCACCGGCCGGCAGATGCAGGCCACCGAGATCGCCGATGCGGCCCGCGCGGGCGATGCGGAGGCCGCGGCGCAGATCGAGCTCTATTGCGACCGGCTGGCACGCGCGCTGGCCAGCGTGGTGAACCTTCTGGACCCGCACGCCATCGTACTGGGCGGCGGTCTGTCGAAGATCGAGCGGCTGTACGAGCGCGTGCCTCAGCTCTGGACGCGCTACATATTTTCCGAGCCCGAGAGCATCGCCACGAAACTCCTGCCGCCGAAGTACGGCGACTCGAGTGGCGTGCGAGGTGCTGCGTGGCTTTGGCCTGAGGAGAAGTGACAATGCGTATCAATCGACGTCATGCGTTGGCCCTGTTGGCCATGCCCGCCCTGCTCTCGAGCCGCGCCTTCGCGCAAGGCGGCATCACGCTTTCCTTCGCGACGGCGGGACAAGGCAGCGCGTTCCTGCCCTACGGCCAGGGCATCGCCAAGGCAATCGCCGGGTCCGGGATCGTGCTCGACATCAGGGAATCGAAAGGCTCGAACGAGAATCTCGACCTGGTCGACGCTTCGCCCACCATGATCGGCACCGCCTTCCTCGGCTCGGCGGTCGAAGCGCTGACGGGCACGGGCTACGCCAAGGACAGACCGCACAAGAACGTGCGGGCGCTGTTCCCGATGTACGAGACGGCGTTCATGTGGGCTACGCTCAAAAAGTCCAAGCTCACGACGCTGAAGGATCTCGATGGCAAGAACGTGGGCGGCGGTCCCGTCCCCGGCCCGGCCGAGGGATATTTCCGCGCCGCCGCGGCGATCGCGGGCATCAAGCCGAACGTCATCGGTGGATCGCCCGCCGACCAGGCCAAGGCGCTGGCCACCGGCGCGCTCGATGCCTTCTGGCAGGGTGCACCTGTGCCGATCCCGTCGCTGGTCGCGGCAACCGACGCCGCCGATTGTGACGTGTTCGGCCTGTCGCCCAGCGAGAAGGCCGCGATGAGCAAACAGTTTCCCTACATGGCCGACGCGACCTATCCGGTCGGCACCTATCGTGGCCAGACCGCGCCGATCGTCACGGTCGCGGCCTGGAACGTCGTGGTCGGGCATAAGGACATGCCCGAGGCCACGGCCTATGCGCTCACCAAGGCGGTGCTGACGGCGAAGGATCTCTCGGGAGCGGGACCGGCTGCCGCCTCGACCCGCGCGGTGAACGCGACCAAGAACAAGGTCGTGCCCTACCATCCTGGCGCCATCCGCGCGCTCGCGGAGATGGGCGTGAAGGTCGACTGATCGACGCAGTAACGACCATAAGTCGGGATTTTCCGGAACGCGCTTACACTGCGCGCATGTCGATCCATCGTCGAAGCGCGCCGTTTAATTCCCGTTATTTAAACGAGTACCGCGCGGTAACTACCCCCGGGATCACTCGCTCACCTCATCATGAGGAGGCCCGTAGGGCCGTCTCGAAGGATGGGAACGAGCACCTCGTGTGTTGCCCATCCTTCGAGACGCCGCGCTGCGCGCGACTCCTCAGGACGAGGAGGTGCGCTTGCCGTCCTAAATGGTCTTTCCCACTACTTGCAGGTCGGCAAGGGCAGCGCTTCGAGGCGGGTGATGCGGTACTCGATGCCGGTGCCGTCGCCTTCTTCGTGCGTGCCCCACAGCTCGATGCCGTTGTCGAGCATCAGGCTCGACATCTCGAAGGTCGCCTGCTCGCCCTTGGACTTGCCGTCGGCGTCGAAGAAGCCGGCGCGGTAGTAGATGCGGTCGTGGCCTTTGACGAGCGCGTCGGCGCCGTCGGGGATCTTGATGTCGGCGAGGCGCTTGGGGACCCGCCCAATGAGGGCGTTCACGGCCTGCGGCGGCTTGGGCTTCTCGCCGTAGAAGAACAGCCCATCCATCCCGTTGTCGCCCGCCTTGGCGTGTTGGACGGTGGCGCGCGCGATGGCGATCGGGAACAGCGTGCCCGCCGGCAGCGCCGTCGACTGGCCTTCGGGATTGCTGAAATGGGCTTGGCCCGCCCCCTTGTCGTCGAGCACGGCCTCGCCCTTCACCAGGCTGACCTCGCGTCCGTTGGCGATGCTGCGGTGCTCGAACTGCAGGGTGCGGCCGTCACGGCTCTCTGTCATCTGCGACAACTGCTCGGTCACGACATTGCCACGGCCACCCTCGACCTCGAGGCGCAGGCGCTGGGTGATGACGTAGGCCTCGCAGGTGAGCTTCAGCTCGAAGGCGTAGGAGCCGACGGCTTCGCCCAGCTTGCCATGGTCGATCGCGTTCACGGCGTAGGCCGCCTTGTGAGGCGCGAAGTCCTGCGCGGCGGCGGGAACAGCCACCAGCGCGGCAAGCGCGGAAACGACAAGGAAGCGGCTCAGCATTTGGGCCTCGGAAGGGCTTGAAGTTGGATCAGGCGCGCATCGACGGCGAAGTCGCCGTAGTCGAGCAGCATCGAGCGGGCGACGCCGTTGCCCAGCAAATCGAGCGCCAACTCGTATTCGGGCTGCGCACCCTGATCGCCGGCCGCGAAGAAGGCAAATCGCACGCTCCAGGCCGGCTGGTTGCGCATCAACGCGACGTCGCCGCGGGTCGGTGGCGTGCCGGCCGGGATGCGCGGCGGCTTGCCGATCACGGCGTTGACCTGGAACGCCCCGTCGAGGCGGGCGCCGTCGAACACCTTGTAGGACACCGATTTGTCGCCCTCGCGGGCGTGCTTGATAATGCGGGCGAGGTGCGTTGTCGGGAACAGCGTGCCGGCGGGCAGTTCGAAGCTGCGGGCCTCGGGCAGGGTGAAGCTCGCCCGTCCCTTGCCGCCCAGCCCCTCGAGATCGGCCTGGCCGCGCAATTCCTCCTCGACCTCGTCGTTCTGCGCGTTGCGCACCGAGAAGCGAAGCTGCTGGCCGTCCTTGGTCTCGTAGCTGGTGAAGTTGGAGTCGGTCTCGAACTCTTCGCCGTCACCACGCAGGAAGGTGAGCTTGATGCGCTGCTTGACCTCCCAGCCGTCGCAGGAGTCGGCAGTCTCCAGCACCATCGTGCCCTTGACCTCGACGATGCCGCTGTTGGCGCGCGCCACCGCGAGCTTCATTTCATAGGTCGCCCGGTGCGGCGCCAGCACGACCTCCGGCATCGGCTGGTCCTGCTGGGTGGTCGGCGCGGCCGCCGGTGCCTGGACTGGGGTCGCCTGGGAGGTCGCCTGCTGGGCCTGCGCGGGTCCGTTTATCCACAAGGCCAACGCCAGAGTCGCAGCCACGGCGGTGAACAGAGCCGCAGTTTGAACGCGAGAACAGCGAAAACTAAAGGTGGTCAAAGGACAATGGCTTGGGGCGAGGCCTTGTAGCCGGGCACCTCACCGTAATATCCATGCGCGCAGAATTCCAGAATGATCGCCTGCGTCAGGGCTGCACAGGGAGGATATCAACCATGACAAGTCGTAAACCCAAGGTCATCGCGACACGGCACTTTCCACCGGACGTGGAGAAGCGCCTGTCGGCCAGCTTCGAGGCGCTGCTGAACTCCGAGGACAAGCTCTACGACGGCCCGGCGCTGATCAAGGCGTCGGCCGGATACGAAGGCATCATGTGCGCCGCGGGCGATCCCATGAACGCAGAGACGATCGCGGGCCTGCCCGCCTCGGTCCGCATCATTTCGACCTTTTCGGTGGGCTATGAGCATGTCGACGTGGCCGCCGCCGCCAAGCGCGGCATCGTCGTCAGCAACACGCCAGACGTGCTGACCGACGCCACCGCCGACATCGCGCTCCTCTGTCTGCTGGGCGCCGCCCGCCGGGCCCACGAAGGCACGACCATGCTGCGAACCCACAACTGGGTCGGCTGGGAGCCGACGCAGCTCATGGGCACCCACGTTACCGGCAAGCGACTGGGCATCCTGGGCATGGGCCGGATCGGCCAGGCGGTCGCCGACCGCGCGCGCGCCTTCCGCATGACGATCCACTACAGCAACCGCAGCCGCCTGCCCGCTGATCTCGAGAAAGGCGCCACGTTCCACGCCAATCCCGACGACATGCTGCAGCATTGCGACTTCCTGTCGATCAACGCGCCGATGACGCCGGCGACGCGCAAATGGGTCAATGCCGAGCGTATTGCGAAGATGCCCCAGGGAGCGATCGTGGTGAACACGGCGCGCGGCGGCGTGGTCGACGACGAGGCGCTGATCTCCGCCCTGAAGAGCGGCCGACTGGCCGCGGCGGGCATCGACGTGTTCGATGGCGAGCCCAAGATCAACCAGGGCTACTACGACCTGGTGAACGCCTTCCTGCTGCCGCACATGGGCTCGGCCACGGTGGAAACGCGCAATGCGATGGGCTTCAAGGCGCTCGACAATCTCGAGGCCTATCTGATCAGTGGGAAGACGCCACCTGATCTGGTGAAGGCTTCTTGACCGCGGCGACCTTCTTCTTCGGCTTGGCGACCTTGTGCGTGACGGGCGCGGCGGCGTGCTGCGCGGTCACGGACTGTTCGACGGGCTGCTGAACGACAGGCTGCTGAGCCATGGGCGGCGGTGTCGTTTCGGCGACAGCCGTTGTCGGAGCGGCAGGCTCGGTCGTTCCGGGCTTGTAGGCGGCGGCGTCCCAGCTGGTCGAGGGAGCGTTTGTGGCGGCGTGCGGCGGCGGCAGGTACTCGGTACCGCCCTCGGTCTCCTGCCGGAACGGTTCGTCGTAGCTCACTTTATACGGGTTCGGCTTGCTGGGGTCCTGTTCCTGGCAGATCGGGCGACTGCGGAACACACGCCACAGGGCGCAGTCCTTCTTGGACACCATGGAGCTGAAATGGTCGGTGGTGGTCTTGCCGGACTCAGCGACCGAGACGCCGTCGGCGCCGTAACTTGCAGCTGCCACACCTAGCGGCACGCCGCACGCACCGGTCAGAAGCGGCAGCGCGAGGGCTACGGGTACAAGTAGCAGGGAGAGCCGAGGGGAGCTCATGATCTACTTTATTTGTTGATTATAACTCCCTGAATCATATCAGCATTATTGATTCAGTCAATTTGCATAAATCCACCACCCCTAGTCTTTTTTCGGAGGTGGCAGCCGCAAGCTGATGTGAAGTTCGCGCAGCTTCTCGGCCGGAACTTCCGCCGGCGCCTCCATCAGGAGATCGACCGCCGACTGGTTCATCGGGAAGGTGATGATCTCGCGGATGTTGGGCTCGTCGGCCAGCAGCATGACAATGCGGTCGACACCGGGCGCGGCGCCACCATGCGGCGGGGCGCCGTACTTGAAGGCGTTGAGCATGCCGCCGAAGCGGTGCTCGACCTCTTCCTTGCTGTAACCGGCGATCCCGAACGCCTTGTACATGATGTCGGGCTTGTGGTTCCGGATCGCGCCCGAGCATAGCTCGATGCCGTTGCAGACGATGTCGTACTGCCACGCCTTGATGGTCAGCGGGTCCTGCGTCTCGAGCGCTTCGAGGCCGCCCTGCGGCATCGAGAACGGGTTATGGCTGAAGTCGACCTTCTTCAGCTTATCGTCGTACTCGAACATCGGGAAGTCGACGACCCAGCACAGCGCGAACTGATTCTCGTCGATCACGCCCAGCTCCTGGCCGATCTTGGTGCGGGCCTGGCCTGCGAATTTCCAGGCGACGTCGGCGTTGTCCGCCACGAAGAACACCGAGTCACCATCCTCGGCGCCCGTGAGCTGCTTCAACTTGGCGAGGCGCTCGTCGGCCACGAACTTCGCGATCGGGCCCTTCCCCGCGCCGCCTTCCAGCGTGATGTAGCCCAGGCCCGGCTTGCCCTCGCTCTGCGCCCAGCTGTTCAGCTTGTCGAAGAAGCTGCGCGGCTGGCTGCCGGCCTTGGGAGCACGAATGGCACGGACCACGCCGCCCTTGGCGACGATGCCGGCAAACACCTTGAAATCAGAGCCCGCGAAGACTTCGCCGACCTCGTAGATACGCAGCGGATTGCGCAGGTCGGGCTTGTCGGTGCCAAAGCTCAGCAGCGCCTCGGCGAAGGGAATGCGTGGGAACGGGAAGCCCGTCACCTTGCGCGGCGTCTCGCGGTTGAAGCCTGCGAACTCCTCGAATACGCCGCCCAGCACCGGCTCGATGGCGGCGAACACATCTTCCTGGGTAACGAAGCTCATCTCGAAGTCGAGCTGGTAGAACTCGCCCGGCGAACGGTCGGCGCGCGCATCCTCGTCGCGGAAGCACGGCGCGATCTGGAAATAGCGGTCGAAGCCCGACACCATCAGCAGCTGCTTGAACATCTGCGGCGCCTGCGGCAGCGCGTAGAACTTGCCGGGGTGGATACGGCTCGGCACCAGG
>CAIKZO010000079.1 GCA_903832005.1 Enhydrobacter aerosaccus | reverse complement strand
CCCGCTCATGACTCATGAGGCGGGCCTGGAGGCCCGCGGTCCCAATAAGGCTACTTCTTCTCTTCCTCGAACTTGAGCGCGGCGCCGTTCATGCAGTAGCGGTCACCGGTCGGTTGCGGGCCGTCCGGGAAGACATGGCCGAGGTGGCCGCCGCACTTGGCGCACGTGACTTCGGTGCGGACCATGCCGTGGGTATTGTCGTCGGTGGTGTCGACGGCATTGTCCATCGGCGCCCAGAACGAAGGCCAGCCCGAGCCGCTCTCGTACTTGGTCTTGCTGTCGAACAGCGGCTCACCGCAGCCGGCGCAGCGGAAGGTACCGGCGCGCTTCTCGTAGTTGAGCGGGCTGCTGCCGGGACGTTCGGTGCCGCACTGGCGCAGCACGTGATGCTGCATCGGGTCCAATTCCTGGGCCCATTCAGCATCGGTTTTCTGGATAACGGGTTTCTTGTCCATCATGCCCTCCGATATGGTGATGATCGTTTTTTAGACAAGCGCGCGCAACTCGGCGGTGGCGACCGCGAGCATGGCAAGATCGAGCTGGCCCGACGCGGCCAGCTCCTCCTGCAGCCGGTCGACCCGCTCCAGCGCGGTCTTGCGCCGCTCGCTCCAAGCGGCCAGCGCGGCGTCCGGATCCGACGCCCCCTGCGGACCGGCGACGCGCAGCACCGAGGCCAGCAGCTCGGCATGGATCGCGGCCAACTCGTCCAGCAGCGAGATCGCCGCTTGCGAGGGCCACTGGCCTTCGCGCGGCAGCTTTTGCGCGCCGATGCCGAGGCTGGCGAGCGACAGCCGTTCGCCCAGCCGGAAATAAACCCGCGCGGCATCCTCGATGCTGCAGCCGTTGGCCTGGGCCGCCAGCATCAGGTCGCCGGCGCCGGCCAGCGTCTCGAGCGAAGCGGCCCGGCGCGCTATTTCGGTCGGCGCGCCCATTGCCTCGAAAGCGGCGGCGCGTTCACTGAGCGCCGCGCTCTCCGCCTCGCCCACCAGAGAGGACGGCAGGTCGCCCAGCGCCTTCACCGCGGCGCCGAGCTGCTCGGTGGCGGCCAGGGTATCAATCGGCTGCGGCAGGCGGCGCAAGGTCCATTGCACCGTGCGCGTCAGGAAGCGTTGCGTCGCGACCAGCATGCGGATCTGCGCCTCGGCCTTGAGCGAGGAGTCCAACGCCTCGATGTCGGGCCACAGGTCGCGCAGCTTCCACGCGTCGCGCACCACGGCAAACGCATGCGCGATGGCGGCGGCCGAGGCGCCGGTGCGCTGGCCGACGTTGCGCACGAAGGTCGGCCCGCAGCGGTTGACCAGCGAGTTCACGACCTGCAGCGCTGCGATCTCGCGGCGCAGGCGATGGGCGCGGATCGCCGGCTCGAACTTCTCCTGTAGTGCTGCCGGGAAGTAGCGCATCAGCTCGCCTTCGAGCAGCGGATCGTCGGGAAGGTCGGAGGCCAGGATCTCGTCGTTGAGGTCGATCTTGGCGTAGGCCAGCAGGACGCAGAGCTCGGGCCGCGTGAGATATTGCTTGTTCACGCCGCGCCCGCGCATCGCCGCCGTGTCGGGTAGGAACTCGACGGCGCGGTCGAGCCGGCCTTGGCGTTCCAGCGCGCGCATGAAGCGCTCCAGCCGGTCGTGCTCCTCGCCCGCCTGCGCCTCGGTCACGCTGACCGACAAGCTCTGCTGATAGTTATGGCGCAGCACCAGGGCTGCCACCTCATCGGTCATGCCGAACAGCAACGCGTCGCGATCTTCGGCCTTCAGCGCGCCGGTGGTGATCGCCTCGCCGGTCGCGATCTTGATATTGACCTCGTGGTCGGACGTATCGACGCCCGCTGAGTTATCGAGCGCATCGGTGTTGATGCGCCGGCCGGCGAGTGCTGCCTCGATGCGGCCCTTCTGGGTGAAACCCAGGTTCGCGCCCTCGCCCACGACCTTGGCCCGCACGTCGGCGGCATTGATGCGCAGCGGATCGCTGGCGCGGTCGCCCGCGTCGGCATTGCTCTCGCTCGAGGCCTTCACATAGGTGCCGATGCCGCCGAAGTAGAGAAGATCGACCGGCGCCTTCAGGATGGCGCGCATCAGGTCGACCGGTGTGGTGGCCGCCGTCTCGATGCCCAGCACCGCGCAGGCTTCAGGCGAGAGGGTGATCGACTTGGCGGCACGATCGTAGATGCCGCCACCGGCGCTGATCAGTTTCTTGTCGTAGTCCATCCACGACGAGCGCGGGAGATTGAACATCCGTTGGCGCTCGGCCCAGCTTGCCGCGGTATCGGGCGCGGGATCGATGAAGATGTGGCGGTGGTCGAAAGCCGCGACCAGCTCGATCTCTTTCGACAGCAGCATGCCGTTGCCGAACACATCGCCCGACATGTCGCCGACGCCCGCCACCGTGAAGGGCGTGCGCTGGATGTCGGTGCCCAGCTCGCGGAAGTGACGCTTCACCGATTCCCAGGCGCCGCGCGCGGTGATGCCCATCTTCTTGTGGTCGTAGCCGGCCGAGCCGCCCGAGGCGAAGGCATCGTCGAGCCAGAAGCCGTACTCGCGCGCCAAGGCGTTGGCGATGTCGGAGAAAGTGGCGGTGCCCTTGTCGGCCGCGACCACGAGATAGGGATCGTCGCCATCGTGGCGCACGACCTTGTCCGGGTGCGTCACCGTGCCCGCCACATAATTGTCGGTGATGTCGAGCATGCCGCGGATCAAGGTCTGATAGCAGGCGATGCCTTCGGCCTGGATCTGCTCGCGCGTGCCGACGCCCCCTTTTTCATTGGTCGGAGGCTGCTTCACATAGAAGCCTCCCTTCGAGCCCACGGGCACGATCACCGCGTTCTTCACCATCTGCGCCTTCATCAGCGCCAGGATCTCGGTGCGGAAATCCTCGCGCCGGTCGGACCAGCGGATGCCGCCGCGCGCCACCCGGCCGCCGCGGAGGTGGATGCCTTCCATGCGCGGGCTATAGACGAAGATCTCCACGAGCGGCCGCGGCGCCGGAAGGTCGTCGATCGCGCGGCTATCGATCTTGAAGGAGATCCACTCCTTCTCCTGCCAATAGTTGGTGCGCAAGGTGCTGGTCACTGCGTTCAGGAAGCGCCGCAGGATGCGGTCCTCGTCGAGCGTCGCGACCTTCTCGAATTCCGCCGTCAGGTCAGTGTGTCCTGCGGGGCGCGCCGGATCGAAGCGTTCGTAGAACAAGGCGATCAGGCCGCGTGCGATCGCCGGATAGGCGACCAGCGCGCTCTCCATATATTCCTGGCTGAATGGCAAGCCGGCCTGGCGCAGGTATTTGGCGTACGACCGCAGCACGGCGATCTCGCGCCACGCCAACCCGGCGCGCAGCACCAGCTTGTTCAGGCCATCGTTCTCGAGTTCGTTCGACCAGAGCTTGTCGAGTGCTTCGGCGAAGCGCGGAGCGACGGCGGCGAGATCGACGGGCGAGCCGTCGGCGGTCTCGACTGTCAGCACCTGCAGCGCCACGCTCTCCCCGCCCTCGAGCCCGCGCAAGGTGAACGGCGCCTCGCTCAGCACGCGCAGTCCGAGGTTTTCCGCTGGCGGCAGGATGTCGGACAGCACGATCGCGGTCTTCGGATGGAATAGCCGCAAGGTAAAGCGATGCAGCGGTTGATCGGCGTCGCGCTCGAGGCGGACGCCGAACGGCTTGTCGCCCAGCGCCGCCTGCAGGAGATCGATGTCTCCCACCGCGCGGTCGGCGGGGAATTCCTCGCGATAGGTCGCGGGGAAATAGCCGCGCCACTTGCGGGCGGCAGCGCGGCCCTCGGCCTCGCCCATCTTCGCCTCGAGGGCAAAGCGCAGCCGGTCGTTCCACGAGGTCGCCGCATCGGCCAGCGCCCGTTCGAGCGCGTCGTGATCGGGCAAGGGCCCGTCGGGATGCGCGAGCTTCAACGTATAGAGCGCGTGCGCCAGCGCCGATTGGTCGCTCGCCAGGCCGGTGGCGGACGTAATCTTGCCGTCCCAGGCCCTCTCCAGAATCGCCCGGAAACGCTCGCTCAAAGCGGCATCGAAGCGCTCGCGCGGCGCGAACACGAGTGCTGTGGCAAAGCGGCCGACCGCGTCGCGGCGCGTGAACAGCGCCACCTGGCGGCGCTCCTGCAGCTGCAGGATGCCCAGCGCATGGCGGTAGAGCGTGTCGTCGTCGATCTGGAACAGCTCGTCGCGCGGATAGGATTCGAGGATCGCCAGCAACGCCTTGCCGTCATGACTGTCGGCATCGAGGCCGGCGCGGCGCACCACGCCGTCGACCCGCGCGCGCAACAGCGGCATGTGCTGCGCCATGGCGTGATAGGCGGCAGACGTGAAGAAGCCGACCAGGCGATGCTCGCCGGTCACCCGTCCGTCGCGGTCGTGCGTCTTCACGATCACGCAGTCCATCGCGCCGTTGCGATGGACCAGGGCGGTGCGATCGGTCTTCACGACCAGCAGCTTCTCCGGCCCCTTGGCGAAGCGCGACATGGCGAGACCGCCGCCCACGCCCTCGTCGAACAGCCGCACGTCGTCGCGTCGCAGGATGCCGAGCGCGGAGTCGGGCATTACCTCGTAGCGCATGCCGGCCGACTGCGACGGGTCGTCGACGTAGCGATAGCGGCGATGGCCGAGCAGCGTGAAGTGATTGGCCTCGAGCCAGCGGAGGAACTCCTCGTGCTCGGCGAGATCAGGTCCGCCGCCGGGGATCAGGTCTTCCAGCGCGTCGAGGACCGACTGGCGCATCAGCCGCCAGTCCTCGACGGCCATGCGCACTTCGGCCAGCACGCGCGTCAGCGCCGCGGCCAGATCGTCGAGCCCCGTTCCGTCGGCCTGGCGATCGATCTCGATATGCATCAGCGATTCGCGCGGCGCGTTGTGACCAGCTTCGCTGGCCAGCTCGCCCAGGTCGCCGTCGAGATCGCGCCGCACCGCCATCACCGGATGGGCCAGCAGATGCACGGCGATTTCCCGGCGATTGAACTCGTTGCTGATCGAATCGACCAGGAACGGCATGTCGTCGTTCACGATCTGCACGATCGTGTGGCGGCTCTCGAACCCGTGGTGCCCGAGGTCGGGGTTGAACACCCGCACCTTGGCGATGCCGGGTAAGCGGCGGCGGGCGAAGGCCTGGAGCGAGACGGCAGCGGCGCCGCGCTGCTCGGGGGCGGCCGCGACCAGATCCCTGTCGGCGACCCGCTCATAGAGGCGGCGGGCGAACTGGGCGGCATCCTCGCCGCCGGACAGTTTCAGGGCCGCGAGGCAGATCGCATCCAGCCCGTAGGGCCGGGGGCTGCCGGGCCGAGGTCCGCGTAGGTTGGGGGCTCCCGGGCTGGGACCGTTGGGGGTGGCCGATACCGTGGACATGTTGTTCTTCCTTCTGCCCTCGCTGGCCCCAGATGTTACGCCTGCGTGTGACAATCTGGCGACGAAGATGGCGACGCCAGAAGTGCCTACCGTATGTGGCCTTTCGCAGGGTGTCCGTACGATGCCCGGCCGATTCGCTGCAGTTTCTGTTTCGGGCCCAAGGAATCCGCTGGAAGGCGCGTTTTGTTCTCATTACCATGCTGCAGGTGCGAAGGTTCGCACACGGCCAGAAAGGTCAATCTCATGGAACTATTTTTATAAGTATTATCAAATGGTTAACCCATAATTCTTCAGATTCACACGCGGTTTATAAAAATCGAAATGACACCCCGGCGCAGTGACGTATCATCAAGGGATAGCGGGGACGGAAAAACCGGACCCCAGTAATAGGTGTCTTCCACAAACTGTCTTATCCACAGATGTGGACAACAAGAAAAAGGGGGCTGCAAGTGTTTGATGTAGTTCAAGTTCGCAGCGGCGCGCGTGTTGTTACCGATTCTTCCCGGGATGCCCGCCTCACGGCATTCGGCAAGGCGACCCTCACCGACCGGTATCTCCTGCCCGGCGAAAACTATCAGGACATGTTCGCGCGCGTGGCGTCGGCCTATGCCGACGACGATGCGCATGCACAGCGCATCTATGACTATATTTCGAACCTCTGGTTCATGCCCGCGACGCCCGTTCTGTCGAACGGCGGCACTTCGCGCGGCCTGCCGATCTCGTGCTTCCTGAACGAAGCCAACGATTCGCTGGAAGGCATCGTCGGTCTCTGGAATGAGAACGTGTGGCTGGCGGCCCGTGGCGGCGGAATCGGCTCCTACTGGGGCAACCTCCGTTCGATCGGCGAGAAGGTCGGCATGAACGGCAAGACCTCCGGTGTCGTGCCCTTCATTCGCGTGATGGATTCGCTGACCTTGGCGATCAGCCAGGGCTCGCTGCGCCGTGGCTCGGCCGCCGTCTACCTGCCGGTGAACCATCCCGAGATCGAGGAATTCATCGAAATCCGCCGCCCGACCGGTGGCGATCCCAACCGCAAGGCGCCGAACCTGCACCACGGGCTTCTCATCTCCGACGCCTTCATGCGCGCGGTCGAGAACGACGAGGAATGGGCGCTGGTGTCGCCGAAGGACGGCGCCGTCCAGCGCAAGATCTCGGCGCGCTCGCTGTGGATCCGCATCCTGACGGCGCGCATCGAGACGGGCGAGCCGTACCTCGTGTTCATTGATCACGTGAACAAGGCGATGCCGGAGCATCACAAGCTGGCCGGTCTCGAGGTCAAGACCTCGAACCTGTGCAGCGAGATCACCTTGCCGACCGGCGTCGACCATCACGGCAAGCAACGCACCGCCGTGTGCTGCCTGTCGTCGCTCAACGTCGAGACCTACCTCGAGTGGCACGAGCATCCGACCTTCATCGAGGACGTGATGCGCTTCCTCGACAACGCCCTGCAGGGCTTCATCGACAATGCCGGCACCGACTTCGCCAAGGCGACCTACTCCGCCGCGCGCGAGCGTTCGGTCGGCCTCGGCATCATGGGCTTCCATTCGTTCCTGCAGGCCAATGGCATTCCGATCGAGGCCGTGATGGCCAAGGTGTGGAACAAGAAGATGTTCAAGCACATCCGTAGCCAGTGCGATCAGGCGTCGAAGACGCTGGCCAAGGAACGCGGTGCGTGCCCGGATGCGGCCGACTTCGGCTTCGAGGAGCGCTTCTCCAACAAGATCGCGATCGCGCCGACGGCGTCGATCTCGATCATCTGCGGCGGCACCTCGGCCGGCATCGAGCCGTCGGCGGCCAACGTCTACAATCACAAGACGCTGTCGGGCTCCTTCGTGGTGCGCAACCTCTATCTCGAGAAGGTGCTGGAGCAGAAGGGCCGCAACGACGAGGAGACCTGGACGTCGATCATGACCGACCAGGGTTCCGTCCGGAACCTCGACTGCCTCGACGACCACGAGAAGGCCGTCTTCAAGACCGCCTTCGAGATCGACCAGCGCTGGCTGGTCGAGCACGCCGCCGACCGCGCGCCCTACATCTGCCAGAGCCAGTCGCTCAACCTCTTCCTGCCGGGCGACGTGCATAAGCGCGACCTGCACCAGATCCACATGATGGCCTGGAAGCGCGGCGTGAAGAGCCTCTACTACTGCCGCTCGCTGTCGATCCAGCGCGCCGACGTCGTGTCGAACGACGCCGTCGCCGAGACGATCCAAGACCACGCTTTCGGAACTCCTGGCGCCCCCACGACTCTGCCGATCGGCACGCCGCCGGCGGCAGAGTCCAACAACTACGAAGAGTGTCTGAGCTGCCAGTAATTTAGCTCGTCGTCCCGACCGTAGCGGAGGGACCTTCTCTCCACGAATTGGCAATAGTTCGTGGAGAGAAGGTCTCTCCACTTCGCTTCGCTCCGGTCGAGACGACGGAAACATTTAGACCGTTTGGAATTTCCGCATGTCCCTCCTCGACGCCAAGCCGATCTACAAGCCGTTCCACTATCCGTGGGCGTACGACGCCTGGCTGACCCAGCAGCGCATTCACTGGCTGCCGGAGGAGGTTCCGCTCGCCGACGACGTGAAGGACTGGCGCAACAAGCTGACGGCCAGCGAGCAGCATCTGCTGACGCAGATCTTCCGCTTCTTCACCCAGGCCGACGTCGAAGTGAACAACTGCTACATGCGGCACTATTCGCGGGTCTTCAAACCCACGGAAGTGCAGATGATGCTGGCCGCCTTCTCGGCGATGGAGACGGTGCACGTCGCCGCCTACAGCCATCTGCTCGATACGATCGGCATGCCGGAAACGGAGTACTCGGTCTTCCTCACCGTCAAGGAGATGAAGGACAAGTACGACTACATGCAGGGCTTCAACGTCGATTCGAAGCGCGACATCGCCAAGACGTTGGCCGTGTTCGGCGCCTTCACCGAGGGCCTGCAGCTGTTCGCCTCGTTCGCGATGCTGATGAACTTCCCGCGCTTTAACAAGATGAAGGGCATGGGCCAGATCGTGACCTGGTCGGTGCGCGACGAGACGCTGCACTGCAATTCGATCATCAAGCTGTTCCGCACTTTCATCCAGGAAAACCCGGAAGTGTGGGACGAGCCGCTGCAGCGCGAGATCTACGTCGCCTGCTCGACCATCGTCGAGCACGAGGACGCGTTCATCGACCTCGCCTTCCAGCTCGACGGCATCGAGGGCATGACCGCGACCGACGTGAAGCGCTACATCCGCTTCATCGCCGACCGCCGCCTCACCCAGCTCGGCCTGCAGCCGATCTATCGCAAGGACGCGAAGAATCCGCTGCCGTGGATGGACCAGATGCTCAACGCCATCGAGCACACCAACTTCTTCGAGAACCGCGCCACGGAGTACTCCAAGGCTTCGACGAAGGGCTCGTGGGAAGAAGCGTTCAGCTGACGAGGGGCGGCTCCGGCCGCCTCGTCGCCTTCGTGATCGCCTCGGCGTTGCTCGTCGTGGCGATCAGTATCGCGCGCGCCGCCTTTACGTAGCTGCCAACGCTGCCGGCCGGATCGCTGCCGGATAGCGCCGGCCGTTGAGCAACGCGCCGAGGAAAGTCGGGCGCACGGCGAAGGCGTAGACCGGCAGAAGCACCGCGATCGTCACCACCAGCACGAACGGCGCCATGATCACGGCAGGCAGGGCGACATGGAAGGTCGCCAGCTGCAGCATCAGGATCACCGGCAGGTGCGCAAGATAGATGAAGTAGGACGAGTCGCAGAGATAGCGCCACAGCGGGTTGTGGCTCGAGAAATAGCGCAGGAAGAGACCGGTGATGCCGAAGATCAGGCACCACATGGCCAGCGCCAGCACCACGCGGAAGAGATGGAAGCTCTCGGGCCCGCGCGGAATCCACAGAACCAGCGCGATATAGGCGGCGCATAGAGCGGTGCCGAGCAGGGCATAGAGCCAGGCGCGCCGGTCCAGCACGTCCATCAGGTCGCGCGCCTGATAGAGCAGCCAGCCGAAGAAGAACGGTATCGCATAGGCGAACAGGATGTGCGGCGTGAGGACGAACGAGGGCGGATCCTGCAGGCTCGCGAACGGCATCTTCAGCAGGGCGAGATAGGTCAGGACGGCCATCGGCAGCGGCGCCCATGGGGCCTGAAGGACGTATCGGAAGAGCGCGAGACCGGCGCGCCGGATTTTTTCCGGCAGCAATGACGTCAGCACGACGAGGACCGCGGCCACGGCGTAGAGGAACAGCAGATATTCCAGGAACCAGAGATGGATGGGATGCACGTGCCCAAGGAAGCGCCCCGACACGATGTAGGTCCAGGCGCGGGCGGCATCGACCTTCGTGACGGCGGCGAGGAAGAACATCAGCGGTACCAGCAGCAGGCAGCTCAGCGCGAAGGGCACGGCGATGCGCCAGAACCGGTTCACGATCGCGCGCCGCCAGCCGTAGCGCTCGAGCAGCAGAGCCGTCAGGAAGCCGGCCATGGCGTAGAACACGGGCATGCGGAAGGAATGGATGAAGAGGATCGGAGGATCGAACGCGTGGGTCTGCACCAGCGGCCGGATCAGCCAAGGGCTGGTGTAGGCATAGGCGGCCATCGCGTGCAGGACGATGCCCAAGAACATCATCGAGGCACGCAGACTGTCCAACGCATGGTAACGCGACGGAACGAGCTGGCTCACGATCTCCCTCTCTGCAAAACCGTGTCCCTAGAGTATCTTCGCCGGGTAAAGGTGGCTATGCGCGCTCCAGTTCTTTTGTTTGTCATACTGATGTCGGCCGGCCCGATCGTGCACGCGGACGGGCTGGGTGGCAGTTCCGTCACATACGAGGTGAAGCCGCTCAAGGACGACAAGGCCGCCTATGCCGAGGGGCAGGCGTCGTCCACCTTGTCGAGCAGCTGCAAGGAGGGCTCGTTCGGCGAAATTCTTCTGCTCGCGATCGAGCGCAAGAACGCCGGGACCAAGGCGATCACCGAGAAGTCCGAGAGGGTCGAGGAGAAGGTGAGCGCGCAGGAGTCGCTCGACGGCTCGACGCTCAAGTACCAGACGCGGCTGCGCCACGATGCGCGCATCGACACGGCCACCGGCACGGCGACCCTGGGCAAGGACGGCGGACAGCTCCACACGGTGCTGAGCCGCTACAAGCAGGACAGCGCGCTGCCGGCCGGCACGCTGGGGCCCGCGGCGGCGCGCGCGGCGCTGGTCGCGGCATTGATGGCCAATAAGCCCGGCGCAATCGAGATTCCGACAGTCGAGATGTATCGCTTCCACAAGCCCATCAAGCAGATCTTCACCCGCCTCGGACCCGACGACAGCACGATCGCACGCGGCCTGCCGAAAGACCTGAAGCCGCCGACCAAGGAATTCGCCGCCGGCCGGATGTGGGCGCTGAAGCGCCAGGTGCCGGAGTTCAACGAGTTCGGCGACGACTTCTGGCTGCTCCACGAATCGGGCGCGATCGTGCGCCAGGCCGTGACGCGCTACGGCGTGAAGCTGCTGTTCGAGGCCAAGGAGGTCTCGATCTTCCCGACGCCGACCTGTCCCTAACGCGCAATCTTATTGCGCGGAGGGGGTGGCGGAATCCGAGACAAATCGCGAGAAAACCCTTATGCCATCGGCATCCGAGGTGTCTCGGGATTTGGAGACATTTCTCAGCTTTTCTCTTCTAACCCCTCCCCCGTCTTCGGGGGAGGGAAGATCAGTACGGCAGGCCGACGTAGTTCTCGGACATCGCGGCGGTCGCGGCCTGTGAGCCTACGAGATAGTTGAGCTCGGCGAGTTGGATGCGGGCGCTGAAGGCGTCGGTGTCGGGGAAGCGGTGGAGCATCGAGGTCATCCACCAGGAGAAGCGTTCGGCCTTCCAGACGCGGGCCAGCGCGCGGCGCGAATAATCGTCGAGGCCGGCGGCGGATTTCTCGGCATAGAACTCGGCCAGTGCGCCCGAGAGATAGTGCACGTCGCTGGCAGCGAGGTTCAGGCCCTTGGCGCCGGTCGGCGGCACGATATGGGCGGC
Source organism: Enhydrobacter aerosaccus (assembly GCA_903832005.1). GTDB lineage: Bacteria > Pseudomonadota > Alphaproteobacteria > Reyranellales > Reyranellaceae > Reyranella > Reyranella aerosaccus_B. The sequence goes on along the minus strand of CAIKZO010000079.1, from coordinate 8,781 downwards.
GTCGCCGGCCAGGAACAGGCGGCCGAAGCGCATCGGCTCGGCCACGAAGCTGCGTAGCGGCGCGATGCTCTTCTCGATCGACGGGCCGGTGACGATGGTGTCGGCGGCTTCGGGGTCGAGGCGGCGCTTCAGCTCGTCCCAGAACTTGCCGTCCGACCAGTTGTCGACATGGTCGTCGAGTTTGCACTGCACGTAGTAGCGGCTCCGCGTCAGCGAGCGCATCGAGCACAGCGCAAAGCCGCGCGGATGATTGACGTAGATCAGCTCGGGCGACACCGGCGGCGTTTCCGACAGGATGCCGAGCCAGCCAAAGGGATATGTCCGCTCGAAGATCTCCAGCGCAGCGGGCTGCACGCTCTGGCGGCTCACGCCATGGAAGCCATCGCAGCCGGCGATGAAATCGCAGGCGATCTCGTGGGTCGTGCCGTCCTTCACGTAGCGCACCTTCGGGGACGTGCCGTCGAAATCGTGCAGGCTCACATCGTCGGCCTCGAAGACCGTCTTGAGGCCCAGCCTGTCGCGCGCGTCCATCAGGTCGCGCGTGACCTCGGTCTGGCCGTAGACGGTGACACTCTTGCCGCCGGTCGCCTGCTTCATGTCGATGCGATGCCGCGCGCCGCCGAACGCCATCTCGACGCCGTCATGGACCAGGCACTCACGATGCAGCCGCTCGGCGACGCCTACCTGTTCCAGCAGGCCGACAGTGCCCTGTTCGAGCACGCCGGCGCGGATGCGCGCCAGCACGTAGTCGCGGTCCTTGCGCTCCAGGATGACGGTGTCGATGCCGTGGGCGTGCAGCAACTGGCCCAGCAGCAGGCCCGCCGGGCCCGCGCCGACGATGGCGACCTGCGTCCTCATGGTTTACGCCCAGCCACCGGCATGGGGCAGCACGTGACCCGTGATGAAGCCCGCGCCGTCGGAACAGAGGAAGCAGACCGAGGCGCCGAGTTCCTCGGACTTGCCGAGACGGCCGAGCGGGATCTGCGCGGTCATCTTGGCCATGGCGTCCTTGTTGGCCAGCAGCGCCGGCGGGAAGTAGTCGGGGTTCTCGACATAGTTCGAGCCTACCGCGTTCACGGTGATGCCGTCGCGGCCCAGTTCCTTGGCGAGCGAGGAGACCAGCCCGTTGGCGGCGGCGCGCGCGGAGACATACGGCGCGTAGTTGCCGATGCCGCGCAGCGGTGCGGCCGACGACACGAAGACGATGCGGCCGTAGCGGCGCTTGCGCATCGACGGCGCCACCAGCTGGGCGAGGCGGAACGGCGTCACCGCCATCATCTCCAATGCGTCGCGGTAGTCCTCGAGCCGCGCTTCGGCCAGCGGCGCGCGGAGCGCCGGATAGGCGTCGTTGTTGACCAGCGCGTCGATATGACCGTGCCGCTTCAGCGCCAGCTCGACCAGGGCCGCCGGATCGGTGACGGGGAGCGCCTGGGCGCCGGGGAAATAGCTTTCGTACTTGTGGCGCGCTGCGGCGGCCTCAAACGCCGGATCGTGGGCCAGGACGGTGGCGCCCTGGGCCAAAGCCACCCGCGTCGTACCGTGACCGGCGAACTTCTCGACATTGGTGATCAGCAGCACCCGGTCTTTCAGCAGCATGGCGATTCCTCTAGGTTGCCCCCCAATGAGCGCCCCCAGCGATACCCCCGATCCGGACGGCCGGCAAAGCGCGTCCTTCGGTTACCGCGACGTGCCTGCCGCCGAGAAGGCCGGCATGGTGCGCCAGGTCTTCGAAAGCGTGGCGCCGCGCTACGACCTGATGAACGACCTGATGTCGGGCGGCGTGCACCGGCTGTGGAAGAACGCCCTGCTCGACGTGGTGAACCCGCGCCCGGGCGAGAAATTCCTCGATGTGGCGGGCGGCACCGGCGACATCGCCTTCCGCATCGTGAAGAAGCAGGGGGAGCGCGCCGACGTCTCCGTCTGCGACATCAATGCCGCCATGCTGTCGGTCGGGCGCGACCGTGCTGTCGACCGCGGCCTGCTGCGCGGCCTCACCTGGACGACTGGCGACGCCGAGGCCCTGCCGTTCCCCGACCGGTCGTTCGACGGCTACACGATCGCCTTCGGCCTGCGCAACGTCACCGACATCGACAAGGCGCTGCGCGATGCCTATCGCGTGCTGAAGCCTGGCGGGCGCTTCTTCTGCCTGGAGTTCAGCAAGGTGACCTCGGTGCCGATGGCCCGCGCCTATGACGCCTATTCCGAGCGCGCGCTGCCGTTCTTCGGCCGGGTGATCGCGCGCGACGCGGAGTCCTACCGCTATCTGCACGAGAGCATCCGCCGCTTCCCGCCGCAGCACGAGCTGGCGCAGCGCATGAAGGCCGCGGGCTTCGGCAATGTCGGCTGGCGCAACATGACCATGGGCGTCGTGGCGCTCCACACCGGCTGGCGTCTCTGACATGTTCCGTGCGCTTCGCAACAGTTGGCGGCTGCTCACGCTCGCGCTGAGCTTCGCGCGGCACGACGCGCTGTTTCCGCTGGAGAGTCTCGGCATCGCGCCGGCGTTGATCGCGTGGGCGCGCCTGTTCCGCGCGCGCGGCGACAAGCGCCGGCCGGGCCAGCGCCTGGCGGCGGCCCTGCAGGACATGGGGCCGTCCTTCATCAAGCTCGGCCAGGCCTTGTCGACGCGCGCTGATCTCCTGAGCGAAGAGGTCGCTGCCGATCTCAACCACCTGCAGGACCATCTGCCGGCGTTTCCGGGCAGCGAGGCGCGCGCCATCATCGAGCGCGAGCTTGGCCAGCCGCTCGGCGCCTTCTTCTCGGCCTTCGACGACGTGCCGGTCGCCGCCGCTTCCATCGCGCAGGTACACTTTGCGATCACGACCGACGGTCGCCATGTCGCGGTCAAAGTGCTGCGGCCGACCATCGAGCGGGCCTTCGCGCGCGACCTCGACCTCTTCTACTGGATCGCCGAGCTGGTCGAGCGCACCCAGCCGCGCTTCCGCCGCCTCAAGCCCACGGAGTCGGTGCGTGCCTTCGCCGAGATCGTGCGCATCGAGATGGACCTGCGCCTCGAAGCCGCCGCCGCCGAGGAGCTGGGTGAGAATTTCCGCGACGATCCCAACTATCGCGCGCCCACCATCGACTGGGACCGCACCGCCGAGCGGGTCCTCACGCTCGAACGGATCGACGGCACACCGATCGGCGATCGCGCCGCCATCGTCGCGGCCGGCCACGATGCCGACGTGATCATGCAGAAGTGCGCCGAGGCGTTCTTCTACCAGGTGTTCCGCGATGGCTTCTTCCACGCCGACATGCACGGCGGCAACGCCTTCGTCGATCGCGAGGGCTGCATCGTGCCGGTCGACTTCGGCATCATGGGCCGGGTCGATGAGGACACGCGCGGCTACCTCGCCGAGCTGCTGGTCGCCTTCCTGCGCCGCGACTATCGCGCCGTGGCCGAGGTGCAGTTCCGCGCGGGCTACGTGCCGCCGGATCAGTCGGTCGAGATGTTCGCGCAGGCCTGCCGCTCGATCGGCGAGCCGATCTTCGGCAAGGCCAGCCACCAGATCTCGATCGCGCGCCTTCTGGCGCAGTTGCTCCGGGTCACCGAACAATTCGAGATGGCGGTCCAGCCGCAGCTCCTGCTGCTGCAGAAGACCATGCTGATGGCTGAGGGCATGGGCACGAAGCTCAATCCCAACGTCAACATCTGGGAGCTGGCGCGGCCCCTGATCGAGGACTGGATGCGCACGCACTTCGGCCCGCGCGCCACCATCGGCCGCGCCGTCGAGGATCTGACGCAGGGCCTGCGCCGCCTGCCGCGCCTGATCGAGAGCATGCATCTCGTGGCCGAGCGCGAGCGGCGCAAGGCCGAGGCGGACGCCGCGGCCACGCCGCCGTCGTTGGTCTCGCGCCTCTGGGCAAGGATCGGTATTGCCGAGGTCGTAGCGGTGCTGGCGCTCGCTACCGCCGTCGCCGCCTGGTGGCGTTGAGGGGATGACGACCGGCACGATTGCGTTTGCGCTCTGCGTGTTCTTCATCGCCGGCATCGTCAAGGGACTGGTCGGCGTGGGGCTGCCGACGATCACGCTGGCCCTCACCTCGTTCGTGCTGCCGCTGTCCGACATGATCGCGCTGATCGCGCTACCCACGGTCATCACCAACATCTGGCAGGCCTCGGTTGGCGGGCAGTTCAAGAAGATCGTTCGCCGGCAATGGCCGCTGATCCTGCCGATGATGGTGACCTTGCTGCTCACCATGTGGGCGATCGGCCGGACCACGCCGCAATGGGCATTCCTGGTGCTGGCCACCATCCTGGTGATCTATGGCGGCCTCGGCCTGTTGCGCATCCGCCTGCACATCCACGCTGATCTCGAGAAGCCGTTGGCGCCGATCATCGGCCTGATCTCGGGCGTCGTCGCGGGGTTGATCGGCGTGCCGGTGGTGCCGCTGATGCCCTACATGCAGGCGCTCGACGTGAAGCCCGCCGAACTGGTGCAGGGGCTGGGCGTCATCGTGACCGTGGCGTCGCTCACCTTGACGGCGTCGCTGTTGCGCTACGGCCTGCTCGACCATCGCCATGTGATCCTCTCCACCGTCGCCATCGTGCCGGCGGTGGCGGGCCAGATGGTCGGCACGAGGATCCGCCAGCGCCTGTCGATCGAGCAATTCCGGCTGGTCGTGTTCTGGGCGCTGTTGCTGACCGGCCTCTATACTTTCGCCAGCCGGCTGTTGTGATATCCTGACGGCCATGCTGAACGGCAAGCGCATTCTCCTGATCGTCGCGGGCGGTATCGCGGCCTTCAAGTGCCACGACCTCATTCGCCGGCTGCGCGGGCAGGGCGCCCACGTGCGCTGCGTGCTGACCGAAGCGGGCGCGCGGTTCGTGACGCCGCTGTCGCTGCAGGCGCTGTCCGAGGACAAGGTCTACACCGACATGTTCTCGCTCACCGACGAGAGCGAGATGGGCCACATCGAACTCTCGCGCGAGGCCGACCTCCTTGTGGTGGCTCCGGCCACCGCCAATATCCTGGCCCGGATGGCCGCGGGCATGGCCGACGATCTGGCCGCGACCGTGCTGCTCGCCACCGACAAGCCGGTGCTGGCAGCGCCCGCGATGAACGTCCGCATGTGGACGCATGCCGCGACGGTTGCCAACGTCGAGACGCTGAAGAAGCGCGGCGTCACCTTCGTCGGTCCCAATGACGGCGCGATGGCCTGCAACGAATACGGTCCCGGCCGCATGTCCGAGCCGGCGGAGATCGTGACCGCGATCGACGCGATGCTTGCAACGACGGGTTCGCTGACGGGCAAGCGCGCGCTCGTGACGTCGGGTCCGACGCGCGAGGCACTCGATCCGGTGCGCTACATCTCCAATCATTCCTCGGGCAAACAAGGTCACGCGATCGCCGCGGCCCTGGCCAAGCTTGGCGCGGACGTGACCTTGGTCAGCGGTCCGGTCTCAGTCGCGGATCCATTCGGCGTGAAGGTCGTGAAGATCGACTCGGCCGACCAGATGCTGGCAGCGTGCCTGGCGGCCGGCGCGGTCGATGTCGCGGTCTGTGCCGCCGCCGTCGCCGACTGGAAGGCGGCCAAGCCCGCCGACGCCAAGATCAAGAAGAAGGCAGGCGCCCCGCCGCCTGCGCTCGAACTGACGCCCAATCCCGACATCCTCGCGACCCTGTCGCAGCCCGGCCCGCAACGGCCGCGGCTGGTGGTGGGCTTTGCCGCCGAGACCGAGAACCTGGTCGCCAACGCCGTCGACAAGCGCACGCGCAAGGGCTGCGACTGGATCGTGGCCAACGACGTGTCGCCCGCCACAGGCACCTTCGGTGGCGAGCGCAATACCGTGCACCTGGTGACGGGCGAGGGCGTCGAGGAGTGGCCGACCTTGGCCAAGGACGAGGTGGCCGTGCGGCTGGCCAACCGGATCGCGGGTCAGTTTGGCCCGCCGCGTTCGATCAAGGCCGCGGAGTAGGCAAAACATGGCGGGCGTCGAGACTGTCGAGATCGAGATCGTTCGTCTGCCGCACGGGCGCGACCTGGCGTTGCCGGATTACGCGACAGCCGCTGCGGCGGGTGCCGACCTGCTGGCCGCGATCGACCAGGACATCGAATTGGGGTCGCTGGAACGGCGAATCGTCCCGACCGGCATTGCGATTTCGCTGCCCGTGGGCTTCGAGGCCCAGGTCCGGCCGCGCTCGGGACTGGCCGCCAAGAACGGCATTACGGTCGCCAATGCCCCGGGCACCATCGACGCCGACTATCGGGGCGAGGTCGGCGTGATCCTGATCAACCTCGGCAAGGAGCCCTTCCGCATCACCCGCGGCATGCGAATTGCACAGTTGGTTGTGGCGCGTCACGCGCGGGCGGTCTGGAGCGAGGTGAGTGAACTCGGCCAGACGGATCGCGGGGCTGGCGGCTTCGGTTCGACCGGTGTCACGGGAGGGCCGATCCCAAAGCGTTAGTGTTTCAGAGGGCAAGAGGGACGTGGGGATGCCTCGGCTCAGCAAAAAGACGATGTTCGCGATCGAGGCCGTGCTCGACGTGGCCTTCCACGTCGGTGAGCACCCGGTGCGCAGCGGCGATATCACCGAGCGCCAACGCATTCCCAAGCGGTACCTCGAGCAGGTCCTTCAACATCTTGTGCGTGCCGGCATCCTGTCGGGTAAACGCGGTCCGCGCGGCGGCTATCGCCTGGGCCGCGACCGCTCGGAGATCACCCTGGGCGAGGTCGTCCGCGTGGTGCGCACCCTCGAGGCCGAGAGCGAGCCCAACGACATGTCCGTCGGCTCGCCGCTGGCGCACGAGATCGTCTGGCCGACCTGGGAGAAGCTGCGCGAGGACATGATGACCCAGCTCGACACGATCACGATCGACGAGCTCTGCCAGCGTGCCCGCGCAAAAGGCATCGCTGCTCCGGAAAAGGCTTCTGTAGCGGCGTAGTTCGTCCCGGGTCTATGGTCCGTCCGTTTTCAACGGAGGATCAGATGGCCAAGGCCAAAGCAAAAACCCCAGCAAAAACCAAGGCGAAGCCCGCCCCGCGCAACAAGAAGCTCTACGACGCGGGCATGAAGATGCGCAAAGAAGTGCTGGGTGCGGCTTACGTCGACAACTCGATGGCCGGCGCCGCCAACGACGAATTCATGATGTCGTTCCAGGACATCACCACCGAATACTGCTGGGGCTATGCCTGGACGCGCCCAGGTCTCAACAAGAAGACGCGCTCGATGCTGAACCTCGCCATGCTGGCCGCGCTCAACCGCGGCCCCGAGCTCAAGCTGCACATCAACGGCGCGCTGAACAACGGCCTCACCAAGGCGGAGATCAAGGAGATCTTCCTGCAGGTCGCGATCTACTGCGGCATCCCCGCCAGCCTCGACGCCTTCAAGACCGCCAGCGGCGTCTTCAAGGACCGCGGCATCTAGATGCCGACGATCCGCGGTGCGCGGGCCGGTGAAGCCGGACTGCTCACCGCGCTCTGCCTGCGCTCGAAAGCGCACTGGGGCTATGACGCGGCATTCATGGCGCTGTGCGTGCCCTCGCTCACGATGGACGAGGGCAGCATCGCCGAAGGCCGCGCGCTTGTGGTGGAAGATGAACAGGGCCGCGTCATCGGCACCGTGAGCGTCGGCCGCGACGGCAATGATGCCGAGCTGGCCCTGATGTTCGTCGAGCCCGGTGCAATGGGCTCGGGCGCCGGCCGGCTGTTGTTCGAGGCCGCCGTCGGGCTCGCGAGCCAACTGGGTTATCGGCGCATGACCATCCTGGCCGACGTCAACGCCGCGCCCTTCTACGAGCGCATGGGCGCGCGCTTCCTGCGAAACGAGCCGTCGGATGCGATTCCCGGACGGCTCCTGCCGTTCTATGAATACGACCTCACGTCAGGAGCCTCATCATGACCACGCTCGCCCCACCCGCTACCATCGCCTTCATCGGTCTCGGCATGATGGGCCGCCCGATGGCGACACGCCTCGCCGAAGCGGGCTTCAAGCTCAGGGTCTTCGACGTCTCGCAGAAAGCCGTGTCGGATTTCGTCGGCGCCCATCCGTCGGCGCTGGCGACCGCCTCGGCCAAGGCCGCCGCGCAAGGCGCCGATGCGCTGATCACCATGCTGCCCGACGGCAAGATCGTGCGGCAGGCCGTGCTCGAAGGCCGCGACCCCGCGATCGAGGGCCTCACGCCCGGCGCCATCGTGCTCGACATGAGCTCATCCAATCCCGTCGACACCCAGAAGCTCGCGCGCGATCTCGCGGCCAAGGGCGTGGTGTTGCTCGACGCGCCGGTGTCGGGCGGCGTGAAGCGCGCGATCGACGGTTCGCTCAGCATCATGGTGGGCGGTGGCCAGGCCGACATGGAGCGTGCCAAGCCGGTGCTGGGCGCGATGGGCAAGACCCTCACCTTCTGCGGGCCGGCCGGCGCCGGTCATGCGCTGAAGGCGCTGAACAATTACCTCTCCGCCACCAGCCTCGTGGCGATGTGCGAAGCGCTGGTCGTGGGCGAAGCCTTCGGCCTCGACCCCGGCACCATGGTTGACGTGTTCAACACGTCGAGTGGCATGAGCAACTCCACCCAGGTGAAGGGCCGCCAGCAGGTCGTGTCGCGCGCCTTCGCGGCGGGCTTCACCACCAGCCTGATGGCCAAGGACCTGCGCACGGCGGGCGACGTCGCCACGTTCCTGAAGCTCAAGATGCCCGTCCTCCAGCAGGCCGTCGCCTACTGGAACGATGCCGACGGCAAACTGGGCAAGGGCGCCGACCATACCGAGATCTTCCGCTACGCCGAGATGCTGGCGGAGAAAGAGGGCTAAGTCTTTCAGGGGAGCGCGCCACTCCAGTG
>CAIKZO010000078.1 GCA_903832005.1 Enhydrobacter aerosaccus | reverse complement strand
ATTCTGCGCTGAAGAAGCGACACCGCCGCGGCACCTATCACAAGGAAACTCAGTCGCGCCTAGATTTGTGCGCACCGAGCACGCCATCACAGAAATCACTGTGAATTCAATAGGTTGCTCGTATAAATGGCGGAGGGGATGGGATTCGAACCCACGAATGGGGTTTACCCCCATTAACGGTTTAGCAAACCGCCGCCTTCGGCCACTCGGCCACCCCTCCGCAGCCCGTCTAGGCCCCGGCGACTTCTATCCACGGCGGATGCGCGGCGGTTCTAGCCGCCGGGTGGGACGGTGTCAAACCAAGGGCCGATTTCGCAGGTAAAATCAGGCCTTTGGACGCTTTGTTCGATCTGTGCGACCTTCGCCGGATGAGCACAGAATCCGTCAATTCGCCCGTGAATTCCATCGAGATGCTGAAGCGCCTGGTGGCCTTCGACACCACCTCCCGCAACTCCAATCTCGACCTCATCAAGTACATCCAGACCTACCTCGACGACCATGGCGTGAAGAGCACGCTGGTCCCCAACGAGGAAGGCACCAAGGCCAACCTCTTTGCCACGATCGGGCCCGACGCCGAGGGCGGCATCGTCCTATCGGGTCACACCGACGTCGTGCCGGTCGACGGCCAGCCGTGGGAGACCGATCCCTGGACCCTGACAGCGAAGAACGACGGCAAGCTCTATGGCCGTGGCACCTGTGACATGAAGGGCTTCATTGCCGTAGCGCTGTCGCACGTGCCGATGCTTCGGAAGGCCAAGCTCAAGGTGCCGATGCACCTGGCCTTCTCCTACGACGAGGAGATCGGCTGCCTGGGCGCGCACTCGCTGGCGGAGAAACTGGTCGGCGCCGTGCCGCGGCCGCAGGCCGTGATCGTGGGCGAGCCGACGATGATGAGCGTCGTCAATGCGCAGAACGCCGGCGGCGGCCTCAACGCCACCTTCACCGGCTTCGAGGCGCATTCGTCGATGACGCATCTCGGCGTCAACGCCATCAGCTTCGCGGGCGAGTTCATCCACTGGCTGAACGAGCTGCAGGTCGAGCTGGCGCAGCGCAAGCACCCGCATCTCGACACGATGCCCAACCACACCACGATCAACGTCGGCATCATTTCGGGCGGCACCGCGGGCAACATCCTGGCGCGCGAGTGCGTGCTGAACTGGGGCTATCGCACCCTGCCCGGCGACGACAACACCGAGGTGCAGCGTCGCGCCGAGGCCTACGTGGCCGACCTGCTGCTGCCGAAGATGCGCAAGAAGCATCCCGACGCCAACATCACCATCAAGCGCCGCTCTTTCGTGCCCGGTCTGCTGCCGCAGGAGAACGAGGAAGCCGCCAAGCTCGCGTTGCAATGGACCGGCGGCAACCGCACCTACGCCGTGCCCTACGGCACCGAGGCCGGCATCTTCCGCAGCCATGGCATTCCGACCGTGATCTGCGGGCCGGGCGACATCGCGCAGGCGCATCAGCCCAACGAGTTCGTGCTGAAGTCTCAGATGGACGCGTGCGATACCTTCATCGGCAAGATGATCGCATGGGCGGAGAAGTAGAGCCCCCTAAGGCGGCGCCCTCACGAACGGAGCTCTTCCTCACTTACGCCCGGATCGGGCTGCTGGGCTTCGGCGGCGTGGCGCCATGGGCGCGGCAGGTCATCGTCGAGGAAAAGCGCTGGCTGGACGACCGCGAGTACGCAGCCCTGCTGGGCGTCGGCCAGGTGATCCCCGGCGCCAACACCGTCAACAGCTCGGTCATGATCGGCGACCGCTTCCACGGCACTGCCGGCGCCCTCGTCGCGGTGCTTGGCATCGTCGGGGCCCCGGTGCTGGCGCTGATCGGCATCGCCCTGCTCTACGACCGGATCGCCAACCTGCCGGGCGTTGGCGCTGCCATGGCGGCGGGCGCCGCGGCAGCGGCCGGGCTGGTGATCGGCACCGCGATCAAGCTCGCGCGGCGGATCAAGCCGAACGCCGCCGCGATCGCGATCGGGCTTGCCGCTTTCGCTGCCGTCGGCGTGTTGCACCTGTCGATGGTGTGGGCGATCCTGGTGCTGGGGCCGGTGTCGATCGCCACAGTCTGGTGGCAGCGCCGATGAGCGACCTCCAGCAACTCGCCACGACCTTCTCCTGGCTGTCGCTTCTGCAGTTTGGCGGGACCAACACCGTCATTCCCGAGATGCACCGGCAGGCCGTCGACGTCTTCCACTGGATGGATGCGCGCACCTTCGCCAACCTGTTTGCGCTGGCGCAACTGGCGCCCGGCCCCAACCTGATGATCGTGAGCCTCGTCGGCTGGCACGTCGCCGGCCTGGCCGGCCTCGCTGTCGCCACCGTGGCGACGGTCGGGCCGCCCTGCCTCATGGCCTTTGCCGCCAGCCGCCTGATGAAGCGCGCCGGCCAGTCGAAATGGCTGCTGATCGTCAAGGATGGGTTGGTACCCGTCGCCATCGGCATGATCCTGGCCAGCGGCGCGGTGATGGTGGAGTCGTCCAACCCCGATGCCCTCGGCATCGCCATCACCGTCGGCGCCACGCTCTTCGTGGCCTTCACCGACTTCAATCTTCTGTGGGCGCTCGGCGCCGCCGTCGGGCTGGGGCTGCTCTTCCGCTAGCCCGCACACACCGAGTGCTCGGTGTGGAGCACGGCCTGCTGATGGAAGCGCTTGAGGTAGGCGTCGATCATCGCCTGCACCTTGGGCACATGCGCGGGCGTATCGAACACGATCAGGATCAACAGCTTGGAGCGCTCGCGCGAGATCGTGCCGGCGGGGCTGCGCCACTGTCCGGCGGCGTCCACCGCCGTCAGCCCGTCGGGAAAGCGCGGCGTGACTTCCTCGGCGAGATAGGATGCCCACTCGGCATCGCCGACCGCGCCGTAGAAGAGATCGACCTCGACGGCGGGCTTGAGCGGCGCAGCGCAGCTCGCGACCTGTTGCTGCGGGGCGCAGGCGCCCAGCAGCAACAGCAGCGCCAGTCCTGCAGCCCTAGTTGAGATTCGGCACCGCCATGCCTTTGACCACCGCGGGCCGCGCGTTGATCGTGTCGTACCAGCGCTTCACGTTGGCGAAGTCGGCGAGGTTGACCTGGTGCCACTCGTGCCGCGACGTCCACGGGAAGATCGCCATGTCGGCGATCGTATAGTCGGCGCCGGCGGCGAAGGCATTGGTCGCGAGCTGCTTGTCGAGCACGCCGTAGAGGCGCTTGGCCTCGTCGACGTAGCGCTTGATGCCGTACTCGATCTTGGTCGGGGCGGCGCGCAGGAAGTGATGCGCTTGGCCGAACATCGGGCCGACGCCACCCATCTGCCACATCAGCCACTCGAAGGTCTTGTACTTGGCAGCCTGATCCTTGGGCAGGAACTTGCCCGTCTTGTCGGCGAGGTAGATCAGGATCGCGCCCGATTCGAAGACGCTGATCGGCTTGCCGTCCGGACCATCGGGATCGAGAATCGCGGGGATACGATTGTTCGGGCTTATCTTCAGGAATTCGGGCTTGAACTGCTCGCCCTTGGAGATGTCGATCTTGTGCACGCTGTACGGCAGCCCGCATTCCTCAAGCATGATGGAGACCTTGCGGCCGTTAGGCGTGCCCCAGGTATGAAGTTCGATCTCGGCCAAAATGTCCCCCTCTTGAACGTCCTAAACGTTTTCGGAATCGTCCCCAAAACTGGAGTCGTCCGAGGCCACATCGTAGTCGTCGGCCGGGCCGGCGTCCTGCGCCACATCGGCCGGGTTGTAATCATCGGGCGGCAGGAGCGGCGCTACAGGATCGTTGGCTCCGAAGTTGTTGTTGGCAAGGTTGGCAGCGTTGCTGTCCAGCGCGCCGAACGGACCGGTATTGTGGCCGAACATGTTGCGGATGCCCTCGAACAGCAGGGCACCGCCCGCGACGCCGGCCGCCGTGGTCAGCGCCTGACGCAGGAAGCCGCCGCCTTGTCCCATGCCTTGTGTCATCCCGGGCGCCATCATCGGCGGCGCCACGGGAGCTGCCGGCTGAGGCGCGGACGTCGTGGGAACAGACGCGCTGCCCCAGGGCCCAAGCTTGGGGGCGCTCGCCAGGAAGCCCGGCGCCGGCGTGGCAGCGGCCTTCGCCTCCAACTCGGCGATACGCGCCTGGGCGGCCTTGAGCGCCTGTTCCTGCACGAGCACTGTCTGCACCAACAGATAGGGTGCGGCCGGCTGGCTGGCGACTCCGCCCGCGATGAAGCGCTCGGCCTCGGCGTCGCGTGGCTGCGCCTCGAACGAGCGTAGACGATCGAACAGACCAGCGATCAGATCGCGTTCTTCCGACTGCATGACAATGCCTCCCACCCTGCTGGGCACAGTCAAGGTGGTTGTCGTCCTCCCGACCGTCAAGGGGCCGGGATTTCGTTACATCCTCGTGAAATCCATGATCCAGTTGGTCTCCCAACTGGCGCCGGCGTCGAGCGAGAAAGACTGGTCCCAGCGCGCGGTGGTGGGCGTGATGCGCGACCACACGAAGCGCACGCGGATCGCGCGCCGCTCATACTCGTCATCGCCGTAGAAGGTGCCGATCCCCTTGGCAAAGCCGCCCTTCACCGGCGGCGTGATGCGGCCCGGCCGGCGCGAATCGAGCCAGTAGATTGACCACTTCGCAGCGTCGGAGTCCCAGGTCCGCAGGCTCATGCCGCGATAGGGACTGCCCGGCAGGTTGATGTCCGCCTCGTCCATGTTGCCGAAGCCGTTCAGGATATTGCGCGCAGCACAGCAGCCGTCGAACTCGATCCATTCCCGGCAATCCGCCAGGCGCTTCAGCAGGTAGCGATGGCGCACGCTCCAGATCCCCATCAGGAAGTCGAAATCGGGGCTCTTGGCCGGGGTCTTGGTCGACGGGCGCGTCAGCAGGGAATTGAGCATGGCGATCTCCTCAAATTATGACCGCCAAGGTAACTGCCAATACCTGTCAGGAACCGTCAGGTATTTATGTTAAGTTTTCACGATGCGTGCCAGTCGCCTGATGTCGATCCTGCTCCTGCTGCAAAACCGCGGCCGTCTCACCGCCGAGCAGCTTGCTGCGCATTTCGAAGTCTCGGTCCGCACGATCTATCGCGACATCGACCAGTTGAGTGCGGCGGAAGTCCCGGTCTATGCCGACCGCGGGCCGGGCGGCGGCTTCCAGTTGCTCGACGGCTATCGCACCAAGCTGACCGGCCTGTCGCCCGCCGAGGCCGAGACGCTGTTCATTGCGGGCCTGCCCGGCCCCGCCGCCGAGATGGGTCTCGCCGATGCGCTCGCCACGGCGCAGCTCAAGCTCACGGCCGCCCTGCCCGAAAGCGCGCGCGTCAACGCGCGACGTCTGTCCGCGCGCTTTCATCTCGATCCGGTCGACTGGTTCCGCAGCGCCGCTTCGGCGCGCCTTCTGCCCGCGATCGCCACCGCCGTGTGGGGCGAGACATCGATCGACGTACGCTACCAGCGCGCCAACAGCGACACGGCCGTCGCGCGCCGCCTCGAACCGCTCGGCCTCGTGCTGAAGGCCGGCACCTGGTACGTCGTCGCGGCGGTTGGCGAGAGCGTCCGCACCTATCGCGTCGCCAACATTCTGGAGCTATCGGCCACGAGCGAGCGCTTCACGCGGCCCAAGGACTTCGACCTCGTGCGCTTCTGGACCGCCTCCTCGCGCGCCTACGAAATCGGCCTCTATCGCGGCACCGCCGAATTGCGCGTGTCGAAGCGGGGCATGGCACGCCTCGAAACCCTGGGCGCCACGGTGCTGCAGGCCGCGCAGGACTCGGCCCAGCCCGAAAAGAGCGGAGGATGGACGCGGGTCACGATCCCGATCGAATCGATCGACCACGCGGCCTTCGACATGCTGAAGCTGGGCAGCGACGCAGAGGTGCTGAAGCCAACGGCGTTGCGCCGGCGCGTCGCCAAAACGGCGCGCGACGTGGCCCAACTCAACGGCTGAGCGCATCTGTTCCGCATACCGCAGTGACAAAAGTTGCACTGCTTGCGGCCTTTGCCCACACTGCCTGCAAGACGTAGCGCTGGGGAGCCAAAATGTCTGAAGCAGCGATCGGAACGCCGGGGACCGCAAGCGCGGCCGAGCAGGAAGTGCGCGTCCGCCGCCGCGCCATCATCTCGAGCGCCGTCGGCAACTTCGTCGAGCTTTATGACTTCCTGATCTACGGCCTGTTCGCGGCCCAGATCGCGGCCAACTTCTTTCCCAAGGGCGACGACACGATCGCGCTCCTGCAGGCCTTCGCGATCTACGGCGTCGGCTTCTTCATGCGCCCGGTGGGCGCCATCGTGATCGGCGCCTATGGCGACCTGAAGGGCCGCAAGAACGCCCTCGTCCTCACGGTCGGGCTGATGGCGGTGGCAACCGCGTTGACCGGCCTGATCCCCTCCTACGGCTCGATCGGCATCGCCGCGCCCATCCTGTTGCTGCTGTGCCGTCTGGTGCAGGGCTTCTCGACCGGCGGCGAATGGGGCGGTGCCGCGACCTTCCTCGTCGAGTATTCCCCGCCCGGCAAGCGCGGCCTGATCGGCAGCGTGCAGCAGTTCAGCGTCGGCGTTGCCCTGATCGCGGGCACGCTGACCGCCGCCGTGCTGAACGGCTGGCTCTCCAAGGAAGCGATGGTCGAGTGGGGCTGGCGCGTGCCGTTCCTGATCGGCTTCGTGCTGGCGCCGATCGGCCTTTATCTCCGCGCCCGCGTCCACGAGAGCCCGGCCTACAACCGCACCGTCGAGAAGAAGCAGGTCGCGCGCAGCCCCGTGCTGGAATCGCTCTCGACCCATCGCCTCCCGGTGCTCGCGGCCTTCGGCCTGTCGGCGATCGGCACCGTCGGCAACTACACCTACAATATCTACCTGCCGACCATGGCGACCAAGACGCTGAACATCGCCGCCAATGCCGCCTACACCTCCGCCGTCGTGGCCGCGATCGTGCTGACGATCCTCACGCCGGTGATGGGCTGGCTCTCCGACCTGATCGGCCGCAAGCCGCTGCTGCTAGGGTCGGCCATCCTCTACGGCCTGCTGTCCTATCCGATGTTCGGCTATCTCACGGGCACGCCCGATCCCACCAAGCTGATGCTGGTCCAGGGCTTCTCCGCCGTGCTGCTCGCCATGTATGCCGGCCCGCTCTGCGCCATCCTGGCCGAACTGTTCCCGACCAAGGTCCGCTTCACGGCGCTCTCGATCGGCTACGGCATGTCGGTCACGCTGTTCGGCGGCTTTGCGCCGTTCATCGCGCAGTACCTGATCGACACGACCAAGAACCCGATGTCGCCGTCGTTCTTCCTGATCTTCGCCGCCATCGTCAGCACCATCACCCTGCTGCTCCTGAAGGACCGCACGAATGGCCCCCTTGACTGAGGTCGAGACCCGCAACTCCTCGACGGACATCTGCGATCCGGTGACGCTCGAGATCGTGCGCGGCGCGATCCGTGCGGCACAGGCCGAGATGGAGGCGCTGATCGAGCGCACCGCCATCTCCGCCTTTATCCGCGAGAAGAAGGATTTCTACACCGCCGTGTTCGACGCCAACGGCGTCATGGCCGTGGGCTCGAACCTGCCGGTGTTCGGCGACGTCTGCGGCCCCGTGTTCAAGGACTTCCCCGCCGACACGATGCGCGAGGGCGATCTCTATTGGTACAACGACTGCTACGCCTCGCGCGGCGCGGTCTCGCACTCCAACGACCAGGTATTGGTGGCGCCGGTCTTCCATGCCGGCCAGCGCTGCGGCTTCGTCATGGGCTGGGCGCACTTCTCCGACATCGGCGGCATGCGTGCGGGCTCGATCAGCCCCGACACGTCGGACATCTTCCAGGAAGGCATCATCATCCCGCCGACCAAGTTGATCGATGCCGGCGTCACCAACGAAGCAGCGCTGAAGATCTTCTTCCGCAATTCGCGCTTCCCCGAACAGAACATCGGCGACATGCGCGCCCTGATGGCGAGCGCCGCGCTCGGCACCCGCCGCATCGAGGAGATCGCCGGACGCTTTGGCCTCGACGTGCTGGCCGACGCGCTGAAGCAACTGCTCGCCCGCACCCGCAACCTGGTCCGTGAGAAGCTCGCCGAGACCTTCGCCTACGGCACGCACCGCTTCACCGACGCGATCGATTCGGATGGTCACGGCAATGGCCCGTTCCATCTTCGCCTCGCGCTCACCCGCGAGAAAGGCCCCGACGGCCGCGACCGCTTCATCTTTGACGCCACCGCGACCGACGACCAATCGCCGGGGCCGGTCAACCTGCTGATGAACCCGGACGTGCCGGGCACGGCGCTCTCGATGTTCTATCTCGGTGGCGACGCCTCGCAGGTCTGCAACGCCGGCGGCCCGCAGGCGCTCGACGAGGTCCGCCTGCGCGAGGGCTCGCTGCTGTGGCCCAAGTTCCCCGCTCCCTTGGGCATGCGCGGCCTCACGCTGATGCGCTTCCTCGCCGCCATCAACGGCCTGATCAATGTCGCGGGCGGCAAGGCCCCGGCCGCGCACTCGGCCTACGTCATCGGCTTCATGCGCGGCACCTACAAAAACGATGAAGGCGCCCTTACCCCGTTCCTGATGTCCGACGGCATCGGCGTCGGCTGGGGCGCGCGCGCCACCGCGGACGGCACCGACGCCGTCTACTTCGTGGCGCAGGAGAATTACCCGGTCGAGTTCCTCGAGAACGGCTATCCCGTACGCCTGCGCAGCTACGGCATCCTCACCGACTCCTGCGGCGCGGGGCAATATCGCGGCGGCTGCGGCATCGTCCGCGAATACGACGTGCTGGCCGAAGAAGCCGTGATGGCGATCCGCATCGACAGCGTGAAGAACCCGCCCTGGGGCATCGCCGGTGGCATGGCCGGCGGCACCGGCCGCATCGTCCTCAACCCGGGCAGCAACCATGCGCGCGAGTTCTCACCTTTGTCCGACGGCAACATGCTGAAGCACGGCGACGTGCTGCGCATCGAGACCGGCGGCGGCGGTGGCCACGGCCATCCGTTCGACCGACCGGTCGAGAAAGTCCTGGAGGATGTGGCGGGCGGCTTCGTCAGCCCCGCCGCCGCCGAGAGTCTGTATGGCGTAAGTGTCGTGGATGGCGTCGTCGATGGTGCGGCCACCGAGAGACTGCGTTCCCAGCGGCCCCCAACCCGAGCCTTCCATCGCCACGAATATGTCGACAGCCTCGCCTGATCCCTCCCTCGCCCCGTCCTTGGCAATCGCCGTCGATATCGGCGGCACCTTCACCGACATCGCGCTCCACGACGCGCGGAGCGGCCGGATCTGGCGTGCCAAGACGCCGAGCGTGCCGGCCGATCCCTCGCAGGCCTTCCTGACCGGCGTCCGGCTGGCGCTGGCCGACGCGGGCTATGCAGCGCCGCTGCTGGAGCGCGTGCTGCACGGCACGACCGTCGCCACCAACATGATCCTGGAGGACAAGGGCGCGCGCACCGCACTCGTGACCACGGCAGGTTTCCGCCACGTCCTCACGATCGGCCGCCAGGACATCCCGCGCCGCGCCAACTACCTCGCCTGGGTGAAGCCGCCCCGACCGGTGCCGGCGTCGAGGGTACTCGAGGTCACAGAACGCATCGGCGCGGGTGGCATCGTGATCGCGCCGCTCGACGAGGCGAGCGTGCATGCCGCGGCCGACGCCCTGCGCGGCCTCAAGGTCGAGGCTGTCGCGATCTGCCTGCTGCATTCCTTCGCCAACCCAGCGCACGAGCAGCGCACGGCCGAGATCCTGCGCGCGGCCCTGCCCGGCGTCGCGGTGACGGCGTCGTCCGACGTGCTGCCGGTGGTGCGCGAGTACGAACGCTCGCTGGCCACGGTGCTGAACGCCTCGGTGATGCCGGGCGTGTCGACCTACGTATCGCGCCTGCAGGCCCGTCTCACCGACGAGAAGGTGACGGCGCCTCTGCTTCTCATGCAATCGAACGGCGGCGTCGCCGGTGGCGCCACCATCCGGCGAGCGCCCGCCCTCACCGCTCTGTCGGGGCCGGCGGCCGGTGTCGTCGGCGCGCGCGGCGTAGCCGCGGCGTGCGGGATCGCGGACATCATCACCGTCGACATCGGCGGCACCAGCGCCGACATCTGCCTGATCAAGGACGGCAAGATCACGCTCACGCAAAGCGGCCACGTCGGCGACTGGCCGCTGCCGCTGCCTATGGTCGACATGGTGACCATAGGCGCCGGCGGTGGTTCGATCGCCACGGTCGATGCCGGCAGCCTTACCGTTGGCCCGCGCAGCGCCGGCGCCGAGCCGGGCCCCGCCGCCTACGGGCGCGGTGGCACGATGGCGACCGTCACCGACGCGCATGTCGTGCTGGGCCATCTGCCGTCGACGCTCCTGGGTGGCCGCATGGCGCTCGACGTGGCGGCGGCCAGTCGCGCTATCGACCTGCGCGTCGCCGATCCGCTCGGCCTCACGCGCGAGGCCGCCGCGCGCGGCATCCTGGCCATCATCGACAACAACATGATGGGCGCCCTGCGCCTCGTCTCGGTCGAGCGCGGCCACGACCCGCGCGACTTCACCCTGGTGCCGTTCGGTGGCGCGGGGCCGCTGCACGGCTGCTCGCTGGCCGAGTTGCTGGGCATCACGCGCGTGCTCATCCCCTCCGCGCCCGGCGTGCTCTGCGCCGACGGGCTGCTGGAAGCCGACCTCAAGGCCGATTTCAGCCGCACCCTGCCCAAGGCGGGCGCCGTCGATCTCGAACGCGCCCAGGCGATCTATGGAGAACTCAGCCGCCAGGCCGACGATTGGCTGGCGGGAGAAAAAGTGGCACCCGCCGATCGCCAGCAAGTGAAGATCGCGCTGCTGCGCTATCACGGCCAGGGCAGCGAACTCTCGATCGGCTGGGTCGACGACGCGGCCGGCGTCGAGGCGGCTTTCGCCGAAGCGCACCGCACGCTCTACGGCTTCACCCTCGACTCCGCGATCGAACTGGTGACCCTGCGCGTCGAGGCGACCGGCCGCATGCCCGCACCGCCGCGTCCATTGCTGGCTGCAGTCTCAGGCGCCAAGTCGACGGCAACCCTGCCCGTGCACTTCGCCATCGGTACGCGCGACGTCCCGCTGTACGAGCGATCGTCGCTGGGCGCCGGCGACAAGATCTCTGGCCCCGCGATCGTCACCCAGCTCGACGCCACGACCCTCGTCCTGCCCGGCTGGACCGGCGAGGTTCACCCGTCGGGCGCGATCCTGCTGACGCGCTAGCGCACTACTGAAGCCGTCTGGCCGAACAGGATCTTGCGCTGTTCGTCGGTGCTGATGCCCGGCACCGGACGCAGCTCCAGCCCGACGGCCTTGCCTTTCACAACGGCAGGCCGCTTGCCCATCGTCTCCTCGAAATAGCGGTTCAGGTTGGCGAAGTCGGCGATGTTCTGGCCAAAATTCTTGAAGCCCACCAGCCACGGCCAGATCGCGAAATCGGCAATCGAGATCGCGCCGGCCACGAACTCGCGATCAGCCAAGCGCTTGTTCAGCACGCCGAACAGACGATTCACTTCGTTGGTGTACCGGTCCTGGCCATATTTCAGCGCCTCGACCGGATTGAACTGCGGCGCGTACATGCGGAAGTGATTGGCCTGCCCCGCCATCGGGCCGAGGCCGCCCATCTGCCAGTTCACCCACTGCAGCACCTCGTACTTGCCGCGCAGGTCCTTCGGCAGGAACTTGCCCGTCTTCTCGGCGAGATATTGCAGGATGGCGCCCGACTCGAACACGGCGACCGGCTCGCCGCCACCTGACGGCTCGTGATCGACGATCGCGGGCATCCGATTGTTGGGGCTGATCTTCAGGAACTCGGGCTTGAACTGCTCGCCGGTGCCGATGTTCACGGGCACTATCTTGTACGGCAGGCCGCATTCCTCGAGCATGATGGTGATCTTGAAACCGTTTGGCGTCGGCCAATAATGCACGTCGATCATGTTGCGTCTCCTGTTGCGGAATGATCGACTGTCCCTCCCCCATTGTCCACATTCGAGCCCGCCATGATCCCTTCAAAGTCCCTGCCCAAAGGCTGGCCCGACAAGCCGCTCGCGATCTCGGTGAGCGTCATGCTCGAAGGCTGGACCGACGACTCCGCGCCCGGCATCGGGCCTATGGGCAATCCGCTGCGTGCCGGCGTGCTCGAC
Organism: Enhydrobacter aerosaccus; assembly: GCA_903832005.1. Lineage (GTDB taxonomy): Bacteria > Pseudomonadota > Alphaproteobacteria > Reyranellales > Reyranellaceae > Reyranella > Reyranella aerosaccus_B. The sequence goes on along the minus strand of CAIKZO010000078.1, from coordinate 62,540 downwards.
CTGCAGGGCCGCTCGTGGGCCGAGTACGGACCGAAGGTCGGCGCCTGGCGGATCCTCGACATTCTCGCCAGCCAGAAGCTGCGCGCCGTCTTCTATGTGAGCGGCATCCTCGCCGAGCGCTATCCCGAGCTGATGCGCGCCATCGCCGGCGCCGGCCACGTCGTGGCCGCTCATGGCTGGGGGCAGAACATCATTCCGTCCTATCAAACAGCAGAAGAAGAGGCACACGACCTCGCGCGCTGCATGAGCGCCATCGCCAACAGCGCAGGCAAGCAGCCGCCGGGCTGGCTCAGTCCGCGCTGCACACCGAGCGCCCGCACCTCGGAGATGCTGGCGAAAGCGGGCTTCATCTGGCACGCCGACTTCTTCGACAGCGACCTTCCCACTCGCCACAAGACGCCGTCGGGCGAGATCGCGGCCGTGCCCTTCACCATGGAAGTGAACGACATGCCGCTCTATGTCCGCTACGGCGCCGAGCCCGAGGCTTTCACGCGTATCCTCGAACGCATCGTCTCGAACTGGCCGCGGCTCGGCCGGCCCGCCGGCTGCCTCGACATCACGGTCCATGCGCATGTGTTCGGCCGGCCAATGGGCGCAATCGAGTTCTTGAACTCGCTCGAGCTTGTGAAGCGCTACGAGGAGTGGGCTTGGCTCACCGACCACCGAGCGCTGGCAGATCTCGCATAACGCCAACGAAAGGGAGAAACATTCATGGCCATTTCGCTCTATGACCTCAGCGTTACCTCGTTCCTGCAAGTCCTCGGCGGCGTCGATGGCTTCCTCACCACGGGCCTCGCCCATTTCAAGGAGCAGGGCATCGATCCCAACGAGATCCTCGAGACGCGACTCCATCCCGACATGTTGCCCTTCCGCTTCCAGGTCGTTTCGCTCGCGCATCACTCGGCCGGCGGCGTCAAAGGGGCGCTGGCGGGCGGCTTTGTCCCACCGAAGCCCGCGGGCGAGGATTATGCTGGCCTACAGAAGCTGGTGAGCGAGGCGCGCGCCACGCTCGAAGCGATCAAGCCCGAAGAGCTCAATGCGGTCGAAGGCAAGGATGTGATCTTCTCTGTCGGCGACCGCAAGGTGCCGTTCAAGGCAGATGGCTTCCTGATGTCGTTCTCGCTGCCGAACTTTTATTTCCACGCGACCACGGCGTACGACATCCTGCGCCAGAAGGGCGTGCCGCTCGGCAAGCGCGACTTCCTCGGCCGGATGCGGATCGCTGCCTAGCTATTCGGCGGGATGCGGCGCGGGCTCGGCCGAGCTCTCGCCCCTCCCGTGCTCCTCGGGCTTCTTCTTGCGGAAGTGTCCGAGCCAATCGGACAGGCCGTCGAGGTAGAGATAGATCACCGGCGTGGTGAAGAGCGTCAGCACCTGACTGACGATCAGGCCGCCGACCATCGCATAGCCCAGCGGCTGGCGGATCTCCGAACCGGTTCCGGTGCCGAGCATCAACGGCACGCCGCCCAGCAGGGCCGCGAAGGTCGTCATCATGATCGGGCGGAAACGCAGGAGAGCCGCTTTGCGGATGGCATCGTGCGCCGAGAGATGCTCGGTGCGTTCGGCCACGATGGCGAAGTCGACCAGCATGATACCGTTCTTCTTCACGATACCGATCAGCAGGATGAGGCCGATCAGCGCGATCAGGCTGAAGTCGAAGCCGAACAACATGAGGATGGCTAGCGCGCCGACACCCGCCGACGGCAGGGTCGACAGGATCGTGATCGGGTGGATGTAGCTCTCGTAGAGAATGCCCAGCACCAGATAGACCACGACCAGCGATCCCAGGATCAGCATCGGCACAGTGGACAGCGAATCCTGGAAGGCCTGCGCATTGCCCTGGAAGGTGCGCGTGATGGTCAGCGGCACGCCGAGCTCTTGCGTCGCCTGGTTCACCGCATCGGTCGCCTGCCCCAGCGCAACGCCCTGCGCGAGGTTGAAGCTGATGGTCACGGCCGGGAACTGGCTTTGATGGCTGATCGACAGCGGCTGGACCGGGTCGGTCGTCCATTTGGCAAAGGCGGAGAGCGGCACCTCGCCGTTGGTCGTGGGCGACTTCAGGAAGATCCGGTCGAGCGTGCCGACGTCGGCCTGCATCCCCGGCAGGATTTCCATGATGACGTGATAGCTCAGCAACTGGGTGAAATACTGGGCGATCTGGCGCTGGCCGAAGGCATCGTACAGCGTATCGTCGATCATTTGCAGCGACAGGCCATAGCGCGCGGCCGCATCACGATCGACGGTCAGGGTGAGCGTCGTCCCGTTCGTCTGCTGGTCGGACGCCACATCGCGCACTTGCGGCAGGGTCTTGAGCTTGGCCAGGATCTTGGGCGACCACTCGTTGAGCTGGTTAATATCCGGTCCCTGCAGCGTGTACTGGTACTGCGTGCGCGAGGCGCGGCCGCCGACCCGCACGTCCTGCGCGGCCTGCAGGAAGAGCTTGGCGCCCTGGATCTGCTGGGACTGGGCGCTGAGCCGAGCCACGACCTGATCGGCGCTGGCGGTGCGTTGATCGCGTGGCTTGAGCGTGATGAACATGCGTCCGGTGTTCAACGGATTGCCCGCACCGCCCACCGACATGGCGACGTGATCGACCGCGGGGTCCTTCAGCACGAGATCGCCAAGTTTGACCTGGGCCGCCGCCATCGCGCCGAACGATGAGTCCTCACCGGTCTCCGTGATGGCGGTGAGAAGGCCGGTGTCCTGCTGCGGGAAGAATCCCTTGGGGATGATCATGAACAGGAAGACCGACAGGCCGAGTGTGGCAATGAACACCAGCAGTGTGATGAAGCGATGGCCGAGGACGAGGTCGAGGCCCCGTTCGTAGCCCTTCAGCAGGGCATCGAAGCCCCGTTCGCTCCAATTGTAGAGCTTGCCGTGTTCTTCCTTCTTCTCGGTCTTGAGGAAGCGTGAGGCCATCATCGGCGTCAGCGTCAATGCCACGATCATCGACACGAAGATCGTCATCGACAGCGTGACCGCAAACTCGCGGAAAAGGCGGCCGATGATACCGGGCATCAGCAACAGCGGGATCAGAACGGCGACCAGCGAGATGCTGATCGACACGATGGTGAAGGCGATCTCGCCCGCCCCCTTCATCGCCGCTTCCATGGGGGAGTCACCCTCCTCCAGGTAGCGCGTGATGTTCTCGAGCATCACGATCGCGTCGTCGACCACGAAGCCCACCGAGATGGTGAGCGCCATCAGCGAGAGATTGTCGAGCGTGTAGCCCGCGACCCACATCAGCGCGCAGGCGCCCAGCAACGCCAGCGGCACGGTCACGGTCGGGATCAGGGTCGCCCAGAGATTGCGCAGGAAGGCGAAGATCACCATCACCACCAGGAAGATGGTGAGCAACAAGGTGAACTGGACGTCGTGCAGCGCCGCGCGGATGGTCTGGGTGCGGTCGCTCACGGTGAAGACATGGATGGCGGGCGACATGGTCGCCGTCAGTTTCGGCAACGCCGTCTGGATGCGGGTCACCGTGTTGATGACGTTGGCGCCCGGCTGCTGGAAGATCACCAGGAAGACGCCGCGCTTGCCGTCGGCCCAGCCGGCCGAGTGCAGGTCCTCCGGCGCCGATATCGCCGAGCCGATGTCGCGCACCCGCAGTGCGCCGCCATTGCGATAGGCCACGATCACGTCGTTCCACGGCTCGGCCTCGAGGATCTGGTCGTTGGCGTAGATCGCATAGGAACGCGTCGGGCCGTCGAGCGTGCCTTTCGGGCTGTCGACGGTGGCCACGGCGAGCTGATTGCGCACGTCCTCGAGCGACAAGCCCTTGGCGACCAGCTTGGCCGGGTCGAGCTGGATACGGACGGAGCGCTTCTGCTGGCCGCCGACCAACACCTGCGCGACGCCCGAGATCTGGCTGATCTGCTGGGCGAGCTTGGTCTCGACCTCGTCGTCGACGTCGGTCAGCGTCATCGTGTCCGACGTGGCGCCCAGCAGCAGGATGGGCGAGTCGGCCGGGTTCACTTTGCGATAGCTGGGCGGGCTCGGAAGGTTCTTGGGCAACTGGCCGCCAGCGGCATTGATCGCCGCCTGCACGTCGTTGGCGGCGCCGTCGATGTTGCGGTCGAGGTCGAACTGGATGGTGATCGCGGTCGAGCCCGAGGTGCTGATCGAAGTGAGCTGGGCCACGCCCGGCACCTGCGAGAGTTGGCTTTCGATCGGCTGGGCGACCGAGGACGCCATCGTCTCCGGACTGGCGCCCGGCAGTGAGGCGGAGACCTGGATGGTCGGGAAATCGACCTGCGGCAGCGGCGCCACCGGCAATCTCGGATAGGCAACGAGACCGCAGAACAGGATGCCGACCATCAGCAGCGAGGTGGCGATCGGCTGCCGGATGAACGGCGCGGAGACGTTGATCGCCATCGCGATCTACTTCTGGACCTTCGACGACGGCGCCGAGGAGGTCTGCGCAACCTCCGGCGTCGTGGCGGGCGACGGTGTGTTTTCCGTCGGCGCGGCGTTGGTCGGCTTGATCAGCGTCCCCTTCTGCAGGCGCGACTGGCCTTGGGTCACGACCTTGTCGCCGGGCTGCAGTCCCGCCGTCACGACGGCCAGCGCTTTGTCCTGCTGGCTCACCTTCACCGGCTTGATGTCGACCTTGTTGTCGCCGCCGACGGTGTAGACGAAGAGCCCGTCCGGCCCATGCTGGACCGCGTCCTGCGGCACGACGGTAACGCCCTTCAGCGTGTCGACCAGCAGCAAGGTGGAGACCGAGAGACCCGGCCACAGCGCATTGTCCTTGTTGTCGAAGCTTGCCTTCATTCGGATCGTGCCGGCCGCCTGGTCGACCTCGTTGTTGATGAGCGCGAGCCTGCCGGTCGACAGCGTCTTGCTGCCGTCCGAACTCTGCGCGATCACCTGCACCTCGCCCTTGCCCAGCGCCTGGTTGACCGGCACGACGCTTTCCTCCGGCGCCGTTAGCACGACCGAGATCGGCTGGAGCTGCACGATAGTGACGATGCCGGTGGTGTCGGCGGCGTGGACGTTGTTGCCCTGGTCGACGAGGCGGAAGCCGGTACGGCCCGAGATCGGCGCGGTGATCGTGGTGTAGGCAACCTGCGTACGCGCATTGTCGATCGCGCCCTCGTCGCCCTTGATCTGCGACTCGAGGCCGCTGACCTTGGCGTTCTGCGTGTCGAGTTGCTGGCGCGTGGCGAAGTTCTGCTTGGCCAGGTCGGTGAAGCGCGCGAGGTCGAGCCGCGCATTGGCGAGATCCGACTCGTCCTGCTTCTTCTTGGCCTCGGCCTGGTCGAGCGCCGCCTGATAGGGCCGCGGATCGATCTGGGCGATCAGGTCGCCCTCCTTCACCATTGCCCCCTGCTTGAAGCCGATCTTGATGACTTCGCCGTCGACGCGGCTCTTCACCGTGACGGTGTTGAAAGGCTGAACCGTCCCCAAGCCCTTGAGATAGACCGGGAAATCGGCCTTCTCAGCAGTTGCAATCGTGGCGGGAACGGCGGGCGGTGGCTTTTTCTGTGCGGCCTTCGCGGCGGCCTGATCGTGGAAATGCTTCCACCCCAGGTAACCGCCGCCAACGACGACCAGTACAGCAAGACCAATGAACAACGGCCGATAAGACCGCGCCCCGAAACGCTTCAGCAATCGTGCAGCCAAAACCTTACTCCGCATCACCCCGGCGGCAACGCCGGGGTCGGGAGTAGGTTCCCGATCAGTTCCCGGTCAGCGCCTGGTAGACCAAATCACGCGTCAGATACCGATAAGGAAGGCGCGCAGATTGCGACTGCATCATGAAGATCACATACATGTGCTCGTGGGGATCCTCCCAGAAATAGGTGCCATACGCACCCCCCCAGAAGTAATCACCGACCGAACCTGGTAGCGGACTGCGGCCCGCGTCGGTCCGCACGGCGACGGTGAGACCGAAGCCGTAGCCCATGCGTCCGCTCGGTTCGAGCGCCTCGAAGGCATTCATGTCGTCGCCCATCTGGATGTCGGACGGCAGGTGGTTCGAGGTCATCAGTTCGATGCTCTTGCGCGACAGCAGGCGCACGCCGTCGAGCGTGCCGCCATTGGCCAGCATCTGCAGGAAGCGTGCGTAGTCGGCCGAGGTCGAGACCATGCCGCCGCCGCCCGACTTCCAGACCGTCTTGAGCGTGATGTCGGGAATGTTCGGACGCTCGTTCTTCTTGCCCTCCTTCTGCGGATGGGCGCCGCGGTCCTTCTTCTCGGGCGCGGCGTCAAAGCCGCTGTCGACCATCTTGAGCGGCTTGGTGATGCGTTCCTCGATGAACTTGTCGAGCGTCAGGCCCGAGGCGACCTCGACCACGCGGCCGAGCACGTCGATCGCCATCGAATATTCCCAGTGCGTGCCCGGCTGGTAGAGCAGCGCCAGCTTGGACAGCTTCTCGACCATCTCCGCATTGGTCTGGTCGGGCACCATGACCTTCATGTCCATGTAGGAGAGCTTCACCTTGTTGGTGCTCTCGGCCGAGCCATAGGTCAGGCCGGAGGTGTGGCGCATCAGGTCCTGCACCGTCATCTGCCGCTTCTGCGGCTCCTGCCCCATCTCTTCCGTGCCGTCGTCGTTCTTCTTCTTGACCGCAACCTTGGTGTCGGCGAAGGCCGGGATGTACTTCGACACCGGATCGGCGAGCGACAGCTTGCCTTCCTCCATCAGCATCAGCGCCGAGACCGCCACGATCGGCTTGGTCATCGAGGCGATGCGGAAGATCGTGTCGGTCTTCATCGGGGCATTGGCATCCTTGTCGCGGAAACCATACGCCTCGTGCATCACGACCTTGCCGTTGCGCACGATCAGCACGACCGCGCCCGGCAGCTCGCCCGCCTTGACGCCCTCGTTGATGCGGTCGGACAGGCGTTTCAGCCGCGCCGCGGAGAAGCCCGCCTCTTCGGGCGTCTGGGCCTTGGGCAGGCCCTGGGCGCCGGCTGCGGCCGCCACCGTCAATGCCAGGGCCGCGAGCCCCACTGTCCGCATGATCGTCATGTCCCCTCCACGTTCTTTTTTTGTCGCCCTCTTCCTTAAATAGCGCACTCACCGTGAGGAGTCTTGGCGGCCGGCCCCGGGTCCCAGCCACCCCTCCCTGAAAAGGCGCTGGAAGCCCAGCCCGGCCGCCTGTATGAGGCGGCATGAAGATCGACGCCCGAGACATCGACCACCTCACCCTGAACGCCACCAATCCCGGTGCCGTCGCCGCCAAAATGGAGCAACTGGGCTTCACTTTGACCCCCGACGGTGTCTGGCCCCGCTGCATCTGCTTCATGCCCGCCGATGAGGACATCCCCAACTACATCGAGATCGCCGAAAGCCCGGTCGATTTCATGAACGTGGCGATGAACGTCGAGGAGCTGAAAGGCGAGAAGCGCACGTTCAAGTGGGAGCTCGAAGACGGCGAAGTCGAGGGCAGCCTGGTCGTGGGCGAAGGTGGCGGCCCGGTGCCGTGGCTGACGGTGAAGCAGTCCAATCCAGACGCGTTCGTCGAGCCTGAACTGGTCGTCCATCCCAACGGGTCACTCGCCTTCATCTGCGTCCACGCCGTGTCGCAAGACCCCAAGAAGACCGCCGCCGAACTGGGCAAGGCCTGGGGCGAAGACGCACGAGTCGAGGACGTCCTCGACGGCTGCATTCTTGTGCGCACCGGCATGGTCGAACTGCTGATCTGGTCGCCGGCGGCGTGGATCAACGAATACAAGGCGATCGAGGTGATGGAACCCAAGCGCATGCCGTCGATCACGGGCATCGCCATCGCCGTCGAACGGGCCCGCCCGCTTCAGGCCCTGCTGCGTGCCAACAACATTCCGTTCGCCGTCACCAAAGGCGATCGCGTGCTGGTGTCGCCCGAGACGACCGGCGGCCTGCTGATCGAGTTCATGCCCCAGAACTAGAAGACATCCAGTTCTGCCAGACCGGGCTCGCCAGGATAAGCCCGGCCATCCGGCTGTAGCCGCCGGCGCCGGGATGCGCACCGTCGCCGGCCCGCGCTTCGTCGACCCACACAGGCGTTTCCAGCAGGCCATCGAACACCGACAGGAACGGCACGCCGAGCCTCGCGCAGAGCGGCGCGTAGGCTTCATCGAGGGCCCGAGCGCGCGCCAGATAATCTTCGTCGACCATTGGCACCACGCCGATCATGAAGACCGGCCAGCGCGACTTCGCTTCCGTCAGCATTGCCTCGGTATCCTGCAAGGTCAGCGGCGGATCGCGCTGCTGGGCCGCGTCATTGCCGCCGAAAGAGAAGACCACGCGGCCCTCGTGCTCGGCCGGCAGGCGGCGCTCCACTTCGCTCTTCCAGTGCGCCCGGATCTGGTCGGCGCGGTCGCGGCGGACGCCGAGATTGTAGCCGGTGAGTTCGGGGTGGCGCCTGCGCTCGTCCCGCAGCACGCGGCCGACTCAGCCGAGATGCTTGTGGTCGCCGGTGCCGTTGACCATGCTGTCGCCGACGAAGCAGATCCTCATCAGAAAAGAGGTGTCAGAATAGCGGGAGGGGGGCCTGCGGCACGCCCTTCCAGAACTCGAGATCGTGGCCGAAGATCAGCTTGGCCCCGCCCTTTTCCAGCGCTTCGAGCCGATCGAGCGAGGCCAGCATCGCTTCGCGGTCGTAGACGAACTTCGGCAGGCGCCGCTCGCGCAGGGTGCGGCAGAAGTAGCAGGAGTCGCCCGTGAGGACGACAGTGCCCTTCTCCGTGCGCACCCTCAGCGACTGGTGTCCCGGCGTGTGCCCATAGGTCGGGAAGGTCACCACGCTGCCGTCACCGAACAGATCGTGCTCGCCCTCGACGATCTTCACCGGATGGCCGTAGTCGATATCGCCCTTGTTGAAGCCCAATTTGCCCGCCGTCTCGGCATCGTTGACCGCGTCCCACTCCGGTTTCTGCACGACGAGCGTCGCGTTCGGGATCAGGCCGTTGCCGCCGGAATGATCGAAGTGCATGTGCGAGACGATGATGAAGTCGATCTTCGTCGGATCGCGGTCGATCGACTCGAGCTTGGATCCCACGTCGTCTTTTGGACCAAAGCCGCTCAGGTCGAACAGCTTCAGCGCCCGCTCGCTGATCCGCGTTTCCGGCTTGGTCCGCAGGTCGGGATGCATGCCGGTGTCGTAGAGCGCGCGGCCCTTGGGATGCTCGATCAGGAAGGACGGGATCGGCAAGGCGACATTGCCGTCTCCTGCTCCCTCCATCAGGTGTCCGAGGGGGCCGGTCAGGTGGCCGCAGGTCAGGGCGTAGAGTTTCGCGATCATGCGGGGAGCCTAGCACGACGTCTGCGCGGAACCGAAGGGCCAGGGCCACGTTCATCAACCCGTAATGCGCATTCCGATCGAGGACTACGGCATGATCGGCGACTGCCAGACGGCGGCGCTGGTCGGCAAGAACGGCTCCATCGACTGGCTGTGCTGGCCGACGTTCGATAGTGACGCCTGCTTCGCCTCCCTGCTGGGCGGCCAGAGCAACGGCTTCTGGCTGATCACTCCCCAAGCCGAGATCAAGTCGACCAGGCGGCGCTACCGCCCCAACACCCTGATCCTCGAAACCACCTTCGAGACCGAAGGCGGCACGGTCACTTTGATCGACTTCATGCTGCCGCACGGCAAGTCGTCCGACCTGATGCGCATCGTGCGCTGCGACGAGGGCGAGGTGACCGTCTGCATGGAGCTGATGCTGCGCTTCGGCTATGGCGTGATGACGCCCTGGGTGACGCGGCTCGAGGACGGCTCGATGCGTGCCGTGGCCGGCCCCGACATGGTGGTGCTGCGCACGCCTACCGCCTTCCGCGGCGAGAACTTCAAGACCGTGGCGCAGTTCACCCTGACCAAGGGCAAGTCGGTGCCGTTCGTGCTGAGCTACGGTCCTTCGCATCTCGATGTGCCCGAGCCGGTCGACGCCGAAGAGTCCCTCGCGCTCTGCGAGAAATTCTGGCGCGACTGGACGGCCACCACCAAGACCGACGGCCCCTACAAGGACGCGATCACCCGCTCGCTGATCACGCTCAAGGGGTTGGTCTTCATGCCGACCGGCGGCATCGTGGCCGCGCCGACCACGTCGCTGCCGGAGCAGTTCGGCGGCCCGCGTAACTGGGACTATCGCCTGTGCTGGTTGCGCGATGCGACGCTCACCCTGCTCGCCATGATGAACGCCGGCATCTACGATGAGGCCGCGGCCTGGCGCGACTGGCTGCAGCGCGCGGTCGCGGGATCGCCCGCCGAGATGCAGATCATGTACGGGCTGCGCGGCGAGCGGCGCCTCACCGAGTGGGAAGTCGACTGGCTGCCCGGCTACGCCGATTCCAAGCCGGTGCGCATCGGCAACGCCGCGCACGAGCAGTTCCAGCTCGACGTCTACGGCGAGCTGATGGATGCCTTCGAACAGGGGCGCAAGGGCGGCCTCTCCTCGACCGACGAAGGCTGGGAGATGCAGCGCATCCTGCTGGAACACGTCGCCGAGATCTGGAACAAGCCCGACAGCGGCATCTGGGAATCGCGCGCGGCGCCACGTCATTACGTCTACTCCAAGGTCATGGCCTGGGTGTGCTTCGACCGCGCGATCAAGGCGGTCGAGAAGCACGAGCTGACAGGCGACATCGAGACGTGGCGCTCGGTCGCCGAGAAAATCCACGCCGACGTCTGCGCCAACGGCTTCGACGCCGAACGCAATACCTTCAAGGCGGCGTACGACAGCGACGATCTCGATGCGAGCCTGCTGCTGCTGGCGCAGACCGGCTTCATCGAACCGACCGATCCGCGCTACGTCGGCACTGTCGAGGCGATCGAGCGGGCGCTGCTGCGGCAGGGCTTCGTCATGCGCTACAACACCCACCGCACCTACGACGGGCTGGCGCCCGGCGAAGGCGCGTTCCTCGCCTGCAGCTTCTGGCTCTGCGATGCCTACATGTCGATCGGCCGCAAGGAAGACGCCAAGACACTGTTCGAGCGGCTGCTGTCGATCCGCAATGAACTCGGCCTGCTGGCCGAGGAGTACGAGCCGCACGAGAAGCGCCACCAGGGCAACTTCCCGCAGGCCTTCTCACACGTCGGCCTGATCAACACCGCCTTCAACCTGACGCGCGGCGACAAGCCGTCCGACCAGCGCGCCGACGGTGGCTCGGCGCCGGGACAGGACGCCGATCCGAAGCGGGCTCAGCAGCCCGAGGACCTCAAGAGTCGAGTGCCTTCTTCAGCAGATCGTTGACGATCTTCGGGTTGGCCTTGCCGCCGGTCGACTTCATGACCTGGCCGACGAACCAGCCCATCATCGTGGGCTTGGCCTTGTAGGCCTCGACCTGCTTCGGGTTCGCCGCCACGATCTCCTTGATCGCGGCCTCGATCGCGCCGGTATCCGTCACCTGCTTCAGCCCGCGCTCCTCGACCAGGACGGCCGGATCCTTGCCGGTCTCTTCCATGATCACGAACAGGTCCTTGGCGATGCGGCCCGAGATCGTGCTGTCGGCCTGCAGGTCGAGCAGCTTGCCGAGGTGCTCCGCGGTAATCGGCGACTCGGCGATCGAGAGACCGCGTCGGTTCAGCATGGCGAAGAAGTCGCCGGTAACGAGCTTCACCGCTTCCTTCGCGTTGCGCCCCTTGGCGACGCTGTCGAAGAACGCCGCGGTCTCCTTCTCCAGGACCAGCACGCCCGCGTCGTAGGGGGTGAGACCGTATTCCTTGATGAAGCGGGCCTTGCGCGCGTCCGGCAGCTCCGGGAGCGTCGCCTTGATGCCGTCGACGAATTCCTGCGTCAGGATCAACGGCAGCAGGTCGGGATCGGGGAAGTAGCGATAATCGTGCGCGTCTTCCTTGGAGCGTGAAGAGCGCGTCTCGCCCTTGGCCGGCTCGAACTGGCGCGTCTCCTGCACGATCTTGCCGCCACCTTCGATCACCTCGACCTGTCGGCGCGCTTCGTACTCGATGGCCTGCTTCACGAAGCGGATCGAGTTCACGTTCTTGATCTCGCAACGCGTGCCCAGCGGGTCGCCTGGCTTGCGCACCGACACGTTGACGTCGCAGCGCATGGAGCCCTCGTCCATGTTGCCGTCGCAGGTGCCGAGATAGCGTACGATCGAGCGAAGCTTGGTCAGATAGGCCGCCGCTTCGTCGGCGTTGCGCATGTCCGGCCGGCTCACGATCTCCATCAGCGCCACGCCCGACCGGTTCAAGTCGACATAGGTCTGGCTCGGATGCTGGTCGTGCAGGCTCTTGCCCGCATCCTGCTCGAGATGCAGCCGCTCGACGCCGATCGTCTTGGTGCCGCCGCCCTCGAGATCGATCTCGACCGCGCCCTCGCCCACGATCGGGTCCTTGAACTGCGAGATCTGATAGCCCTGCGGCAGGTCGGCGTAGAAGTAGTTCTTGCGGTCGAACACCGAGCGCAGGTTGATCTTGGCATTGAGGCCAAGACCGGTGCGCACGGCCTGCTCGACACAGCGCTCGTTGATCACGGGCAGCATGCCGGGCATGGCGGCGTCGACCAGCGACACCTGGGTGTTGGGATCGGCGCCGAACGTGGTCGGAGCGCCGGAGAAGAGCTTGGCCTCGGAGATCACCTGTGCGTGGACTTCCAGTCCAAGCACGATCTCCCAGTCGCCGGTTTCGCCTTTGATGAGGGACATGGTTTCTAATAAGGGGTCGGGTTCGTTGGGATCAAGCGGAGCCTCGATATGGTCGCCGCCCCGTTTAATAAACGGGAATATAACGGTCACCTTTGGTAACCGGTATTTGGTCCAGCATTATTGCGAATAACGCAACAAATGTCAAGCTCCCGAGATTTCCACACCTCATGCGTGCGACGGTGCAGCATGACTTACACGCCCCGCGCGCTCGCGCTCCTGATCGGCTTGGCCCTCTCCGCCTGTGCTACCCCGTCGACGAACGCCCCGCCGCTGCCCAGCGACGAAGCCCGCACCGCCAGCTACCTCCAGCAAATCCGCGAACGCCCGCCCTATCTCGACGCCTTCCTGCGCCGCATGCCCAAGGGCGGCGACCTGCACAGCCACCTGTCCGGCGCCATCTACGCCGAGACCTATATGCGCTGGGCGACGGCCGACGGTCTGTGCATCGACCGAACGAAGCTGGCACTGGTGCCGCCGCCGTGCGCCGGTCCGGACAAGGTCCCCGCTTCCGCCGCCAACCGCGACCCGGTGCTCTACGGCCAGGTGATCGACGCCCTCTCGATGCGCGGCTTCCTCCCCGTGGCCCAAAGCGGCCACGATCATTTCTTCGCCACCTTCGACAAGTTTGGTGCCGCCCAAGGCGATCACTTCGGCGGCATGTTGGCCGAAGTGGCGGACCGCGCGGGCGGGCAATCGGTCTCCTACCTCGAACTCATGGCCTCACCGGGCATGGGCGCCGCGCGCGCCATCGGCAAGGCAGCCGGCTGGAGCGACGATCTCGCCGCCCTGCGCACGAAGATGCTGGGCCCGCAGATGACCGCGGCCGTGAACGAGGCCCGCCGCGAGTTTGACGCGGCCGAACGCGCGATGCGCCAGCAGATGCGCTGCGGCACCGACTCCGCCCAGGCGGGCTGCGCCGTCACCATCCGTTATCTCGCCCAGACCATCCGCGTCTTCCCGCCCGAGCAGATGTTCGCCCAGTTCGTGCTGGCCTTCGAACTCGCCAAGGCCGATCCGCGTATCGTCGGCCTCAACCTCGTGGCGCCGGAGGACGATCCGACGGCAGTGAAGGACTACGAGATCCAGATGAAGATGCTGGGCTTCCTGCATGGCCTCTCCCCTGAGGTGAAGATCAGCCTGCATGCCGGCGAGCTGACACCGGCGCTGGTGCCGCGGGAAGCGCTCCGCTTCCACGTCCGAAGCGCCGTGCTGGTCGCCGGCGCCAGCCGAATCGGCCACGGCGTCGATGTCATGGGCGAGGACGATGCGCCCGGCCTGCTGGCCGAGATGGCACGCCGCCGGACGATGGTGGAGATCAATCTCACCAGCAACGACACGATCCTGAACGTGTTCGGCGCCGCCCACCCGTTCGAGTCCTATCGCCGCGCCGGCGTTCCGCTTGCGCTGTCGACCGACGACGAAGGCGTCTCGCGCATCGACCTCACGCACGAGTTCGTCCGCGCCACGACCACCTACAGCCTGGGCTACGCCGATCTCAAGACGATGGTGCGCAACAGCCTCGAATACGCATTCCTGCCGGGCGAAAGCCTGTGGCGCGGAACAGCGCCCTTCGTGAAGGTCGAGGCGTGTGCCGGCGCGCAGACGCCGTCACCGGCCTGCCGCGCCTTCCTCGATCGCAGCGAGAAGGCCGCAGCGCAATGGCGGCTGGAGAACGAATTCGCGCGCTTTGAGGCACTGACTTGGCCGCAACAGTGACATGACGGTCGGGATTGATCCCGATCTATATCTGATCCCCTCCAAAACGAAGGATAGGAAGACCCTTCTTTATGTCCTCTGCCTATTCTTCCTTTTCCTTTTAGCCTTGGGGCACGCCGCCAATAAGCCGGACCGGGAAGCCGTTGGCCTTCTGCTTTTCCTCGGATTTCTGATTGCCGCATTAGGATACAGTTTTGTCGTCGCGCGACCTGGTTTGCTGCTGGACGCTCGGGGCCTGCGCGTGCCGAAGGCTTTTGGCGAGCCTACGTTTATCTCATGGACTGAGCTCGCGAGCGCACGACCGATAACGAGGCAAGGCGAAGAAGGGCAACCGATAAATTATGTCGATCTCGATTTCCGGGATCCGCAAGAATTTCTCAAACGTTTGGCCGCCGGGCCTCGTCGACGACGGGCTTCCTTCTATTTCGCCGAGGGAACGCCCTATCCGATATCCGTTGAATATTTCGCGCAGAGCGGCGACGAGATCGCCGAAACGATCAACCGCTACATCGCGACGTATGGATCCTTGCCGCCATAGCAGCATTTCGACACCGAGACGGGGCTTTCCCATGGCGAAGCCGCTGCAGTAGGCTCCCTCCAAAGATAAAGACTGGGAGGAAACAAGTGAACCATCTACGCCGCCGCTCGGTGCTCGCCGGCGCCGCCATCCTCGCCGCGCCTGCGATCGCGCGCGCCCAGAATGCCGACAAGAACGCTGCGGACTGGCCCAAGGGCCAGCTCAAGATCGTCGTCCCCTTCCCGCCCGGCGGCTCGACCGATCCGGTGGCGCGCATCATCCAGGCCAAGCTCGCCGACCAGACCGGCTGGAACCTCATCATCGAGAACCGGCCCGGCGGCGCCAGCGTGGTGGGCGCCGCGGTCGTGGCCAAGGCGCCGCCCGACGGCCAGACGTGGATGATCACCTTCGACAGTCACATCCTCAATCCGGCCTTCGCCGCCAGCCTGCCGTACAAGGATTCCGACCTGTTCAACGTCATGGAGATCGGCCGCACGCCGCAGGCGATCTGCGCCCATCCCGACCGGCCCTACAAGACCTTCGCCGAGGTGATCGAGGACGCGAAGAAGCGCCCGGGCAAGGTGAGCGTGGGCGTGCTGGGTGCCAGCCAGGCGCTGGTGCTGATGGCGTACATCAAGAAAGAGAACAACGTCGACCTGAACGTCATCCCCTACAAGGGCGGCGGGCCGGTCAACCAGGACCTGCTGGCCGGCGTCACCGACGTGGCGATCCAGAGCCTCACGTCGGTGAGTCCGCACATCAACTCCAAGAAGGTGCGCCCGATCGCCGTCACCGGCGAGCAGCGCACGCCCGCGCTGCCCGACACCTCGACTTTGGCTGAACAGGGGGTGAAGAGCTTCCCGTCCTATGCCTGGTGGGGCGTCTACTGCCCGACCGGCGTCCCGCGCCCGATCGTCGACAAGATGCATGCCGAGATCACCAAAGCGGTGCGCTCGCCCGACGTGACGCAGAAGTTCATCGACACGTTCAACATGGAAATCCTGACCAGCAAGCCGGAAGAGTTCGCCGCCTACCAGAAGAGCGAACAGGAGCGCTGGTTCAAGATCATCAAGGAGAACGACATCAAGGGCGACTGACGGCAGGCGGTAGAGCATGCGATTGAAAATCGCAGTGTCGGTGGTTCGATGATTCGGGAGGCAATTTCCTATGTTTTTGCTGGACTCGCGACATCCATTGTTCACACGCTACGGTTCGAGAAAGCGCTCGTTGCCGCGAATAAAGGGCTTAGCAAGGGTTATAAAAAGAGCGGTAGAGCGCTTGCACTCAAGCTGATCCACATACTTGATGGCGTGGATGATGTGCGAAGGGATGAAATCCTGCAGCGCCTTGAGGCCGAGAATTATAACAAGAAATGGATCGAGCACTACATTCGGAAGTTCCATGTAGCTGGCATCATCAATTGCTCAGTCGGCGCAAAATCAAAAGTGAGAATTACATAAAAACTAGGCCTTCCTTAGTCACCCGTCACTCCGCCGCCGGCCGCTGCGCCAGCTTGCCGAACGCGGCATAGGGGATGCCGAGATTTTCGCGCAAGGTCGGGCCCTCGTACGCCGTCCGGTAGAGACCGCGGCGCTGCATCTCCGGCACAACCATATCGACCACGTCGTCCAGGCCACCGGGCAGCCACGGCGGCAGGATGTTGAAGCCGTCCGCGGCCTCGTTGTGGAACCATTCCTCCATGGCGTCGACGATGTCCGCCGGCGTACCGATGACGGTGCGGTGGCCGTTGCCGCCCGCTATGCTTAGGTAGAGCTGGCGGATGGTGAAGTTGTTGCGCCGCGCGATGTCGAGAAAGATCCCGGCGCGGCTGTGCATGCGGCGCTTGGGCGGCTCCGGCACGGGCCCGTCGAGCGGATAGGCCGAGAGATCGCCGAGATAGTTCGCCAGAGCGCCCAGCCCGACTAGCGGATCGACCGCCTCTTGCAAGATGTCGTAGCGATCCTGCGCTTCCTGACGCGTCTTGCCGGGGATCGCCATGATGCCGGGCATGATCTTCAGCTCGTCGGGATGACGGCCATACTTGGCCATGCGTCCCTTGACCGACGCGTAATAGGCTTGCGCGGCTTCGAGGGTCTGCGCGGCAGCATAGACGACGTCGGCCGTGGCGGCGGCGAGTTCCCTGCCCTGATCACTGGCACCGGCCTGCACGATCACGGGCGCGCCCTGCGGCGTGCGCTGCACATTGAGCGGGCCCGCGACCTTGAAGTGCGGGCCGCTGTGATTGAGCGGGTGCAGCTTCGCCGGGTCGTAGTTGATGCCCGACGCCTTGTCGCGCACGAAGGCGTCGTCCTCCCAACTGTCCCACAGGCCGCGCACCACCTGGACGAATTCGGCGGCGCGGTCGTAGCGCAGGTCCGTGGCCGGCGCGGCATCGCGGTTGAAGTTGCGGGCCTCCATGTCGGTAACCGAGGTCACGACGTTCCAGGCCGCCCGCCCGCCGCTGATATGGTCGAGCGAGGCGAACTTCCGCGCGACGTGATAGGGCTCGTTGTAGGTCGTCGACGCCGTCGCCACGAGGCCGATGTTCTTGGTCACCATCGCGAGCGCCGAAAGCAGGGTCAGCGGCTCGAACTGCACGTTCTTCGCCGTGCGGGAGAGCGCGCCCTTCGGCTCGTCGTGAAAGCGGATACCGACGCCATCGGCCAGGAAGCCCATGTCGAACAGCCCGCGTTCGGCGGACTGGATCACGCGGATTGCGTGCTGCAGCGACATGTTGCCGTCCGCCGGCGCATCCGGGTGGCGCCAGTTGGCGAGATGATAGCCCATGCCGATCATCGACACGCCGAGCTTGATTTGCCTTGGCATTTCTCACCTCTTCGTCCGCCTACCTAGACGATCCCAAAAGCATGACTCAACGGCGCGTGATGTTCCAGAAAACGGGAAAGCTGAACGGCACGACGCCCGTCAGGTTCGCGCGCCACGCCGACGGCGCCGCGAACTGACCGGCGATGATGTAATTCACGTTGTCATGGGCCGCGATCTGGATTTCGTCGGCCAGCCGCTTTTGCTCGGCCGGCTCGCTCGTGACGGCGTAGCGGCGGAGCAAGTCGGTCATCTTCGGATCGCAGAACCAGCCGGGTGCCGCGTCGAAGCAATTGCCGGCCGAAATCGGATTGGCGATGGGGTTGATCAGGTCGATGCCGTTGGTGACGATCGGCACGACGGACCAGCCGGTGCGCTGCAGGCGGCGCTGCTGCATCGTGGCGGAGTCGCGCGACTCGATCTGCACATTGAAGCCGGCACGGCGCAGCTGGGCCGCCACCACCATGCCAATCGGATTGAGCAAGGCTGACGTCTTGGAATGAAAGACGGTAACAGGCTCGCCCTTGTAGCCCGACTCCTTCAGGAGCTGCCGCGCCCGCTCGGTGCTGGCGCTCTTCAACGCCTCCGTGCCCGCATCGGACGACCCGGGCGCATCGCACCCATAAATCGAGCCGCAGAACGGCGTGACGAGATCGGCCGGCAGGCCCACCGCCGCCACGATCTCCGGCTGGAGGATCGCGGCCTGTAGCGCCTTGCGCACCTTGAGGTCATTGAACGGCGGATCGGCATGGTTGACGTTCAGCATGCCGACGAACTGGTCGATGCCGCGCGGCTTGCCGACGACGATGTCGGGATTGGCGCGCAGGTTCGCCACGTAGTCGAGCGGCGCGATCTCGATCCAGTCGATCTCGCCCGCCTCCAGCGCACTGGCGCGCGTGGTCTGGTCCGGGATGCTGACGAGGTCGACCCGATCCACTTTCACGACCTTGCCGCCCGCCAGCCCGTCGGGCGGCTCGGAACGCGGGCGATAGCGTGGATTGGGCACGAAGCTCGCGACGTCGCCCGGCCGCCATTGCTTCTGGAGAAAGAGAAAGGGCCCCGAGCCCACGGCCTCGGGCACCGGCTTGCCCGCATCCAGGCGCGCCAGCCGGGCCGGCATCATGACCGGCACCTGGAGACCGGAGCGGCCGAGCGCCTCGATCACGAAGGCGAAGGGCCGGTTGAGGTGCATCACGAAATGCTTCGCGTCGACTGGCTTCAGTTCGCTGACCGCCTCCATCATCGCGCCGCCGAACGGCTCGCGCTTGGCCCACCGCACGATCGAGGCGACGCAATCCTCCGATGTCACGGGCGTGCCGTCGCTGAATTCCAACCCGTCGCGCAAGGTGAAAGTGTAGGTCAGCCGGTCGGCGCTGATCTCCCACTTGTCCAGCATCTGGGGCTTGAAGTTCCCCTGGCTGTCCATGCCGATCAGCGTGTCGTAGACCAGATAGGCGAAGACGCGCGCCGAATTGATCCGGGTGACGATCGGATCGAGGATCTGCAGCTCGGTCGAGAGCGACACCTTCAGGACCTTGTCCTCGGCGCGCGCTGCCACGGACCCGATCATCAGGGCGGCGAACACACCGGCGCGGATCCATCGAAGCAAGGTCATCGGCGGATTTCGCCGCAACACCCGTGCCAATTGCCGCCTGCTTTCCATGCGCTCCCGCGATAGGATCGTCGGCAAAATCAGAGATGATCGGGAGGAACGATATATGACGATCCTTAGCCGTCGCTCCGTCCTGACGGGCGGCGTGACGATGATCACCCTACCGACCCGCGGCTGGGCGCAAGGCGCCGACTGGCCCAAAGGACCGATCCGCGTCGTGGTGCCCTTTCCGCCCGGCGGCACGACCGATCCGGTGGCGCGCCTGCTGGCCGCGAAGGTGAGCGAGAACACCGGCTGGCAGACCGTCATCGACAACAAGCCGGGCGCCGCCGGCGCGATCGGGGCTGCGATCGCGGCCAAGGCGCCGCCCGACGGCATGACGTGGATGATCACCTTCGACAGCCACGTCCTCAGCCCCGCCTTCACGCCCAACCTGCCCTACAAGGACAGTGAGCTCGAGAACGTGATGCTGGTGGGCCGCGCGCCGCTTGCCGTCGCCTGCCATCCCGATCGGCCCTACAAGAATTTCAACGACGTGGTCGCCGACGCCAAGGCGCGGCCGGGCAAGATCAGTGTCGGCTTGCTGTCGGCCAGCGGCGCGCTGCTGATCGCGGCCTACCTGCAGAAGGCCAACGGCTTCGAGCTGAACCAGATCTACTACAAGGGCGGCGGCCCCACGGTGCAGGACGTGCTGGCGGGCGTCACCGACGTCACGGTCACGACCCTGGGCGCGCTGCAGCCGCATTTCCGCGCCGGCAAGCTGCGTCCGCTCGGCACCACCGGCGACAAGCGCGCGCCCACCCTGCCCGACGTGCCGACGCTTGCCGAACAAGGGGTGAAGACCTTCCCGACCTATTCCTGGTGGGGCGTTTATCTCCCGACCGGCACGCCGCAGCCGATCGTCGACCGTCTGAACGCCGAACTCGCCAAGGCCGCGCGGTCACCCGACGTGGCGCAGAAATTCGCCGAGCAGATCGACATGGAGATCATCGCCAGCACGCCGGCCGAGTTTGCCGCCTTCCAGAAGACCGAGCAGGACCGCTGGTTCCAGGTCATCAAGGATAACAACATCAAGGGCGCGGATTGAAGGCTTAGTCCGGGAACAGCTCCACATGCGTCTCCGCGGTGCGGCCGAAGTAGAGCACACGCCGCCCGAGGAAGGAGACCAGGTAGCCCGCACAGCCGGCGGCGGCGACCTTGTTGCTGAAGCCCTTGTAGGTGTAGCCAGCCACCAACTGCTGGGCCTCCTTGATGGCGGCACGAACCGTTGCCGCATCGAAGGCAGAAGCGACCGGCGTCTCTGTTCGATGTGTCGGCAACTCGACGCTGTCGCCGTCCGGCAGATAGTACGTTGCGGTCGCGCGCCTGTAGTCGATCGAGTAGCCCTCGAACCCCACCTGCATGAGCGTGCCGACGATCTCGGGAAAGCTCAGCGTGTTGCCCTCGGCAGCTTCCAGGCAACTGCGGGCCACGCCGATCTTGTGTTCGTCCATCTCTTGTCTCCTAGATCATAAGAATGTGCATATTATGCACGCTGAGGTCTGCATTTTGGTCGACTGAATTTGATCTTCTCATTAGAGAGATAATTCGGTCAGCCCAGAAATGTGTATATTATGAACACCCTTAGCGGGACTTCTCTCAAAGGCACGCAAAGCCTGCAGCGCGCCATGGCGCTGCTGCGCGAGGTGACGGCGTCGAGCGGCGGCGGACTGAGCGCTGCCGAAATGGCGGCGCGCGCCCACATCGACCGCACGACGGCCCACCGCATGGCCCGCAGCCTCGCCGCCGAAGGGCTGTTCGACTATTCGCGCGAAACCCGGCGTTACTTCCTGGGGCCGCTGGCATACGAGATCGGCCTGGCGGCCAGCGAACGCGCCGACCTTCCCAAGCTCTGCGCGGCGGCGATGAAGCGCATCGCGGCGGAGACCGGGGACACGGTCTTCCTGATGCTGCGGTCGGACGATGACGCCGTGTGCGCCGCGCGCACGGAGGGCTCCTACCCGGTCAAGACCTTCGTCGTGGACGTGGGCGTGCGACGCCCGCTTGGCGTCGGCGCCGGCAGTCTCGCGATCTTCGCCGCCCTGCCGATCGAGGAGAGCGAGGCCTTGCTGAAACGCAACGCGGCGCGGCTGGCGCCCTATCCCGGCGTCACGGTCGACAAGATCCGCACGCGCGCCGCCGCATCGCGCGGGCATGACCATGCCGCGGGCGATGTGATCGACGTGCCCAACGTCCGCGCCGTCGGGGTGGTGATCCGCACGCCGGGTGGCCGCCCCGTGGCGTCGCTCAGCATCGCGGCGATCGCGGCGCGCTTCGCCAACAAGCGCGAGGTTGAGCTGCTGGCCATCCTGCACAAGGAGGCCGACGCGCTGCGCAAGACGATCGGCCGCGCGATCGCCTAGACATGAAACGAGAGGAAAATTTCGTGAAGACCGTTCGCCTTGCTCTCCTCGCCGCAGCCCTCTGCGTTGGCGCGATGCAGTCGGCGCTGGCGCAATCCTTTCCCAGCAAGATCGTTCACTTCGTCGTGCCCTATTCGCCGGGCACGTCGCCCGACATCGTGGCGCGCATCCTGGCCGAGGAGATGGCGAAGACGCTGGGCCAGCCCATCATCGTCGAGAACCGGGGCGGCGCCGACGGCGCCATCGGCATGGAATATGTCCTGCACCAGCCGGCCGACGGCTACACGGTGCTGTCGACCATCACCTCCAACCTCGCGATCCTGCCGCTGACGGTGAAGGACTTGCGCTTCGATCCGCTCAAGGACCTGCCACCGGTGATCGGCGCCGTCGAGGGTCGCTATGTCTTCCTGTCGCCGGCCGCCGCGCCGTGGACCAGTTTCGACGAATTGATCGCCTATGCGAAGGCGCATCCGGACAAATTGAACGCGGGCTCCCCCACGCCGCAGGTGCGCCTGTCCAACCAGGAACTGTTCCGCGGGCTGGGTGTGTCGATCACCGACATTCCCTACAGTTCCGGCGGACCGTACGGCACCGCGCTGCTGGCCAACGAGGTGCAGATGGGCTTCATCTCGACCTCGTCGGCCATCGCCTTCGGCTCGCGCGTGCGGATCCTCGCGGTGACCGGCGAGACGCGCCGCCCGCCGTTCACCAACGTGCCGACGTTGAAGGAACTCGGTCGCCCCGATCTTCCTGGCCTCAGCTTCACGCTCAACGTGGCGACCGGCACACCCGCCCCGATCGTGGCGGCGCTGCATGATGCCGCCGCCAAGGCGCTGGCGCTGCCCGCCCTGCGCAAGCGCTTCGAGGACCAGGGCTTCGACGTGACGGCCGAGAGCGCCGAGGCCGCCGCGCACCGGCTGGCCGATCAATACCGCTTCTTCAGCGACGCCGCCAAACGCGCGGGCATCAAGCCCGAATAAGGAGACGAACATGGCTCTCAGCCTCGAAGATCGCTTGGCGATCCAGGACTTGATGAATCGATATGCCTACGGCATCGACGTGGACTGCACCGAGGAAGAGTTCCTCGACCTCTTCACCGAGGACGCGCAGATGATCAGCCCCTACAGCGGCGTCCACGAAGGCGTCGAGGGCGTGAAGCTGTTTCGCAGCAAGTTTGTCCCGCGCCGCGGCAAGCTGCAGATCCGCCACGTCATCACCAATTTCCTGATCGATGGCGACGGCGACGTCGCCCACCTCAAGGCCTACTTCCTCGAGTTCAAGACGCAACTCGAACTCCCGGCTGGCACCGAGCGCAAGACCGAGTTCTTCTTCGGCGGCAGCTACGACTGCGACATCCGCCGCGTCGGTGGAAAATGGAAGATGAAGCGGCGTACGGTGTTCATCGATCACCTCTCATGAGGTAGTCTGCTTCCGTCGAGCGTCCTGTTGAGTTGCGTTGCGTATCCGCGTCGTAATGAAAAACTCGGGGGAGACCGCTCGTGAAATTTCCGCGTCGCTCGTTCATGCCTCTGGCCGCAAGCGCGGCCGTGTTGCCGTCCCTGTCCCGCCGGGCGCGGGCGGAGACCTATCCGTCGCGACCGGCACGCATCATCGTCGGTTTCACCGCGGGCGGCGCGACCGACATCCAGGCGCGCCTGATGGGCGACTGGCTGTCCCAGCGCCTCGGCCAGCAATACATCGTCGAGAACAAGCCGGGCGCCAGCGGTAACATCGGCACCGAGACCGTCGCCAAGGCGCCGGCCGACGGCTACACGCTGCTGCAGGTCGTGACGCCGCACGCGATCAACGCCGCGCTCTACAGCAATCTCAGCTTCGACTTCATGCGGGACATCGTGCCCGTGATCTACGTCGCGCGGCTGGCCTATGTCGTCGTGGTGAACCCGTCGCTCCACATCAAGTCGATCCCGGAGCTGATCGCCTACGCCAAGGCCAACCCGGGCAAGATCAACTACGGCTCGGCGGGACAAGGCACGCCGCAGAACATCTCGTGCGAGCTCTTCAAGATGATGGCGGGGGTGGATCTGGTGCATGTGCCCTATCGCGGCGGCGCACCCGCGATCAACGACCTGCTCAGCGGTCATCTGCAGGTGGTGTTCGCGCCAGTCTCCGAATCGATCCAGCAGATCAAGGCGGGCAAGCTGCGGCCCCTCGCCGTGACGACCGCTGCCCGGCTGTCGGTGTTCCCGGACCTGCCGCCGATCGCCGACTTCGTGCCCGGCTACGAGGCGAGCGGCTTTGCCGGCATCGGCGTGCCGAAGGGCACACCGGACGATGTCATCAAGCTCCTGAACAAGGAGATCAACGCAGGCCTCGCTGACGCCAAGATTAAGGAGCGGATCATCGAACTGGGCGGCACGCCGGTCGGTGGCACACCCGCCGAGTTCGGCGCGATCCTCTCGGAGGCCACCGAGAAGTGGGCGAAGGTGATCAAGTTCGCGGGCATCAAGGCCGAATAGGCGCTACTGCAGCCCGCCCGGGTACGACTGGTTGGGCTGGTTCATCTGGCCGTCGGCGAAGACGGTCTGGAAGACGTCGCGGAAGAGACGCCCGACAGCGGGATCTTCCGGGCTGGCCGCCGACGTCCGGCCAATCGCTTGCGACAACGCCAGGTCGTTGCGGCAGTAGACGGCGAACACCGTGACCTGTCCGGCAACGTGCGGCCCCGAGCCCGTGTCGCCCTTGCAGACGCGGCCCGCGGTGGCGCCGCTCGCAGGATCGAACACAAGCACCAGCCGATAGGTGCCCGTCGCCTGCAGCACGAACGTGAGGCGCGGCCGTGGCTTGTTGGCCTGCAGAACCGGCAGCAGACGGCGCGCGGTCTCTTCCGTCGTGAGACCGGCGAACGGCCGGCCCGCGATCAGGACAGGAAACTCCTTGCCGTCGGTGGCTGTACGGAAGTCGTTGTAGTCGTAGGCAACGGCGTAATCCTCGTTGCTGACGCTCACCGCGCGCGACCCGTCGGCACAGGCGCCGAGCATCAGCATCGACGCCAGCGCCATGAGCCGCCCGGGCGAGCGGATCATTATCGTTTCGGCAGGGTGAAGCCGTTGGAGCGCAGCTTGCGCTCCAGCACGGGAATGCCCTTCGCAAAATTGCCCTTGGCGCATTCGTTCTGCGCGGTGCGGATGTCGAGGTCGGGCGCGCTGTTGCCCTGCCCCGTGCTGCTCACGAGGTAGCGGTTGGCGAGCGTCGACAACGCGCCGCAGTAGGCGCCGTCGTCCGCTTGCGCCCAAGCAGTCGACGAAACGGCCGAAAGAACCAACACCGATAGACAAATGCGACGCACGACGCCTCCTATGACGCGGTCTTGGCCCCGCGTACCAACCTGCCCGGCAGCGCGCCCGTCGCCTCGCCATCACGATAGGTGACGGCGCCCGAGACGACAGTGGCACGGTATCCAGTGGCCTTCTGCAGCAGACGCTTGCCACCTGCCGGAAGGTCCCACTTCATCACCGGAGCTTCTACGCGCAGTTTGTCAAAATCGATCACATTCAGGTCAGCCTTGTAGCCGGTGGCGATCCGGCCGCGGTCGTTCAGGCCGACGGCGGCGGCGTTGTCGAGCGTGTGGCGCTTGACCAGCCACGACACGTCGAGCCGGCCCTGCTTGCGATCGCGGCCCCAGTGCGCCAGCAGCGAGGTCGGGAACGAGCCATCCGATATCAGGCCGACGTGCGCGCCGCCGTCGCCCAGCCCGATCAGCGTGTGCGGGCTCTGCATCATCTCGCTGCAGCAGTCGAGATTGTAGGCGGCGAAGTTCGCGAAGGGCGCGAAGATGAAGTTCTTGCCCTCGCCCTCGATCATGTAGTCGTACACGACCTCACGCGGATCGCGGCCCTCGCGGCGGGCCTGCGCGCCCAGCGAACTCTCTTCGGCCGGCTCGTAATTCGGCGGATCGCCCAACGGGAACATGCGGTCGTAGTCGGTCAACCGCGCGGCCATGTCGGAGCGCAGCGGCGCCTGACTTTCTTCCAGCAGCTTCGCGCGGAACGACGGGTCGCGCATGATCGAGAGGCGCTCGGCCACGCTCTTCTGCGCGATCGCCTTGTAGGACGGGCACATCGAGAACGGCGTGCGGCTCGCCTGCAGCCCCTGCAGCACGCCGATCGGGCGCGGCGCCACCTGCGCCTTGGCCGAATGGCCCTTGGCCGCCAGCCCTTCGACCAGGCCCAGCAAACGCCGCCAGCCGTCCGGCCGCCGGTGGGCCTGCGCCAGCGACACCGAGAACGGCCGGCCGCTCGCGGTGAGCAGGCGGTCGATCATCTCGAACTCGCTCTCGGGGTTGGGCGTGTTGAAATCGGAAATGAACTCGATCACGCCGCTGCCGGCATCCTTCATGCCCATCGCGATGCCCAGGAGTTCGGCCTCGGACGCCCGCAGCGACGGCGTGGGATCGCCCTTCACCGTGCGATGGTTGAGCGTGCGCGAGGTCGAGAAGCCGATCGCGCCGTCGCGCATCGCGTCGGCCGTCAGCACTCGCATCTGCGCCACCTCATCCGGCGTCGCCTCTTCGAGATTGGCGGCGCGTTCGCCCATCACGAAGACACGCAGCGCGCCGTGCGGCAGCTGGGCGCCGAGGTCCATGTCGCGCGGCCGCGCCTCGAGCGCATCGAGATACTGGCCGAACGATTCCCACGACCAGTTCAGCCCCTCGTCGAGGGCCGCGCCGGGAATATCCTCGACGCCTTCCATCAACTCGATCAACCGCTGGCGATCTTCGACCTTCACCGGCGCGAAGCCCACGCCGCAGTTGCCCATCACTGCCGTCGTGACGCCGTGCCAGCTCGACGGCTGCAGATGCGAATCCCAGGTCGCCTGCCCGTCGTAGTGCGTGTGGATGTCGACGAAGCCCGGCGTGACCAGCAGCCCCTTGGCCGCGATCTCTTCCGTGCCCTTGCCGGAAGTCGCGCCGACCGCGGCAATCTTGCCGTCCTTGATCGCGATATCGGCTTCGCGCGTGCCGGTGCCCGTCCCATCGGCGACTGTGCCGCCGCGAATGACCAGATCGAAGTCCGCCATGTTTCACTCCCGGGTTTTGCCGGGAGTGTACCGGATTGCTAGCGGCGCGAAAGCGCCAGCCACGCTCCGCCGCCGATCAGGAAGCCGCCGCTCAGCCGCGACAGCAGCCGCACCCGCTGGGCGGAAAGCGCGCGCCCGGCGCGGCCCGAGGCGAGCGCGTAGGCACTGTCGGAAATCGCCGAGATCGTCATGGCAATGAGTCCCATGATCACGATCTGCGTGGTGTAATCGCGCGACGGATCGATGAACTGGGGAAAGAATGCGCCAAAGAACAGCAGCGTCTTGGGATTGCTGAGTGCCACGATGCAGGCTTGCATCACAAAGCCGCCGCGCGGTGCCTTGGGCGCGGCACCGTCGGTCGATGCGCCGGACGCGCGGATCATCTTCCAACCCAGCCAGATCAGGTAAGCCGCACCCGCGAGGCGTACCCAGTCGAACCAGACTCCCATTGCCTCGATCACCGACGAGAGACCGATACCGACGACGGTGATGATCGCCGCTTCGCCCAGTTGGGTGCCCAGCATGTTGAGGATGCCGGCGCGCGTGCCATGGCGCAGGCTGTTGGCGACGATCAACGTCACCGTCGGTCCGGGCACAATGACAATCACGAGGCAGGCGAGGAAATAGGCCGCGTAGGTTTCGATCGACATCTCAGCACCCTAACGCCGCGGCGCGAACCTCGCCAGATCGACGTGCCGGGTCGCGCCATCGAGAATCAACTCGGCCATCGCCTCGCCGGTAGCGGGCGCGTTGAGCATGCCCCAGACGCTGTGGCCGGTCGCGACATAGGCGCCCTCGACGCCGGGCACCCGCCCGATCATCGGCACACCGTTCTCGGTGACCGGCCGGAAGCACGCCTGCCGCGCCACGATCGGCGCCGCGGCGATGACCGGCGACAGGCTGCGGCACAGCCGTTCGAGGCGCTCGTGCGCACCCTCGTCCGCCGTCACACGCGCCGGGTCGATCGGCAACGGCGACGTACTGGAGACCGCGCAGGCCCAGACCGTTCCGTCGGCACGCGCGAAGACCTCCGGCGTGAGCACTTCGCCGCTCTCTTCCTGGTACTCAAGGAAGAGCGCCTCTGCCGGAATGGCATCGCCGGTGCGAAAGACCAGGCTATGTCCCTTGAAGCCGTAGACCGGAGGCAGTGGCAGCCAGTTCGACGCCAGGATCGACCACGGCCCCATGGCGATGACCACAGCATCACCTTCGATCGTTTCGCCGGTGTCGAGTTCGACGCCGCGCACCGTGCCATCGGCCTCACGCACGAGCCCCGCGACCGTGCCGTGTTGCAGCGTCGCGCCGTTCGCCTCGGCGGCGCGCATCAGGCCGGTCGTGAATGCATGCGGCTCGACCAACGCCGTTGTGTCCGGCGAACCGATCTGACCGGTCAACGCCACGCTCGGAGAAAGCCATCCCCGTCCCGGCGCGCCGACATAGTCGACGCCGGCGGACGCGTGACCGGCGAAGGTTTCGAGTCGCCGATAGCCCCACGGATTGCCAAGTTCCTCGGCGAGTCCGGCATGAAGTTGGAAGCTCCGCCGCGCGAGGCGATCGACCGGCGTGCCACGGCACCAATCGTAGGCGAGGAAGCCGCCCGATTTCCCGGACGCGGCGCCGCCCACGGCGTTGCGCTCAACCACGATCGGCTCCGCGCCGCGGCTGCAGAGGAAATAGGCGATCGCCGTGCCGATGGCGCCGCCGCCGCAGATCACGATGCGTTTGGGCATCTGCTCAGTTTGCTGCAGAATTCGCTGGACATTTATTGCGAATAATGCAATATATATTGCGGGGACCCGGACCCGCGCATTTTGACCGCTGCCGCGGCCAAAATGCATCCAAGCGCGGGGACCGTTGGAGACGCCGGACTGCGGGCCGGATCAAGAGCGGTACAAAACCCTCCGCTCCTCCAATTCCCATTATTTTTCCATTTCTTTAATGGAAACTGGGCCACCCCGGAAAAACTAGTAGCCCGCCGCGCGTCCCTGGAAGCCCGCTGCCTTCTCGAGCGCGGCGCCCGCCTTCAGCACGGTCTCCTCGTCGAAGGCGCGGCCGAGGATCTGCAGGCCGAGCGGCAGGCCGTCCTTGTCCATGCCCGCCGGCACGGAGATGCCCGGCAGGCCCGCCATCGAGGCGGGGATGGTGAACATGTCGTTGAGATACATGGTCACCGGATCGTCCATCTTGTCGCCCGCGGCGAAGGCGGCGGTCGGCGCGGTCGGCGTCAGCAGCACGTCGCACGTCTCGAAGGCCTGCTTGAAGTCGCGGGCGATGAGCTGGCGGATCTGCTGGGCCTTGCGGTAGTAGGCGTCGTAGTAGCCCGCGGAGAGCACGTAGGTGCCGATCATGATGCGGCGGCGCGTTTCCTTGCCGAAGCCCGCGCCACGCGTGCCCTCGTACATGTCGGTCAGGTCCTTGCCCGGCACGCGCAGCCCGTACCGCACGCCGTCGTAGCGCGCGAGGTTCGACGAACACTCGGCCGGCGCCACGATGTAATAGGCCGGAAGCGCGTACTTGGTGTGCGGCAGCGAGACCTCGACCGCGGTCGCGCCCGCGGCCTTCAGCATCTCCATGCCCTTGTCCCAGAGCGCGGTGATCTCGGGCGCCGTGCCCTCGACGCGATATTCCTTCGGAATGCCCACGCGCAGTCCCTTGATGTCGGGATTGCGCGCGGCCGCGGCGAAGTCCGGCACCGCCAGCGGCGCGGAGGTCGAGTCCTTCGGATCGTGACCCGACATCGCCTGCAGCATCAACGCGGTGTCTTCGACGGTGCGCGCAAACGGACCGGGCTGGTCGAGCGAGCTGGCAAAAGCCACGACGCCCCAGCGCGAGCAGCGGCCGTAGGTCGGCTTCATGCCGACGATGCCACAGAACGATGCGGGTTGGCGGATCGAGCCGCCGGTGTCGGTGCCGGTGCTGCCCGGCACCATGTAGGCCGCGACCGCCGCGGCCGAGCCACCGGACGAGCCGCCCGGCACGAGCTTGCGGTTGTCGCCCTTGCGCTTCCACGGGTTCTCGACGCCGCCGAAGTGGCTGGTCATGTTCGACGAGCCCATCGCGAACTCGTCGAGGTTGGTCTTGCCGACCATCGTGGCGCCCGCCTTCCAGAGGTTGGACGTCACGGTGCTCTCGTACTGCGGGATAAAGCCCTTGAGGATCTGGCTCGCCGCCGTCGTCTGCACGCCTTCGGTACAGAAGAGATCCTTGATGGCGAGCGGCACGCCTTCGAGCAGACCCGCCTCACCCTTCGCGCGGCGCGCGTCGGAGGCCTTCGCCATCTCGCGCGCCTTGTCCGGCGTCTCGGTGATGAACGCATTGAGCGCGCGATGCTCGTCGAGCTTCTTCAGGTGCGCGTCGGCCACCTCGAGGGCGCTGGCCTCTTTCCTGGCCATCGCCGCGGTGAGCTGGGCGAGCGTGAGGTCGGTGAGAGCAGCCATGGTCTACTCCACCACTTTCGGCACGGTGAAGAAGCCGCCGGCGTTCTTGTCCATCGGATCGATGTAGACGGCGCCACCCGGCGCGTTGGCCAGAACCTTCTCGGCAACACCGCCGTCGGTCACCTTGTCGGCGCGCATCGGCAGCGTCACGTCGGAGACCGACGACAAAGGCTCGACGTTATTGGTGTCGACTTCGTTCAGTTGCTCGATCCAGGCAAAAATTCCCGACAGCTCGCCCGCCAGCGGGACGAGCTCTTCCTCGGGCACCTTCAGACGGGCCAGCCGCGCGATACGCGCCACCGTGTCCTTGTCGAGCGACATGCGGAAACTCCGGAAAACAGCAGATTCGGCGCGGTTAGTACCCGGTTTGCCCCTAGCGGGCAACGCGGTCGCGCATCTCCCAGGTGGAGGGCATGTCGGCCATGCGCTGGGCCGCCACAGCCTGGATCTCGGCCCGCATCGAGGGCCGCTTGGCCAACAACGCGTCGAAATCCCTCCGACGCAGCACCAGCAGGTGGCAATAGCCGTTCGAGACCACGTCGGCATTGCGCGGCCGCGAATCGAGCAGCCCCATCTCGCCGAAGAAATCGCCCTCCTTCAGCACCACCGGCCCACTGGTGGTGCGAACCGTCACGTCGCCGGCGGCGATGAAGTACATCGCGTCCGGCTTGCCGCCGACTGCGATGATCTTCTCGCCGGGCATCGCCACCAGGGCACGCAGCCGGCGGCCGACTTCGCGGACCGCGTCGTCGTCGAGGGCGGCGAACAGCGAGACCTTGCTGATCATCTTGACCAGTTCGAGGCCGAGGTCGAGCGGTGGCCGGTCGATCACATCGCGGCGACGCTTGTTCAACTCGTCGCGCAGGTTTGAGTAGACCTCGCGACTGATGATCGATTCGTCGAGGCGTCGCGAATATTCGAGCGATTCGAACCGGATCGCGGCACGTTCGAGCTCGCGCTGCTTCACCGAGTCGGCATAACCGGGATACTGCAGCGACAGCGCCCTCAGGGCCTGGTCGACCAGCTGCTGCCGGTCCTTGATCACGAGGCCAAGCCGCGCCGCCGCTTCCGCGCCCAGGAGATCGGCGACGGCGTTGTTGTTGAAGGCGGCAACATCGGCCAGCACATCCTGCGACACCATCAGGATCTCGAAGCGATCGGCGAGCTGGTCGGTCAGCGCGCGCTCGAAGCCGAGGTTGCGATGCAGCCAGAGGGCCGACCGGAAGGCCATCGACGGCAGCGCGAAGCCGTGCGCCGTGTCCTCATAGCCCTCGACGCCGCGGTCGCGCACCGCGTCGATCAGCCGGTCGGCGCGCGCGGTCAGTACCGCCACCATGCGACGCGACAGCGTCTGCTGGTCGAACAGCGAGAAATAGAGCTCCTTCTCCTGCGACGACAAAGTGAGCAGGCCGACCTTCAACCGCTCATCGAGTTCCAGCGCCAGTTCGGCCGGCGGCGCTTCGATCTCGGGCTCGCCGGCCGAGGCCGGGTCGACGTCGAGGCCTTCGATGCGCTCGTTGTGGGTGCGCATGATCTCCTGGATCTGGCGCGCGACATTGACCCGCGACAGCGCCAGCACACGGTCGCGCAGCGCGAGCTCGACCCGCGTCAGCTTATCGAGGCCCAGGATACGCATCACCACGCCCAGGGTCGTCGCATTCACGAACAGGGTGAACATCACGAACAGCGTGGCGATCACGGCGGAGAATTGTCGGACGTCGGGGGGCAAGCGATGGTCGGTCGCGACCACCATGGCCAACACGATGGTGACGGCGCCGCGCAGTCCGCCCCAGACCAGGATCACCTTGTAGCGGCTGTCGACCGGCTGGACGAGGCGCGTCGCCTCGAGGAACGGCAACATGCCGAACACGACCAGGATGCGCGCCACCATCGCACCGGCGGTCACGGCAGCCACGCCCACGACATACTGCCAGCTGATCTGCGGCAGCACATTGGCTGCCACCATCGAGGCCAGGATGAAGATCAGCGAGTTGCTCCAGAACTCGAGCTGCGTCCAGACCTGGCGCAGCGCGTTCCACTGGCTGGGATGCAGGTGCGTCGGCCCGTAGGCGGCGACCGTGAGCGCCGCCACCACCACGGACACGACGCCGGAGATGTGGAGATAATGTTCGGCCACCGCGTAACTGAGATAGCAGAGGCTGACGGTCACCGACGCGATCGCCGCTTCCGAATCGTTCAGCCGCGGCAGGATGAACATGGCCACGCGCGCGATCGCGAAGCCGAACAGGATGCCGAAGCCGAACTCGCGCAGGAAATGCAGGATCGGCCCGGTCAGGTCGGCCGAGACGTGGCCGCCTCCGGGCATCGAGCGTTCGACCAATATCTCGATCACGAAGGCGAAGGTCGAGATGGCGACGGCATCTTTCAGCAGCGATTCGCCTTCGGCCAGGATCGACAGACGCTTGGGCGCGCCGACGTCGCGGAAGATGCCGATCACGGCCGCCGGATCGGTGGTCGAGACGATCGCGCCCAACAGCAGGCAGACGACGAGGTCGACACCGGTCGCCCCATGCACCACCGCCGCCACGACGCCGATGCACACCAGCACCGCCACGATCGCCAGCAGCAGGACGGCAAAGATCTCGTCGAACAGGCGCCGCACGTCGATCGTGAGGCCGGCATTGAACAGCAGCGGCGGCAGGAAGATCGGCAGGAACAGCTCGGTCCGCAGCTCGAGCCTCGTCAGGCCAATGAAAATATCGCCGACAATGCCACCGGTGTGCCCATCCACCGCCCAGGCGCCGGCGAAGCCCAGCCCCATGCCGGCGATCGCCAGCAGCACGGTGTGCGGCAGCCGCAGGCGCTCGGCCAATGGCACGAGGAGGCTGACGAGGGTCAGCACCATCGCGATCGCCAGCAGTGCGTAGACGAAGTTGTTCACGGCTTGAACTTACCTTGCCTGTCGCTTCTGTCAGCTTATAACCGCGCCTGATGGCGATCGTCGACTTTCCCGAGCTGAAGGGCCTCCTTGTGCGCGAGGGCCGACTGATGGCGCTCGACGTCGGATCCAAGACGATCGGTCTCGCCACCTCCGACGTGACCCGCCTTCTGGCGACCCCGCTCACCACCTTGAAGCGCACCAAGCTCGCCGCCGACCTCACGGCGCTGGGCGAACTCACGAAGAAGTACGAGATCAAGGCGCTGGTGATCGGCCTGCCGCTCAACATGGACGGCACCGAGGGCCCGCGCTGCCAGTCGGTGCGCCAGTTCGCCACCAACATCGCCAATCACGGCGGCCCCGCGCTGGCCGCCCTTCCCGCCCTGTTCCAGGACGAGCGCATGAGCACGGCGGCCGTCACACGCGGCATGATCGACGACTACGACATGACCCGCGCCAAGCGCGCCGAGCGCGTCGATGCCGCCGCGGCGGCGTGGATCCTGGAAAGCGCCCTCGCCCGCCTGAAGTAGCTAGTTCACCACGAGGTCGTGGGTCAGCCGTTCCTCGTCCTTGCCGCTCTTCACGTTGAAGCCCACTTCCCATGATCCGGGTGCGGTCAGCACGATCCCTTCGGCGCGATAGCGGCCATCCTGGCCGGCGACGATCTTGGGCACGCTGTCGATCACGTTCTTCTCGTCGAGCTGGGCGTCAATGCTCACCAGTTCGGCGGGCTCATTGCCCTTGGTGCAGACATTGAGGATCAGCGCGAACGGCTCACCCACCGCAATGCGCAGCGGCTCGGGACGCAGCGCGATGATGAAATGTTCGGAGAAGACGACGATGCCGGTGCCGCGTCCCAGGTCCATCGGACAATCGGCGAGTGCCGGCATTGCAGCCAGGATCGCGAGGAGCGCCAGCCAGCAGGCCCTCATGACGACCAGGCATAATTGAAGCTGACAGAGATCCGTTCGCCCTCGTACCGGGATGGCGGCACCTCGTGGCGCAGCCAGCTCTCGAACAGGATCACGTCGCCCACCCGTGCCGGCAGGCTGACGTGGGCCTGAAAAGCCTTGGGAGCATCGCCCCGTCGGGGAGGTGCTGCCATCTGGCGCGACAGCCGCGGGTCCTCGACCTTGAGCGCACCCGCGCCCCTGGGCATCGCCACATAATAAGTGCCGCTGATGAAGGACGTCGGATGCAAATGGCCAGAGTGCGCCACGCCCGCCGGCATCACATTCACCCAGCAATCGGTCATGGCCAGGGTGCGGCCAGACAGGTCGTAGTGCAGCTCGTGGGCAAAGTCCTTCACGTGCCGGTCGAGGCGGCGGCGCAAGCCGGCGAAGAGCTGGGAAACCAGGTGCAGCCGGTCGAGCGAACCATAGGACGTGTAGCCGCCCACATAGTTCTTTTCGGACCAGCGCCGGCCGGCCGGATCGGATACCGCCAGCGCCTGGCATTCGTCGCCCAGGTCCCGGTTGAAGCGCGGCCAGCCCGGCCCCTTCAGGGAGCGCTGGAAAAGGAGCGTCGGGAACAGGGCGCGGGTCACCATGCCGTGAGTATCGGCCATGCCGGGCACTCGTGCTATGGTTTCGCATGCTTACCGCCCAGCAGATCGAGACCTACCGGCGCGACGGCTACCTGGTCATCCCGCGGCTGATCGAGGGTGCGCAGCTCGCCGAATTGCGCTCGCTGACCGACGGCATCGTGGCAGAGGCGCGCGGTGTCACCGTCAACGACGATCTCTACGA
This sequence comes from Enhydrobacter aerosaccus, assembly GCA_903832005.1. Classification (GTDB taxonomy): domain Bacteria; phylum Pseudomonadota; class Alphaproteobacteria; order Reyranellales; family Reyranellaceae; genus Reyranella; species Reyranella aerosaccus_B. The sequence continues at coordinate 27,757 of CAIKZO010000078.1, read as the reverse complement.
TCTCGAGCCCAGCCATAGTGCTGCCCTGCCGCGCGTGCGGCGGCTGAAGCCCGCGATCTTCAAGCGCTACGCCTTCTTCCGCGCCCTCACCCGCGATCCCAAGATCACGTCGATCCTGACGGCCCTGCTTGGCCCCGACATCCGGTTCTACGGCGGCAAGCTCAACATGAAGTCAGCGGGCTATGGCGCGCCGGTCGAATGGCACCAGGACTGGGCCTTCTATCCGCACACCAACGACGATGTGCTGGCCACCGGCATCTATCTCGACGACTGCGACATCGACAACGGCCCGCTGATGGTCGTGCCGGGCTCGCATCATGGTCCGACCTTCGATCACCACGCCGGTGGCCGCTTTTGCGGCGCGTTCGATCCGCAGGCCAGCACTGTCGACGTGTCGAAGGCCGTGCCGCTGATGGGACCGGCGGGCTCGATGACCATCCATCACGCGCGCCTGGTGCATGGCTCCGCGCTCAATCGCTCCAACCGCCAGCGCCGCCTGCTGCTGCACGAATACACCGCCGCCGACGCCTGGCCGCTGATGGGCGTCTCCAACTTCGACGATTTCAACGATCGCATGGTGCTGGGCAAACCAAGCGTCGAACCGCGCATCGTGGCAGCACCAGTGCGCATGCCGCTGCCCGCCGCCGACCACCAGGGCTCGATCTACGAGAACCAGCGCGGCAGCGGCCATCGCTTCTTCGAGACCTACGAGGAACGGAGCGTTGCCCGCTAGCCTTGCCCGCGCGCTGCTCGTTGCGGCCGCCTGTGCCGCAAGTCTGCTGCCGTCGCCGGGCGGCGCCGCCTCGGATCATTTGACGATCGGCAGCGAGCGCGGATCGATGGATTTCTTCATCGGCGATTCTCTCATCTTCCGCACCACTGGCGGCTTCAAGAGCTGGGAGGGCACGATCAAGGTCGACGAGCTCGACATCACCAAGAGTTCCGTCGAGGTGGTCGTGCACACGTCCAGCATCGAGATGCTCGACAAGCAGCAGACCATGATGCTGCGCGAGCCCGAGTTCTTCGACGTCGAGAAATTTCCCGAGATGACCTACCGCTCGACCGCGATCGAACGCCTCAATGCCGACACCCTGAAGGTCGAAGGCGAGATCACCTTGCGCGGCATCACTCGGCCCATGACGCTGGAAGCCAAGATGATCGACCGCATCCTCGACGCAGCCCCCGGCAAGCGCACCGCCACCTTCCGCGCCGAGGGCAGCCTGAAGCGCTCGGAGTTCGGCATGATCAAGTACATCGACCTGGTGGGCGACAAGGTCGACATCGCCATCCACACCGATGCGTGGCGCTGAGGGTTACACGCCGGCGGCCAAGGTCCTGCATTGGACGAGTGCGCTGCTGGTTCTCGGCCTGCTGGCGGTCGGCCTCTGGATGACCGGCCTGCCGCTTAGCCGGCTGAAGTTCGTGGTCTATGCCTGCCACAAATGGATCGGCCTGGTGGTGCTGGTGCTCGCCATCCTGCGCCTGATATGGCGCCGGCATTCGCCGCCGCCCGCACTGCCGACCACGGTAACGCCGTGGGAACGCCGGCTTGCTCCGGTCGGCCACTGGGCGTTGCTGCTCCTGGTGCTTGCCCAGCCAATCAGCGGCTGGTTGATGAGTTCGGCAGGCGGCGTGGCCGTGGTCTGGTTCGGCATTCTGCCGCTGCCCGACATGGTGCCGCGCAACCAGCAGCTCTTCGCGGTCCTGCGCGAGATGCATCACCTGCTGGCCTTCGCCCTGATGGCGGTGATCACGCTGCACATCGCCGCCGTGGTGCGCCACGACGTGCTGCGCCACGACGGTATCCTGCGGCGCATGTGGCTCTGACATGTTGGCGCGCCGCACGTTGCTCGCAGCGTCGGCGTCCTTTGGGATCTCGCCCGCACGCGCCCAATCCGAGGTGCGCGCGGGCTGGCTGGGCGCCTACAGCGGCGCCCTCGCCTTCTATGGCTCGATGCCGTTGGAGGACATTTATCCGCCGCCCGCGCAGCCGCATGTCGACTCCGACGACCGCGCGCCCATCGCCACCGCTTTCCGGCTGAGCCAGCAGGACAGCGGCCTCGCGATGTGGCTGCGCGTCGACAACGGTCCCATGGAGACAGCGACCGCCGGCGAGACGCTGCGCTTCGGGCCGCTCGACGGCGGTGTCGCGCATCTCATCGCTGCCGACGCCAAGCCTGCCCCGCGATCCGCGACCCTGACCGTGCGGCCGGACTCGCTCGGCACCGAGGCGCTGTTCACTCACGCCGACGGCAGTTTCTGGCGCCGCCACTTCAATGTGCGCTTCACGCCCACCGGTGCAGACCTGATCGTCTGGGTGTTCGACGCCGCCGGTACCCGCGCCCGCTCGTGGCGCGGGTCGGCGATCAAGCAGGCCTAGGCAGGCCGCGGCCCAACATAGTTCGACTGCGGACGGATGATGCGGCCTTCCTTCTCCTGCTCGAAGATGTGCGCGCACCAGCCGGCGGCGCGGCCGACGGCGAACAGGGCGGTGAAGGCCTCGCGCGGGATGTCGAGCGCCTCGAGCAGCAGTGCCGTGTAATACTCGACGTTGGTGTCGAGCCGCCGGCCGGGCTTATGCCGGCGCAACGCCGCGATCGCGCCCTTCTCGACTTCCGTCGCGTAGGCTAGGCGCCCCGACGTCGACGGCAGGGTGGCGACGGTATTCTTCAGCACGTCGGCGCGCGGATCGCGCACCTTGTAGATGCGATGACCGAAGCCCATCAGGGTCGTGCCCTCGGCGAAGGCCTTATCGAACCACGCCTCGGCGTGCGCGGCGTCACCGATCTCATCCAGCATGTCGAGCACCGGTCCCGGGGCGCCGCCGTGCAACGGTCCCTTCAGCGCGCAGAGTGCCGCCAGCACCGAGGAGATAAGGCCCGCCTGCGTCGAGGCCACCACACGGCCGGTGAAGGTCGAGGCGTTGAAACCATGGTCCGCCACGGTCGCGAGATAGGCGTCGAGGCCCTTCTCGAAGACTTCGCCGGCGCGCTGGCCACGGATCATGCGCAGCAGGTCCTGCGCCGTCGTAAGCGTCGGGTCGGGCGCCAGGGCCGACGTGCCCTTCGAACGACTGAGCAATGCCGCCAAGAAGACCGGCAGTGCGCCGCAGACCAGGAAATGGTGCGGCATCGGATCGGAGTCCGGCAGCATGCCGAGACCGACCCGCAGCGCCTCGACCGGCGTCAGGCCCTCGGTCGCGAGCAGCAGCTTCGGGACATCCCGGAAAGTGCGCACCCGCGCCGCCGCGAGACCATCCCGCACGGCCGCCTCGTCGCCGCCGCCCGCGGCGTAGTCGGTCCACAGGAGGGCCGCGACGCCCTCGAAGCCGCGCGTCGCCACCAGTTCCGGCAGGGCATGGCCACGGACGACCAGCCGTCCCTCTTCGCCGTCGACCTCGCTCATGATTGTGTCGGCCACGATCACGCCGTCGAGGCCGCTGTTTACCCGTGTCTGCAGCATTTTGATCCCCTTCGCTGTTCGAGGGGAAAATCGGGCGGAGGATATATATTGTCAATCTTGATTACATTGATCAATATAATGCCATGAGCATTGAATGGCTGACCTCCCGCGAAGCCGCCCGACGCCTCGGCGTCTCGGCCGCCACCCTCTATGCCTATGTGAGCCGTGGCCTGTTGCGCTCTGAATCGACCGATGGCCAGCGCGAGCGCCGCTATCGCGCCGACGACGTGACGCGCCTGAAGCGCCGCCGCGATGTCGGCCGCAAGGCCGAGTCGATCGCGGGCCATGCGCTCGACTTCGGCACGCCGGTGCTCGAATCGGCGCTGACCCTGATCGAGGACAATCACCTTTATTACCGCGGCGTCGATGCGAGCCAACTCGCACGCACCTCCTCGCTGGAAGACGTCGCGTGCCTGTTGTGGGAGTGCGACGAGGCCCCATTCGCCGCGACCAACCTACCGCCGCTGACGACAGCTCTGCGCCGCGCGTGGCTGGCGGCCGCATCGCTCGGACCGGTCGACCGCTGCCTTGTGTTGCTGCCCGCCGCGTCGGCCCTCGATCATCCGAGTTGGGTCGAGGATCGCGCCGCCATGCTGGAGACCGGCGTGCGGGTGCTGCGACTGCTCACCGCCGCGATCACCGCACAGCCCCTGTCGGCCAAGCCGGTGCACGAGCAACTCGCGGCGGCCTGGAAGGTCTCGCCGCAGCAGGCGCCGCTGATCCGCGCGGCGCTGGTCTTGTCGGCCGACCATGAGTTCAACGCCTCCGCCTTCGCCGCTCGCGTCGTGGCCTCGACCGGCGCCAATCTCTACGGCGCGGTACTGGCCGGCCTCGCGGCCATCAACGGCCCGCGCCACGGCGGCCTCACCCGCCGCGTCGCCGGCCTGTTCGACGAAATGAGGCGCGTGCCCGATATCGAGGCCGAACTCGCCCAGCGTATCCGCCAGCACATCTTCATCCCGGGCTTCGGCCACCAGCTCTATCCTGACGGCGACGTGCGCGCGCAGACGTTGTTCGAACTGCTGCACGAGTTGGCGCCCAAATCGCCGGAGCTGGCCTTCGCCGAGCGGCTGGCGACCGACACCGAGCGGCTGATCAACCGCAAGCCCAACATCGACTTCAGCACCGTCGTGGTCGAGAAGGCGCTCGGCCTGCCGAAGGATTCGGCGCTGGCGATGTTCCTGCTGGGCCGCACCGTCGGATGGATCGCCCATGCCCTCGAGCAAGCCGCGCACGGCGCCTTGATCCGCCCGCGCGCGCGCTATACGGGTCCTCGGCCCAACGTTGAGGCCCAGTAACCGACATCGTGACCAACATCATGACCGACGCCCTGATCGTCATCGACCTGCAGGAGGGACCGTTCGGCGGGGGTGCCGCCAAGCACGACGCGACCGGCCTCGTCGCCCGGCTGAATACGCTGGCCGGAACGGTCCGCGCCGCCGGGGGCACGGTGATATACGTCCAGCACGACGGGCCACCCGGTTCCGACCACCATCCCGACCATCCCGGCTGGCGCCTGCTCTCCGCACTCGACGTGCAGCCGACCGACGCCTTCGTCCGCAAGACGTCCTGCGATTCATTCCTCGGCACGGCGCTGGAGAATATCCTCGCGGCGCGCGGCGCGACGCGGCTGATCATCACCGGCTGGGCGACCGACTATTGCGTCGACACCACCGTGCGCAGCGCCCTGGCGCGCGGCTATCCGACGATCGTTCCCTCGGACGGGCACACCGCCGCCAATCGGCCGCACCTCTCGGCGGAGAAGATCATCGAGCACCACAATGCCATCTGGGCTGACTTTTTGGCGCCCGCGGGACCGGCGCATGTCTGCACGTGCGCCGACATCCGGTTATCCACCTAAAGGTTAACTTGCGGGTGCGGCAGGTGCGTGCTTAACGTCGACTTTTAGTGACAAAGAAAATCGCGGGCGTGCCGAGGTTGCCCCACCTGCTCGGCATCGAAGGTCTGTCGCCTCAAACCATTTCAGGTTTGCTCGACCTTTCCGAAACCTACATCGATCAGAACCGGTCCATCGACAAACGCCGCGACAAGCTCGCCGGCCGTACGGTCATCAACCTGTTCTTCGAGAATTCGACCCGTACCCGCACCAGCTTCGAGGTCGCGGCCAAGCGCCTAGGGTCCGACGTCATCAACATGGACGTCGCCACCTCTTCCGTCAAAAAAGGCGAAACGCTGCTCGACACGGCGATGACGCTGAATGCGATGCGGCCGGACGCGATCGTGGTGCGCCACGCCGAATCGGGCGCGGTGAACCTCTTGTCGCAGAAGGTGAACTGCACCGTCATCAACGCCGGCGACGGCCAGCACGAGCACCCGACCCAGGCGCTGCTCGACGCGCTCACCATCCGACGACGACGCGGCAGCCTGCAGGGCCTGCTGGTCGCGATCTGCGGCGACATCATGCACAGCAGGGTCGCGCGCTCGAACATCCACCTGCTGCAGATCATGGGCGCCCGCGTGCGCGTGGTCGGCCCGCCCACCCTGATGCCGACCGACGTCGACCGCATGGGTGTCGAAGTCCACTACAACATGAAGACCGGCCTGAAGGACGTCGACATCGTGATGATGCTGCGGCTCCAGACCGAGCGCATGCAGGGCTCGTTCGTTCCCTCCGTCAGCGAGTACTTCCGCTTCTACGGTCTCGACCACGAGAAGCTGAAGTTCGCCAAGCCCGACGCGCTGGTGATGCATCCCGGCCCGATGAACCGCGGCGTCGAGATCGACTCCGAAGTGGCCGACGATCTCGATCGTTCGCTCATCCACGAGCAGGTCGAGATGGGCGTGGCGGTGCGCATGGCCTGCCTCGACGCCCTGATCGGCGGTCGACGCAATTCGCTGGGAGCAGCAGTATGAGCGGCGACATCGTCCGCACGGCCCTGCCGCACGCCGGCTCCACGGCCTACATCAATGCGCGCATCATCGATCCTACCGCGGGCACCGAGTATCTCGGCGCCATCCTGATCAGCGACGGACGGATCGCGGACTTCGGACCCAATCTTTTTGCCTCCGGCGCACCTTACGGCATCCAGTCGGTCGATTGTGGCGGGCTGTGCCTGGCGCCCGGCATTGTCGACGCCCGCGTGCACACCGGCGAGCCCGGCGAAGAGCACAAGGAAACGCTGGAGAGCGCCGGCATCGCCGCGGCCGTTGGCGGCATCACCTCGATGGTGTTGCTGCCCGACAACGATCCGCCGTTCGACGATGCCTCGCTGATCGAGTTCGTGGCCCGCCGCGCGCGCCAGATCAAGCTCACCAACATGTATGCCTACGGCGCGCTGACCGCGGGCCTCGAAGGTCAGCAGTTGGCCGAGATCGGGCTGCTGGCTGAAGCCGGCGCCGTAGCTTTCACCGACGCCGACCACGCGATCGGCAACGCCCAGGTGATGCGCCGCGCACTCTACTACGCCAAGGCCTTCGACGCGCTGATCGTCCACCTGCCGCAGGAGCCGACCCTGTCTGGCGGCAGCATGACCAGCGGAGAGATGGCGACACGGCTTGGTCTGTCCGGCAGCCCGCCGCTCGCCGAAGTGATGATGGTCGAGCGCGACATCCGCCTGGTCGAGATGACCGGCGGCCGCCTGCACCTCGCCAAGATCTCGACCGCCGAGTCGGTCGCGGCGATCGCCGCCGCCAAGGCGCGCGGCCTCAAGATCACCTGCGATACCGCGCCGCCCTACTTTGCGTTGAACGATCTCGCCGTCGGCGACTACCGCACCTTCGGCAAGCTGATGCCGCCATTGCGCGCAGAGAAGGACCGGCTGGCGATCGTCGACGGGCTGGCGGATGGCGCGATCGACGCCATCGTGTCGGACCACCGGCCGCAGGACCAGGACAGCAAGCGCGTGCCCTTCGCCCAGGCGATGCCGGGCGGTATCGGCCTCGAGACGCTGCTGCCGGTATCGCTCGAGCTGGTGCACAATCAGCAGCTCACCCTCCCGCAGCTGTTCCAGCGCCTGTCGTCGGCGCCAGCCCGCCTGTTCAACCTGCCGGGCGGCAAGCTCGCCAAAGGCGCGCCGGCCGACCTCGTGGTGTTCGATCCCGCCTTCGCCTGGAAGATCGACAGGGTCGATTTCTGGAGCAAGACCAAGAACTCGCCGTTCGACGAACGTCCGGTGCAGGGCCGTGTCATGGCCACCATCGTGGGCGGCCGCACGATCTATCGCGATGACGCCTTTGCGAAGGAAGCCGCCACGGCCTAGACACGTTTGCCGCCACGAAACGGCCACTTCGTCTGCTATTGTACTGTTCCCGCATAACGAGGCCTTCGACGATGCTTCGACATTCCCTTCTTCTCGGTGCCGGCCTCGCGGTCGTGGCCACCGCCGGCCATGCCCAGACGCGCAAGCGCGAGGATCTGCTCGACGCGCTGACGACCCACATCCAGATCTGCGCCGAGATCGGCGATCCGCAGGCCCGCCTCGGCTGCTACGACAAGATGCAGACGAAAATCGGCGACGTGCAGGCACCTCCGCCCACGGCGACGCCGTTGCGTCCCGGCGCGCCGCCCCCGCCGCCCCAGCAGTATGGCAGCGCCGGTGGTGGCAGCATGCAGGGCACACAGCTCACCCCACCCCCTCTGATGGTGCCCGGCGGCGGCAACGCCACCCTGGGCGGCGGCAGTGGCGGAATCCAGGGCGGCACGCTCGGACCGCCCAACTCCGATCCTGACGCAGCCTACGATCCGCGCAGCGCGACCTCGGGCTATCGTCCGCCCGAAGGCGCGATGCCCAAGCCGCAGCCGCCGGTGCGCCGCACCGGTCCGCGTCCGATCCCGAACTTCAACACGCCGCAGCCGCTGGTCACCCTGGCCGCCAACAACCTGACCTATGGCGAGGCGCGTTACTGGCAGGTGAGCGTCATCATCACCTCGAACACGCCGCGCACGCTCACCACCCAGATCCAGTGCACGTTCCTCAACGCCGGCCGGCCGGTGGGCGATGCCTACTACGGCCCGACCGACATCGCCGCCGGCGAGCAGATCAGCACCGACCTGGTCGGCCCGTCGACCACGGTCTATGTCGACTCGACCAACTGCCGTGTGCTGAGCCCGTAAGGTCCGGCGAATCATGTGGTACGCCGTCCACGTCGCCGTGCCGCTGCTGTTCGGCTTCCTGCTGGGCTCGATCCCGTTCGGCCTGCTGCTGACGCGGGCGGTGGGGCTGGGCGACATACGCTCGATCGGCTCGGGTAACATCGGCGCGACCAACGTGCTGCGCACCGGCAACAAGAAACTCGCTGCCGCCGTGCTCGTGCTCGACGGGCTGAAGGGCTTCGCGCCGGTGATGATCGCGTCCTTCTTCGGTCCGGTCGCGCCCGCCGCCGCGGCGCTGGGCGCCGTGCTCGGCCACATGTTCACGCCGTGGCTCGCGTTCAAGGGCGGCAAGGGCGTGGCGACGACGATCGGCGTGCTGTGGGGCCTCTACTGGCCGCTGGGCGCGATCACCTGCGTGGCGTGGCTCGTGCTGGCAGCCGTGTTCCGCTACTCCTCGCTCGCCGCCCTGATCAGCATCGCGCTGGCGGCGGCGTGCGCGTGGTTCATGCTCGATCCCCGCGCGGCCGCCGTTGTGACCCTGCTCGTGCCGCTGGTCTGGCTCCGCCATCACGAGAACATCCGCCGCCTGCTCGACGGCACGGAATCGAAGATCGGGGCCAAGGCCGCCGCTCCCGCCGGTCACAACGGCGGTCCGCCGCTGGGCACGGTCTAGTTCTTCTTCGCGGCCTTGCCTTCGTACCGGCGCGTCCACTCGGCAAGAATGCGCGCGCGGTTTTCCGAGGCCCAGGCGAAGTCGTTCTTGATCATCGAGTCCGCGACGCCCGACGGATAGTCCGGAATCGGACTGCTGACGCCCGGCATCGCGACCTGGCTGACGAAGGTAGCGTAGAGTTCGTTGGCCTTGCGCGAGGCCGCGAAGTCCATCAGCCGCTGTGCCGCCGCGAGATTCTTCGTGCCCTTCAGGATTGCGGCAGTGTCCATCTCCCAACCGCCACCCTCCTTCATCAGCAGGCCTTCGACCGGCGCGCCCTTGTGGCGCGCGTCGGCGGCGGAGATCTCCGCCGAGATGCCGAGCGGGAACTCTCCGGTCGCCGCCTGCTTGCACGGCTGCGAGCCCGAGTGATCGTAGACCGCGATATTGTCGTGCAGCCTGTCCATGAAGGCCCATGCCTTCTCCTCGCCCCACATCTGGATCCAGGCCGAGACATGGAAGTAGCCGGTGCCGGACGACGCCGGGTGAGGCATCGTGATCTTGCCCTTGAAGCGCGGGTCGAGAAGATCGAACCATGACGCGGGTTTGGGCAGGCCAAGCTTCTGCGCCTCGATCGTGTTGAAGCAGACCGCGGCCACCCATCCTTCCATGCCGGTATAGAACGGCGGATCGGCCGCATCGCGGAATGACGGGCGAAGCGCGGCGACGTTCTTCGGCGCATAGGCTTCGAGCATGCCGCGCGCTTTCAGCTGCATCGTCGAGGTGACGGCCAGTCCCCAGATCGCATCGCCGCGTTGTGCGTTCTGCTCGGCCAGGATCTTGGCGGTGACGACGCCGGTGGAATCGCGCAGCCAGACGATTTCGATGTCGCGGTTCTCCGCTTCGAACGCCTTCTTGAAGTCGTTGATGTTTTCGACCTCGAGCGTCGAATACACCTGAAGGCGCATGCGTTGCTGCGCTGCGGCGGGAAGCGCGAGCGTGGCCAATGCAATCAGTGCAATCCAGGATCTCATCGTGTCGTCATAGCACAGGCGTGCGCATCGTTGATCGCGACCGGTGCGGTCGTTAGGGTCGCGCCGACGTGACCGCTGCCATCGACATCAAGATCGAGCGCGCAATGCCCCCTGTGATGCCATGGGCGTTGATCGCGGCGGCGTGCCTCGCGACCTTCGCGGCGTCCTGCAGCGGCACCACGCGCGCACCATTGCTGCTCGAGATCGCGCGCGACCTCGATGTATCGATGCCGCTGGTCGCCAACCTCGTCTCGCTGACCTCGGTTGCCTGGGGCATCTCCTCGGCGATGGGCGGCTGGATGTCCGACCGCTTCGGCCGCCGCATCCTGTTGATCGTGGGGCCGCTCGCGCTCGGCGTGTTGATGGCGCTGCAGGCGCGCGCAGGCGGCTTCGTCGAACTCGCGGCCTTCGCTACGGTGGGTGGAGCCGCCGCGGGCTCATTCATGGGCGTGCTGTACGCGGAGATTTCGGCGCACGTCCCGGATCGCCAGCGCGGCCGGGCGTTGGGCTGGGTGATGAGCGGCCAGTCGCTCACTCTCCTCTTAGGCGTGCCGCTGGCCGCCGCCGTCGGCTCTGTGATCGGCTGGCGCGGCTGGTTCCTGTGCGTGGCCGGCATCTCGCTGGCGGCGAGCCTTGCGTTGATCGCCACGGTGCCCAAGAGCGCGGCGCGGGTTGCAGGTGCGCGAAGCAACAGCAGCCTTAAGGGCGCGCTCTCGAGCCGCGTCTGGGGTCTGCTGGGCGCCGGCGTGGTCGAGCGTGTCTGCTACGGCCTCGCGGCGGTCTACTACGCCACCTTCCTGCAGGTGACCTATCACCTCACCTTGGTGCAACTGGCGATTCCGCTGCTGGTGTTCGCCGTCGGTAACGTCGTGGGCACGATCCTGGGGGGCCAGCTTGCCGATCGACTGTACGATCGCCTGCTCACCTTCGCGCTCGCGATGGCCGCCTCGGGGTTCTCGGCGCTGGCGCTCTTCGTCTGGCATCCCGGCCTGGTCGTCTCGATCGTGCTGGGGTTCATCTACGTCTTCCTGAATGCCGTGGGCCGGCCCTCGCTGATGGCGAGCTACGCTTCCGTCCCCGATAAGGCACGCAACACCGTGATGGGACTGACCGGCACCGCGGCGTCAGTTGGCTGGATGGGCGCGGCGGGCTTGGGCGGCGTGATGATCAGCCTGGGCGGCTTCGACGGCTTCGGACCGCTCGGGCTGGTGCTCGGCCTGATCTGCTCGGCGATGGGACTATGGTGTCGTAAGCGGAATACAATTCCAGGTTGATTTACATTAAATAATTGCTCGCCTTACTGTCAGCCCATGTTCGATGGTCCGAATCAGGTTGAAACAGATCCGCGCGAGCGCCTTGCCCGCCTGCGCCTGGCCCGCAGCCCGAGGGTCGGCGCCGTAACCTTCCACGAAGCCCTCGGCCATTTCGGCTCGGCCCAGGCCGCCTGCGCGGAGATCGCCGCGATCTCCGCCGCCCAAGCCGAGCGGGAGCAGGAGAAGCTCGCCCGGGCGGGCGGGCGCTTCATTGTCTGGGGCGACACTTTATATCCTGCGGCGCTGGCGGCCCTGCCCGACGCGCCGCCCGTCCTGTCGGCGATCGGCGATACCAGCCTGCTGGCCCGACCGACCCTGGCGATCGTGGGCGCCCGCGAAGCCTCGCTGGGTGGCCGCCGCTTTGCAGGCGAATTGGCGGTCGATCTCGGAGCTGCCGGCTTCGTGGTCGCCTCGGGGCTCGCCCGCGGGATCGACGCCGCGGCGCACGAGGCTGCCCTCTCAACAGGAACCGTGGCCGTCCTGGCGGGCGGCATCGACAAGGTCTACCCGCCGCAGAATGCCGGGCTGCATGAGCGGATCGCGGGCGAAGGCCTCCTCCTGGCGGAGTCGCCGTTGGGAGCGCCACCGATCGCCCGTTCCTTCCCCCGGCGCAACCGCATCGTCAGCGGGCTCTCCGCCGGGGTCGTGGTGATCGAGGCCGCTGCCCGCTCGGGCTCCCTGATCACCGCCCAACGAGCGGCCGAGCAAGGTCGCGAGGTCTTCGTCGTCCCTGGCGCGCCGTTCGATCCGCGCCACGAGGGATCCAATGCCCTTATCCGGGATGGGGCCATTTTGACCCGAGGCGCGAACGATATTTTAAGTGTGTTGGGTTTGCCGCAGTCCGCGCCGCAAGCTGTTGAAAAACCGAAACAAAAATACCATGACAGGGACACTGCAAAAGTGGTCGAGGCCCTGGGGGCCGCACCCACTGCGGTTGACGAACTGGTACGTCGCTGCCAAGTCTCCGCCGCCACCGTGTCGGAAGTCCTGCTCACACTCGAGTTGGAAGGCCGCCTGGAGAGGCACCGGGGTAATCGAGTTTCGCTGATTTAAATCAGGGCTCTAGCTCCGGCCCTTAATGTTATTTGGAGCTGGTTCCGACGATGGACGTAATGGTCGTCGAGTCGCCTTCCAAGGCCAAGACCATCGGCAAGTACCTCGGCCCCGGTTACACCGTGCTGGCCTCGTACGGCCATGTCCGCGACCTGCCGCCCAAGGATGGCTCAGTCCGTCCGGACGAAGATTTCGCCATGGACTGGGAGATCGACAGCGCCTCCCAGAAGCGCCTGGACGCCATCGCCAAGGCCGTGACCAAGGGCGGCAAGCTCCTGCTCGCAACCGATCCGGATCGCGAGGGCGAGGCCATCTCGTGGCATGTGCTCGACATCCTGTCGCGCAAGAAGGCGCTCCAGGGCGTCGAAGTAAAAAGAGTGACCTTCAACTCGATCACCAAGCAGTCCGTGCTCGACGCCGTCGCCCACCCGCGCGACCTCGACCAGCCGCTGATCGACGCCTACCTCGCCCGCCGCGCCCTCGACTATCTCGTGGGCTTCAACCTCTCGCCGGTCCTCTGGCGCAAGCTGCCGGGCAGCCGCTCGGCCGGCCGCGTCCAGTCCGTGGCGCTCCGCCTGATCTGCGAGCGCGAATCCGAGATCGAGATCTTCAAGAGCCGTGAGTACTGGACGGTCGACGCCATGTTCGGCACGACCAAGAAGCAGACGCTGAAGGCGCGCCTCACCCATCTCGACGGCCGCAAGCTCGACAAGTTCGACATCAACACGGCCGAACGGGCGGAGTCGGCGAAGAAGGAAATCGAACGCCGCGCTTTCTCGGTGGCCTCGATCGACCGCCGCCAGGTCCGCCGCAACCCGCCGCCGCCGTTCATCACCTCGACCTTGCAGCAGGAAGCCTCGCGCAAGCTGGGTGTCGGCGCTGCGACCGCCATGCGCATCGCACAGAAGCTCTACGAAGGCGTCGACATCGGCGGCGAGACGGTCGGCCTCATCACTTATATGCGTACTGACGGCGTGCAGCTCGGGCCCGAGGCGATCGGCCAGACCCGCCGCCTGATCGAGACCAAGTACGGCCAGAACTACGTGCCGGCGCAGCCGCGCGTCTACACATCGAAGGCCAAGAACGCACAGGAAGCGCACGAAGCCATTCGCCCGACCGACCTCTTCCGACTGCCGCAGGACGTCGCCCAGTATCTCGATAAAGACCAGATGGGTCTCTATGAGCTGATCTGGAAGCGCACGGTCGCCAGCCAGATGGAAAGCGCCGTGCTCGACCAGGTCACGGTCGATATCGCCAGCGGCGACAAGACCGTGCAGCTGCGCACCACCGGCTCGGTCGTGAAGTTCCCCGGCTTCCTCACGCTCTACGATGAGAGCCAGGACGAGAAGTCCGAGGACGACGAGAACGCCACCATCCTGCCCGACGTGCAGGAAGCCGAGGCGCTCGATCGCCGTGAGGTCCTGCCGGAACAACACTTCACCGAGCCGCCGCCGCGCTATTCGGAAGCGAGCCTCGTCAAGAAGATGGAAGAGCTCGGCATCGGCCGGCCCTCGACCTACGCCTCGATCATTGAAGTCCTGCAGCGGCGTAACTATGTGAAGATCGACCGCAAGCGCTTCATTCCCGAAGACCGCGGCCGGATCGTGACCTCGTTCCTGCAGACTTATTTCCCCCGCTACGTCGAATACGACTTCACGGCGCACCTCGAGGAAGAGCTCGACGACATCTCCAGCGGCAAGACCGAGTGGCACCAGGTGCTGCGCGAGTTCTGGAAGGCCTTCTCCGCCGCCGTCGGCGAGACCAAGGAGCTGCGCGTCCGCGAAGTGCTCGACAAGCTCGACGAGGAGCTGGGTCCGCACTTCTTCCCGGCCAACGACAACGGCGGCAAGAGCCCGCGCACCTGCCCATCCTGTGCCGACGGCCGCCTCGGCCTGAAGCTCGGCAAGTTCGGCGCCTTCATCGGCTGCTCGAACTATCCGACCTGCAAGTTCACGCGCAAGCTGGGCATCGTCGACCCCGAGAAGGACGCGCTGAGCGGTGCGAACCTGGGCGAGCCCAAGGTGCTGGGCGTCGATGCGGCCACCGGCAAGGAAGTTACCCTGCGTAATGGACCGTACGGCCTGTACATCCAGTTGGGCGTACTCGAGGGCAAGGAGAAGCCCAAGCGCGCCTCATTGTTGAAGGGCATGACGCCGGAAGAGCTCACCTTCGAGAAGGCGCAAGCCATCCTGGCGCTGCCACGCGAACTCGGGCCGCATCCCGAGGACAAGGAAATGGTGCTGGCCGGCGTCGGCAAGTTCGGCCCCTACGTACGGCACGGCTCCAAGTACAAGTCGCTCCCGGCAGACGATAACGTGCTCGAGATCGGCATGAACCGCGCCGTGGCCCTGCTGGCGGAAGCCAAAGCGTCCGGTCGTGGCCGCGCCGCCAAGCCGCTACGCGTCGTCGGCAATCACCCTGCCGACAATGCGCCGATCGAACTCTACGAAGGCCGCTATGGCATGTACGTGAAGCACGACGGCATCAACGCCACCGTGCCGACCGACCTGAAGCCGGAAGAACTCACGATCGAACAGGCCGTGTCGCTGCTGGCCGAACGCGCCGCCAAGGGAGGTGGCAAGAAGCCCAAGAAGGCCGTGCGAGCCAAGAAGGCCGCCCCTGCTCCCGCCAACGACGCCGGCGAAAAGCCCGCGAAGAAGGCAGCGGCCAAGAAGAAGGCCGCTTCAAAGAAGAAGGCTGCGCCCAAGGCCAAGGCAGCGAAAGCCAAGGACGAGCCTGAAACGCCGCCGCGCACGGGAACCGATGGCTAAGGGCCGCGTCCCGACCCGCGACGAACTTCTGGCGTTCATCAAGGAAAGCACCACGCCGGTGGGCAAGCGCGAGATCGCGCGCGCCTACGGCATCAAGGGCGACCAGCGCATCGAATTGAAGGCGCTGCTTCGCGACCTGCGCGACACCGGCGAAATCGCCGCTGACCGCGCCAAGACATTCAAGGACCCAACTGCTCTGACTGATATTACTGTATTGGAAATCACTTCCGTCGATAGCGATGGCCACTTGCTGGCCACGCCACGACGCCACGACGAAGAAAAAGACGGCCCCGCCCCGCGCATCGAGATCGATGCGCACGGCTCGAGAGTAAAACCCGCCCCCGCCGTCGGCGACCGCGTGCTGGCCTCGCTTAAGCGCCGCGGCAAGAACACCTACGAAGCGAAGATCATCCGCCACCTCGGCACCGGGCCGAAGAAGATCCTGGCCCTCTACGAGGAGCCACCCGGCTCTAACGGCATGGGCCTCGCCACGCCGACCGACCGCAAAATGCGCACCGCTTTCGACGTGCGTCCCGGCGACAAGAACGGCGCGCTGCCCGGCGACATCGTCTGGGTCGAATCGGCCGGCAGCGAACTGTCACGCCGCGCCAAGGTGCTGGAACGCATCGGGCCGATGAGCGATCCGCGCACGGTCAGCCTGATCTCGATCGCGGCCAACGATATTCCGGTCGAATTTCCCACGGCGGCTGCCGAGGAAGCCGAGAAGGCTGTTGCCGCGCCGATGGGCGACCGGCTCGACCTGCGCAAGGTGCCGCTGGTCACGATCGACGGCGAGGACGCGCGCGACTTCGACGACGCCGTATTCGCCGAACGCGACCCCGAGCACGAGGGCGGCTGGCACTTGCTGGTCGCGATCGCCGACGTCTCCTGGTACGTGCGGCCCGACAAGCCGCTCGACCGCGCTGCCTATCGCCGCGGCACTTCGGTCTATTTCCCCGACCGGGTCGTGCCGATGCTGCCGGAAGCGCTCAGTAACGGCTGGTGCTCGCTGGTGCCGCGTGAGGATCGCCCGGTGCTGGTGGCGGAGATGTGGATCGACGCCGAGGGCGAGCTGAAGCGCCACAAGTTCCATCGCGCCATGATGCGCTCCGCAGCGCGCCTTACTTATAACCGGGTGCAACGCGCCGCCGACGGCTTCCCCGACGACGAGATCCAGCCGCTGCTGGGCCAGGTGATCGAACCGCTCTACGGCGCCTACCGCGTCCTTCTCGCCGCGCGGGAAAAGCGCGGCGCGCTCGATCTCGATCTGCCCGAGCGCCTGGTGAAGCTGGGCGACGACGGGCGCATCGCCGAGATCGGCGTGCGCGAACGGCTCGACAGCCACAAGCTGATCGAGGAATTCATGGTGCTGGCCAATGTGGCGGCGGCCCAGGCCCTGGAGAAGCGCCAGGCGCCCTGCCTTTACCGCGTCCACGATCAGCCCGATCTGGCCAAGATCGAGGGGCTGCGCGAGTTCCTGTCGACGCTCTCGATCAAGCTGCCGATCGGTCAACGCCTGCGCCCCGCCGACCTCAATCGCGTGCTGGGCTCGGTTGCCGACAAGCCGATCTCCCGGCTGGTCAGCGAGACCGTGCTGCGCAGCCAGAGCCAGGCGGTCTATAGCCCCGACAACCACGGCCACTTCGGCCTGGCGCTCGCGCGCTATGCCCACTTCACCTCGCCGATCCGACGCTACCCCGACCTGCTGGTGCACCGTTCCCTGATCGCGGCCTACGGGCTTGGCGATGGGGGCCTGCCGTCGGGCGATGCCAGCCGCTTCGTCGAGTTCGGCGAGCACCTGTCGATGTGCGAGCGGCGCGCGGTCGCGGCCGAACGCAACGCCATGGACCGCTACGTCGCCAACTTCATGTCCCAGCATGTCGGCGCCACCTTCGGCGCGCGCATCAGCAGCGTGACGCGCTTCGGCCTGTTCATCTCGGTCGACGGTTCGGGAGCGGACGGATTGATCCCGATCCGCAACATCGGCCAGGAATTCTACCGCCACGACGAAGGCCGCCAGCTGCTGATCGGCGAGCGCACCGGTGAGACCTACGGCCTCGGCGACCGGCTCAGGGTCAAGCTGGTCGAGGCGAGCACCGCCACCGGCGGCCTGTTGTTCGATATCGTCGACGTAACCGAGCGAGTGGAGCGCCTCAGCGCGCCGTCACCCCGGCGCGACGGGCCGCGTCGTCCGGTCACACATCGCGGTCCCCCTCGGGACAAACGGTCGCGACGACGAAAGTAAGACGAAGCCCCATGTTGGGAGCATGAACGCTACCGCTGTCTCCCCCGTGGTCCCCGTCGACTTCTGGACCTCCATCTTCCGCGGCTGGCGCGGACGCTGCCCGCGCTGCGGCACCGGGTCGCTGTTCGGCAGTTTCCTGAAGATGCAGAGCAATTGCCCGTCGTGCGGCCTCGCTCTCGAGCCTTTCCGCGCTGACGACGCACCGGCCTACTTCACGATCTTTGCCGTCGGCCATGTCGTCATTCCGATGGTGCTGGCGTTCGAGAAATACGGAGACACACCGCCGCTGTGGCTCCACGCGCTGCTATGGCTGCCGCTGTCGGTCATCCTGGCCTTGCTGCTGCTGCCCCGCATCAAGGGGGCGGTAATTGCACTGCTGTGGACCCAGAGCGCCGATGTGCCGAAACCCACAGCCAGCGGCTCTGCGCCGCTTTTGTGACCGTGGCAGCCGGCCGAAAGCCTGTGCTAAGGTCGCCAATCGTCAGTTAGTCAGGTGCCGGTCATCTCCCCTTTCCGACACGTTTTTGCTCGTTTGAAGCCCTCGCAGGCCATGGCCCTGGTGGCCGCTTCGCTGGTCGCGTCGTGCGAGCTTTCCGGCGCTCGACTGCCGTCGCCCGGCGACAACCAGGCGTCGCAGGCCGGCGTCGAGCGCGTCGTCATGACCGCCTACCGCGCGATCGGCGACCGCGCCCTGCGCGAGCCCGATTTTCGCCAACTCTCGATCATCACCTACGGCGGCTTCGCGGCCGCCGATCCGGCGATGATGCTCACCAACAACGACGGCAATCTCACCGTGCTGCGCGATGGCAAGACCGTCATCACCCGGCCCGCCCCCGGCAATCCGGCCGATGGCCGTGCCTGGGGGGCCGCGATGGCCGATATCTTCACGACCTCGATCGCGGCCTCGCCCACCTTGCAGGCGACGGACCGGCAGGCCCTGACCAAAGGCGCGATGGACGCCGTGACCAAGCCGCTCGACCGCAACACGCGCTACGCCGATCCCGAGGAAGCCCGCGACGACCGCTTCCAGCGCGACGGCGGCGGCGGCATAGGCATCACCGTCGAGCGCACGCCCGAAAAGAAGATCGTGATCCGCGCGGTGCAGCAGGATTCGCCGGCTGGCCGCGGCGGCGTCGAGGTGAACGACCAGATCACCGCGATCGACGGCGAGTCGATGATCGAGCATCCGCTGGCCGATGTCGTGCACAAGCTGCGCGGCACGGTTGGCGCCGCCGTCACTCTCACCGTTCTGCGCCCGGCGCAGAACAAGGAAGTATCGGCGACGATGAAGCGCTCGCGCATCATCCCGACAACAGTCGAATACGAACGTCATGGCGACGTCGCGCTGATCCGCCTGTCGGGCTTCAACAGCGCCACCGACGACACGCTGCGCCAGGCGCTCGACAAGGCGCGCAGCGACATCGGTCGCGACTTCGCGGGCATCATCCTCGACATGCGCGGCAACCGCGGCGGCCTGCTCGACCAGGCCCAGGACGTGGCCGAGGAATTCATCGGCGAAGGCCCGATCTTCGCCACGCAGGGCCGCCATCCCGACAGCCAGCGCGTCTACCGCAGCTCCAGCCGCAAGGCCGTCACCCAGCCGATCGTCGTGCTGGTGAACGGCAACTCCGCTTCGGCCGCCGAGATCGTCGCCGCCGCGTTGCAGGATCGCGGCCGTGCCGTCGTGGTCGGCACCACGAGCTACGGCAAGGGCACGGTGCAGACCGTGCTGCGCATGCCCAACGAAGGCGAGCTGATCCTGACCTGGTCGCGGCTGTTGGCGCCGTCGGGCTACACCTGGAACGAGTTGGGCGTGATGCCGAACATCTGCACCGCCAAGGTCGCCGACGTGAACAAGCTGACGCCCGAAATCGACGGCAGCCGGGCGCTGCTGTCCAAGTGGCACGCCGAGCGCGAGCCCTCGCCACAGGAAGTGGCCAGCATGCGCAAGATCTGCCCGCCGGGCGAGGATTTGCCCGAGCGCGACGTCGAGATTGCCGGCCGCGTCCTGCGCGATCCAGTGCTCTACGCCCAGGCCGTGAAGATGGGCGCCGTCGACCAGGCCGCCCGACCCTGATTCGGATAGCTGATTCGGGCGCTTGACACCGCAGTTTGGGCGACTAATTTGCCGCCTCCACGGAATTCGCCCCCCTCAATCTAGGGGTATGGGGCTTAAGGACAAAGACCATGGCCAAGCCGACCTCGATCCTGATCAAGATGATTTCCAGCGCCGACACCGGCTTCTACTACGTGACCAAGAAGAACCCGCGCACCAAGACCGAGAAGCTCGAACTGAAGAAGTACGATCCGGTCGCGCGCAAGCATGTCGTCTTCAAGGAATCGAAGATCAAGTAACCTTCGGCGACCTCGTCGCTGATAAAAAAAGCCGCCCTTCCGGGCGGCTTTTTCGTTGGTCTGACCGGCTACTAGGCCGCCTTGGGCTTGGGCGCCCAGCCCATCACGGCCTTGGTCTCGAGGAATTCCGCGAAACCATGATCGCCCCATTCGCGGCCGTTGCCCGACTGCTTGTAGCCACCGAAGGGCGCGCCGAAATCGGGGCCGGCGCCATTCAGGTGCACGTTGCCGGTACGGAGCTGCGACGCGACCTTGCGGGCGCGGTCGAGACTGCCGGATTGCACGTAGCCCGATAGGCCATAGACCGTGTCGTTGGCCTGGGCGATCGCCTCTTCCTCGGTGTCGTAGGCCAGCATGGTGAGGACCGGCCCGAAGATCTCTTCGCGCGCGATCGTCATGTCGCTGGTCACGTTGGCGAACACCGTCGGCCGCACGTAGTAGCCACGGTTCATGTTTTCCGGGCGCCCGGGGCCGCCCGCGACCAGGGTGGCGCCCTCGTCGATACCCTTCTGGATCAGCGCCTGGATCTTGTTGAACTGGACCTCGCTCACGACGGGACCGATCGTGCCCATGCCGGCGTCGGCCGTCTTGGGATCGATGCACTTCACCTTCTCGGCCGCGGCCTTGGCGATGGCGATGGCGGCGTCGTTCTGGCTGCGCGGCACGAACATGCGCGAGGGCGCGTTACAGGACTGGCCGGAGTTGAGCATCATGCTCGACACGCCGGACGAGACAGCGCGCGCGAGGTCCGCATCGTCGAGCACGATGTTGGCCGACTTGCCGCCCAGCTCCTGAGCCACGCGCTTGACCGTATCGGCGGCGGCCTTGGCGACCGCAATGCCGGCGCGGGTCGAGCCGGTGAACGACATCATATCGATGCCGGGGTGAGACGACATCGCCTCGCCGACCGTCGGGCCATCGCCGTTGATCAGGTTGAACACGCCCGGCGGCACGCCCGCTTCGTGCAGCACGTCGGCGAACAGCATGGCGTTCATCGGCGCCACTTCGGACGGCTTGAGGATGATCGTGCAGCCCGCCGCGAGCGCCGGCGCCACCTTGCAGACGATCTGGTTGATCGGCCAGTTCCACGGGGTGATGAAGCCGCAGACGCCGACCGGCTCCTTGACGATCGCCGTGCTGCCGCGCGTTTCCTCGAACGCGAAATCCTTGAGGATCTTCAGCGTCTCGTTCAGGTGACCGAGGCCTGTGGCGGCCTGCGCCGCCTTGGAGAGCCACAGCGGCGCGCCCATCTCCTCGCTGATCGCCTCGGCGATCGCCTGGAACTTGCCCTTGTAGACGGCGATGATCTTCTCGAGCAGCGCCAGACGTTCCTCGCGCGTGGTGCGCGAATAGGTCTCGAAGGCCCGGCGGGCGGCCACGACCGCCTTGTCCACATCGGCCTTGGAGCCCAGCGAGATGCGTGCGAAGGCTTCCTCGTTGGCGGGGTTGATCACGTCGATCGTCTTGGGCGTGACCGGATCGACCCACTTGCCGTCGATATAGAATTGAAGCCGTTCCTGCATGGCCGTTCCTCCTTGAATTTACATCAAGGCGGGATGTTACCCCTCTCTTGGGGCCGGCCGCTACAGTGGCGGCAGGAACGTCGGGAACTCCTCGACATACTTGAAGTAGCGCGCGAGGTGGCGATCCGACGCGGTCAGCAGGCCGCGACGGAAACGGATGGTGCTCAGCACTGGCGCGTCCTCCTCGCTCAGTCGCTCGACCATGGCGCGCACTTCGGGCAGGCGCGCAGCCTGGCCCTTGGGCACACCGACCACGACGAAGCCACGCGACCGGCGCGGGCCGACCGGCGTGCCGGCGAACATCTGGAACATGTCGACGCCGCCCAACCGGAGGTGCTGCGCGAAGACGTTGGTGCCGGTGATGCGGCCGTGCTGCAGGTGAAAGGGACTCTCGGAGGTGAACTCGATCGCGCCGGCCTCGACCTCGAGCGTCTCCGGCATCGAGTTGCCCGGCAGGCCGTGCAAGGTGCGCAGGTGCTGGAAGTCGACGCCGTTGGAGGTCGCGACCCAGGTGTCCCACGGCCGCTCGCCGCGCTCGATTGTCTCGAAGTGGAGCGCGTCCTCCTCTGCGTCGGGCAGCACCGGCGGCGCGACGTCGGCCTGCTCGCCGTTGTAGGCCCACACGAGGCCCCAGGCCTCGACAGTCGGATAGGAGAAAAGCCGCGCGGCCGACGGAATCTTGTCGCCGGTCGGGATGTTGGTGCAGGCACCGCCCGCCTCGAACGACCAGTGATGATAGGGGCAGCGCAACCGCCCCTCGACGATCTTGCCCAGCGAGAGATCCGCGCCGAGATGCGGACACCAGGCAGTCTGCACCGCAGGCTTGCCGGCAGGATCGCGCCACACCACGACGCGTTCGCCCAGGAACTCCAACCCGATCACCGTCTCAGCCGTGAGCGTGGCGGCGAGGCACACCGGATACCAGGAGCGGTGGAACCCCGCGCCGATGTCGCTCGGATGCATCTTCGCCAGCTCGGTCTTGGAACTCACGACACCCATGGCCGCCTCCTTTGGTTTCTGGTACCAATAAGTACCAATGAACAGTAGGTATGGTACCAGTCGGTACCGAGTCAAGTGACATGGCAAAGAAAGTGAAAAAACAGACGCCGCTCGACAACCTGCCGCCGCGCCGCCGCGCCATCCTCATCGCGGCTTTCGACGTGCTGATGGAACAGGGATATGCCGGCGCCAGCACGCTCGAAATCGCCACGCGCGCCAAAGTCTCCAAGCGCGAGCTCTATGCCGAGTTCGGCAGCAAGAGCGGCATCCTGGAGGCATTGATCGCCACCACCGCGGACCGCATGCAGGCGCCGCTCGCCCTGCCCGACGTCGCCGACAGACCGGCCTTCGCGGCCGCGCTGACGCGTTACGGCATGACCGCGCTCGCCGCCCTCTGCCATCCCGCCGTCACGGCGATGAACCGCCTCGCCGTGGCGGAGGCTGGCCGAACATCGGAACTGGGCCATATCCTCGAAAGCTCGGGCCGCGAACCCAACCGCCTGGCACTCGGCCTGATGATGAAGCGCGCGCAGGACGCAAGCTTCCTCGGCGAGGGCGATCCCAATCGTATGAGCGGACAATTCTTCTCGCTGCTGTTCGGCGACATTCCCGTGCGCCTCATGCTGGGCGTCATCGAGCCCCCTGCCGCAGCGGAAATCCGGCAACGTGCCGAAGCGGCGACCGACGCGTTGCTGAAGCTCTATCCGGCGGCCACCTGACCCCGCCTCGGCGGGGCACACTGCACCCCGCCTTGGCGGGCGACCTGCAATGCGATTTCGCACCCTTGCGCGGGCCGGCCGACGGTAGTCGACTTCCCGGATAAGCAAAGCAAAGGAGGAAACGATGCAGTTCGGATATTTCACGATGCCGTCTCATCCACCCGAGCGCGCCCTCAAGGACGGCCACGAGTGGGACCTTCAAGTCATCCGCTGGCTCGATGAGCTGGGCTTCACCGAATGCTGGATCGGCGAACATCACACCGCCCCGTGGGAGCCGCATCCCTCGCCCGATCTCCTGGTCGCGCAGGGCCTCCTGCAGACCAAGAACATCCGCCTCGGCCCCGGTGGCTTCCTGCTGCCGTATCATCACCCGGCCGAGCTCGCCAATCGCGTGGCCATGCTCGACCACATTTCCGGCGGCCGGCTCAACTTCGGCGTGGCGGCGTCGGGCCTGCCGAGCGACTGGGCGATGTTCAATGTCGACGGCATGTCGGGCGCCAACCGCGACATGACCCGCGAGGCGCTCGACATCATCCTGAAGCTGTGGAGTTCGACCGAGCCCTTCGACTACAAGGGCAAGTACTGGCACGTCACCAAACCCGACACGATGTTCGGGTTCCTGAAGCCGCACATCAAGCCGCTGCAGACACCGCACCCGCCGATTGGCGTGGCGGGCCTGTCGAAGAATTCCGACACGCTGAAGCTCGCAGGTGAAAAGGGCTTCCTGCCGATGAGCCTCAACCTCAACCCCGGCTACGTGAAGAGCCACTGGGAATCGGTCGAGGCCGGCGCCGCCAAGGTCGGCCGCACCGCCGACCGCAACGACTGGCGCCTGGTGCGCGAGGTCTTCGTGGCCGACACCGACGAGGAAGCGATGCGGCTTTCGGTCGGCTCGAACATGGGCCGCATGATGCGGGAGTACTTCCTGCCACTGCTCGCCCAGTTCGGCTTCTTCGAATATCTGAAGCACGATCCGGCCGCGCCCGACTCCGACGTGACGCCGGAATACTGCGCCAAGCACAACTGGATCGTGGGCTCGCCCAAGACCGTCATCGAGAAGATCGAGAAGATCTACGACGAGGTCGGCGGCTTCGGGCAACTGCTGGTGTTCGGCTTCGACTATGTCGACAAGCCGGAGGCCTGGCGCCACTCGCTGGAGCTGCTGTCGCGCGAGGTGGCGCCGAAGCTGCAGCACCTCAAGCCGAAGATGCAGCGGCTGGCGGCCGAGTAGCCGCCGCCCGCCCTAATCGAACGAAAGCTTCGCGTCGGTCGCCACCTTGCTCCAGGTGGCGATCGCGGCGTCGAAACTCTGCTTGAACTCGGCGGGCGTGTTGGTCGCAGGCTCGAGCCCGACCGACAGGATCTTCTCCTTCACGTCGGGCAACGCCAGGATCGCCACGATCTCCTTGTGGAGCAACACGACGATCTCCTGCGGCGTGCCGCCCGGCACCATGAATCCGTTCCAGGTGTCGGCCGCGTAGCCCGGGAAGCCGGCGGCGGCGATGGTCGGGATCTTCTCGTGGTTGATCGCTGGCTGCTCGGTCAGCATCGCCATCGCGCGGATCTTGCCATCGTCGACCAGGCCCGACATGCCGGCCAGAGTGTCGATCACCGCCGGCACCTCGCCCGAAAGCAGCGCCTGGATCGCGGGTGCACTGCCCTTGTAGGGCACGGCCACGACATCGAGCCCGACGCCGAGCTTCATACGCTCGAGCGTGAGATGCGCCGTGCCACCGAGGCCGGGGCTGACACCGACCGACAACTGGCCGGGCCGGCTCTTCGCGTATTCGACGAACTCCTTCATCGTCTTGAACGGCGCGTTCGGGCCGGTCGCCACGACCATCGGCACTTTCACCGCATAGGTCACGGGGTCGAGATCCTTGTGCACGTCGAAATGGATCGTCTTGGGTTGGGTCGCCGCCTGGATCGCGAGGCCCGAGCTCACCATGACGATGGTGTAGCCGTCGGGCTTGGCGTGCGCGCCGATCTCCGCGCCGATCAGGCCGAGCGCGCCCGGCCGGTTGTCAATGGTGACGGGTTGGCCCAGCCGCTCCTGCAGCTTCTGGCCCACCACGCGTGCGACCGTGTCCGCCGGACCGCCCGGTGGCAGCGGCACGATGATACTGATCGCCCGTTCAGGATACTTGGCTACGGCCGGCGAAGCGAAAGCAGCGATTGCGGCCAGGGGCGCGGCGAGTGCGAGGAGAAGGCGCTTCATCACTCGGCTCCTGGCGCGACAAGGTCCTGCCAGCGCACATTGCCCGGCACGGTGGCGTCGATCGCGCGGATGGTCGAGACGTCGACCTCGACGCCGATCGGATCGCCTCCTTCAGCCACGCGTTTGGCCGATTCGAGCAGCTGCCGACGGCAGCGCACGACGGCCTGGTCGGCGGGAACGAGATGCTCCTTGCTGCGATCGGCGATCGCACCCTGAGACATCGCCATCGCCATGTCCTCCATGACCACGCCCTTGATGCCGCTCCAGTTGTCCTTCATCTGCGCGCGGTCCTGGCCGAAGCCGTTGGCCCACGTGCCGATGTAGCGATGGGTCTTGTCGTCGAACAGCGCGGGATTATGCCGGCCGCTCATCTCGTTCAGCTTCCACTGGTCGACCGGCGCGCCGTCGAGGCGATAGCTCGCGGCGAAGGTCGCGGTGCGCGTGTCGTTCATCGGCACTTCGAAGATAATGAACTGGACGGCGGGCGACGGGATGATGCGCGTCGTCGGCATGATGATCGGCGTGATCCGCACGTTGCGCCGGCCGTCGGCATCGTCGGTGCCGAGCTGGCGGATCGCCGCGTAATGGAAGCCGAACGGCGTGTCCTCAACCGAGAGCGTCGGCGCGAGATCGCCGGTGACCAGTGCCGCCGGATTGTCCGGGTCGGTGTTGGCATTGAAGGCGCCCGTCATCCACCCCGGCCGCGCGAAGTTCGAATGCAGGATGCCAACGTGACTGGTGTCGGCGCCGCCTTCGAGCTGCTGCATGTAGTTCACCTCGGCGTCGATGCGGTTCACGCGCATGTTGGCCACCGGGATCTCGAGGAAGCGCCACTTGGGAAACGGCGGCATCTTCTCTTCCGGTCCGAGATAGGCCCACAGGAAACCGCCAGCGTCGCGCACCGGATAGGTCTTGGCCTTGAGCCGCTGGCGCAGGCTCGCGTCAGGGCAATTCGGCATGTCGAGGATCGTGCCGTCGACCGCGAACTTCCAGCCGTGATAGAGGCAGCGCAGGCCGTGGTCCTCGTTGCGGCCGAGCGCCAGCGAGACGCCGCGATGCGGACAGCCCTCTTCCAGCAGGCCCAGCGTGCCGGTCGTGTCGCGGAACGCGACCAGCCGCTCGCCCAGGATCTCGACCCGCACGGGATCGCAATCCGGACCGGGAAGCTGCTCGGACAGGCAGACCGGGTGCCAGAAGCGGCGGAAAACCTCGCCCATCTGCGTGCCCGGTCCAACCCGGCACAGAAGCTCGTTGTCGGCGTGGGACAGCATGTTTCCTCCTGATTTTCTTACGCTCAGGTATAGACCTGCCAATTCCACCGTCCATGACATGAGATGCATGTAGTACATTCTTCATATGAATGAACTGTCACTCGACCTGCCGGCGCTGCGCTGCTTCACCGCCCTGATGCGCGAACGCAGTGTGACGCGCGCCGCCGATCGCCTCGGCCTGTCGCAACCCGCCGTCAGCCACGTGCTGGCCCGACTGCGCGCCCACTTCGCCGATGCGCTGCTGGTGCGCGCCGCCAACGGCATGGTGCCGACGGCGCGCGCGCTGGAGATCGACGTCGAGGCACGTGCCATCGTGGCGGCAGTCGACCGCCTCACCCGGCCGGATCGCGGTTTTGATCCGGCCAGCGAGCGCTCGACCTTCGTGCTCACTCTCCCGGAGTACTTCGAGACGCTGCTCTCACCCGCCCTTGTCGCGCGCCTGCAGGCCGAGGCGCCCGGCGTCTCGGTCGAGTTGCGGCCACCCAATCCCGATCTTGCCCGCACCTGGCTCGACAGCGGCGAAGTCGACTGCCGCCTCGCGTGGATCCACGAGCCGCGGCCGGAGTCGCGCTTCGCCCGCTTGCCGGAGGATCGCCTGGTCTGCCTGGTGCGCGAGAATCATCCGGTCGTGGGTGAGCGTCTGCGCACCGGCGACTTCTTCGAACTGCCGCACGTGCGCCCCGCCATAGCCGTGACGCGCGGCCTGCCCGCCGATGCGGGCAGCGTGACGCTCGAACAGTATCTCGGCCTGCCCTACCGCCGTCGCCACGCTACGCGACGCCTGCGGATCGTACTGCTGGCGCAAAGCTTCCTCACCATCCCGCAGGTCGTGGCGCAATCAGACGTCATCGCGACCGTTCCCGAGCGTCTGACGTGGAGCCTCGACCCGCGCCTGGGCATCCGTGTCCTGCGCCCGCCGATCGCCCTGCCGCCCTTGCGCGGCGCACTCTACTGGCATGAACGCAGCAACGCCGACCCGCGCCACCGCTGGTTTCGCCGTCTTCTGCTCGATGTGGCACGCGGGATCGACTCAGCGGACCGCGGGCTTCCAGCCCGCTCTTGATCATGAGCGGGCTGGAAGCCCGCGGT